>NZ_JAHBRW010000002.1:1200000-1800000 GCF_018398315.1 Chelatococcus sp. YT9
TTTCTTCTACTCGGCCGACACCACCCTTCTCCTGAATGCCGCGACATCGGCGAACAAGGACTTTCGGGAAACGGTCGCTCGGCGCGGCTGAGTGACCACGGACGCGGACATCCCTAGAGCAGGGCGTCCTCTACAACCATCGCCGCGAATTGGGAAGATGGTATGGACAAGCATGAGTGCGACGTACTGGTGGTCGGCTCGGGCGCGGGCGGCTTTGCCGCTGCGATCACGGCAATAAAAGCTGGCCTTGACGTCCTTGTCACAGAAAAGGCGTCGGTCTTTGGCGGTACCACCGCGACGTCAGGTGGATACCTGTGGATACCGGACAATCCGCTGGCTGCCCGTGAAAACCTGGGAGACAGCCCTGAACGGGCGACCGACTATTTGAGACAACTGTGCGGAGAGGACTTCGACCCTGTCATGGTCGCGGCCTACCTCAGCAACGGTCCCGCGATGGTGGATTTTTTCACATCGACGGTGGGCATCTCTTTCTCTGCGACGACGCGGATGATCGATTACCATCCGGAATTTCCAGGCGGCCAGAAGATGGGTCGCTCTATCCAGGCTTCCCCCGTGCATGCGTCGATATTAGGGGAGGAGTTCGCACGCTTGCGTCCCTTGCCGCGCGAGCTCGCCTTGTTCGGAATGGGGGTGAGCTCCGGGTCGGACCTGCGCCACCTTTATAAGTTCGGGCGTTCATTGCAGTCGACACTGCGTGTCAGCGCGCTGCTCACCAAATATGGTTGGGACAGGCTGATACACGGTCGCGGGCGCTCGCTGGTGAATGGCAACGCGCTTGTGGCACAACTGGCGGGCGCCTATTTCGCAAGCGGCGGAAGACTGTGGACGCTGGCTCCAGCGATGGATCTGCGGATCGAGGCCGGCCGAGTGGTTGGCGCTGTCGTCCACCGGCGCGGAAACTTGATCGAAGTGCGAGCCCGCCGCGGCGTGGTGCTCGCCAGCGGCGGGTTCTCGCATGACGTGGAGCGCCGGCGGAAGGTATTCCGCCACCCTGCGGGTCATGAGGACCATGTATCGATCGTGGCGCCAGGAAACGTGGGGGATGGGGCGCGCATGGCCGAAAGCGCTGGCGGCTATATCGATGAGGTCATGTCCAATCCAGCGGCGTGGATGCCTATTTCCAAGGTTCCACGGCCAGACGGTAGCTGGGGCGGGATCATTCATTCCGTGAACCAGGGAAAGCCGGGAACGATCGCTGTCCTGCGCAACGGAAAGCGCTTCACCGACGAGAGCCGCTCCTATCATGAATTCGTGGAGAGCCTCATCAAGCATCCGGACGCGGGTCGCCCTGCCGGCGCGTTCTTCATCTGCGATCACGATGCCTTCAGCCGCTACGGACTAGGTTACGCGAAGCCGTTCCTGCCGATCGGCCCGCTTATCCAGTCCGGTTACATCACACGCGCAGCGACGATAAGCGAGCTGGGAGTACAAGCAGGCATCGACGCCGGTCACCTGCAGGCAACGGTGGAGGCTTACAATGCATATGCCGAACGAGGGGAAGATCCTGAGTTCGGGAAAGGCCGCAACGCCTACGGCGCGTTTCTCGGTGACGAGACCAATCCTTTCAATGCCAATGTTGCCCCTCTCCGTCGTCCGCCTTTCTACGCGCTCTGGTTCTTCGCTGGTGATGTGGGTACGTTCGCAGGTATCCGCATTGATGCCAATGCAAGGGTGATGCGTAAGGACGGCTCGGCCGTCGAAGGGCTCTACGCAGCAGGCAATGACGCGGCGAATGTGTTCCGCGGACATTACCCGGGGGCGGGATCCCTCATCGGACCCGCAATGACCTTTGGTTTCGCCGCCGCGCGGCACATGTCCGGGATGAGCCATCATGGTGATGCCGCCGTCATCGATCGTACTGAGAGCGATCGTAGTACATTGACAAGTCGTGCTTGTTATCGCTAACATCCACATAAGATCATCGGCATGGCAGTCGTGCCATCCAATCGCAACCCTCAGAAACTGAACGAGAAGATAGGCTCATGGTAGCGCGAACTGCACATGCCCGAATTACCGACATCATCGTGGCTCAGCTCGATCCAGATGGCGATCTATACAACGAGATCATGGCCGTCGCTAAAGAGCACGACATCAAAACTGGCTTAGTCCTCAATATCGTCGGCGGCCTGCGTTCAGCACGGCTCAGCATGCCGCTCACAAAAGGGGCGGTCGAGGCGCAGCCCGGCGTGATTGAGCTACAAGGCCTGATGGAATGTAGCGGGGTCGGAACTCTCGGCTGGAATTGCGACACCTACGATTCTGAGGGCGCCTCGGGGATTGTCTACCGCGAGGGTGAGCCGAACATCCATGTTCACCTGACAGTCTGTCATGAGGGCCAAGCGTACATGGGCCACCTGTTGGAGGGTTGCAAAGTCCGTTCGCTGCATGAGCAATCGCATTTCACGATCATGATCGCCAAGACCGACGGTGCGCAGCTCAACTTCCGGGTCTCCAAGGAGCGCACGGACGCCTATCCCCGTGGCATCCCGATCCATGATCTCGTCTCTGCCTGAAGCGGACGAAGGAGCCATTCGATGCGAGCAATAGTAACGCCGCTCTATACGGCACAAGCCAAGGCCGTCGGAGGCCGCGCTGGCAACGTGCGCTCAAGTGATGGAATTCTTGATCTGGCGCTAACGCGGCCGAAGGCGATGGGCGGCGACGGCGCTCCCGGAACCAATCCTGAGCAGTTGTTTGCTGCGGCGTACTCGGCCTGTTTCGAGAGTGCCGTACGCTTCGTGAGCCTGCAATCTGGCGTTAAGCTGGAGGCTTGCTCGGTGAGTGCCGAGGTGACCATCGGCAAGGCTGAAGATCAAGGCTTTGCGCTCGCCGCCGCTCTTGCCGTCGACATGCCCGGTCTCGATCGTGCAAAAGCCATGGAAATCGTCGAGAAGGCCCATCACATGTGCCCCTTCTCGCACGCCACACGTGGCAATATCGAGGTCCGCCTCCAGCTGGCCTAGCCGACCAGCCCACAGGCCGCGGCGCAGGGAGGAAGGAATGCTCAAGTTGAATTTTTGCATGCGCAAGCGTCCGGACCGTTCGCTCAATGAGTTCAGCAACTACTGGCGGGAGCAGCACGGTCCTTATGCGCTGAAAGGCAGGACAGCTCGTCTCGGCATGCGGCGCTATGTTCAGAACCATCTCGTCGCGACGCCACTCTCGGAGCCGCTGGCAAGCCTCGCCGCGTCGGCAAACGCACCGTATGAGGGCATATGTCAGCTTTGGTTTGATGGTGAGGACGCGGTCCTTGCCACCCGCTCCAGCATCGATGGCGCTGCAGCAACGCAGGATTTGGTAGACGACGAGCGCAGGTTCCTTGACCTGCCGAATTGCGCCATCCGGTTCTATCGCGAAGAATCCTGCATTAGCGGAACTCCCGGCTCGGGCGCACATAAAGTGGTGCTCGCAATGTCGCTCGAGCAAGCCGGCGATGCCGCACTTCTGGAGCGGCAAGTGGCCAAGGCATTGCTACGGCAGGACAAGGCAACGGGAATTGTTCGCGCCGTGCACAACTTCGGCCTCGATACTCCGGCCAACGTCAAGCTCCGGGAACCGCGAGCCAACGATCAGGAGGGGTTCGATTACCTGCTTGAGCTCTGGTTCGCTGATTACGCATCGATGGCGGCGGGCATCGAGACGCCGGACGGCATCCTGCCGCGGCTCGTCACCATCACGCGCAGCTACTGTCCGGATGGGCAGATGAGCGCATGGATCGCGGAGGAACGGGTCATGATCGGTGGCGAGGACCTGAGAGCTACGGCTGCATGATTTCAGATCACCCAGGAAGCGCGCGCGTCATACGGAGCGGGGACAACCTGCCGTCGACGACTGGTCGCGTACAGATCGATAGCCTACATATACGGTCGGTTCTGGGGCGCAAGCTGCTTCCCGGCCCAAGGAAAGCTCGTAATGGCCGCGCCTAGAACCAGCAAGATAAGTGCCGTGCTTCCGCCGGTCGCGGAGGTCGTACCGAAAGGCTCGGTACGGATGCAGGAAATCGCCGAGCGCGCTGGCGTGACTGCCATGACGGTTTCGCGCGCGCTGCGCACGCCCAACAAGGTTTCCCCGAGTACGTTGGAACGTATCCGCAAAGCCATCGATGAGCTCGGGTTCGTACCGAACTTCGTCGCGGGCAGCTTGTCGTCTCGACAGAGCCGCATGGTAGCAGTCTCCGTACCGAGCCTTGCCAACTCGGTCTTCTCGGATTTCATCGAGGAAATGACGGCTACCCTGATCGCGAAGGGCTACACGACAATGGTGGGCTGCTCCTCCTACGATCATAAATACGAGGAAGAGATCCTATCGGAATTCCTGGGCTGGCGGCCGGCGGGTGTGGTCCTCACAGGAAGCCGGCATACCGACCGCACCAAGGAAATGTGCAAGCGCTCGGGCGTCCCGATCATCGAGACTTGGTGCAAGACGACGAGGCCGCTCGACATTGTTGTGGGCTTCTCCAACCAGCGCGCGGTCTATGAAATGACCCGCTCGCTGATGGATTGGGGGTATCGCAAGATAGGGTTCGGCTACGTCGATTCAGAGCACAACGATCGCTCGTTGGAGCGGCGGCGCGGCTGGAAGAAAGCGCTGAGCGAAGCCGGATACGAATGCCAGGACAGCCAGACACAAGGTGGCTCCTTCGCGATCCATGAGGGAGCCGTTATCCTCGACAGGTTGCTCGAGCGGCACCCTGACACGGACGCCATCGTTTTCGGGTCTGACACCCTGGCAGTTGGGGCGCTTATGGAGGCCCAGCGCAGAGGACTGCGCGTCCCGCAGGACATCGCGATTACAGGTTTCGGCGATGTCGAAATCGCGGGAGAAACAGTGCCTTCGCTCACGACTGTCCGAACGCCGCGGCGCGAGCTGGGCAAGATTTGTGCTGAAGTCCTGCTGCAGAAGATCGCCGGGACATACGAAGGGCCACGCGTGATCGATCGAGGGTTCGAGATTGTGCGTCGGCAGAGCGCCTAAGCGGAAGATACGAGGCTTGTTCGAGGTCACGGCCTCGTCTGGACACGATGTCGCGGTCGATGCTTGAACAAAAAGATTGTGATACAGAATTCGTATGTTATCGATAACATATTCGAACAGATCGAGACTCGCTGTCCGCGCAGCGCAGTGGTACTGGAAGCCGTTCTCCATCAGTTAACCAATTGCCGTCGTTGTCGATGATGTCTGGAGCCGTCGATGCTTGATACCAACTTCCTGAATATTCCAGATCTAATCTCGACACATGCGGCAAGCTTCGCGGACAAGCCTGCTATCATTATGGACAGCACGGTGGTGACCTGGCGGGAGTTCGACCAGCACACCAATCGCTTGGCGAACGCCCTTCGAGCAGCGGGTCTGCGCGCTGGTGACCGGGTCGCGGCGCTGGCGCCAAACGGCTATCAGCTTATCGAACTCATCTTCGCGACGCACAAGGCGGGTGGCTGTTTCGTGCCGGTCAGTGCATTCTTGTCGGGCGACCAGATGGGACTGCTGCTCAGGGATGCGGCAGCCACATTCTTCTTCGCAGGGCGAGACTATCTCGATCGCGTCGAGGAATTGCGCGCGACGCTGCCGAGCGTCCAGCCGGATCGCTGGGTCGCCTTTGATTTTGAGGCTCCGGCCTGGCGAACTCTGGATGATTTGCTCTCGGGCAGCGAGGACCACCGCCCGGAACGCTGGCATCAGCTCCCGGATATGGCTTGCCTCTGGTACAGCTCAGGTACAACCGGCACCCCGAAAGGCATCATCCGGTCGCATCAGTCGCTACAGGCCCTTGGAATCCTGTGCGGCCTCGACATGAACATCGACAGTCGCGCCATTGCTCTACTCGGCACGCCATTGTCGGCGTCGGGAACTTGGATCAACCTGATGTCGGCCATCATTGCTGGTGGTACTGTCGTCTCTCCGCCCCGTTGCAGTGCGCCCGATATCATTGCGCTGGTCGAGCGCCATCGTGTGACCCACACGATGCTCGTTCCCACGCAACTGAACATGATCCTGGAGGAGCCGTCGCTTGCTGGCGCGGATCTGAGCAGTATCCGTGGGCTGCTTACCCTCGGCTCGAAGCTCCACGGCTACACGAAATCGCAGACGCTGGCGCGCATAACGCCAAACCTTTTTGAGCTTTACGGCTTGACCGAAGGCTTTGGCACGCTTGCCAAGCCGAGCGAGCATTCCACGAAGCCTGGCTCGGTGGGGCGCCCGATTCTTGGCTGCGAAATCCGCATCATTGATGAGGAAGGTCGCGAGTTGCCGGCTGGGGAGGTTGGTGAAATCGTCGGCCTCGGACCGTTCACCATGGGCGGCTACTTCAACCGTCCCGATGAGACGCGCAGCCTCCTGTGGCGGGACGCCTCCGGCCGCATTTTTCTCAAGTCGGGCGATATCGGGCGCCGTGATGAAGAGGGCTTCATCTACATCATGGACCGTCGCAAGGACATGATTATCACGGGCGGGCTGAACATCTACCCGGCGGACATTGAGGCGGTCATCGGCGAGCATCAAGACGTGGTCGAGCTCGTCGTCGTCGGGGCACCGCACCGGAAGTGGGGCGAAACGCCGGTCGGTCTGGTGAAACTACGCGCGGGGTCTGCAGTCACCGAGCACGAGCTGCTTGAATGGGCCAATGCCCGGCTCGGCAAGCACCAACGTCTCAGTGATATCGTCTTTTGGGATGAGTTTCCGAGAAATGCTTTGGGAAAGCTTGTCAAACCAAAGATACGCGAAACTTTTCTCAAGTCGTTCGAGGCGAGCGAAAGCCTCAAGCAGTAGAATCTGCTCCCATGAGCTCGGCGCGCGCTGTCCGTGCCACACCGTGGCGGACTGGCTTACAAGGAGAACAAGTTGAATCCTGCCCGATTGACCGTCAAGAACGGTATTGGCGTCATCACGTTGAACCAGGCGCCAGTCAATGCGATGAACCAGCCGATGCGCGCCGCACTGGCCGCTGCCATCGCGGAGGCGGGGGACGCGCAGGTCGACGCTGTGGTCATCATTGGCGAGAATGGGTTGTTCTCCGCCGGTGCCGACCTCAATGAGGTCGAGCGCGGCCTTGGTTCAGCGAACTTCTACGAGGCAGTCGGCAAGCCGGATGCCAACGACGTCTTCAACACCATCGAGGATTTCCCCCGTCCCGTTGTCGCCGCTGTCGATGGCCTGGCGTTGGGCGGCGGGATGGAACTGGCGCTTGCCTGCCACTTCAGGGTTGCGCTCGATCGGGCTCGTTTCGGGCTAACCGAAGCCAAGCTCGGCATCATGCCCGGAGCCGGGGGGACGCAGCGACTTCCGCGTCTTACTGGTGTCGAGAAGGCCATGGAGCTGATGATGGACGGAGCGGTAATCAATGCCGCCGCCGCCCGATCGCTTGGCGTTGTCGATGCAATCGTCGAGGGCGACTTGCTCGCGTCGGCATTGGCTTTCGCACGAGCTCACGCAGACCAACCCGTGAGACCTGTCAGCCGCCGGAACGAGCTGCTGGCGAACGTTCCTGGTTCGATCTTCGAAGACGCCTACGCGCGCGCCGCGCGCAAGCCACATCTTCTCGGTCCCCGTTGCATTGTCGACGCGGTCAAGTTGGCGGCGACCGTTCCTTTCAGCGAAGCCCTGGCGCGCGAGTGGGAGTTCTTTCGGGAATGCGCCGGCTCAGAGGCGGCCTCCGGTCTGATCCACCACTTTCTGTCCGGGCGCCGCGTCTGGAAAATCCCGGGGCTCGCCAAGGACACGCTGCAGCGCCAAATCGAGCGCGCCGCCGTGATCGGCTCTGGCACCATGGGAGCTGGTATCACGATGAGCCTTCTCGATGCGGATATCCCGGTACGCCTGTTGGATGCCTCGCAAGCCTCGCTTGACAAAGGGATAGAGCGCATCCGCTCCTTCTATGCCGGCTCTGTCGCAAAAGGACGCTTAAGTCAGGCGCAAGCCGATCACCGTATCGCCCTTCTGTCGCCCGTCTCCGATTACGCAGGCATCGCCGACGTCGATCTTGTCATCGAAGCTGTCTTCGAGCGTATGGACGTGAAGCAATCGGTCTTCAGGGAGCTCGACCGCCATGTTCGGGCGGGCGCCATACTTGCGACCAATACCTCCACTCTCGACGTGGACCAGATCGCTGCGGTGACCAATCGCCCGGGGGATGTCATCGGCCTTCATTTCTTCAGCCCGGCTAACATCATGCGGCTTGTCGAGATCGTGCGCGCCGAGAAGACTGCCGATGATGTGCTGGCAACAAGCCAGGGGCTATGCCGCCGGATGCGCAAGGTCGGCGTCGTCGTCGGAATATGCGATGGGTTTGTTGGCAACCGGATGGTCGATCCCTATCTGCGCGAGGCGCAGGAGCTGCTACTTGAAGGTGCAACGCCTGCCGAGGTCGACAGCGCTCTGACCGATTTCGGCCTTGCTATGGGCGTGTTCGCCATGCTGGACATGGCCGGTCTCGATGTGCGTTGGGACGTGGAGAAGCGCCGCATCGCGGAAGGAAGCTGGCCAAAGGACGCGCCTATGCTCATCCAGGCACTCGTCGACGCTGGCAGCTACGGCCAGAAAAGCGGCGCCGGATTCTTTCGCTATGAGAAAGGAAATAGAGCACCGCTGCTGAACCCTCAGTTGCAGCCTTTGGTCGCCGCAGAGGTCGCGCGCCTTGGGATAAAGCCGCGCGATAACGGCGCCGAGGAGATCACGCGCCGTTGCCTCTATGGAATGATCAATGAGGCGGCAAAGATTCTCCAGGAAGGCATCGCGCTGCGCGCGAGCGACATCGATGTCATCTACACCGCTGGCTACGGTTTTCCGGCATGGCGGGGTGGACCGATGAAATATGCCGATACGGTGGGGCTGCGCGCACTGCTCGCCACCGTCGAGGATTATTACCGCCGTTATGGCGAACGCTGGCGCCCCGCCGATCTCCTCGTGCGGCTGGCTCGGGAGGGCAGCAGCTTTGCGGAGCACGACCGCAACGTCGCACCTTGATTACTGAAACAAATGAGCGAGACGAGCCATGAATTTGCGCTACTCCGAAGAGGATGAGGCCTTTCGTGAAGAGGTGGCTTCGTTCGTGCGCAATAACATCGACCCCGAGGTCGCCCGCAAGGTCAGGGACAATCTGCCCCTTACCAAGCAGGAGCACGTCGCTTGGGAGCGCACGATTGGCGCACGGGGCTGGGCCGCGCCGCACTGGCCGGTCGAACACGGCGGTCCCGGCTGGAACGCCCTGCGTCGCTTCATTTGCGAGGAAGCCCTGGCGTCGGAATGTGCGCCCCGCGTCAATCCCTGTGGCGTTTCGCTCATCGCACCCGTCATCATTCATTTCGGGAATGCCGAGCAGAAAGCCTATTACCTTCCCCGCATCCTGATGAGCGAAGATTGGTGGTGCCAAGGCTTCTCGGAGCCGAACGCGGGTTCGGACCTTGCTTCGCTGCGCACGCGCGCCGAGCGGCGTGGCGACCACTACCTGCTCAACGGGCAGAAGACGTGGACGACACAAGCACAGTACGCCAACCTGATGTTCTGCCTGGCGCGGACCGATAATTCCGGCCGCAAGCAGGAAGGCATCAGCGTTCTGATCGTGGATATGCAGGCGCCCGGCGTCTCCGTCCGCCCTATCATTACGATGGAAGGTACTCACGAGGTCAACGAGGTCTTCTTTGAGAACGTGCAGGTGCCCGCCGACAACCTGGTGGGCGAGGAGGGCAAAGGCTGGAGCTACGCGAAGTTCATGCTGGAATACGAACGCTTCGGCACTCCAGAGACAGGCCGTTCGAAACAACAGCTCAGGCGGTTGAAGGAAATCGCCGCGAACGCCGGGACCGGCGGCGCATCGCTGCTGGACGATCCTGATTTTTCGTCACGCATCGCCTGGGTCGAGATCGAGTTGATGGCGCTCGAGGCGACCATGCTGCGTTTCCTTGCAGAAGAGGCTGAGGGCAGGCGCAGTGCTGCAACGGACGCAGCGATCCCCATGCTCAAGGTGCGCGGCACGGATATCCAGCAGGAACTGAGCGAGCTCTTCATGCTGGCGGCCGGCATGCGTGGCATGGCGTGGCAGCACGGTCTCGACGCCAACGTCGATGCGAGCGCCAACGGCGACACCCGCTGGATGACGAGTTCGGCGTCTCACTACTTCAACTGGCGTAAGGCATCGATCTACGGGGGATCGAGTGAGATCCAGCGCCAGATCACCGCCAAGAACATTGCAGGTCTCTGATGGTCGACGTGACGCTGACGGATGAACAGCGCCTGCTGCGCGAAACGCTGGAGCGCTATCTGGCGCGTGAGCATTCGATGGAAAGTCGCGTCGCAGCGGCCGGTGCGGTGGACACGGATGAGCGCTGGGCCGGTTTCGTGGAGATGGGCCTTCCAGCCGTTCCCATCTCTATCGAAGACGGCGGTATTGGTGGGGGCGGGACCGAGATCGCCATCATCGCCGAGCAGTTGGGACGCAACCTCGTGGCAGTGCCCTATCTCGAAACAGCCGTCATGGCAGCGTCGGTGATCGAGGCCTGCGCGGAGGCCGACCGGCGTCGTTCGTTGCTCGAGGACATCGTGGCAGGCTGCGTTTTCACCGTTGCGCATTTCGAGCCGGAGTCCCGCTTCGACGTTAGCCACGTGAAGACAACAGCGCGTCGCGTGAGCGACGGCTTCGTCCTGGATGGAACGAAAGTGTCAGTCGCTTGGGCCGACCGCGCCGACAAGCTGCTGATCTCGGCGCTCCTGGACGGAGAGCTTGCGGTCTTTGCAGTCGATCCCGCGACCGCAGGCCTCAAGGTCAACGGCTACGTCACTAACGACGGACAGCGCGGTGCTGACCTGCATCTGCGCGGCGTGAAACTCGATGGCGGCGCGATGGTGGTCGCTCCGACGCGGGGGCGTGCGGCCATTGATGCAGCGATCTGCCGAGCGCGTATCTATCTCACCTGCGAGGCGGCAGCGATCATGCGGCGAATGTGCGATATGACGCGTGACTATGTCGCGACGCGCCAACAGTTCGGCGCGGCTATCGGGAGTTTCCAGGTCATCCAGCATCGGCTGGTCGACATGTATAGCCAGTCCGAGCAGTCGTTCTCTATGGCGCTGCTCGCCGCTGACAACTGGGACGCGCCGGCGCCTGAACGCGACCGGGTTACTTCGGCAGGGCGCGCGCTGGTCGCTCGGGCCTCTCGTTTCGTCGGTCAGAATGCCGTGCAACTCCATGGCGGCATCGGCATGGCATGGGAGACACCGCTCAGCCATTACTTCAAGCGCCTCACCATGAACAGCATGCAGATGGGCGATGAAAGCTACCACCTCCGGCGGTTCGCCTCATTGGTGCGCGCGAAAGAGCCCGCGCACTGACGGCGTTTCTCGGCGAAGGCGAAATTCACCAGACAGGAAGCGGAATGACAATACGCGGCAAGGCTTACATCGCCGGCATCTACGAGCATCCCACGCGCAAGGCGCCGGACAAGTCCCTCGCCCAGTTGCACGCCGAGATCGCCATCGGCGCCGTCGCTGACGCCGGTTTGACGATGGCCGACGTGGACGGCTTCTTCTGCGACAATGATGCGCCGGGTCTCGGTCCCATCTCCATGGTTGAATATCTTGGCCTTAACGTACGTCACGTCGATACCACGGAGACGGGGGGCTCCGCCCCGATCGTGCACATTTCACACGCGGCACAGGCCATCGCCTCGGGCAAATGCAGCGTCGCCCTGATCACGTTGGCAGGGCGTCCGCGCAGCGCGGGCGTAAGTGCTAATCCGCCGCCGAACTGGGACGTGCCGGAGCTTCCGTTCGAATATCCCTATCGCTCGTCCGTGCTCAATCAATACGCGATGGTGGCGATGCGCCACATGCACGAATACGGCACCACCCCAGAACAACTCGCCTGGGTCAAGGTAGCTGCCTCGCATCACGCGCAGCACAATCCGCATGCAATGCTGCGCGAAGTGGTGAGCGTTGAAAACGTGTTGCAGTCGCCGATGATCGCCGACCCGCTGCACCGCCTCGACTGCTGTGTCGTAAGCGACGGGGGCGGCGCCATCGTGGTCGTCAGTCCTGAGATCGCCAGATCGCTGTCGCGCCCGCTGATCAAGGTGCGTGGTGCCGGCGAGGCTATACGCGACCTCCGTGGCGGTAAGGCCAATATTCTCGAGAGCGGTGGCGCCAGGTCAGGGGCGATCGCTTTCGAGGAAGCCGGGGTGACGCCCGCCGATATCAAGTACGCGTCAGTCTACGACAGCTTCACCATCACAGTCATCGTCCAGCTCGAGGATCTTGGCTTCTGCGAGAAAGGCCAAGGTGGGCGCTTCGTATCCGACGGCCAGCTGATTTCCGGCATCGGCCGTCTGCCGGTGAACACGGATGGCGGGGGCCTCTGCAACAATCACCCCGGCAATCGCGGTGGCATGACCAAGGTCCTGGAAGCCGTGCGCCAGCTCCGGGGCGAAGCCCATCCAGCTGTGCAGGTGCAGGGTTGCGACCTGGCGGTGGCACATGGAACCGGGGGATGGCTTGCCAGCCGTCACGGCAGCGCGACAGTCATCCTGGAAAGGGAATAAGATGGAAGAAGCAGTCAAGATGCCGGCACCTAAGCTCAACGCCGAGAACCAGGAATACTGGGATGCAGCGCGGCGCGGCGTCCTGCTCGTCAAGCGCTGCGCTGACTGCGGCGAGGCGCATCACTACCCACGCGCCATCTGCCCTTTCTGTCACAGCGGGAGCACGGAATGGGAGGAAGTGGCCGGCACCGGCGTCATCCATACCTATACGATCATGCGACGCGAACAACCCAGCACGATCACCGCCTACGTCGCCCTCGACCAAGGGCCGATCATGCTGACGAACATCGTCGGCTGTGAGCCTGAGACCGTCCGGATCGGCATGCCGGTCCAGGTTTGCTTCGCAGACGCGGAGGATGGGCTGCGCGTACCGGTATTCAGGCCGCGCTGAAATATCTTGATTGAGGCGGGTTGCGAAACTCGCATGTTAGCGATAACAATTTCAAAACAACACCGTCCAGCGGCAGACTTGGCGGGATCGTGAGGGAGGAACAATTGACGGCTTCGCATCGTCGTATCAGGCGCGGCTTCGTTACGGTCGGCGACCGGCAGGTCCACTTCCGATATGCAGGAACCGGCCCGGCCGTGGTTCTTTTTGGGCAGTCACCAACGTCATCCCAGACGCTCGACCGCCAGACGCTCGCTTTCTCCGAGCATTTCACCGCGATCGCGATCGACTCGTGCGGCCTCGGCCGTTCGTCGCCGCTACCGACCCCCACGACTGAAATCGCCGATCAGGCAATCGCATTGGCGCAGACACTGGACGCGCTTGGCATCTCCAAGGTGGCGGCCTATGGCTCCCACACAGGGGCGAGCATTTGTGCGGAGTTTGCCATGCGCTATCCGGAGCGAACGGCGATCGCGCTACTCGACGGCTATCCCGTCTATACCGAGGATGAGCGTACGCGACGCCTCAACACATACTTCCCTTCGATGGAGAAGACCTGGGACGGCCTTCACCTAATGTGGCTCTGGTACCGCTACCGTGAGCAGAATCTGTTCTGGCCGTGGAACATCAGCGGACGCGTCACAAGGGCCAACTGCAGCGTGCCGGCGCCCGAGCACATCCATCGTGGCGTGGTGGATATCCTCGATGTTTGGACGGGATACATCGAGCCCTATGCAGCCGCTTTCCGGTATCATGCGCAGGAGCCGATTCCGCATCTTCGCGTGCCGACTGTCTTCCTCGCCTATCCCGACGATTCCTTGCTGACTGCTCTCGACCTGCTGCCACGGCCGCTGCCCGATTGCTGCCGCATCGAGCCTATGCCGCTCGATCGCGACGCAGGTGCGCAGAAGGAGATCGAGATCATGAAGAGCGTGCCTGCGTGGCCGGATGCTCCGCCAATCAAATCGCCTTCACGCCGGGCGGTCGGTGTCACCCAAGACTATGTCGGCCTCGACGAAGGACAGCTGTTCGTCCGACATTGGGGCAAAGCTGGCAGCGGCTTACCGCTTGTCATGCTGCCGCCCGCGCCAGGTTCCGCCACACAGCTCGACACACTGCCGGAGCTCATGGCCACCGACCGCGCGGTGATCGCGCTCGACCTTCCCGGCTGCGGGGATTCCGACGCGTTCGGACAGCGGCACGATGTTTCGCGCAGCGCACGGCTCGTTGCCGAAGCCCTGGCAAAACTCGGCGTTGCGAAAGCCGACTTCTACGGGCGTCATGGTGGCGCCTCAGTCGCCGTCGCGTTGGCAAGCCTCGCGCCGGAAATGGTGGGCGCGCTGGTGCTTGACAGTCCGCCTGCGCTGGGTGCTGAGGAGCGCGAGCAGATTGCCCCGCGTTACGCGGAGCCGATCGAGCTCGATTGGGATGGCTCGCATCTCATTCGGCTCTGGCACGCGACGAGGGATCAGGAGCTGTTCTGGCCCTGGTACGAACGCAAGATCGACCGCATCCGAAAGAACGACCCTGACGTACGTGCCGATCGACTGACCACCGAGGTGTTAGCCTATCTCAAGAACTATCAAGCTTATCCGAGCGTGTGGGAAGCGGTGCTTTCTTATCCCGTCGCTGATCGACTTTCTGAGCTTGGCCGCGCGTACACGATCTGCGGAAACGTCAACGATAAGTTCGCTAATCATGCCAGGGCCATTGCTGAAGACAAGTTTGTGGCCATCCCGGATTCGCGGCTTGCCGCCGCAGAGATCATCCGCAGTTGCATCGACCGGGTCAGGTGAAGCGCCGCGACATAATCTTCCGGCTTCGGCGGCGCGGCCATCGACTGACCCCAAAAAAGGGGAACTTTTGAAATGAAGCTGAACATGTTTGCATCGGCCGTTGGTCTCGCGGGTGTCCTCGCGCTGTCAATGGCAGGGGTCGCTAAGGCGCAGGTATCGGACAACGTCATCAAGATCGGCGTGCTCACGGACTTGAGTGGACCCTACAGCGCCGCCACCGGGCCCGGCGCGGTGGCGGCAGCCGAACTCGCCATCGAAGACTTCGGCGGCAAAGTGAACGGCGTCCCGATCGAGCTGATTTCGGCCGATCACCAGAACAAGCCAGACGTGGGTTTGACGATCGCGCGCGAATGGCTTGATCGCCAAAAGGTTGATGTTCTCGTTGACATCACCAATTCGGCAATCGCGCTCGCTCTTCAGGACCTCGTGCGCGACAAAGGCCGGGTTATGCTGCTGGTAGGTGCTTCTTCGTCGGTCCTCACCGGCGAGAAATGCTCGCCCAATAGCGTCCAATGGATGTCCGACACTTATTCGTCGTCCACGACGACCGCCAACGCTTTGCTGGACCAAGGCAAGAAGACGTGGTTCTTCGTACAGGCCGACTATACGTTCGGTGACGCGCTTGTGGCCGATGCAACGAAGGTCATTCAGGCCCGGGGTGGCAAGGTCGTAGGTGCTGTTCGTCATCCGTTCAATTCAAGCGACTTCTCGTCTTATCTCCTGCAAGCCCAGTCATCAGGCGCCGAGGTCGTAGCCTTCGCCAATAGCGGTTCGGACTTTACGCAGTCTGCGAAGCAGGCCAAGGAATTTGGCCTCGCCGATAGCGGCCAGACACTGGTCGGCCTCGCTGCTACTATGGCCGATATTGCCGCCCTCGGCCTCGACGCGGGGAAAGGGTTGCAAGTAACTGAAGCCTTCTATTGGAACTACAATGACGAAACGCGGCGCCTTGCTGAACGCTTCGAGAAGAAGACTGGCAAGAAGCCCGCTCAGGGCCAAGCCGCGACCTATTCCGCTGTTCGCAGCTACCTAAAAGCTATCGAGAAGGCCGGCACAGACAAGGGCGACAAGGTGCTGGAGACACTTCGCTCAATGGAAATCAAAGATGATTTCACGCCAAGCGGCAAGCTGCGCGAAGATGGACGCATGGTGCACGACATGTACTTTCTGCGTGTGAAGGAGCCATCTCAGGCGAAGTCGAAGTATGATATCTATGATATTACGTCTGTCGTTGAGGGCGAGCGCGCGGCACGTCCTCTCGCCGACGGAAAGTGCCCCTACATCATGAACAAAAAATAGAACCGGCTTCTCTCCGCGGCTGGATCGTTCCAGCCGCGGGCAAGAGCGGCGCCGCGTATGCGACCCGCCGCGGGCGGAGCTTGAGCTGTTCGTTGGAGGGGGCATTGGAAGATATCGTTTTGTCCGCATCGGGGCTGCGGAAGGAATTCATGGGGTTCGTGGCCGTGGATGGCGTGGACCTCGCCGTTCGCAAGGGTTCGGTGCACGCGCTCATCGGCCCGAACGGTGCTGGCAAGACAACGTGCTTCAACTTACTCACGAAGTTCCTGGCGCCGAGCGGTGGCACGATCCACTACAAGGGCAGGGACATCACAAAGTCGAGCCCGGCGACGGTCGCCGAAATGGGCCTTGTGCGCTCGTTTCAGATCTCCGCGGTCTTCCCGCAGTTGACGGTGCTGGAGAACGTGCGCGTCGCCCTCCAGCGCCGGCGCGGCAGTTCGTTCGACTTCTGGCGTAGCGAGAAGGTGCTCAAATCTTATGAGGACGAGGCGCGGCGTCTTATCTCGCTCGTCGGTCTCGCGGGGTTTGAAGCGGCCGCCGCGGCCACGCTGTCATATGGGCGCAAACGGGCTCTTGAAATCGCCACGACCTTGGCGCTGGACCCTGAAGTGCTGCTGCTTGACGAACCAACCGCCGGGATGGCCGTCGAAGACATCGATCGGATCGTTCTCCTCCTGGAGCAGGTTGCCGAGAAACGCACTCTGCTGATGGTGGAGCATAACCTGTCGGTCGTGTCGCGGCTCTGCAGCCGCGTATCGGTGCTATGCCGCGGCCAGGTCATCGCGGAGGGAGACTACCAAACCGTGGCAAGCGATGAACGCGTAAAGGAAGCATATCTAGGCTCCAATCATGCGTGAGGATGCTAGGGCGGATCGTGGCCAGGAAGATGTCACCCCACTGGAGGTACGTGACCTCCATGGCTGGTACGGGGAATCGCATGTGCTGCACGGCATGTCGCTGACGCTCCGCCAGGGAGAAGTTATCGCGCTCTTGGGGCGCAACGGCGCCGGCAAGACGACGACCCTCAGGGCAATCATGGGCGTGTTGGAGCGGCGCTCCGGCTCGGTGCTTGTGGATGGATGCGAGACGATCGGGTTGCCGACCCGATTGATAGCGCGGCTTGGCGTCGCCTACTGTCCAGAGGAACGCGGCATCTATTCCAGTTTGAACGTCGGGGAGAACCTGCGGCTGCCGCCAGTCATCAAACCAGGGGGGCTTCCAGACGAAGCCATATTCGATCTCTTTCCGAATCTGCGCGCCCGCCTACGCAGCCAGGGAACCAAGCTATCGGGCGGCGAACAGCAGATGCTGGCGATTGCGCGCATTCTGCGCACCGGCTCGCGAACACTACTCCTCGACGAGCCGACCGAAGGCCTTGCTCCGATCATCATTGACCAGATTGCGGTGACCGTGCGCAAGCTAAAGGACATGCAATTCAACGTCGTGCTCGTCGAACAGAATTTGCGCTTCGCAAGCGAGATCGCTGACAGGCATTTCGTCGTGGAGCAAGGGCGTGTCGTTGACCAGATCAGCGGCGGCGAATTTGCGTCCAGCCGTTCCAAACTCAACAAATATCTGGGCGTTTGATGCGCTGCGGTCTGCCGGCCCCGAGAGAAGGGGGACAATCGATACATGTTTGAAGCACTTGGTTTCTCCGCGCCGGCATTCTTTGGGCAATTGTTGCTCGGCATAATCAACGGTGCATTCTACGCATTGCTGAGCCTCGGCCTTTCCATTATCTTCGGCCTCCTTAACATCGTGAATTTCACGCATGGGGCGCTCTACATGATGGGGGCTCTCCTTGCCTGGATGCTTCTGAACTACCTCGGCATTGGCTATTGGCCGGCGCTCATCATCGCGCCGATTGCCGTTGGTCTACTAGGCATCCTGCTCGAGCGTGTGTTCATTCGCCAACTTTACAAGCTCGACCATCTTTATGGTCTCCTCCTGACCTTCGGCCTTGCAATGATCATCGAGGGCGCCTTCCGCAACATCTATGGGGTTTCCGGCCAGACCTATGCGATGCCCGCCATCTTCCAAGGTGGCGTCAATCTCGGCTTCATGTACCTGCCGTTTTATCGCGGATGGGTTGTCCTCGTTTCGATCGCCGTCTGTTTGGCGACCTGGTTCGTGATCGAGCGCACAAGCCTCGGTTCCAACCTGAGGGCGGCAACAGAAAATCCAAAGCTGACGGAAGCATTCGGCATCAACGTTCCCCGCCTGCTTACACTCACCTACGGTTTCGGGGTCGCGTTGGCGGGCTTCGCCGGCGTCTTGGCCGCTCCGATTTATTCAGTAAGCCCGACCATGGGCGCTAATCTTCTTATCGTCGTCTTCGCAGTCGTCGTGATCGGCGGCATGGGCTCAATCATGGGCTCGATCATCACGGGTTTCGGGCTTGGTATCATCGAAGGCCTGACGAAGTTCTTCTACCCTGAGGCGGCCAACATCGCAGTATTTGTCATCATGGCCATCATGCTGATGATCAAGCCCGCTGGTCTGTTCGGGAGGGTCGGCTGAGATGGCAACCACCGTCATGCAAGCACAGGTCGAGACCGCAACCGGCCTCGGCATGTCGCGCCAGCACATGATCTATTTCAGCATCCTGCTCACGTTGCTGATCGTCGCGCCGTTTGTCCTTTATCCACTCTTCGTCATGAAGATGCTGTGCTTTGCGCTGTTGGCTTGCTCGCTCAATCTTCTGCTGGGATACGGCGGTCTGCTGTCCTTTGGTCACGCTGCCTATTTCGGCGCCGCGAGCTACATCACTGCCTGGAGCGCGCGCGATCTCGGCCTGACGCCCGAGCTTGCGCTCGCGTGCGGCATCGGCGTGAGCATGCTGCTCGCGTTGGTGTTCGGATCGCTCGCGATCAGACGGCAGGGCATCTATTTCGCCATGATCACGCTCGCTTTCGCGCAGCTCGTCTACTTCGCCTCGCTCCGCGCGCCTTTCACCGGGGGTGAAGACGGCATTCAGGGTGTGCCGCGCGGCAATCTTTTCTCATTGATCCCGCTTGCAAGCGATCTAGGGATGTACTGCTTTGTGGCCATCGTGTTCTTTCTCACGCTCTTGCTGATGCATCGGATCATTCACTCGCCTTTTGGGCAGGTGATGAAGTCGATCCGCGAGAACGAACCCCGTGCCATCTCGCTTGGCTATCACGTGAACCGCTATAAGTTGAGGCTGTTCATCTTCTCGGCCGCCTTCGCTGGACTGGCGGGCGGTATGAAATCACTTGTTTTTAGCGTAGCGACCTTGAATGACGTCTATTGGGAGATGTCTGGCGAGGCGGTGCTGATGACCTTGCTCGGGGGGGCAGGGACCTTCTTTGGCCCGATCCTTGGTGCCGCGGTAATCGTCACCTTGCAGAACCAACTCGCTGCACTTGGTGCATGGATCATGATCATCCAGGGTACGCTTTTCGTTCTCTGTGTGATGCTCTTGCGCGGTGGGCTGGTGGAACTGCTGGGCAGGATTGCCCGTCTTTTCCGGTAGACCTGACCTGTTTCTTCGATGCAAGGCCGCGTGATGCCGATGCCGCCGCAACCACGAGATTCCCGCGACGGCAGTTGCTCTCACACCCGCTGGAGCAGTCCGCGACCGTCAACTGGCTCACAGGCACGCTGAGCCGCTTGTATAAGATGCGTTGTGGACTTTCCGGGCAGATTTACCAGGAAGTGCTATTCAAGAGCACTTTCGTGAACTCCGCAGGGAAGCCACTGGCCGGCGCGCTTGCCGACAGGATCGGACAGAAGTCGTCACGGGCCTTGGCTCTAACTTGTCCACCCACCCCTCCTTCCATGCGCTCAAGGTAAAAGAATATGCCCGCACTCGTCGCAGGGCGCGCTCTTGGTGTGGGCGTGTCTCATCGCCACAGCGATTCCAGCGTCTCGTCCGAAGGGCGACCATCCGTTGCGATACGCCTTGGTCACTGGTGGCGGTTAAGCAGCCCACGTGCACCGAGCGTCGCCATGAGCGCGCGAAGGCCAAACGTCCATGGTTCACAGGCGTCGGTAGTCCGCATTCTGTTGATCAAGGCGCCAAGTTTCGGCGCGGCGATGGTCACGACATCATCGAGTTTGTGCGTGAAGCCTTTGCCAGGTGCGCCGCGATCATCCACCGGCGCGAACATCGTCCCGAGAAACAGCACCGCCCCGTCAGGGTACTGGTGATGAGGGCCGATCATCTGTGCGACGAGATCCTCGGGATCGCGGCTGATCTTTGCGATGGACGATGAGCCCTCCATGCGGAAGCCGTCATCGCCTTCGACAACGAGGGTCACGACCGTGGTTCGGACATCGTCCAGGGTGAACCGATGGTCGAAGAGGCGCAGGAAGGGGCCAAGCACGCAGGCGGCATTGTTGTCCTTGGCCTTTCCCAGCAGCAGGGCGGAGCGGCCTTCGACATCTCGCAGATTGACGTCGTTGCCAAGCATCGCCCCGACGATCCGGCCCTTTGAGGATACCGCGAGCGCGACCTCAGGCTCAGGGTTGTTCCAGCTCGACTGAGGGTGCAAGCCCGCATCCATGCCAACTCCGATCGCCGACATCGGCGGTCCTTTCGTGAAGATTTCCGCATCTGGCCCGATGCCAACCTCGAGGTATTGGCTCCATGCCCCCTCCGCCACCAGTACCTCCTTTAGGGCGAAGGCCTCGGCCGACCCGGGTTTCAGATCAGCCAGATCGTCTCCGACCAAGCGTTTAACCTCCGAGCGGATGGTGGCAGCGACTGCTGGGTTTCCCCGGGCCTTTTCCTCAATGACGCGTTCCAACATGGATACGGCAAACGTAACGCCTGCAGCCTTGATCGCCTGCAGATCGATCGGTGCCAGCAACCAGGGCTTTGTTGTGTCGCGAGTATGCGGCGGCGTATTCCGCAAAACATCCGCAAGCGCAGCGATTCGCTCGCCGTCGATGCTGGCAAGGGCGTTCGCAGGCTCATCGCATTCACAAAGATGGCTAACGGTGAGCACCGAGGGCGTAACGTCGATCAGTTCGTCGCCGCGAACGGTCGCGACGCACGGCCCCTTAAGATCCGGGTTCCACACCCGGCCAACGAGAGTGGCCTCCTGCCAATCCAGCGGCATGACCCGTGCGACATCAAGTGAAATAGAGGGCATGATAGCTCCCGAGTAATGCGCAAATCTGTGTGCTGCGCAGAGGGTATGAGGTCCCTAGATGCCGGGATTGGGCAATCGGCGGCTGCCACCGGTGCGTAAAGGAGACCGGTATTTTTAAGGATATTTGTTCAATACCGGGGTCAGCATGTCGAGATCGGTGCTATAGTGCCTATAACCACGGCATTAGGAGCCACCCCGTTCCGAGCCCACATGACGATATTCTCTGTATACTTGCGACGGAGATCGATAACAGATGCTTCGGAGTACCAGGCCGCATGCGGGGTGACCACCGTGCGCTGATGGTGAAGAACGGGATGGTCCATCGGTGGCGGTTCGTTTGGCATGACGTCGAGACCTAGCCCTCTGAGGCGTCCATCTTCAAGTGCCCGCAGCGCTGCGTCAAGATCGATCAGCCCGCCACGAGAGGTATTGACGAGGTAAGTCCCTCGTTCCGGAACCGCGGCCAAAAGCGCATCATTGATGAGATGCCGGCTACCTCGTGTCAGTGGTACATGAAGGCTTATGGCATGGGCGTGGGCGAACACTTCCTGTAATGAAGCCTTAGTAACGCCTGCCGGCCAGCGAGCGTCATCGATGAACGGGTCATAGGCGATCACATCCTTGAAGAATGGCCTTGCCCGTTCCATAGCAAAGCGTCCGAGCCGACCAAGTCCTACGATTCCAAGAGAAAGATCTGCGATACGGTTTATGGGGCCAGTCGCCTGAAAATCCCAAGTGCCGCCGCGAATATTTCGGTCATAGAACGGCACGTGTCGGAGAAGAGCGAAGAGAAGTGCGAGGGCGTGGGTTGGCACTTCGTCGAAGCCATAGTCCGGCACATTGGACACCCAGACGCCGTGGCGCTCGGCCGCGGGCAGATCGATCGAGTCCACGCCGATGCCATAGCGGCTAATTGCACGCAGCGATGGCAAGGCATCGAATACATCTGCCGTGACGGGAGCGTATTGGACAAGAAGAGCGTCGGCATCGCGGCCTGCATCAATGACGTCAGCAGGTGTTCGGCAGGATGCGACCTCGACCTCGAAGCCGGCGTTGCGAAGCAGGTCGATCTCAATATCGGGATTGCGGATTTCCGTGTCAGTTATCAGAGCTTTCATGCGTTGCTGCCCTCCCGTTCGGCGTGACGATCTGGATACTGCAGGTCGTCACGCCTGAAGTCTTATTTTGGGTGAAACTGGACAACAACACGTTCTGCGAAGATGGGAGTGCAGAACTCCTCGAAGAAACGTTGATGTTCGGTGGATTCTGCATAGTCACGATAACCTTGCTGGTCATCGAACTCCAGCACGAGGCCAACGTCATAGTTACCTCGGAATCCATGACGCTTCACATGAGATTCGCCGCCCGATCCCTCATTGGCACCGATATACCAGGATTTGATGACCGGAAGGCTCTCGGCGAGTTTTGGGAAATTTGCGAAGTAACGCTCCACGGCACCGGGATCCGCGTCCGGCTTGAACTTCAGAATGGCCATATGACGAAACATACTTCACTCCCTTTCGATGATTGGTTAAAAAACGCGCTTCTGACCATAGGATTACGGACGTGAACCGCGTTTCTTAGTGAAATGCCGAGTTTCGACTAGTAGATACCGCAGTAATTACGTTTGAAAATCTTCTGGGTAGATTTCTCTCGATGGCCTATGTGGCCAGCCAGCCACCATCAACGCGGATTTCGGCCCCCGTTACGTAGTCGGAGGCGGCTGAGGCAAGGTAGATCGCCGCGCCTGCGAGATCCGCCGGATCACCAAGACGTTGCATGGGAATGCGCGACATGACCCAGTCATGCTTGGCGCTATCCGCAAACAGGTCTTCGGTGATGGCTGTGCGATAGTATCCGGGAATGATGGTATTCACACAGATACCCTCGACAGCCCATTCATTGGCCAAGACGCGCGCGAGGCCCGCGATACCGCTTTTGGCGGCGGCGTAGGCGGAGACGTTGCGGATGCCGATGTGAGAATTGAGCGATCCAACAAAGATAATCTTGCCACCTGCGCGGCGATCAACAAGATGACGGGCCGTCGCCTGCGCCAGCAAAAATGCGGCCTTCAGATGAATATCTGTGATGCGGTCCCAGTCCTCCGCCGTAAGTTCCAGGGCTGGCTTGCGGATTTGGGACCCGGCGGCATGAAGGAGCACATCCAGCCTGCCGTTCTCTGCCACGATCCTGTCCACAAGCAGCGTTGGGCCGGCGGGGTCAAGCAGATCAACGCTTACGGTGGAGGCCCGACCACCTGCTAATCGGATTGACTCGGCCGCCTCCTCCAGTTCGATTTGACCACGCCCGGCGAGCACCACCACGGCGCCGGCTTCGGCCAGGCCCTTCGCCATGGCCCGGCCAAGCCCACGTCCGCCGCCGGTTACGACGGCGACACGCTCAGAGAGATCAAACAGTTTCACGCTCGTTGCCCCTTAGAGATGCGACAATCGCCGGCTGCCGTGCCGAGGCCGAACGCCCGGATGGCCGTTCCGCCCAAAACCATTGCGCTCTCATGGGGCTTCAGGCCGGAGATGAGCGCACGTATACCTTTCCACAATGTTGTGTAATTCGCGGTCAAAGTTGAAACTGGCCAGTTGCTTGCCGCCATGATCCGGCCTGGGCCAAAATGCTCGAGCACGTGATCGACATATTGGCGCAGCTCATCAGGCGCCCAGCTCCACTCCAGAGCAATGTCTAGTCCAACCGAGAGCTTGATATAGATATTGGGCAGCTGACCTGCGCGCGCGATTTGGCTGGCCCATGGCTCCCAGCCACCGGTGACAACTGGCGGGCGCGCCAAGTGGTCAATGACCATCGTCATGTCAGGATGGCGCTCGGCCGTCGCCAGGACGGCATCGAAGCGAGCCGCATCATTCGGCACCACGTCAAATACGAGCCCCTGCGCCGCAACGACCCCGATGGCCTCCTGAACCGCGGGCTGAAGCAGCCAGCTTGGATTAGGCTCGAAATTGATGAGATGGCGAATTCCCACGAGCTTGTCGCGATGAGGGAGGGCGTGAATGGCGTTCGCGGTCGCTTCAGGCCCGGCCAAGGGAACCCAGCCGACAACGCCAGATATCCAGGGCGTCACCGCCGCGAGCCTCAGGAACTCCCTCGTCTCGTCCGGATCGTTCAAGGACTGCATCAGAATCGTTCCGTCAACCTGGGCTCGGTGCATCAACTGGTTGAGGTCAGCGGGTGTGAAATTACGCGCGAGGACGGGGAGAGCCTTGGCCGGCCAAATGTGGTCGCGCTGGCCCAATCGCCATACATGCTGATGGGCATCTATGACTGTCATGCCTCCCTCCCTAGATCCGCATCGGCGAGGGAAATCGGACCTTCTCCCAACTGACGATGGGCGATGATCGCAAGACCTGCGGCCGCAACGCCAAGCACGACCATGGTCCACCAAGCGGCGGCATAAGAAGTGGTTTGTGCAATCCAGCCGAACGCAAGAGGGCCCAGCACGGCGCCCACAAATACCCCCGCCTGCGTAACGCCGGTCGCGGCTCCGGCGGCGCCGGGACTGCCCCTTACAACCGCGAGTGTCGAGAGCCCCGACCATCCCCATCCCAAACCGAAGCCCAGCGCGGTGCCGATGGTAATCGCGAGCCAGCCCTGCCCGAGTGCCAGGCAGGCATAGCCAGCCGCGCCGCCTGAGAAGAGCAGCGAGACCGCCAACATCATGGGAAAATCCCGCCGATCGGCAACAAGTCCTGCGCTAATTCTCACGATAATCGACGCGATACTGCCCATGGCGAGTACGATACCGGCGCCGGCCTCAGCATGTCCTGCTGCCGTAATCGATGACACGAGGAATGCTGCCATCCCGTTCGCGGCGCCGGCCCCGCAACCCGACATGGCGGCGAGCGTCATTAATGTCCCGAAGGGCATCGTCGCTCTGGCCGCGCCATGTCGTGGCTGGGGAGGTGCTGTATCTCGCGGTAGCCCGAGCCATACGATCGCCGTCGCCAACGCGGCCAATCCAAAGGCCCAGCGCCAGCCCATTGTTAATCCCACGAAGGGCACAGCCAAGCCGCCGGCCATCGTTGCCAGTGGTATCGATGATTGCTTCATGCCGAAGGCAAAGCCTTGGCGCGTGCCATGGACATGACGGGATACGGCGAGGTTTGTGGATGGTTGCACCCATCCGTTGGCGAGGCCGGCGAACGCCAGGCACGTGATGATCATGCCCGCGTTCCAGCCGATGGCCGCGATGCCGAGGAGCGCGAGTGCCGTCAACACGAGGCCGGCACCCGTCGTGCGCCAAGGGCCGACACGGTCTGCTGCTCGGCCGAAGGCCCCCGCTCCTATGGCTGACAAACTGTAGAATACCGCCACGGCAAGGCCGAGCCCGAAAGCATCCAGTGTGATGTCGTCGCGAATGAGCGGCGACAAGCTGCCAATGAGAAAGACGGGTATGATTGTCAAAGTCTGGGAGGCGACCGCCATTCCCAGCGCCCGCCCACCCGAATGGAGCTGGCTCACTTCAATGGCTCCAATGCCCCAATCCATGGCAGGCTCGACAACGCCCTTAGGTTGTCCTGCGTGACCTGGCGCAATCGCACGCGGCGCGTCGAACCATCACGCCCGCTGAACATGCCAAGCCGTGCGAGCCGCTCGTTGTGGAAGCGTTCAGGCTCGAAATTCAACACGACGAGGACGTCTACAAGACCTTCCCGAACGATGGCCGGATCAACACGCGCGTCCCGGGTGATCATGCCAAAAGCTTGTTGTCCGAAGAGGATGCCGCCGATGATGACCACGCCCAGCGACAACCGCGCGATCTCCTTCAGGGGCAGCCGGCGTTTTAGCGGAGTGGGAGTGGTAATCGCTGCTGTCGCCATATCAGATCCCTTTGGTCGAAGTCACAAGGCCCCATCGTTCGACAGTGCGCCGCTCGATCGGCACCAGCAGATAGCGATCCATAAGCAGGCCGAGAATGCCGATCACCATGCAGCCCGCAATGATGATGTCCGCCCGGTGGAACTCCGCGGCGCGGAAAATCATCTGCCCCAGGCCGACCGTCGCGCCGACAAGTTCAGCCGCGATGAGCGCGCGCCAGCCGAATCCCAAGCCGGAGCGGATGCCGGAGAGAATATAGGGCAGGGCACCGGGCAGTGTGACGCTGAGGACCGTTTGCAGGCGGCTCCCACCAAGTGTGCGCACGCCGAGTTCTAGAACCGTCGGCACAAGTTGAACACCGAGAACAGTATTTTGAAACACCAGAAAGAAGACCGTATTCCAGATAAGGAAAACGACGAGCGCTGTGCCAATCCCGAGCCATCCGATGACGAGCGGGAGCCACACGATGCCAGATATAGCGTTGAAAAAAATGACAAGGGGACTGACGAAGGCCGAAACGTTCCGGTTAAGGCCGACGAAGAACCCACCAATGACGCCCGTGATGACACCGACGGTGGTTCCGAGAACGAGACGCCAGAGGCTGGCTGCGACGTTCTCCCAGAGCCTGCCATTGATCGCGAGCTCCCAGAGCGTCGTAAATACGGTCCAGGCAGCGGGCAAGGTGCCGACCGGCGGCCGAGCATAGAGCCAGTAGACCGACCAGCCGAGGAGCAGGATCAGAAACGGCACGGCAGGCAGGAATTGCCAGACGATCCGCCCAGGTGAGAAGAAGAGCCGGCGCGCGTGACTGTTCTCGTTCATCGCCTGAGCACTCCCCAGCGGGCAAAGGTGAGGTTTTCGATTGGCTGGATAATTAGGCGGTCCACCACGACATACAGGACACCGATGATGATCATGCCGCTGATGATGCGATCTATCTGGCCGAATGTGCGTGCGCCGAAGATCAGGTCGCCCAGCCCGCCCTGCCGAATAAGCATTTCAGCTGCAATCAGGGCGCGCCAGCCATAGCCCATGCCAAGCCGCAAGCCCACGACGATGCTCGGGAGGGCGCCGGGAAGATAGACGTCTCGAACGATGCGTAGCCGGCTCGCGCCAAGGGATTGCAAGGCGAGCGCGTAGCTGGGCGGTATAGCTCGGACACCGAGCATCGTATTGAAGATAACCGGGACAACGAGCGTGTACACGACGATCACGAGAACGGTCGTATCTGTAAATCCGAACCAAATGATCGCAAGGGGAAGCCACGATATGCCGGAAACCCCCTGGAAAAAACGGAGAAACAGGCTGAGCGATCGGGCTACATACTTGTTTGCTCCTACGGCGAAGCCCAACGGGATACCTAAGACAGCCGAGACGAGAACCGCGATGCCGATCATGGAGAGGCTCGAGGCCGCGTAATCAGCCAGGATGCCGCGCGAGAACAGCGTCCATAGCGAGCTGGCGACCTGCGCCGGTGAAACAAGAACGCGGTCGGACAGATCAAGAGCCGCCTTGATAGCCCACCAGAATATTATCAGCGTGGCGAATGGCAGCAGGAAGCGTGAGCTTCGCAATGCTTCGCGAAGAGTGGACGCAAAAAGATTGCTTTGAACAAGAGACGGTGCAGTCGATGAGGCGATAACCGTTGTCATGACGCCTCCTGCAGCAGTTGTTTATCCGACGATTGTAGTGCAGAATCGATACGCTCGTCGCGTACAAGCCGCAGAACCTGCTCGCAAATGGCTTGCATCTCGAGGTCGCTCGTAAACGATTCCCAGTCTCGCCCGCCGTTCTGGCGGCGGGGGACCTCGATGCTGGCCTTGATACGCCCAGGCCGGCGGCTCATCACCAGAACGCGGTCGGCCAGGAATACGGCTTCATCGACGCTGTGTGTAATGAAGAAAACGGTCTTGCGGGTACTAAAGGTAAGGCTCGCCAGTTCCTCCTGCAGCGTCAGCCGGGTCATCGCGTCGACAGCGGCGAAAGGCTCGTCCATCAGAATGATATCCGGATCCGCTGCCCAGGTTCGGGCTACGGCGACACGCTGGCGCATGCCGCCTGACAATTCATGCGGATAACGATCTTCGAAGCCCCTCAGGCCGGTCAATGCGATGAGGCGGTCGACGATGCGATCCTTCTCCGCTTTCGGTGTTCCGACGATCTCCAAGCCATGCGCGATGTTTTTCCGCACGGTCCGCCAGGGAAGAATAGCAAGTTCCTGGAACACGACACCACGGTCTCGTCCGGGGCCCGTAACAACCTTGCCGTCGCAGATGATCCGGCCTCGTGTCGGTGTAATGAAGCCTGCGATCGCCTTGAGCAAGGTCGTCTTCCCGCATCCACTCGGCCCGACGAGCGTGACGAACTGTGCGGTGGGTATCTTCAGGTCGATCAGGCCGGTTGCTTGCACGGGGCCATCGGCCGTCTCGAAGAAATGCTGGAAGCCATCAACGATGATCTTATCCGCCGTGGTTTCGGCCATTTCGCTTGCCCCTCATGCTGGTACGGGTTCTGGCTGAAGTCGCGTCCTGCCGTCTTCGCTGAGCCATACTGTTTCTGCAGCGTCAGTATTTGGAACTCCGATATAGCAAAAGACGAGTGATGCTTCTTCCGTTTCTGAGGCATTGGCAATCACATGAATTGCGCCCGCCGGCACGTAGACGAAGTCACCCCCTTCAAGAATAACTTCCTGGCGATCACTTGCATCGCTGCGCGCGTACCAGAGCTTGATCTTGCCGTAGAGAATATACCAGACCACATCATTCGCGGCGTGATAGTGCGTGGGATTAGGGCCCGCTCCCGGAACAAGAATGCTCCGGCCCATAGTCGCGTTCGGCGTGTCGACCGTTTTATCGTTGATACCGAAGCCAATACGCAGCGGCGGCTCATAGCTCACGTCGGTACCTATATTGCGCTCGCGAACAACAGTGACAACCTGCTTTTCAAAAGGAACCATCATTATCTCCTTGAGGGGGACTTCAAGCGCACTAGTTCAAGGCGCCTTTGCAGTCGGAAAGATTGGCGGGCAACGGAGGCAGGTCGGCGAACAGCTCCGGATTGCGCTCCATGACTTTGTCGAGCACACTCCGCTCCGCAAATTCGTTGGCAGACTTGAAGGCGGCCCCTTTGATCAGGCCTTGTGAGATCATATCATTGCCGGTCTTCAGCAGGCCTTCATCTGTGCAGATCGAGATGCGAGGATCCCAAGCCATGTGCTTGATGCCTTCGGTCGCGTCGGCGACGTTCAGACCGTCGAGATGGTAGGTGGCAATCTTCGCCGCCTCGGCTGCATTCTGGCGCACAAACTGAGTGCCTTCGGCAAGACCCAGCGCGAATGTCTCAAGAAGGTCTTTGTTGTCGGCGATGTATTTCTCGTTCGCGAGAACGCCGATGACATCCGCGACGAGGCCGGGTGCACCGCGGCTCACCACAAGTCCATTATCGCCAAGCTCTCGCAGGCTCTGTTGCAGGTAAGGCTCCCATGGAACCGTGGCATCAACCACACCCTGCATGAGCGAGATGGGCATATCGGGAACAGGTACGTTCACGATCTGCACTTGCTTCGGGTCGACACCGTTTCTCGCGAGATATTCAAGCAGATATACCTCTTGCGTGCTTCCGGCGAGGCTTCCGATTTTCTTGCCCACGAGTGATTTAGCGTCCGCTGTAACTCCTCGATCCTTGCGCCCGACAATGCCGCGACCACCGGCGACAGCGATGTAGGCTGCGTCGTTGTAGTAGGGAATGACACCCTTGATCATGTTGCCACTGGCTCGGGCGCTGGCCGTTGTCGTGCCCATGTTGGCACCGCCTAGTTGGGCTTCGCCGGCATTCAGGGCCTGCGTGATTTCCCGACCGCTCGCGACCAACTTGAGCCGGACATTCAGCCCGCGTTTCGCCCAGTAGCCGTTTTCGACAGCCGCAAAGGCAGGCGTCGAGAACAGATTGTTCCCGAGAACGAAGACCACCTCCTTCGCGGTGGGCTGCTCTGCGAGTGCCGTACCAGGCGAGGCCAGCATAAGGGCAGCGGCGGCAAAATATGCGTGCCTTAACAGATGAGTGCGTTTCATTGTTTCCTCCGGTTGTGCGCTTGTGGCCGACCGCCTTGCTTGTCGTTTGACCTCATGGGCTATGTGGCGGATTATCAAGCGGGTGGATGCAGGTCCGTCCTGTGCTAGCGTCCTTCCCATGATGGTTGCCGCTTGGCGACGAATGCTGAGACGCCCTCTTGGAAGTCGTGACTCCCATATGTCTCAGCGACAAGATCGTCTCCGTTCGGCATTGTCGCGTGCAGAATGCGCCGCATCGCCTCCTTGGCAGTCCGCATTGTCACCGGCGCGTTGGCGGACAGGCGTTCGCAGATCGCCGCGACACGCGCGTCGAGCATGTCGATGTTCACAATCTCTGCCAGAAAGCCGCTCTCGAGCGCTTCTTCGGCGCCAATTGGCTCGGCGAGCATCAACATCTTCTTCAGCCGCGAGGCGCCAAAGCCCGCCGATAGACGTGCGTAGTTGGCAATCGAGAGACAATTGCCGAGCGTCCGCGCGATTGGAACTCCGAAGCGCGCATCAGGAGTGGCGATCCTGAGATCACAGACCCCGGCGATCGCCAGTCCGCCGCCGATCGCCCAGCCATCGATGACAGCGAGGGTTGGAACGGGGAGTCCCTCAACGGCCGATAAGAATTTTTCCATCCGGGCCTCATAAGCCAACCCGTCTGCCGCGCTTGTGAAATGACGAAATTGGGCAATGTCGGTTCCCGCCACGAAAGCCCGGCCGCCAGCACCGCGAAACACGGCGCAGCGTAACTCCCGGTCGCCTACGACAGCCGCGCAGGCGTCAGCCAATTGTTCGTACATCCTCCAGGTCATCGCGTTATGCGCATGCGGTCTGTCAAAAGTGATATGCGCGACCGCGCCCTCCCTGCGGTACCTGACGGCTCCCTCGCTCATGACGCGGACGCTCCGTTCTTCGTATTATCCTTTAGATGATCCGGGGATAGGCCGAGCTCGCGCAGGATTTCTTCTGTATGCTGCCCCAGCATCGGCGGGGCATGACGTACCTGCTGCGGCGTTCTGCTCATCTTCACGGGAAACCCGAGTGACTTTATAGGTCCTTCAGCTGGATGCTCGATCTCGAGCACCATGTTGCGCTCTCGTGTATGATCTGCCGCAAGAGCTTGCTCGAAATCGAAAACGGGAGCCGCCGGAACTCCAACCGCGAGCAGCCGGTCCACCCACTCGGCCGCGGGTCTCGTCCTGAAGATTGGCTCGATTTCGTCGATCAGCTCCTGACGATGCTTCAAGCGTACAACATTATTGTGGAATCGTGGATCATCGACGAGATCAGGCCGGCCGATGACGCCACAAAGACTTGTCCAAAGCTTTTGGTTTGCGGCGCCCACAACGAAATATCCATCCGATGCACGGATTGCCTGATAGGGCGCGCTCATCCTGTTTGCGGTGCCCAACGGCTGCGGCGTGCGGCCGGTTCCCCAGTATTCCGTCACCTCCCAGATCGAAAGCCCGAGGGCCGTTTCGAACAAGGAGGCATCCACATGCTGGCCAAGTCCGGAAGCCTGTCGGCCGATATACGCACTGAGAATTCCGTAGAGTGCGAGCATCCCGGAGCCGAGATCTGCAATTGGGACGCCACATTTGACGGGCTCGGCGCCTGGCAGGCCGGTGGCGCTGAGCACGCCGGACATAGCCTGTGCGATGAGATCGAAACCGGGGCGCTGAGACCACGGCCCAGTTTGCCCAAACCCTGAAATGCTTGCGTAGATCAGGCGCGAATTAATCCGCGCAAGTGTATCATAGTCAATCTTCAGACGCTCTGTCACACCCGGCCTATTGTTTTCGACAAGTATATCCGCCGTTTCGACGAGCTTGTAAAATACATCCCTACCCCGGTCTGTCTTCAAGTCGATCTCAATGCTGCGCTTGTTGCGGTTGAGCGCAAAGAAACCGGGGCTGTCATCGCTCAGGAGGCGGAACCCCATCGCCTTCCGGGTTTGGTCGCCCATGCCGGGAGGCTCGACTTTTATGACATCCGCGCCCATGTCGCCGAGCAACATGCAACAGAATGGACCAGCCATCACCTGGCTGACATCGAGAACGCGAATACCCGCGAGCGGAAGCGTCATGACGAGCAACCAATCACGTCACAACGACGTGAGATGTAGGAATGCTTAGCGGAATGCTGGCAAGCATCAACGATGATGCGGACAGGCATCTCGAACTCCCTCATGTTTTACGGATCCGCAAGGATCTCAATTCTTGATATTGGGCAGCTATCGTTCCGCGATGCTACCTAGGCTCGCATAACCACAAATACGCGCAGATTAGCCCTTTCGGGGAACCAGGAACTCTGGCGTAGTCGTGCATCTTTTGATGCCGGCCAGTATGGCGATCAGAGAGATATACTGGTCTCCGGCAGTATCAAAGGCGCGTCAAACCGTATTGTTCAATGATCGAAACCATGCCGGCCGCTGCTTTTTCGCGGTGATCTTTATAAAGTTGTCTCGCGTCGTCGCTGTCTCCGCGCAGAATCGCATTGACCACTTCGCGATGCTCTCTCGTCGAGTCGACCGGTTTCGGCCGCAGGCGCAACGTGAACATCCGCGCGCGATGTGACTGTTCCCAGACGCCCATCACCATGGTTGCCAGTCGCTTATTGCCACAGAGTTCCACGAGGGAAAGATGGAAGCGTTCGTCCGCCTTCGCCCATTCGTTCAGATCATCCCGGGCCATGGCGACTTCCATGTCGTCGCAAGCGCGCACCAGAGGTTCAATCTCCCCCTGGGATGGCCGCCGGCGAGCAAGCAGTTCGGTCGCGGTCATCTCCAGGCTGATCATGATCTCATAGATTTCGCGCATATCCTGCGGTGAAAGAGGAAGCACGCGCATCCCGTGGCGTGGAACAACCTCAACAAGACCCTCCTGCGCAAGCCGAACAAGCGCCTCGCGTATCGGCGTTCTCGAAAGGCCCAGGTCGTTCGCAAGAACCTGTTCAAGAACAGCAATACCAGGCGCATAGTCGTTGTCGAGGATGCGCTGCTTGATCTTTGTGTATGCAACCTGAGCCGAGCGCTCGTTGGAACGCGTCGACAACGGCTCGGATACTGCCTCGGCTACGCCTGTCATCTTGAAACTCGTTAGCGCATCCATATGCTTGAGCGCTAACGTATACGTTAATGCGTCCGTGACAAGCTTTTTTTTTGAAGGCTGAACAAGGGGCAGATAAGCACACCTGTCTAGGCGCCTGGCCGGGAGGGTTCCGGGGCCCGTGCCGGAGGCGCTCTCGTCCCGTTCTTCGATGGGCGTCGTGGCGGCTATTCGCCATCAGGCCACGTGAGCCGCTTGTATTACCCAAATTTTCCCAAGTCGCTTTGGCCGGCGGTTGCGAAGCGTAACCGTCGGCTGCCATGTTCGGCGCACAACGATAAGATCGGGAGGATCACAATGAGCTCAAAACGATTGTCCATGCGGCTGCTGGCTGTTGCCGCCGCCGTTTCGCTTGCCTCAACCGCGGCCATGGCAGCGCCTAAGACGGTCACTTTATGGCATGTGTTCAATCTCGACACCGACATGATCCATGGCGGCATCGAAGCCTTCAACAAGGCTCAGGACGAATATCGCATTGAGGCGCGCGTGGTGCCTGCGACTTCGATGGTCACGGAACTGATCAAGGCGACGGCCACCGGCTCGGTGCCGGATCTCGCGACCCTCGACAATCCGGTCGTCGCGAGCTTCTCCGGCCAGGGAACCCTGACCGACCTGTCGCCGCTGGTCGCGAAGTCCGAGGTGGTGAAGCCTGAGATCTACTTCCAAGGGCCGTGGGCGTCGGCCCAGTGGCAAGGAAAGACCTATGGTGTGCCGCGCGACGCCAACACGCTGGCGCTCTACTACAATGCCGACATGTTCCGGGCGAAGGGCCTTGATCCGGACAAACCGCCCCGCACCTGGTCGGAACTGCGCGCTGCAGCCGAGAAGCTGAGGGACCCGGCCAAGAATGTCTATGGCTTCGGCTTCAGCGCCATTCAGGCCGAGGAGGGTGTCTTCCAGTTCTTACCGTTCCTAACCCAGGCGGGGGGATCGATCGACAAGCTCGACCAGCCCGAGGCAGCTGCTGCGCTCGATTTCCTTGTCGAGATGATGAAAGCCGGCATCATCTCCAAGGATGTCATCAACCAGCGCCAGTATGAGGTTGCCAACACATTCATGGCCGGCAATACCGCGATCGCCTTCGGCGGCCCGTGGGAATTGCCGCGCATGGAGCGGGAAGCGAAGTTCGACTGGCGGCTGACTCTGTTGCCGGTGAAGGATGACAAGAACATCGCCGCCTCGGCTCTCGGCGGCTATGTCTTCGTCGTGCCGAAGGGCGCCAAGCAACCTGAGGGCGCGTTCAAGTTCATCGAATTCATGTCGAACCCGAAGATCCTGAACGAGGGCTGGAAGACGGGGCGTCTGGCCCCACGTACCGATGTGAAGGTCGAGAACCCGCAGTGGCCGCAAGCCTACGGCATCTATCTCGAGCAGATGCAGTCGGCCAAAGCGCGTGGACCCCATCCGCAATGGCCTGACATCTCCAAGGCGCTCCAGACGGCGATCCAGGAGGCTTTAACCGGTGCCAAGCCCTCGGCGCAGGCCTTGCAGGAAGCCGCGAAGAAGATCCAACCGATTCTCGCGAAGACGCCTCTCTGACCTTCCACCCCGGGCTGTGCCTGCAGGCGCAGATCGCATCCCGCAAGAATGTGCCAGTCGGATGATCATTCCGGCTGGCAGCTTCTGGAGCTGATTGATGGCTAAGGCTCAACAGCCTCTTCTTTATGTATTCCTGGCCATACCCGTCCTCTATCTCGTCGCGCTCGTCGGTTTTCCAGTGTTCTACAACCTGGTGATGAGCGTTCAGGAGGTGAATCTGGGCAATATCTCGTCGCTTGTCCGCCCCTTCATCGGTCTTGAGAACTACCGCGCGGTTATTGCAGACCCGTCTTTCCAGAAAGTTTTCGTCAATTCCATTCTTTTCGTCGGCGTCAACGTCATCGCGCAACTCGTGATCGGGTTAGCGGTCGCCTTGTTTTTCTCAAGGGAGTTTCCGGGCGCGGGTCTTCTCCGCGGCCTACTGCTCGCGGCATGGATGCTGCCCGCCCTGGTGGTCGGCGCCTTGTGGAAATGGATTTTCGCCACAGAATATGGCCTTGCTAACGCGGCCTTGACGTCGCTCGGCATCATCGATGCTGGCATCCACTGGCTGTCGGATCCGCGTGTTGCCCTGACGTCGGTTACGATCGCCAACATCTGGTTCGGCATGCCTTTCAGCATGATCCTGATTGCCGCGGCGCTGATCGCTATTCCGCGGGAACTCTATGAAGCGGCAGCGCTCGATGGCGCCGGTGCCGTCGCACGGTTTCGCTACATCACCTTGCCGAGCCTCACCGCCACTCTCCTGGCTGTCGCGTGTCTCGTCACCATCTATACCATGCGAGCGTTCGATCTTATCTTTGCGATGACGCAGGGCGGGCCACTTGACGCGAGCAATGTGCTTCCGCTTCTCTCCTATCAATTCTCCTTCCAGCAGTTCAAATTCGGCATTGGCTCAGCCATCGGCACGTTCTCCTTCGTCATCGTCTTTGCCGTCGCGCTCCTATACGTGCGCACTCTGAAGAAGGAGGCTCTGTCGTGAGCGCTCGCGTCGCCACTGCGCCCCGTATCGGCTGGCCCTATACGTTGATCGCGATCTGCGGCGTTGCCGTCTATCTTTTCCCGATTTACTGGATGTTCACCTCGGGCCTTAAGACATCAGCGGAGATTTTTGCGAATCCTCCGACCCTTGTTCCGCAAAGACCAACACTCGACGCCTTTGCCCACGTCTTCGCGCGGGAAAATGTTGTCCGGTACCTTCGCAACAGCATCGCCATCGCGGTCCCCGTCACCGTTCTGACACTTGTGATGGGCGCGATGGGCGCCTATGCGATGAGCCGTCTCCGCAACCGGATCGTCGACGCCGCGCTGATCACTGTTCTCGTTCTGCAAGTATTTCCCGAGGCACTTCTTGCGACGCCGATGTTCATCATCTTCCGGACGCTGGACATACTCAATACATTTTCGGCCGTGATCCTGGCGACGACCTCGAAGACGCTCGCCTTCGCGCTCGTTGTGTTGCGTCCCATGTTCAGGCAGGTGCCGATCGAACTGGAGGAAGCCTCTCGCGTCGATGGTTGCAGTAATTGGCAGACGTTCTGGCGCATCGTGCTGCCTCTCATGCGCACGCCGCTTATTGTCGTTGGCACGCTGGCGTTCGTGCAGGCCTATGGCCAGTTCGTTTATGCGCTGACCCTGATGAGCGATCAGGAGCTGCAGCCCGCGACAGTCGGCATTTACAGCTTCGTCGGAGCCGAATACGCGGATTGGCATCGTGTGATGGCTTTTTCCTCCGTTTTCGTCGCCCCAATCATCATCCTTTTCCTCCTCATGCAGCGGAAAATCGTTGCCGGCCTCACCGCCGGCGCGCTGAAATGAAGGACGCCCCCATGCGTGTGACGATCTGGAACGAATTCCGCCACGAGAAAGCCAATCCGGCCGTGGCGGCCATCTATCCGCAGGGCATTCATAGCGCCCTTGAAGCCGGGCTGGCGCGGCACGACCTTGGTGCGATCCGTACCACCACTCTCGATGAGCCATCGCAAGGGCTGCCCGACGAACTGCTCGAGCAGACGGACGTGCTCGTCTGGTGGGGGCATCGCCATCATGATGAGGTGAGTGATGACACGGCGACGCGGGTCTGCGCTCGCGTTCATGCCGGCATGGGCCTCGTCGTCCTGCATTCCGGACATTTTTCTAAGGTTTTCAAGCGGCTGATGGGTACGCCTTGCACCCTCAAATGGCGGGCTGACGGGGAGCGCGAGCACATCTGGACCGTCGATCCGTCCCATCCGATCGCGACGGGAATTCCTGCCCATTTCACGCTGGAGCGGGAGGAAATGTATGGCGAGCCGTTTGCCGTGCCGACGCCGGACGAGATCGTCTTTCTCGGCTGGTTCAAAGGCGGGGAGGCGTTCCGCAGCGGCTGCTGCTATAAGCGGGGCCTCGGCCGCATCTTCTATTTCCAGCCGGGACACGAGACCTTTCCAACTTATCACGATCCGACAATTATCCATGTGATCGCCAACGGCATCCGTTGGGCCGCGCCAGTGGCCATGATGGAAAACCTCTTCGTGAACGAGCGCGTTCAACCGACGGAGGCGATCCCGTGAGCTCGCGTGTCTATGTGGCCGGCACCGCCGACACCAAGGGCGAGGAACTCGTCTATATCCGCGACCTCATCCGTGCGGAGGGCGTGGTGGCCGTCATTGCCGATCTCGCCACCCTGCCGCATGACGGTGTCGCCGATATCTCCGCCCGCGAGATCGCCAGCCATCACCCGGGCGGAGTTGACGCGGTCTTCACCGGCGATCGCGGTTCCGCGGTCGCCGCCATGACGGAGGCGTTCAGGCTTTTTCTTGCTGGACGCGATGATGTCGCCGGCACCATCGGGATCGGCGGTTCCGGGGGCACGGCTCTCGTCGCACCGGCGTTCCGGACGCTGCCGATCGGCACTCCGAAGCTGATCGTTTCGTCGGTGGCCTCCGGTCAGGTCGCCGGCTATGTCGGGCCGAGCGACATCGCGATGATGTATTCAGTGACGGACATTGCCGGCCTCAATCGCATCTCGCGGGTCGTCCTTGCCAATGCCGCCCACGCGGTTGCGGGCATGGTGCGCCATCGCCTGGATCGCGGCGACGAGGGGGACGTGAAGCCGGCCGTCGGCGTCACGATGTTCGGGGTCACCACACCCTGTGTGACTGCCGTGACGGAGCGTCTTGCCGCGCGGTACGATTGTCTTGTGTTTCACGCTACAGGCACGGGCGGGCAGTCGATGGAGAAGCTCGCCGACTCAGGGCTTCTCTCGGCCGTGGCCGATCTCACCACAACCGAGGTCTGCGATAAGCTGATGGGTGGGATTTTTCCCTGCACGAACGATCGTTTCGGTGCGATCGCGCGGTCGCGAGTGCCCTATGTCGGGTCCTGCGGCGCGCTTGACATGGTGAATTTCGGCGCACCCGAGACGGTGCCGGATCGCTATATGGGTCGGCTGTTCTATCACCATAATCCGCAAGTCACGCTGATGCGTACCACGGCAGAGGAAAACGCCCTCATGGGGCAGTGGATCGGCGAACGGCTCAACCTCTGTGAAGGCGAAGTCAGGTTCCTGCTGCCGGAGGGAGGGGTTTCCCTGCTCGATGCGCCGGGCCAGGCCTTCCATGATCCTGAAGCGGATGCTGCGCTGTTCGATGCGCTTGAGCGCACGGTGAAGCAGAGCAGGCGGCGGAGGCTGCTGCGCGTTCCCTATGCCATCAATGATGGGAAATTTGCCGACGCCGTTGTTGAACAGCTCGACGATTCAGTCCGGAGTGCCAGCTATGGCCGTTGACAGACAAGACCTCCTCGCCCGCTTTCAGGCCATGATCGCGCGGGGCGAACCCATCATCGGCGGTGGCGCGGGCACGGGTCTGTCGGCCAAATGCGAGGAAGCCGGCGGCATCGACCTCATCGTCATCTACAATTCAGGCCGCTACCGGATGGCGGGCCGTGGGTCTCTCGCCGGCGTGCTTGCCTATGGCAACGCCAACGAGATCGTCGTTGACATGGCTCGCGAGGTCCTGCCGGTCGTGCGGCACACGCCCGTTCTCGCGGGTGTGAACGGGACCGACCCGTTCTGCCATTTCGACAGTTTTCTCGACCATCTGAAAGCGATCGGCTTCGCCGGGGTGCAGAACTTCCCGACCGTCGGCCTGATCGATGGGGTGTTTCGCGCCAATCTGGAAGAGACCGGCATGAGCTACGATCTGGAGGTCGATCTCATCCGGCTCGCCCATGCCAAGAACATGCTGACGACGCCCTATGTCTTCAACGAGGATGACGCCCGTGCCATGACCGAAGCGGGCGCCGACATCATCGTCGCGCATATGGGCCTTACGACAGGAGGCGCGATCGGCGCCGAGACAGCGCTGACCCTCGACGATTGCATCCTGCGGATCGCCACAATCGCGTCCGCCGGGCGCGCCATCCGCAGCGATGTCATCGTACTCTGCCACGGCGGTCCGATTTCGACGCCCGAGGACGCGCGCTATGTGCTCGACCGGTGCCCGAGCTGCCATGGCTTTTATGGCGCCAGCAGCATGGAGCGCCTGCCATCGGAAATCGCTCTCACCGAGCAGACACGAAGCTTCAAGACGATCCGCCGCCGCGCGGCGACAGGTCCTAGAGATCCTCGGACGAACTGAACCAATTCGAACAATAGGACTGCGGGAGCAACGCCATGGCCAAAGTTTATGTGAGCGGAATCATCGACGCGCCCGTCGATCAGGTCTGGGACTATGCGCGGGACTACAACGGCCATGGCGAGTGGCACCCCTTGATCGCGAAAAGCGAGGTCGAGGACGGCAAGCCCAGCGATCAGGTCGGCTGCGTCCGCAATTTCACCACGACGACCGGCGGCCACCTGCGCGAGCGCCTTTTGTCCTTTTCCGATCTCGATCGCAGCTTCACCTACAGCATTCTCGTCTCGCCCATGCCGATCGAGAACTATGTCGCGACCTTCGCGGTGAAGCCGATCACCGAGGGCAACAAGACCTTCGTGGAATGGTACGCGACCTTCGATGTCGGCCCGGACGACGAGGCGCGCATCCGCCAGCAGGTCGGGCGGGATACCTTTGGCGCGGGCATCGTAGCCTTGGAGAAAGCCGTGAAGGCGCGGTAGGCGGAAGCGCAATTTAGAAGATACGTGCGCGCCGGTCTTTCCGGGACTTCGCGTCAGCGAAGGCCTGGAAGCCATGAACATGGCACTGGACAAGAAGATACGCCGAACCGCACGCCATGGCGGTCGGTGTCGTCTTCATGGATCCCCGGCGGGGCCTTGCGGTCCGTCCCGGGAGGACGCTGTCATCCCGCGTGAAATCCGTAAGCCTCAACCGCGCCTTCAGCGCTCACCGCCGGCAGCAAGAAGGCCGTAAGCCCTCATCTTGTTGTAGAGCGTCTTGCGCGAAATGCCGAGATAAGCGGCGGCGCGGCCTTTCCGGAACCGGTTTTCCCTAAGGCCGTGCAGGATCCAATCCATTTCCGATTTGAAACTGCCGATGGAAACGCGGTGGGCACTGAGCTGCGGAAGGTGATCTTCGGTGATCACGTCACCGGACGCAGCGAGCACCGCGTGCTCCAGAACCGCAGTGAGCTCGCGCAGATTCCCAGGCCAGGGGTGGTCCGCGAGAATCCGGAACGCGGAGGCGTCTAGGCTCTTCCGTAGGCTGGAATGTCGGCGTTCGATCGCGCGTAAAGCCTCCTCGATCAGTGTGGGAAGATCCTCAAGCCGTTCGCGCAAGGGTGGCAAGGTTATGGTGAAACAACCCAACCATTCGGCAAAGCGTCGATCAACCTCATGATCTGTCGAACTTCGGAGATCGCGCCCGGAGATACCGAGGCAGCGTACATTAAGAAGGATCGAGCTGTCCCCGCCCATGCGCCAGAAGCGCCCGCTTTCCACCGCCTCGATGATCAAGGACTGGATCTCGCGCGGGAGCGTATCGACATCGTCGAGCATGAGCGACGAGCCATGGGCTATCTCCAGCCAGCCAAGCCGGGTCTTGCTGATTGTGGGATGTGCCCCCGCCATGCAGCCGAACAAGTCGAGCTGCAAGCGCTCGGCTGGTTGATTGGCGCATTGGATGGCGACAAGATCGCGCGCCTTGCGAGGCCCGGCGTTATGCAGCGCCCGCGCCACGTCTCTACGGCCGGATCCCGGCTCCCCGACAAGAACGATGGGATGATCAGTGCCCGTGAGGTGAGCGAACATGGCACGTGCGTCCTCCGCCGCCCGGGAATGCCCCCATAGCGCGAGCGGGAAGCGCCGCTTGCTGCGGTCGTGTTCCATGCCTTTTACCGTCTGACGCAGGACGCCGATTGCCTTGAACGCCGCGGTGACGACTTCGATGGCCGCTTCGGAGGGCACACGATCAATGGTCGATCCCCCTATATAGCCATCCACCTCGGCGATTTGGCAGAACTCCTCAAGCTGTCGCGGGCTGACGATAGGTCCGCCCTCAACAACGCAGCGCGTGCCCGGTGATATCGTCCGTACGCGTTGCGCGATTCGGTTGGCGATGAGAGCGGCTTCCTCGATTTTGAGATCGGAACTCGCGCCAAGAACTCCGCCAACATTCCACCCGAGATCAATATTGACCATTTCGATCCCTGCGGAGGCCGCCTCAGCCGCTTCCGCTTCGTTCTGGATATAAGCAAGAGTCGCAAGCCCCCGCGTCTTCGCCCGGCGCAGCAGGTCCAGTTCCCGCTTGAAACCGACGCCGCTCTGTTCGAGGAGCGAACGATAGGCGCCATCGATCAGCACCGCAGTTGGAAAGTTGGCAACACCGCCGAAGCCGCTCGCCGCTATCCGCTCGATGAGGGCATCGAGGTCAAGGCGCGGGTCAAAAGATGCGGCGCCAAAGAAGACAGGGACAGTCGCCCGCGGCAGGATCTCCGTTGGTGCGAAGCTCATCACAAATTCATTGCTGTCGCGCAGAGGGAGCATGGCGGCAATGGAGGGCTCGCCGATGCAACGCATCCGCCCCGCGGACAGGGCAAGGAGAAAATCCGCTCCACCGCGCGTGGCCGATTGCGCCGCCATGCCGGTGCCTATCGCCGCGCCGACGAGAAAGCGGCGTCGCGCCCCCCGGGTCACCGCTAGTTCATTCCTCAACCGATGCAGGGCTTCCTGCAGCGCGCCCTCCTGAGGTGCCACGTCCCGGCCGGTATCGTTGGCCTTGGCCATCCCCGAATCCCGGTGGTTCTTCACCCGAATGAACGGATATACTCTTGAACGTTGATCGTCTGCCCGCGCCGCGCACTTTCGATGCCGGCAAAGATCAGCGCCGCGGCATGGAGATTGTCCGCAACATTCGTCTCCATCTCCGGGCCGCCGTCAAGCCACGTGCAGAACTTTTCGATGAGCCAGGTGTTGAGCCATTTGTTCTGAGTCATGAGCTGAATCTTCTGGCCTTGCCCTTCGCGGCAACGCTGGCGCTTGAGATCGCTGCGTGTGAAGACTTCGATCTCGCGGCTGTTCAGGATCGCGGTGCCAAGCTCCCCGTCGACGCGGATGTATTCCTTGGTCCAGTCATTGAGGCCGACGGCGGCGGACGACGATCCTTCATAGACACCGCGCACGCCGTTGGTGAAGGTCATCATCACGATACCGTCGGTGTCACCCGCATATTCCGCCCAGTCCGGTTTCCAGGTGCTGGCCGTCAACGTCTCGCACTGGGCGCCGGCGAGGTCGGCGACGAGATCGAGATGGTGCACCGCACCCTCGATCATCAGCGGATCAATCATGGTGTGCCGGAACAGGGCGCCCCAGCCCATGTGCTCGCGCATATCCGCGAAATAGCGGCAACTGATATTGTTGACTCGGCCGATCTGGCCAGACCGTACGATCTGCCGTAGCGTGGTCTTGTCCTGGTCGAAGCGATGACTCATGGTCACGGCCATCCTGCGGCCGGCCGCCTTGACCTTGCGCGCAATGCGGGCCGAGGCTTCCATGCTATCCGCAATCGGCTTTTCCGAAAGAATATCGATGCCGAATTCAATCGCGAGATCGACGACAGCCTCGTGGTGGTTCGGGGGCACGACGACGGTGCAGAAGTCCGCCTCCTTCGCATGATTAGCAAAGGCTGCATGCGGATCGGTGTAAGCCCGCTCCGGCGGCAAGTTCAGTACTCTGCGTCCGTATTCGACCGCCTTGGGGTCGATATCGACGACCGCGATTACCTCCACTGTGTCATCGGCGATGTTCGGGGCCAGCCATGTGGTGCACCAGCGGCTCCCGAAAAGGCCGACGCCAACGTGAATGACCTTCTTCGTCATTTCAAATTCTCTCCGGATGCGGCTGGGCGATGCCGTGCGTGTGGTTCCACAGATGGCCGATGCGCTTGTCGCGCTGAAGCGTCGTTTCGAAGAACACCGCCTTTATCGGTTCGGGCGCCAGCGGCATGTCGTGGTGATGGCCCATGCCGATGCTGACGCAATCGCCGGCGCTCATGTCCATGGCCTGCCCGCTGACAACCACTGTCGCGCGGCCCTCCAGAAGGATCCAGTATTCGTCGCAGTCGTGATAATGCGAATCGATCCGCGTCCTCTTGGGATAATCAACAGGGTCACCTGCATTGGTCGCAGCCGGGTCCTCCGTCACCCGGAAGATGCCGCATCCGCCGAGGTCCTCGCCCCAACTGCCGGCGAGCGTGACAATCTGGGCTGCGGGCGATCCGGGCTTGGCCTGCCAGGCCTTTTCACCGCCGATGAGATTGAGGTCGACGAATTGTCCCTCCTTCAGAATGAGGGAGCCTCCGCCTGCGAAGATCTGTGTCGTGCCGGTAGTGCAAAGCACACGTGTCTTGGCATGGCTTTGGCTGCGCGACACCGCGTCCCCGGCTCGCAGGTCAATGATCTCGAAGGCCCTGAGTTCGCACCAGTTTGGCGGGGCTTCATCATGGCGGTAGACGGGCATCTCAACCTCCGCAATCACTTCGGCTGGGCGCCTTCCGCGCCGGTCCAGCGCGATCGTGTTCCCCCGAAATGTCATTTATCGCTGATCGTCATAGCCAGCGTGGCACGCTTATCTCAGGTCCGCCGCTTGTGGTGAAGCAGGCGCCATGTGTAAGCTGGGTAAAATTGGGAAGGCGAGGAACGCCAGATCTTGGGAGGATCAGATGGGCCTGGACGGAGCGGAAGCTCTGCTGGGGCGCGGCACCGCCACGCAGTCTTGCCGCTTCCTCGACCGCTTGCCACAGAACGCAGACTTTCAGAACGAGGACATCCTCCTCATCTGCCCCTGGCTTGAAGGGCTTGACCCCGACAAGGGACCATGGCTCGCCGCCCTGCCGATCCACGATTGCAATGCGTATCTCGACGGGGAGTGGACGTTCAACGCGTCGCCGGAGGAGCGCGAACGTTGCTATTTCGGCGTCTTCGGCCTTGATCGCCTACGTTCGCAGGACGGGCTTTTCACACTGTTGCGCCGACGTGGAATTGACGCGATCACCAACCTACCCAGCATCACCGTCTTTGACGGCGCGACCGCGCAAACCTTGAGTTCTCTCGGCTTCGATGCAAACTCCGAAAGGCGGTTTCTCGATCAGGCAGAGCGACGCGGCTTTCGAACCGCGCATTGTTGTCGAGCGGAGCGGGGTTGTCCGGATCGTCCCGGAGCGCGCATTCTCCACACAGGTCCAGGACAGGCCTTCACGTTCACCCGATAATCACGCCGCGAAGCGCCCAACGTCGCCAGCGTTCGCGTGGGCTGCGGGAATAGCTCGCTCAGCTTGTCGCGAACGCTCACAGTGATCGCTTGTCGTGAAACGGGCTGCGATGGCTATTCGCTGCCGGCTTGTCCCAGCACCTCGGCTCGTTTTGCAGGGCTACGTGATGCGATTGAGAGATCGAGCAGAAGGGAGCCTAGGCATTTGCCGTGCGGATCGAGCGCGAGGGAACGCGTCACCCCGCTCGACAACGCTTCGTGAAGCACGAAGTTCAGGATGCCGAGATGCGGCAGCTCAAAGCGCTCGATCTTGCCGCGGGCGATAGGGCCGAAATGGGCGCGGACGGCATCGACCGTGATCTCGGCCCGGATCACGTCGAAGGCAGCCTCGTCGAAGGCGATGACAGAGATCTGGGAGATATCGCCCTTGTCGCCGGAGCGGGCATGCGCGAGCTGGCGGAGCCGCATGTCAGGCTACCTCGATATGGACGCGGGGCGTGACTGCGGCGCGGGGAATCAAGGTCGAGACGACGGCGACGACCTCTCGCGCGCTCTTCGTCACACCACCGCCGCCGGCGGGACCGTTGGTGTAGAGAGTCTCGACCTCATTGCCGATCCGCACAGCGTCACGCAGTGTCTCGGTCCGGGCGACCACACGTGCCCTGACCTCCCGCGGTTCGAATCCCTCCAGGCCTCCCAGGACGTCGACGGCATTCACGCCGATCAGTTCGAAGCGGCTCTCGGTCATGGCGACGCCCGTCAGCTTCAGCCTTTCCGCCACGATGTCGAGGGCAAGCCGTGCCCGCGCCTGCGCGCCGGAACCTGCGTAGGAAATCTGGCCCTCTCCCGTGAAGCTGTCGCGATAACCCACCGAGACCTTGAGCCGGTCCGGCCGGGGGCGGCCGCGCCCGCCTGAGACTGCGATGCGGTCGGTGTCGATCTCCCGCAACTGCACCTGCGTGAAATCGGCGACCACGTCCGGCTGCAGATAGGCGGCCGGGTCGAGGACCTCATAGACGAGCTGTTCCTTGCAGGTCGCGACGGTGAGACGTCCGCCTGATCCTGGAACCTTGGTGAGGATGGCGGAGCCGTCTGGCTGCACCTCGGCGATCGGAAAGCCGAGGCGCGCGAGGTCCGGCACATCCTTGAATCCCGGATCCGCGAAATAGCCGCCGGTCACCTGCCCGGCGCATTCGAGGAGATGGCCGATCACCGTGGCCTGGCCAAGAATCGTCCAGTCGATGGTGGACCAGCCGAAGCTGTGCACGAGCGGCGCGACGAACAGGGCCGGATCGCTGATCCGCCCCGTGACGATCACCTGCGCGCCCGCCGCGAGTGCATCGAGAACCCCCTCGATGCCCAGATAGGCATTGGCGGAGATGACCCTGTCGCCAAGCGAGCCCACCGTGCCCGGCCTTTCGAGGAGCTCGCTCCTTTCGCGATCCAGCGCTTCCATCACGTCATCACCGGTGACGGCCGCGATCCTGAGACCGGTCAGGCCCAGCCGGCGGGCCGCGCGGGCGACTTCGCGGGCGGCCGCGATCGGATTGGCAGCCCCCATATTGGTGATGATCCGCACGCCGCGGGCGACAGAGCCCGGCAAGACCGCCTCCATCCGCTCGGTCAGGAGCGGATCGAAGCCGGCGTTGTTGTCGCGAAGCTTCGCCTCCTGCGCGAGCGCAATCGTCCTCTCCGCAAGGCATTCGAAGACGAGATAGTCGAGCGCACCACGCTCGACGAGCTCAACGGCGGGTTCGATCCGGTCACCCGAATAACCTGCTCCGGCTCCGATCCTGATCGGTCTCATGTTCTACCCAGATGCACGTCGAGGGCGTATGCGCAGCCGTGACGTTGGACTTATCGTTGCTCGGATTTGGAGGCGGCGCGGCGCGCCTCCTCCTCACGTTCACGCAGGCGCTGCGTGACATCCACGCCCTGGCTGTTGCCGTCCCCGGAGATGGTCGACAGCATGAGGTCGGCGATCTCGCGGGCCGCGTCGTTGCCGCGGCTTTTCAGGCCCGCGGCGGCTGAACGCTTGTCCGCGTCGGCATAGGTCTGGCTCAGCTTGAACTTCGGCTCGAAGCTCGTCACCTCGAGCTCGAAGCCGATGATATGGGGCAACAGCGCCGCCCGGCGTTCCGGGCTGTAGCTCTCGAGCGGCCACTGCTGCGGCAGCTCGGCCTCGTTCACCCGCACGAGTTCGTCGATGATCGCGCTCGTGACCGCCTCACTGGGCGCCAGCCGCACCGGGCCGCTCACATGCACGACCGCGTAGTTCCAGGTCGGCGCGGCCGGATGGCCGGGCGTGTACCACTGCGCCGAGATATAGGCGTTCGGGCCATTGAACACGATCGTCGCCCGGGGATCTGCCTCGAGGGCGCGCCAATGCGGGTTTGCCCGCGAGAAATGGCCGCGGATCCGCACCAGGCGGTCATCGACCACTTCCGGCACGACCGGGATATGCGAGAATTGCAGCTCGTTCTCGAAGATCGACACGACCGTTCCGAACTTGAGCCGCTTGACCAGTTCGACGCCTGCGGCATCGGGATAGGCATGTCGGCTGGCTCTGTAGAGCATCCTGAATCCTTCTCGGGTCGGCAGTCGCGATCGAACGGCTCTTATCCGGGGCGGCCGGGATAATGCTCTGCGGCGAAGGCTCTCGTGATGATGCCGTCGGCGAGGTCTGCCGCGATCCGCTCCGGCGCGCGGCGTGCCGGATCGCCCCAGCCGGCGCCGCCGCCGACGGACAATTCGACGATGTCGCCTTTCTTCAGGGGCACCACATCGGTGGTCGGGAGGTTGATCACCTCCTCGCCGCGCCAGATGCGCAGCGAACCGGTGGCCGCGTCGCCGCCGCCGCTCTTGCCGCGCGGGGGATAGAGGAAGTGATCGGAGTAGTAGCTCAGGACAACCCCGTCCTCGAGGATCTCGATCGCCCGGGAGAAGCCGACGCCGCCCCGGAATTCGCCTGCCCCGCAGCTGTCGGGTACGAGCCTGTAATGCCGCATGCGCAGGTGGGGATGGATCTGCTCGATGGATTCGATCGGCGTGTTCCGGCTGGAGCTGAGGACGCCGGCGAGCGCGTGGGCGCCGTCATAGCCGGGCGCGCCGCCGTAGCCGCCGCCCAGCACGTCGCCATAGATCCGCATGGGCGCGTTGTCGCGGGCCTGAGTGAGATAGAGCCCCGTCGTCGAATTGTATCCTTGCGCGGGCACACGCTGCGGGATGGCCTGGGACAGCGCATCGTGGATGGCATCGAGCACGCGATAGGATGCTTCGATGCGCGCGCGGACCGGGCGGCCTGGCGACGGATTGATCAGCGAGCCCTCCGGCATCCGGATCGTGAGGGCGCGGTTGCAGCCGTCGTTGGCGGGGATCGTCTTGTCGGCCAGCACGCTGCGCACGGCCGAGATCGCGGATGCGAGCGAGGAGGAGCGCGAGGAGTTGAACATGCTGGAGACCTGCGGAGCCGTGCCCGCGAAGTCGAGCGTCATGGCGCCATCCGCCACGGTCACGGCGACGCGCACCGTGAGCGGCTCCGTGCCGCGCACGTCCGCGTCGATCGAGGCTTCACCGGTCCAGCGCCCGTCCGGGATGGTCGCGATCGCCGCCCGCATGCGTCGCTCCGCATAGAGCAGCGTCTCGGCCATCGCCTGCCGGACCGTCTGCGTCCCGACCCGGGCCGCCAGTTCCGTCACGCGCTCGACCCCGGTGCGGTTGGCGGCGAGCTGCGCATAGAAGTCGCCGCGGCCGAGTTCGGCTGTGCGGACATTGGCGAAGATCAGCCGGTCGACCGGCCCGCCGTGCAGGTCCCGCGACATCTCGATGAGAAGCGGCGGGATGATGATGCCTTCCTGGATGAGCTCGTTCGCATCGATATTGATGCCCGCGCCGCCGCCGCCGACATCGAGATGATGCGCCGTGTTGCCGGCCCAGCCGAGAAGCGCGCCGTCGATGATGATCGGCTGGAACAGGATGAAGTCGTTGAGATGCTGGCCGCCGGCATAGGGATCGTTGAGCAGGATGGCGTGATCTGGCCCGACCCCGGACAGGTCGAGCTGGGCGGCGGAAGCCCGGAAAGCCTCGCTCAGCCCGCCGTTGTGTATCGGGATCATCTCGGCCTGGGCAATGACGTTGCCCTCGGCATCCAGCAGGGCGGTCGCGCAGTCGCGGGCCTCGCGGACGATCGTGGAGAACGCCGAGCGCGTCAGGATCGCCCCCATTTCATCAGCTATCGCGTGAAACGCGTTGGCCAGGATCGCGAGCTGGGTCGCCTCGTAACTCATCTTTGACGGTCTCCTCGGGGACGCAATCGCCTCGTCCCCTCATTGAATTCGAAGACTACTTGAGCCCGACAATGCGGAGAATTCGAAAATTCCGCCCGATTGAGAGGCTAATTCGAAGGATCATGCGAGCGACGCCTCGATGAGAAAGGGTCCGCTCTGACGCAGCGCGGCCTTGAGCACGTCCGAGAAGCGGGCAGCGGACGAGACCCGCTCCGCCGGCACGCCCATGCCCTCGGCGAGCTTTGCCCAGTCGAGCGCCGGGGCATCGAGATCCAGCATGCGCCCCGCGTTTCGACCAACGTGCTGTACGCCGAGCTTGCGCATCTCGCTGTGCAGAATGGCATAGCTGCGGTTGGCGAAGATGATCGTCACCACATCGAGCCCTTCCCGCGCCTGCGTCCAGAGCCCCTGCAGCGTATACATCCCACTGCCATCCGCCTGGAGCGCTATGACCTTCCGCCCTGGACAGGCGATCGCCGCGCCGGTCGCCAGCGGGATGCCGATGCCGATCGCCCCGCCGGTGAGCTGGAGATAGTCGTGCGGCGCGGAAGAAAAGGACTGTTCGTAGAAGCCGACGGAGGAGATCACCTCGTCGCAGACGATCGCGCTTTCCGGCAGGAGGCTCGCGACCGCGCGGTTGACCGCCGCGAGCGTCAGCCGGTCGTCGGGCGGGAGCGGCGTTGGCGCGGCGGGTGGGGCGAGCGCCTGTGGCGCGCGGCCGCCGGCGCCCGTGAGGTCGGCGATGCGGCGGAGAACGCCGAAGAGATCGTGCCTTGTCTGGGCAAGATCGATGATGTCGGCGCCGGGCGGCGCCAGTCGTCCCGAGCCGGAGGGATAACCGAAGAAGGTGACGGGCTCCTGGGCGCCGATCAGGACGACCATGTCGAGGCCAGCCAGTTGCGCCCGGCCAGGCTCCCATTGGAACGACAGCCTTGCGATCGGTATCCGGCCGTGGCCGCGTTCCATGCGCCCGTTCGCCCCTTGGGCGAAGAACCGCGCGCCCGTTGCGGCGGCGATCCGGCCGGCCTCGGCGAGCCCAGCTTCCCGCAGGGCATGGCCCGACAGCACGAAGCCCACCTTGCGGCCGCTCTTCAGGGCGGAGGCCACCCGGTCGAGCGCATCCTCGTCAACCGCGAGCGGCGCTGGCTTTTCCGCAGCCGGCAAAGGATCGGCGGCGGCGGCTTCGCCCCAGGACAGGTCGGCCGGGAGGATGAGCGTGGCGACCCCGTCCGCGAGCGCCGCCTTCCATGCATCCGCCACGTCCTCCGCGATGCGGTCGGGCCGCGCCATGCGGCGGACGAAAGGCGACATTGGACGGGCCAGTGATTCGATGTCGCTTGTCAGCGGCGCATCGAGCGGCAAGTGGTCTGTCGCATGCTCGCCGACGATGTTGATGACCGGCGTTCCGGCGCGCCTCGCGTTGTGCAGGTTGGCGAGGCCGTTCGCGAGGCCGGGGCCGAGGTGCAGCAAGGTCGCCGCCGGCCGGTCGGCCATGCGTCCGTAGCCGTCCGCCGCCCCTGTCACCACGCCCTCGAAGAGCCCCAGCACGCAACGCATCTGCGGGCTCCGGTCGAGTGCTGCCACGAAGTGCATCTCGGACGTGCCGGGATTGGCGAAGCAGGTGTCCACCCCGCGCGCGAGCAAGGCTTCGCAGAGCCGGTCGGCTCCGGTCCGGGTCATATCGGCGCTCCCTCCGTGTCGCGGTTACTGCAGGCTCACGCCCCACAGGCGCGGCAGGCGGCCGGGCCAGGATGCATAGCCCTTGAGCTTGTCCTTGTAGGCTGACGTCACCTCGCCGGTCGCCCAGACGATCATCGGGGCGTCCTGAAGGTAGAGGGCGTGAAGCGCGTCATAGATCGGCTGCTGCTCGGCGATCGGCGTCTGCAGCAACTTGTCGGTGAGGGCGCGCGCTTCCGGGTTGGTCCAGAGCTTGGAAGCCTGGGTTTCCTTCGCCCCCGTGAAGCGGTCGATGACCAGGCTCGGATCCGCGGAGGGATTGTAGTTCCAGGTCATCATCTCGTATTTGCCGGTATTGTAGCGCGAGAATTGCGTGGCGAAATCGTTGACCTCAAGATCCGCGTTGATCCCGGCCGCCTGCAGATAGCCCTGCACCATCACCCCGGTCTCGAACATCATGGGATAGTTCTTGTTGCTCGTGATATGGACCGGCTCACCCTTATAGCCCGCCTCCTTGAGAAGCTCAGCGGCCTTCGCGGGATCATAGCCGAAGCCCTCCTTCACCGGGCCGCGGTAGAATTGCGAGGAAGCCGGCACGATGGTCGAGCTGGCGGTGGCCTTGCCCTCGGTCAGCGCATCGACCATGGCTTGCCGGTCGATCGCGTAGTTGATCGCGCGGCGCAGGGCGGCGTTCGTGAGCGATCCCTGTGCGGTCTGGAAGGCAAGCGTATAGATCGACGGCGTGGCCGAGCTGTCGACCTTGATGCCGGGCGTTCGCGAGAGACTTGACGTAGTTGAGATCGATCCGCGCCCAGAGGTCTATGTTTCCGGCGAGGAGGGCGGCGCTTGCGGCGGCGGGGTCGGGGATGATCACCATCGTGATCTTGTCGACGAGCGCCTCTTTCTTGCCGGCGAAGCCATCCGTCGGCTCGGTGCGCGATTTATACTTGTCGAACTTGACGAGCGTGATGTCCTGCCCCGGCCGGATGCTCTCGACCTTGAAGGGGCCGGTGCCGATCGGCACGGTCGGCCGCTGCGGGCTGTCCACCATGGATTCGGCCATGATAGCACCCTCCTGGCAGTCGGTGCGGGCCATCTGCGTCAGCAGCTGGGGCGCGGGCTGCGCGAGCTTGAACGCGATCTGGAGATCGGACACGGGCTCGACGGCGGTGATCTTCACCTTGCCGCTGCCGTCGAAATAGCTGCGGCAGACCCAGCTGTTCTTCGGATCGAGATACCAGTTCCAGGTCTTGGCCACCGACTTCGCGGTGACCGGCGTGCCGTCGTGGAAGGTGAGGCCGTCCCGCAAGGTGAAGGTGTAGGTCAGTCCGTCGTCGGACACCTCAGGCATATCGGCGGCCAGCATCGGCGCCACCGAGCCGTCCTCGCGCCACGTCAGCAGGCCCTCGTAGATCTGGACCTGCGGAACCTGCGTTCCCGGATCGGTCGCACCGGCTGGAATAGCCGACCGCATGTCGCCGACATTGGCGATCTTGATCTCGCTCGCAAATGCGCCCTGGGCTGCAAGAAGCGCCCCGGCAGCCAAACACCCCAACAATAATCGTGTGTTCATGCCCGTATCTCCCGCTCTGGCTGTTGTTCCCTTATGGCCGTTTCGGCTGCCTCGATCGCCGGAGAGGCGGCGATCAGGCGCTTCGTGTAGTCGTGCCGGGGGTTGTCGAAGATCTCCCGGCATGTCCCTTCCTCGACGATCCGGCCCTGGTCCATGACGACGATCCGGTGCGCGATCTGCCTGACCGCCGCGAGGTCATGCGAAATGAACAGGCAGGCAAAGCCATGCTCGGCCTGCAGCTTCTCGAACAGTTCCAGCACCTGCTTCTGCACGGTCATGTCGAGGGCCGAGATGGGTTCGTCGGCGACGACGAGCTCAGGTCCGCCGACGATGGCGCGCGCGATCGCCACCCGCTGGCGCTGGCCGCCCGACAATTCGTGCGGGAGGCGCTCCTCGCGTCCGGGAAGCCCGACATCTGCGAGCGTCGCTCTCACGCGTTCGGCCTTCTGGTCTGCGGTCAGGCTGGTGTCATGCCGCAAGGCTTCCCCCACCAGAGCGCCGATCCGCATGCGCGGATCCAGCGACGAGAAGGGATCCTGAAAGACGATCTGGCAGGAGCGCCGGAAATCCCGCAGCCGCCGGTCCGGCAACCGGGCAATGTCCGTGCCGTGGTAGAGCAACTGGCCCGTATCCGTGTCGGCCAGGCGGAGCATGGCGCGGCCGAGCGTCGTCTTGCCTGAGCCGCTTGCCCCGACGACGGCTACCGTCTCGCCCTTCCGCACCGCCAGCGACACGCCTCGCAGCGCCGGCTTGCGCGAGCGGCGCAGGCCAAAGCGGCCGCCGCTCGCGAAGGAAAGCGTGAGATCGCGCGCCTCTAGGATGGGGTTGCCGGTCGGAGGGATGCGCTCGATCCGCGGCGGCTGCGGCAGGGCCTCGACCAGTTGGCGCGTGTAGAGCTCAGCCGGATGTGCCAGGATGGCGGCCGGCTTCCCCCGTTCCACGACCTCGCCCTGGCGCAGCACGACCGTTTCGTCGGCGTAGTGGGCGACAAGCCCCAGATTGTGGGTGACGAGCAGGATGGCTGTGCCGACCTCGCGCGTCAGCTCGATCATGGTTTCGAGCACTTCCTTCTGGCTCAGCGTGTCAAGCGCGGTGGTCGGCTCGTCCGCGATCAGAAGATCAGGGCGCAGCAGCATCACGGAGGCCAGCATGATCCTCTGGCGCATCCCGCCGGAAAACTCGTGCGGATAGGACGACAGGCAAGCTTCCGGATCCGCGATATGGATGCGCCGGAGCATGGCTATCGAGCGCTGGCGGATTTCCGCGGCGGAAAGCTTGAAGTGCAGCCGTAGCCCCTCGGCCATCTGCTCCCCGATGCGGAGCGCCGGATTGAGCGAGACAAGCGGCTCCTGGAAGACCATGCCGATCCGCGCGCCCCGCAGCTGGCGCATCTCGCTCGCGCGGACTGCCGACAGGTTGCGGTCGTGATAGAGGATCTGCCCACCGGACTGGTGGATACCTTCGGGCAGGAGGCGCAGCACCGAGCGGCCGATCAGCGTCTTGCCGCTGCCCGACTCGCCCACCAGTGCCATGACCTGCCCCGGCGCGACATCGAAGCTGACGTCGGTGACGAGCGGCAGCCCGCTCGACAGGCTCAGGCTGAGGTTCCTGATGGAGAGGGTCGGCTGCTTCGGGAGAGGCCGTGTCATGCGCGCCGCATCCGTGGGTCGAGCCGGTCACGGAGCGTGTCCCCGAGCAGGTTGACGGAGAGAAGGGTCATCGCGATGCAGGCGCCCGGAATGATCGAAAGCCAGGGCGCCGTCGCCAGATAAGGCCGGGCCGCCGACAGCATGTTGCCCCAGGTGGCGGCCGGCGGTGGGACGCCGAGGCCAAGGAAGCTGAGCGCGCTCTCCAGCAGGATCGCCCAGCCGAACATGGAGGTCGCGAGGACGGCAATAGGCGCCAGCGCATTCGGCAGGACATGGCGGGCGAGCGTATAGAAGGGGCCGTTACCGAGCGCCCGGGAGGCCTCCACATATTCCCGCTGCCTGAGCGACAGGACAGTGCTCCTGACGACGCGAACCACCGTAGGGATGAAGGCGATGCCAAGGGCGAGGACGATGCCGTAGCGCTGCGGGCCGATGATGGTGACGAGGCCGAGCGCCAGAAGGATGCCGGGAAAGGCGAGCAGCGCGTCGTTCAGCATCATCACCACCCGGTCGATCCAGCCCCGGAAGAAGCCGGATACGAGGCCGATGACGCCGCCCACGACGATCGCCGCGAGGACCGTCAGGAAAGCGAGCGACAGGCTGGTCCAGGCGCCGGTCATGATCCGGCTGAGGACATCGCGGCCGAACTCGTCGGTTCCGAGCGGGTAGGCGCCGGCCGGCGCGGCAAGCCTTCGGATCACGTTCAGCCGGTTCGGGTCGGCGGGCGTCCATACCGTCGAGATGAAGGCCGCGGCGAGGATCACGAGCCCCAGCAGACCGCCGACCAAGCCCCGGAGCGAGGGGGTGAGGTTAAGCTCGCGCTTCATTCGAGGCTGATCCGCGGATCGAAGAGAGGGTAGAGCAGGTCGACCACGAGGTTCACCAGCACATAGGCCAGGGCGATCACGAGCAGGCAGCCCTGGATGACGGGGTAGTCCCGGCCATAGATCGCCTCGACCAGAAGGCGCCCGAGCCCCGGCAGGGTGAAGACGGTCTCCACCACCGCGATACCGCCGAGCAGCGCCCCGATGACGATGCCGATCATCGTGAGCGTCGGCGCAAAGGCGTTCGGCAGCGCGTGTTTGAACAGCACGGCGCGCTCGGGCAGACCCTTCGCGCGCGCATGGGTGATGTATTCGAGGCGCAGCACCTCGACGGCGCTCGCGCGGGCCATCCGGGTCAATACGCCGACCTCCACGATGACGAGGGTCAGCACCGGCAGAACGAGATAGCGCCAGGCCTGGCTTGGGTCCTCCGCGAAGGACACATAGCCGACGACCGGCAGCCAGCCGAGCTTGATGCCGAACACGAACAGCAGCAGCAGGCCGATCCAGAAGCTCGGAAGCGACACGCCGGTCGTCGCAAGCGCCACGATGCCGACATCGGCCAGCGAGTTCTGGCGCCAGGCCGCGAAAAGGCCGGCCGCCACGGCGAGCACGGAGGCGATACCGACGGCCAGAAGGATGATCAGGGCGGAAAGCTTCAGACGGTCGAACACCAGGGTGGAGACGGGCTGGCCGAGCAGGATGGACTGGCCGAGGTCTCCTTGCAGGACACGCTCCGCCCAGACGAAGAACTGCACCGGCAGCGGCCGATCGAGGCCGAGCTCGCTGCGAAAAGAGGCGAGGGAGGCTTCATTCGCGCCTTCCCCGAGCATCACGATCGCCGGGTCGCCGGGGATGAGCCGGACGAGCAGGAACACGGACACCGAGACGAGCAGAACAGTCGGGATGGCCACCAGGAGGCGACGGAGCAGGAAGCCGATCATGCAGGCCCTCCTCGCGGATCGTCATTGAGGGATGCCGATCGCCGCGCGGTCATTCGGCTTTTTCCAGCAAGAGGTCCCCGCTGGCGAGGCATGTGCAGGTCCATCCGGGCGGCACGAAGCTCGTGGAGGTCGCTTCCTCGAGAATGGCCGGGCCGGCGATCGTTTCGCCGCGGCCGAGCGCGCTGCGGGGAAGGAAGGCAGCTTCCCAGCGCTTGCCGCCGAGGAGGATTTCCTTGTGTTCGCGGGCGCCGGAGGCTTCTGGGATCGGGGTTTCGAGCCGGGCGCCGTTGCGCTGGATGATGCGGGCGCGCAGGTTGACCATCTGGGTCTTCAGGGCCGGACGCGCATAGCCGTAGCGGCGCTTGTGCTCGTCCTGAAAGGCCGCGTCGATCTCGCTGGCTGACGCCGGCTGCATATCCCGCCAGAGCGTCAGCTCGAAGCCCTGGCCGGCGTAGCGCAGGTCGAGCCCGGCCTGGATCTCGTAGGTGCCCGGCGCGAGGTCGAGCCGCTTGGCCTCCGCGCCGCACATATCCTTGAGCTCAGCGATGCTCGCCGCATCGAGGGAGGCGTCGGACAGCAACTCCATCTTGGAGGCCACCACATCAACGATCAGATCGGCGACGAGCAGTCCGAAGGCGCTGGCGATGCCCGGCGACCAGGGCACGAGGATGCGCCGCATCCCGACCTCATCAGCCACCATCGCCCCATGCAACGGCCCGCCGCCGCCGAAGGCCACAAGCGTATAGTCGCGCGGGTCGATGCCGCGGGCGGTGGAGACGAGGCGCACGGCCGCTGCCATGTTGCTGTTCACCATCTGCAGGACGGCGTCGGCGGTGGCCTCGGCCGTGCCGCCGAGCTTCAGGCCGGACAGGGCCGCCCCGGCGAGATCCGTGCGCAGCGCCATCTTACCGCCGAAGAAGCGCTCCGGCCTGAGAAGGCCGGCGATGACCTGCGCGTCGGTGACGGTCGGCAGTGTGCCGCCGCGATCGTAGCAGGCAGGGCCCGGCACCGCGCCGGCGCTTGCCGGCCCGACGTTGAGATAGCCGCCCGCATCGATCGAGGCGATGCTGCCGCCGCCCGCGCCGACCGTCGCCATGTCCATGGCGGTGGTGCGGATCGGCAGGCCGTCCACCACGAGCTCGGGCACGATGCGCGCGTCGAGGCCGGGCGCGATCGCGACGTCCGTGCTGGTGCCGCCCATGTCGAGCGTGAGGATGTCGGACATGCCGTTCCGGCGCGCGAACCAGATCGCCGCGCGCACACCGGCGGCGGGGCCGGACAGCAGCATCTTCACCGCGTTGGAGCCAGCGGCCGCCGCCGGCATGATGCCGCCGTTCGACTGCATTAGGCGCAGCGCGCCGCCGTAACGGCCATCCTGGAGGGACGCCTCGAGGCGGTCGACATAGCCCTTGACCACCGGGCCGACGAAGGCATTCACGACCGTGGTGACGGTGCGCTCGTATTCCCGGAACTCTGGGGAGACCTCGTGGCTCGTGAACACCTCGATCTGCGGGGCACGGCGCCGGATCAGGTCGCGCAGCGCCCGTTCGTGCTCCGGCGCGCGGTATCCGTGCAGCAGGCAAATCGCGATCGAGGTGACGCCGTCGGCGAGCAGGCCTTCGACTTCCCGCCAGGCGTGTTCTTCGTCCAGCGGCGTGAGCACACGGCCCGATGCATCGACCCGCTCGCGTACTTCACGGACGAGCCGGCGCGCGATGGGAGCCCGCGGCTTCTCGTAGAAGGCAGTGTAGATGTTGCCGGTCCGGTCATGCGTCCCGATCTCGATGATGTCGCGGAAGCCCTCGGTGGTCAGGAGCCCCGTCTTCGCGCCGGAACGCGTGAGGAGCGCATTGGTGGCGACCGTCGAGCCATGCGTGAAACGCTTCACCTCAGCCAGCGGGATATCGACCGACCTAACCGCGTCCAGCACCGCCTGCTCTACCTGCTTCGGCGTGGAGGGAACCTTGCCGGTCACGACCGTGCCATCGTTCCGCAGCCAAACCAGATCAGTGAAAGTACCGCCGATCTCGACGCCAACTTGCATGCTGCCTTGATCCCCAACCACTGGCTTATCAAACCTTCGAGGAAGATTTACACCGCTGCTAAAGATCTGTTAAATCGAAAATTCGACCCCATTAAGCGATAATTTCGATGAACATCTCGCGCCGCGACCTCGCCTTATTCCTTGCCGTTGCGGAAGAGCGCAGCTTCACGCGGGCTGCCGCGAGATGCAATTTGTCCCAGTCCGCCCTGAGTTCACGGATCAGGCAGATCGAGGAGGAGCTGAAGGCAACGCTATTCGACCGCACGACCCGGTCGGTCGAACTCACGAGTGAGGGGCGGCTCTTCGAGGAGACGGCGAGGCGCCTGTACAACGAATTCACGGAAGTATTGGAGAATTTCCGGGATTGTGCGGCACGTCGAAAGGGCTGGGTTCGTATCGCTGCGTTGCCCTCTGTCTGCGCGGTCTGGCTTCCGAGCATCATCGCGACCTTCCGTGCACGCTACCCGGGGATCCAGCTACTTCTCAATGACGCCCTGTCTGAAACCTGTCTCGATCTCGTCAGAACCGGTCAGGCTGACTTGGCGATCACGTCGGCGTTGGGTCGTGAGGATGATCTCCAGGCTCTGGTTCTCGGGACTGATTACTTTCACGTTGTCTGCCCTGTTGGACATCCTCTCCTTCTGCAGGAGGAGATTACGGCTCAAGATTTGGCGCGCTATCCCTTTATTCACGTGGCGCGCAACAGCAGTGTCCGCCAGCATGTCGATATCGCCTTGAATCCGATAACCATGGATGCTCGGCTCGAGGTTCAGTACATGGGAACGATGGCGGGGCTCGTTGAAGCCGGTGTCGGAATCACGATTGTACCCGCGCTGGCGCTCTGGCAATTTCGGCGGCCTGTTCTGGGCTCTCGCCGGCTGTCGATCCCGAAACTCGCCCGGCCGCTGCACCTCCTTAAGCGTCGCGGCCATTCTTTATCGGCCGCCGCGAAAGCGTTTTACGATCTCGTGCTGCAAGAGCGCGCGAGCTTCGAATATGTCGCTCGCGAAGGTGGCACGGACGGGAGCGAAGCGATGGGGGTGGCGCTCGGTGCCAATGGTGGAACCCATTCCCAAGACAGCTGATCGCGAATGGCGGCGCACTAGCTGAAGGCGCGGGCCTGACGTCTTGCCCCGGCCTGTGATTGGTCGCACCAGTCGGACTTGCTCAGCGTTCGGCGCCTGCCTGGTGTTTTCGGCGGCGCATCACGAATTCCACTCCCCAGCGAAGAACAGGATCGGGGGGAAGCCAGGACGGTGAATTCATCTGCCGGACGTCTCGGATATCCTCTGAATTCTGCCCCAGGATCATTTCCGCAAGGAGCTTGCCGTAAGCCGTTCCTTTCATGATGCCGACGCCGTTGCAGCCTGCCGAGGTATAGATATTGTCTGCAATCTTGCCGAAACAGGTCTCGGTATTTCCTGTCAGACCAAGCGCGCCGCCCCATACATATTCGAAGCGATGCGTTCGAAGATGGGGATAGCGATGCTTGTACAAGTCTTGCAAGGAGGCCTCGACTTCGCTGCGCGACTTTTCTGACTCATAAGAATGAAGACTGCGAACGAGAAAGCGGCGGCCAATTGTGCGGCGCAAGGTCGTTCCGGCGCGCGCGGCCGGGAGGATACGGCGTCCGTTCCATGGGCGGCAAGTGCCTCGTCGTCGAGTTCGGGGGTCATCCCGGCGTAAGTGTAAATGTTGAAGATCCTGTTCTTGATAAAGCCCAGCCTCTTGGCGAAGCCGTTGTTCGCGATCACAACGGTTCGAGCCCGGACTGTCCCCCCCACGCAGCTCAAGGAGAAAGGGCCGGCGACCGGAAACGGACAATACAGGGGCTCGCTCCACGAGCGTCACGTTGGGCGGCAGGCTGTCGGCAAGTCCGCGAACTAGCGACGCGGGCTGTACATAGATGTTGTTTCCGGTACGCAGGGCATATTTGTAGTAAGATAATCCTATCCTCGCAGAAAAGTCGGATGGCTGGATCTCTTCGCAGAGGAGGCCGCAATCTCTATATTGATCGGCCAGAGACCGGAGGCCCGCGATCCCGCTTTCGGTCACGGCCGCATGGTACTTTCCGGTTTCATTCCAGTCGCAGGACATGGAATTTTCCGTCACGAGACGTTTCAGCCAGGTAAGCCCGGCGTCGAAGATTCGGCCCTGCTTGATCGTCTTCGCGACATCGGCGGCATGCCCCGACCGATGGGGCATCAGTGGCGCGGTGAGAATGAAGCCCGAGTTGCGCGCAGAGGTTCCTTCCCCGATCTCGCTGGCCTCGATCAATAGAATAGACGCGGCCGGGGCAAGTTCCGCAAGTCTGCGGGCAGCGGCGAGCCCAGTATATCCGCCACCGATGACAGCATATTCGTAAGACGTGCCGATCTTGACCACCGTTTTGGGCGGCCGTGGCGGCAGCAGTGCGTTCCATCCGCACCGGCTCTCGGCTATCGGGTAGGTCGTTGCACGAGACACGGCGGATGACTCCATAATTTCGGCCCAAAGCAGGGGACCAGAATGGCGGCAGTGAAAATGGCTGGCTTCATTCCGGCGCCTATGCTCTTGCAGCCGCCGAGAGGGCACCATTTCCATGCCTGAGCCCGAGGTCCTGCAGGCCGGCCTCGATCGAGGCCAGAACGCCGAGGGTCATATGCATGTTCACATGGCCCATATGCCCGATGCGAAGAAAACCGTCCGCCGCGGGGTCACCTGGTGGCGCCATGCCGATGCCGATCCCCAATGTCACGCCGGCATGATCAGCCAACCATTTGGATGCCACCGGCGATCGCAACACGTAGTTCGGAGCTGCCCGCCAGCGCGGCCATTAACCCCAAGATCGTCCAGCCTCCGAGAATGCTTCGCAATAGCATCTGTCGCTTCCCTCCCGAGATTTAGTCTTTTCGTTGTGCGTTGGTCCGCGTCGGACTATGCGCTCGTGGATCCGGCACCTGTCTGTAAAGGCCGGACATGCTCGGATGGTGACATTCATGTCATGCGAGCAGAATGCTGGAAATTCAGCTCGATTGAGAGATTTTGCGGATAAGTATCGCGCAGGGCCCCTCGGGCAGCGTCCTGATCGCGCTCTACGGGATCATCGTCGCGAGCGAACGCCACTTGTGAGCGCCGCCGCTGACGAGGCTGCTGACATCAGACGTATCCCAGGCGATGAGTGACTCGACTGTGGAATGATCGACATGCGGCAGCCGATGCCCAAGCGCTGATGCGGCGTTCGTCGTGATCAAGGGCAGCCATGTGCCGACAGGCGGCTCGAGTTGCGCAGCGAGAATTCCTGAACTCAGCGCCGCTGCAGGATTGTGGATGCCAATCGGACAGAAGGCATCCTGAACGTTATCCGTGCCGAATGCCACATTGGCCCCGGCACCGATCAATTCTTTCACGGTCGTCAAGCCGCGCAGGCGTGGTGTCCCGCCCTCGCGGTCCTGCAGGTAGAGATTACTGGACGGCAGTGACACCACCGACAATCCGGCGCGCGCGGCGCAGTCGATGCGGCGCTGGCGCAAACCGGCTTCGAGAGAGCCGAGATTGCAGACATGGCCGCAGAGAACAGGGCCCGCAAATGCGCTCGCGATGACTTCCTGCGCGATGAGTTCAAAGCCATCGAGGTGAGGGGCGAGGCTCTCATCGACATGGAAATCGAGCGCTAGCTCGTGTTTCATCGCGACACGAACCATGTTGAGGATGCCGTCGCGCCGGTTCGGCTGGTCGAGGACGAAGGCGCCAAGCACGCCGCCGGCCGATGCGATCGTCCGCGCCAGGCCATTCGCATAACAAACGTCTGCCATGGCGCCGACAGGCACGAGCGCCGCTCGCTGCACCGTCATCCGATCACGCCATTCTTCACAGAGCTCGCCGATGGCCTGCCAGGCAAGCGGGATCCGGGTTGGGTCGCGCGGGTCTATGTCCCAGTCGACGTGCGTGCGGGCGAGCCGCACGCCTGCGCGCCACATCTCCTCCAGCGCGCGTGTCGCTCGCGCGCGCACATCGCGGTGCGTCCAATTCCGCTTGTCCTTCGCCTGGGCAGCGATCGCCTCGATGAGCGAGCCCCCGGAGAAGTCGAGCCTTTCGATCGTGAAACACTTATCGAGGTGGCAATGTGGCTCGACGAATGGCGGCATCACGAGCCTGTTGCCGAGATCGACATCCGCATCGCCGTCCGTAAGCCCCATGACGCGCCCGCCGCGAATGACAAGATGGCCGACCAGGCAATCGCGCTCTCGCTTGCCGCCGAAAGACTGGGGGTTTGCCACCAGCGACACGGGTACCCGGACGTTACCGAGTATGACATCGAGCTGTTTCCGTTGCGCGGGGCCCCGCATCAGGCGGACCGAATGGCGGCAGCGCCTGCAGAGGCGGCGGCCCACTGGCGGAAGGCCTCGTTCAGCCTACCGGCCAGGATGTCATGGTCCGTGGGCCGGTAGCCAGCCGCGAGCATCTTGCGACCCAGCATGTGGTCCGAAGGGCGGTTGACTGTATCGATCGCGACGAGATCGTCGCCGCGGAAGTGATAGACGGAAAAGGCATTGTCGTCCGGTTGGCCGGCAACGAGCTGGCGATCAGCACCGACAGGCAGGCCGACCATCTGCAGCTTCATATCGGCGATATCGGACCAGAACCATGGCACTGCCTTATAAGGTTTTGTCTCGCCGAGGATGACTTGCGCCACATGGCGCGCCTGATCCGTGGCATTCTGGACGGATTCAAGCCGGATGAGGCTGCCGCTCTGCCAATGGGGAAAGCGGGCGCAATCCCCGATCGCGAAGACGCGGTCTGCGGATGTCCTCAGACATTCATCAACGACAATGCCTCCGTCGACATGGATGCCGGCTCGCGCCGCCAGGGCGACATCGGGTTCGGCGCCGATGCCGATGACCACCATGTCGGCGGGAAAGCGGTCGCCCGACCGCGTCGTCACCGCCTGAACCCTGACGTCCCCCTCGAATGTGTCAACCTGCACGCCGAACCGGACATCCACGCCCCCGGCAGCAAGGCGCGTCAGGACATGGTCGGAGACGACCGGAGAGATGGCACGCGCAAGGAGCCTCTGCCCGAGCTCCAGCACCGTGACGTGTTTGCCGAGCGCTGCCAAAGTGGCGGCGATCTCAAGGCCAATGAAGCCGCCGCCGAGGATGACGGCGTGTTGCGAGGCAGCGATACGCCTCTTGATGTGCCGCGCATCGGTAGCCGTCCTCAGCGTGAATATTCCCGCGCGGTCCCATCCCTCGATGGCGAGCGAGCGCGGCCGCGCACCCGTCGCCAGTATCAGTTCGCGGAACGGCAGGTCTCCACCATCCAGGAGACAGCGTCCCCCGGTCAAATCAATGGCTCGAACTGTGACTCCGGGTCGATAGTCTATGGCATTGGCGGCGTAGATCGCCTCGCCGCGCAGAGGTTGCAGCTTGTCATCGCTGGCCTTCATGAACGCCTTGGACAAAGGTGGGCGATGATAAGGATATTCCGGCTCGTCGCCGATGAGCGTGATTGAGCCCGCGTATCCATCCTGCCGGAGCGAGACTGCGGCCTGCGATCCCCCATGTCCGGCGCCAATAATCACGGCGCCCGTGCTCGCAGCGCCTGTACTCATGATGCCTTCCTGACGGGCTGGTGCGGTGGCAGCGCTTCGATCTCGTCGGCCGTCAGGTGTTTTACGTCATTCCAAAAACGCGATTTCGCGGAGTTGAGAAGGCCATGCGGATCGAGACGCTTCTTCCATGCGAGATGGCAGAAATCGGGCTTCATTGAGCCACCTTCGACAAATGGCACATGCGGGTTGGAGGCCGGGCAGCCATGGGCATCATAGATGCGCATCAGTTCAAACAGTCGCTCGTCCGTGGTGTAGCGCACGACAGGAAGGTCGAAGGCAACGAGTTCGCCGTTGAGAAGCGCGAATTCATGATGCATGAGTACCTCATCACCGAAGACCGCCTGCAACGGCTCAATCTTTGCGCTGTCGAGCGGCGCGCGGAAGGTCACCTGCAGATAGGTCACGCCACGATCCTGCTTGAGGATCTGCAGCGTGGTATGATTGTAGGAGAAATCGGACATCTGCGGCAGCCCGGCCGCGCGCATCGCAGCATCGTCATCCACCATCTCCAGACGCCCGCCCGCGCTGCCCAGGATATCTCCAAGGCGCGCCGCGTCGTCGGCCGCCACGACTGCGAACAGCAGCGCACGACCGGTCTGACCCATTGGCCCGAGGCTGCGGATGGAGGTGGCAATCCGCGCGTCTATGGTCGTCAGCAGTTTCAACGCGAGCGCCCGCTCCGAACCGGCAGCGATGCCACCCTCGAAAGCTTCCCGATAGCTGGCAAACGACGCGATCACATTGATCCAGCGCGGCGATGGGATCGTCTTAAGCACGAGGTCGGTGATGATGCCGTTTAGCCCCCAGGCATGGTGGATCGCGCGGATGGCGTCGCCCTGGAAAACATGGCGCTGCGGCTCCTTTTCCATGGAGAGCGCGCCGATGGTTTTGATATTGCCGCCATCGCGCAACATGCCGTGGCGTATGGAGCCGATGCCGCCGGAGCCGCCGGCGATGAAGCCTCCGATTGTCGCGAGTGCTTCCGTTGAGGGGAACAGGGGCAACTCCCGGCCTTGGGCGGCCAGCGCCGCGTTGATCGCGCCGATCTTGCAGCCGGCCTCGACATGGACGGTATCGCCCTCGATCGAGAGGATGCGATTGAGACCCGTCATGTCGATGATCAATCCGCCATCAAGCGGCACGGCCTGGCCGTAGTTGCCGGTGCCGCCGCCACGCATCACGGTTGGCGCTTCAAAGGTGACTGCCTGCGTCAGGCAACGCTTGAGTTCGTCGATCGTCTTCGGCGCTGCGACGAGGTCGCCAAAGCTTGCAGCGAGCTCTCGATTGAGAATGGGGCTATACCAGAAGAAATCACGGGAACGCTTCTTGACGATCGACGGCGTATCGAACGTTTCGATGTCGCCGAGTGCATGACGAAAGACCTGCCAGTCGATCGATGTTTTTCCGGAAATGGACATTCTTCCTCCAGAGATTTCTTATCGGCTGTCCGGCAAGGGATCCGTCCGCCCATCGCAGAACCGGTCGAACTCGGCGAGGAAATCCGCAAAATTGCGCGCGGCATGAGAGAGCAACTGTTCGCCCATCGTCGCCGTCGCCGAGGCGGCGTCCCCGCAGGCACCGGCGTCATTCAGTTCATCCATCACCCAGGCCGGCCTGGCGCGCCCAGCCGATAGGCCAAGATGGCGGAACGTCGTTTGCCAGTCCTGTGCCCGATTCGGAAAGTTGGCGGCGCGTTCCATCACGACGCGCTCGGGCTTTAAAGACAGCATAGCGCTGGTCTCAACCAGTCCGGCGTGAATGCCATAGGCTTGCTCCGAGGGATCGGTGAGAGTGGCGGCCTCATTAAAATTGTACCAATGGCAGGTCGCCACCGTGAGGCCGAATTCGATCTTGATATCACGCGCCACGATATCAAGTATAGATGAGTTCCCACCGTGGGCATTCAAAATAACAAGGCGCCGAAACCCAGTTTTCGACAGGCCTTGGCCGATGTCTGTCAATATGCTCATCAAAGTCTTCGCTGAGAGCGAGAGCGTGCCCGCGATCGCGCCGTGCTCGTTGCTCTTGCCAAAGGCAAGGGTCGGCAGGGCGAGAACGGCCAGATTGTCCGGGACCAACGGCAGGGCCCGCTCGACCACGGCTTCCGCAAGGTCGCTGTCGACGGAGACCGGCAGATGGGGACCGTGCTGCTCCGTGGCTCCGATCGGGAGCACCACGATGGCTCGGGCCCGGTCGAGCTCCTCGAAATCGACGCGTGTGAGATCGGCCCAGCGGCCGCTGCGGATTGTCATGGTGGAACTCCGCGGGACAACGAACCGCGGCCGCGGCACAGGCGGCCTCCGACGTGGACTGGAGTGCCAGCCTCGGCTTTGCGGTGACGGGGAGGATATCCGGACTTCATTTCACGAGCACCACGCTTCTCCATTGATCGCAGTGCGACCATACTGAGTTGCGGCTCGTTCCTGGGCAGCCCTGTGCCATGGGGTTTGTTGAATGTCCGCGAAAGGCCCGGCAATGTCAAGCTGTCTTCGAGGTGCAAGGCGCGGTGGATAATCGGCGGTTGCCGAATTGGCAAAAGACAAGCGAGCGCATAGCCTGTCCAGAAAGAGGAAACAATTCGCATGAACACCGCTATCAATGCTTCCGATATCGCGCCGCCATTTTCCAATTACAGCCATGGCGTGCTCGTTCCAGGTCATTCTCGCCTGCTGTTCTGTTCCGGCCAGCTCGGCGTTGCCCCGGACAGGCAGGTACCCGAGGGTTGCAAAGCCCAGGCGGAGCTGTGCTTCGCCAATATCGAAGCCGTCTTGCGGCAAGCGAGTATGACGCTCGCGAATGTGGTTCGCATCAATGCCTATGTGACGGCGCGCGAACATATGGCGCCCTATATGGACGTGCGTAATGCGCTCTTTCCCGAGCCCTATCCCGCTTCGACCCTGATGATCGTCTCCGGCTTCTCCCGGCCGGAGTTTGTCGTGGAAATCGAGGCGATCGCGGCGGGGCCAGCCTGACGCGACCGCAGGCAATGTTCCAGAGGGACGATGCGCCCGGACTTGGCGGGCCGCCTACTGGTATGAGGCCCCGGGGATGAACGGATAGCGCGCAATCAAGCTCTCATCGACCTCAACGCCCAGCCCTGGCCCCTCCGGCGCCAGGATGGTCCCGTTCTCGATGGCGAAGGGTGGTCCGAGATCGTCACGGAAGGCATTGATAGCCGAGACATCCGCCTCATAGATGAAAGCGTTCGGCGCGACCGACAGCACATGCACCGAGGCGGCGGTGCTGAGCACCGAGGCGCTGGTATGCGGCGCGAACTGCAGGTGCCACGTATCCGCCAGCGCGGCGATCTTCAGGATCTCGGTAATGCCGCCGGTCTTGCAGGCGTCCGCCTGGACGAACTCTATCAGTTGCTCCGAGATCAGGGTGCGTAGTTCGTGGCGTGTGAAGTGGTTCTCGCCTGCGGCGAGCGGTGTCGATGTGACATCGCGGAGGCGCCGGTATCCCGGCAAGTTGTCGGGCGTGAAAGGCTCCTCAAGCCAGGCTAGGCGGCCCGCCTCGCAGATCTCGGCGATGCGCGCGATATCGGCGCTGCGATAGCGGGTGCCAGCATCAGCTGCGAGCGTGATTTCGGGACCGAACGCCTCGCGGATCGCGCTGACGCGTGCCAGATCCTTCGCGATGCTGTCGCCGACCCTGAGCTTCATGAAATCGTAGCCGCGGCCGATATACCCCTCGATCTCGCGCTTCAGGTCATCGACAGGTTGGAAGCCGAGGCTGATACCTCCCGCATAGGCGCGGATGGGCCGTCGCCGGCCGCCGAGCAGGCGATAGACCGGCTGGCCTAGATCCTTGCCCTTGATGTCCCACAGGGCAAGGTCGACGCCGCTGAGCCCGATCACAGCGGCTGCTCCCGGCCCATGGGTCGCGATGTAATGTCGATAGGACCTGTCCCAAATTGCTTCAGTCTCGTGGGCATCCATGCCGATCAGCGATGGCCCGAGCGCGTCGTTGATGAAGGCGGCAATCGTGCTCGGCGTCTGGGCGTGATGCGCCTCGCCGTAGCCCACGATGCCGTCGGTCGTCTCGATGCGCACGAGCACCATGTCGCGTTTGGCGGAACGGCCGACGGCGAACACGGCGCCACCGGGCGTGGGGCAGGAGAGGGCAAAGGCCTCAATCCGCTTGATTGTCGTCACTCATTGTCCTCCGCTTGACGCGTATTCATGTCCGGTCGCAACGCGACGATCATCCCTTGACGGCGCCGCCGCCAACGCCGGCTACCAGGTGTTTTTGCAGGAAGAAGAAAGCCAAAAGGATCGGCGCCGCGGTGATGACGCCGCCTGCCATCAGAACACCCCAGTCCGTGGTGTACTGGCCGATGAGCCCGCTGAGCCCGAGTGGCAGGGTGCGCTTCTTCTCGCTGAGGATGAAGGTGCTGGCATAGAGAAACTCATTCCAGGTGTGGATCATCACCCAGGTCGCGACCGCGACGATGCCCGGCTGCGCCATGGGCAGGATGACCTTCCAGAACGCCTGCCAACGTGTGCAGCCATCCATACGCGCCGCATCCTCGAGCGAATGGGGCACCTGCGAAAAGAAGCCGCGCATCAGCCAGACGCAAAGCGGCAGCATGTAGCTGAGATAGACGGGTATCAGACCATAGAGGCTGTCGAGCCAGCCAAGATAGCGCAACTGCACGTAAAAGGGGATGAGCAACAGCACCGGTGGGAACATCTGCCCGTAGAGCATGAAGAGCGGCAGCGCCACCGAGCCCTTGAAACGATGCCGCGCCATCGCATAGCCCGCTGTGACAGAGAGCGCCACGCTGATAAGTGTGACACTCAGCGTCAGGATCAGGCTGTTCAGGGCGAACTGCCAGAACTGAGCTCCGACGAGAAGGTCGATATAGTTCTGAATGGTGACGCTGTGCGGTACCAGCGCGGGAGGGCGCTGGAAAATTTCGTCTTTCGCGCGAAGCGACGTGGCGATCATCCAGTAGAAGGGGAACACCGACCAAACAAAGGCGATCCACAGTGTCGCGTAGGTCAGGACCTTGCGCAACGACTTCGGCGTCCGTGTGCGACGCAGCGCCTCGGAGCGCGGGGCGGTCGTGGCGCGGGAGACGGAGACGGTGGCGAGGCTCATGACTAATCTCCCTCGCGTGCCTGGATGAGTTTGAGATAGAGGGTCGTGGCGATCACCAGACCGACGAAGAGCATCGTCGCGACGGCGGACGCCATGCCTAGGTCAAAGCGCTGAAAGCCATATTTGTAAGCCAGCGTGAACAGGATTTCCGATGAATTCAGCGGGCCGCCTTCCGTCATCAGCCAGATGGCGTTGAAGTTGTTGACGGTCAGGATGAAGGTGAGCACCGCAGCGATGGCAAAGGACACGCGAATCTGCGGCAGGATCACGTACCAGAGCTTGCGCCACCCGGATGCGCCATCCATGGATGCCGCCTCCAGAATGGAGCGCGGCACGAGCTGCAGCGCGGCCAGAAGCAGCAGCATGACGAAGGGTGTGCCTTTCCAGATGCTCTCGACCGTGACGGCGTACAGAGACGTGGCCGTGTCGCCGAGCCAGGGATGATAGTCGCTGATAATGCCGAGCTTCAGCAGCGCCTCGTTCACGATGCCGACACTCGGATCATACATCCACCGCCATGTGAGGACGGCGACGACGCTCGGCACCACCCATGGCACCAGGATACCGGAGCGAAAAAAGCCGATCCCCGGCATGGCCCGGTGGAGGAGCAGCGCCAAGGCGAGGCCGAGGCCGAGCTGCGCGACGACGTTCAGCACCACCCATATGAGCGTGTTGACGGAGGCCTTGACGAAGACCGGGTCGGCGAAGACGCGCTGGAAATTGCGCATTCCAACGAAAGTGACGTTCCCGTTGTTCAGCGTGCGCAAGGTGACGTCATAAAACGACGAGACGACGCCCGAGATTACGGGATAGACGACAACGCCGAGAACAATGACGACGGCGGGCAAAACCATCAGATAGGGATAGATGCGCGCACCCAGCCCGGTTTCGAAAATCGATGACCAGGTTCTTTTCAGGCCCGGTGCGTTCAGGGTGCGCGCGGTCATCCTACTTCTTCTCCAGCAGGCCCTGAATAGCCGTGTTGGCCTCGGTCATCACGGCTTGTGCCGGCTTGCCCCTGATCACGGAATCCCACGCGTTGGCGAAGATGCTCGCGTGAATCTCGCTCCACGGCGCGACCACCGGTCGGGCACGGCCCGCATCGGCTTGCGCCATGAAGGGCTGGAGCTGCTTTGGCAGGGCGGCGATCGCCTCTGGTGTCGTTGCGCTGGCGGCGGCCGAGAGGCGCTCATATTTGCGCATCAGTTCCACGCTACGGGGCCCGGTGAGCCATTCGATCAGGGCGAAGCTCGCGTCAGGGGATTTGCTGCCGGCTTTGGCAGCGAGGTTGTAGCCGCCGATGACGGTAGCCGCCTTGACGCCCACGGGCAGCGGATGAACGGAAAACTTGAGATTAGGGTTGCCCTTGGCGAGTGCCGCCAGCGCCCAGTCGCCCGTTACGACCATTCCGGCGCGCTCCTGAATGAAGGGCGCGTGCACTTCATCCCAGTTGCCAGCGGTGAGAACCGATTTCGGCATGGCGTGTGACTGGGTGTAGAGCTTGGCTAGGAAGTCCACCGCCTCGACCGTCGCCGGTTCCGCGACATGCGGCACGCCCTTCTCGTCAATGATCTCGCCGCCATTCTGCCAGATGAAACTGTAGAGCTGGAAGGCACCCATGCGACTGCCGCCAAAGCTCGCCCCGTAGGTGTCCTTCTCCTTGTTTGTCAATGCGATGGCGGCGTCGCGGAACTCCTTCCAGTTGGAGGGCGCCTTGGCGATCCCGGCATCCGCCAACATGCGATCGTTGACGAAGAGGGCGACATTGTTGGTGTAGAGCGGAAGGGCGTATTGCTTTTCCTGGAACCGACCGCTCGCCAGGGGGCCCGGCTGGTACTGCGCGGCAATTGGTTTTGTCTTCTCGGTGATGTCAGCGAGGAGCCCGGCATCGGCAAGGCCGGCAACCCAGGCGATGTCGAGCGCCATCACGTCCGGGCCAGCGCCGCCGGACAGCGCAACGAACAGGTTGCGCTCCATTTCCATATGGGGCACCGCCTGCAGCTCGACCTTGTGGCCGGTCTTGGCCTCGAAGGCTTTGATCTCTTCATAGATCGGAGCGTTGGGCCCGGGCACGAGAGGGGCATTGACCCACATTACGATGTTGTCGGCGAGTGCCGGTGCCAATCCAAGTCCAAGAACGACAGCTGAGATCGCCGCGCCGAATTTGAGACTGCTTCGCATGTTCATTCGTTCCTCCGCTTTATTATTGAATTTATGCTGTATTGAGGGGCTTTAGAAATGATCAGCCAGGACCGATCTGGACCTCCGCGCTCGACGAAATCCACCGAATATCCTTGCCGAACCATCTGGCTATGTCAGAGGCCATTGCCGGCTGGTGGGTCACGCTGGCATCGGGCGCCGCACGTCCCTGGGCTCCGACGATGCCGACGTGATCGACGCGCCAATCGGGGGCAAATCCGGGCGTTGCGTCAACTGATGAATGCCTGTCCGGATTGATGATGATGAGGCCGAGCGCTGCCCTGCCTCCTTGGCCAGCGACTTCCTGGGCAAGCGTGAGCCGCGCCCCGTCGCGCAGGAAGAGAGGCATCTTGTCGAGCGGCACATCATGAACACGCCACGCTGGTCCGCTGACCCATTCTTCCGCAAGCACGTCGTACCAATCGCCATCCGGCAGATAGACCGCGCGGGTGTTGCCGTAGAACGCGACGGGCGCGACCAGAATATCCGGTCCCAGCATGAATTGCTGATCCCAGTCGTTGATCCCGCCCCAGTCGATATTCGGAAAGGCGAGCGGCATCATGCGCAGGAGAGGCAGACCGCCGTTGGCGGCTTCCCTGCCGTAGTGTCCGAAAATAGGCCGAAGGGCGAGGTGAAGCCGCGCGTAATCGGCGTAGATGACCGCAGACCCCGCATCCATGTCCCACGGCTCCCGGCAGCCGAGCCCGTGCAGCATCATCAATGGCGTGAAACAGGCAAACTGTGTCCAGCGCGCGAAAACCTGCGGCGTCGGCGTACCGAAATAGCCGCCGAGATCGCTGCCGATGAAGGACCACCCTGAGAGATTGGCGCTCTGCACAGCGCGGACCGCAGACGGCAGGCCGGTCTTGGGGCAGAAGTCCGAGGTCTGGTCACCGCTCCAGATCGGCGCGCGGACACGCGGTGAGCTGGAGCGGCTGATGATCGCCGGCGTCTTGCCGTCGAAGGCGGCGATCGTCGCCTCGAGATAATAACGCACGAAGGCGTTGTGGGCGCGTCCCCCCGTCTCGCCGGAGTGGAGCACGGCATGCTCGGGGAGCTGTTCGCCGAAATCGGCCTTGAAGCCCACGATGCCCCGCTCGATGAGGCCGCGGAGATTACCCGACCACCAGGCACTCGCCTCGGGATTGGAAAAATCGATGAGCGCAGCCACCACATTGGGATTGGCGCCGGGGCGGCGTGTGATCAGCTCACCATTGCGATCGACGATCACATATCCCTTGGAGCGGGCATAGTCGAAGGACTTGGTGCCGACGACGACCCAGGGGCAGAGCCAGAGATAGATGCCTGTTCCGTCCTTGGCCATGTCCGATACCATGCCCCAGGCGTCGGGGTACTTGACAGTATCGAAGGCGAAAGAGTGGACCTCACTCGCCCAATAGGCGTCGATGAGCTTGATTGCCATCGGGAGCTCGAGGGCGGCGTGGCCAGCGACGTCGGCCGCGACGGTCGTTGCATTTTCGTAGCGCCAGTCACCCGCCTTCCAGAGGCCGAAGAAATGGGTGTCCGGCATCAGTGGCGGACCGATCCGCGCGATCAGCGCCGCGTAGAGCTCCGCGAGGCCGCCACGATCGATGTCCAGCGTCAGGCTTTCGCCTTCGACCTGGACCCGCAGGACATGGGGGTCGAAAGGCGCGGCGATGTGGAAGACGGCCGGCGCCTCGTCTGGCAGGAAGAGCGAGTAGCCGAGCGTCGTGGCGATCCAGGGGCTCGGCAGATAGGTGCCGTTGCCGAGGCCGAAGTTCTCCAGGTAGAAACGGACCGACTGGCCGCGCAGATCGAGCGTCTCGAAACGCTCGCCGCCGCCGAAGGCCTGAAACTTGGCCGGCACGGCGAAGGCGATCTCGACGGCGGCGGCTCCCGGGCGGGTGACGACGATCCGCGTCCCGCCGCCGGGCGTCTCCGTGACGCTAACGGCGCTGCCCGCCTCGGCGAAGGGCACGGTCGTCCACGAGCCGCCGGTGGCGCGCCACCCGATGCTCACGGGCTGATGGGCGGCGCTGGCATGGGAAGCGCCAGCCTCGCTGTCTGGCCGGATGTCAGGCATGGTCCACCTTCACACCGAGCTGGCGACCGAGATGCGAGACGGCGTCGCCCCAATGGCCGTACACCGCCGTGACATGGTGCTCGTAACCCTCGTCGATGAACTGTCGGACCAACGCCTCCGCCGTGCTGTTCGACGGGCGGAAATACCCGGCGGCGCGGTTCGCGCTGGACCGCTGATCCTCGATCACGCCCTCGGTCACGAAGATCCGCAAGGCTCCGTCGGCGCGCATGGACAGGCGGAACAGGGTCATCGGGCCGGCGCGCAGCGGAAAGGTCTCCTGTTTCAGGACGGGATCTAGCGAACGCGGTCCATCAGCCAGCCGTGGGCTGACGCCGTAATGCCACAGCACGAGGCGATTGTTGGCGCGGTCGATGCCGGAGATGTCGGTGAGGAAGGGCAGGGAACCCGGATCGAAGGCGCGCGCCACGAGGGCCGATACCGCGCCCATGACGTCGCCCTCAGGCGCGATCGGTGTTGCCCGATCGGAGAGTTCGCCGAGCGCGGCCCAGGTGCCGCGGAAGTCCTCCGCGTAGAGAATTTCGGGCCAGTCCCGCAGCGCGATGGCATCCGCCTTGACGGCATCGAGCCCGGACGCGAGGCGCGCATAGGTCCGTCCCAGCGTGGCACGGCCAGCCTCGGCCTCGCCGCCGTCGAAGCTCGCTTCGGCCCAGCGCGTGGCGCCGGCCTTCTCAGCCTCGGCCGTCGCCTTGCAGCCTTCGAGGAACCGCACGAGCGTCATCTGCTCGATGGTGACGCCGAGCGCGCGCTTGAGCGCCCAGGGGTCCACAGCGAGATTCGTGAACCAGTCGGCATGGCTGCCGATCAACGCAACCCGGGCGCCCCTGACACGCGTGTGGGCACGCGCGGCGGCGGCAAAAGCCCCAAGATCCCCCGCGAGTTCATTGTCGTCCGGGTTGCCCATCAGCAAGGTGAACCGATGGCCGAAGCGCGCGAGCGTCGATGCCCAGAGCTGCGCTCCGCAGAGCGAATTGGTGATGATGGCGTCGCTTTCCTCCAGCGCCCAAAGGGCGAGCGGCAGCGCGCGACCGCCAATGGCACTCAGGACCTCATGAAGAAGGTCGGCGGTGCAAAAGGTCGAGAGCTGGATTACCAACCCGTCGAGGTTCGCGAGATCAAGGCTTTTAAGCGCCGCCGCGCAGGACGCGCGGTCCCGCGCCAGGGTGTCGGCCACCGTGAACTGCCCAGCGAGCCGTTCCTCACTGGCAAGGGTCTGTGTCCGCGCGATCAACTCTCGGGCCGCCGCTTCCGAAAAAAGCGAGGAAGCGACGAAGAGGATACCGACCCGGCACTCGCCCGTTGCCGCGGCCTGGTTTCTTGTCAGCATTTTAGGCGATCTCCTCCAGCGCGGTCTGGGAGTCGGCTCTTGCGTCCAGTCCTCCACCGCTCACGAAACAATAGGCTGCGTAATGAAGCGCCGCCTGCGGATCATTGCCGATCGACGGCGCGATGAAAGACAGGCTCAAGCGCCGCTCGTCAAAGCCGCCGAGCAGGCTCTCGTCCAGCCCGGCGATGATGGCCGCGCGATCTTCCTCCGGCATCAGGGACGGCCAGCCGCTGATCACCACCGAAGAGAGGGGGTGCAGGTTCAGCGCATTGCCGAGCCCGAGCCCCAGCATGACGAGCCGCTCCCGCAGCACGGCGCGTGCGTCGCCGTCGAGATCAAGCATGTCGATGAAGCTGTCGCCGCGATGCAGGATCTCGCCGGCGTCGAGGTTGAGGATCGACGAGATCGCCCTCAGCGACGTGTAGGCCTCGATACAGCCCCGATGCCCACAGCGACATGCGAGACCGTTGCGCTCGATCACCATGTGGCCGATCTCGAAGGGCGAGAAGGCGTCGATCGAGGCCGCTTCGTTGACGATGACACCGGCCACGCCGTGGCCCACGAAGAGGAAGAGGTGGTTGCCGGCCACCGGATAGCGCGTGCTTTGGGAATAGCGCTGGAAAGCGGCCTGCGCGACGACGGAGTTGGTGAGTTCAAGCGGCAAGCCCGGAAGGGCCTCGCCGAGAACGCCACGCAGGCGCGCGACATCCCAGGGGTAGATTGGATTGCCGGCCTCACGGCCATAGCCGGGAATGGAGAGGGCAGCCTGGCGAAGGGTGATGCCGCGCGCGTGTGCCCACGCCAGCATGGCGGCGGCGCTGCGCCGGACCAGCTGCTCGAACGCGTCCTGATCGAGCTGTGGCGAGGCCGGCATCCTGTCCACATAGTCGAGCGTGCCGGCGAGGTCGCCAATGCCGAAGGAGAGCCGGCTGTTGGACAATTCGATGCCCGCAATAGCTACGCTTTTGCTTAGTGTAACAAGAGAGGTCGGCCCGCCGCTGTAGGGTGCTGGATGGCGGGTTTCTTGAACGAGATTTTCGCTGCGTAACTCGGCGAGAATGCGTGAGACACTAGCCTCAGTCAGCTTCGTTTCACGCGCGATAGCCGAGCGAAAGGCGCCGCCAGTGCGCAATAAGTTCTCGAGCACGGTCGCCCGTGTCTCTCTCCTGCTCCTGGGGGCGGCCCGTCCCAACATTGTTTATCCGTTATATTTACACTGTGTAATTACTGTGCTTTAAAAAGAAAAATTGTCAACACGGGAGCGAGGCGAAAGTGGCAGAGTTGACACTGCGGACCGTTGAAAAGCGGTTTGGCAACGTCCAGGCCGTCAAGGCCGTCGATCTCGATGTGGAACACGGCGAGTTCATCGTTCTGGTGGGGCCATCCGGCTGTGGAAAAAGCACGCTGCTGCGTATGATCGCCGGGCTGGAGGAGATCTCTTCCGGCGAGATCCTGCTTGATGGCAGGAGCCTGAATGCCGTTGCGCCGCGCGACCGCGACATGGCCATGGTGTTTCAGGACTATGCGCTCTACCCCCATATGACCGTAGCAGAAAACCTCGGATTCGCGCTCAAGATGCGGGACATGGCGGCCTCCGAGATCGACGGCAAGGTGCATGAAGTGGCGCGCATGCTCGAGCTTGACGCCTTGCTCGATCGCAAGCCGAAGGCGCTCTCCGGCGGCCAGCGCCAGCGTGTCGCCCTTGGGCGTGCGCTGATCCGCGATCCGAAGGTCTTCCTCTTCGACGAGCCGCTATCAAACCTTGATGCCAAACTGCGGGTTGGCATGCGCATGGAAATCCGCAAGCTCCAGGTCGCTCTCGGCACCACCAGCATTTACGTCACGCATGATCAGATCGAGGCCATGACTATGGCCGACCGCATCGTCGTGCTTAAACTTGGCGAGGTACAGCAGATCGGTACGCCGATCGAGATCTATCAGAGGCCGGTCAATAGTTTCGTCGGGACCTTCATTGGCTCGCCACCGATGAGCCTGGTGCCGGCCAGGCACAAGGTGGAGGGAGGACAGGCAATCCTGACGTTCGGCAAAGGCCACGATATCCGGCTACCCGCCGCGCGCGCCGAGGCTCTGGCCCGCGCGAATATCGACCGTGTGGAGGTTGGCCTCAGGGCCGAGCATATTTCGCTCGTCACAGACGACGATGGGAATGAGACGGATTTCGTCTCCGATATCATCCTGGTTGAGGAGCATGGCGCCGATTCCATCGCCGTCGTGACGCTGGGCGAACGTGAGGTGATGGCGCGGGTGAAGCCCGGCGGCGCCCATGTGGGGGACAAGGCACGCCGTTTCCGTCTCGATGTTCACGCGCTCCATCTTTTCCATCCTGAAACGGGCAAACGACTTGGTTGAGGCCGAGGAGCCGGAGGTCTTCTGCCTCGGCCTTGCAATCCAGGATACGATTCTGACGGTTGCCTCAATTCCGAGCGCGCCGGTCAAGGTCTATGCGTCGGCGCGGCGAGAGGTAGGCGGCGGCCCGGCAGCGACCGCCAGTGTGACCATCGCGCGACTGGGTGGGAGGGCAAGCTTCGCCGGCCGCCTCGGCGATGATCCGACTGGAGCTTCACTGCGCCATGAGCTCGCGGCAGAGAATGTCGACGTGACGTGGCTGCGCAGCTTCGAGGGATTGCAATCGCCAGGCTCTGTCATCCTAGTCGACGGCGAAGGTGAGCGCCTTATCGTCGCCTATGCAGATCCGAATTTGCCGCGCGATGCCGGGTGGCTGACCCCACGCAGGCTCGGCCATGCCGTGCTGTGCGATCTATCTTGGCCGGAAGGGGCCATGAAATGCCTGCATATGGCCCGCGACAACGGCATTCCCTCCGTGCTCGACGCCGATATTTCGCGTCATGGCCATGACGAAGTCGCGGCACTGATCGCAGCCGCCGATCACGTGGTCTTCTCGCGACCTGGACTGGCGCAGTTCACAGGCGCGGAGGCGATCGAAGCCGGTCTGCGCGAAGCGGCCCGGCCCGGTCATGCGCTCATTGGGGTCACGGATGGCGCAGATGGCCTGTTCTGGCTGGACGATGGGCGCATCCGCAACGCGCGGCCGCCACAGGTCGATGTGGTCGATACCGTCGGTGCCGGTGATGCTTTCCATGGAGCCCTGGCGCTCGCGCTGGCAAGGCGCTGCCCCCTCGAGGAGGCTATCGCCTTTGCCAACGCGGTGGCAGCGCTGAAATGCACCAAGCCAGGCGGGCGGGCAGGTCTCCCCACGTGGGACGCGCTGCGCCGCTTCAGCCCTCCCCTCGATCTCACCTGCATCAGAGCGCCGCGGCGAGGGTCGAGGGATCCATCAGAGGAGTGATGCGGCGTAGAACTGCGAGAAAGCTCAGGCCGCTTAATGAGGACTAGCGGTTGGTCGAACCACAATCTCACTGACGTCGACGCCTTCCGGCTGGCTGATGGCGAAAAGAATGGCATTGGCTACGGCTTCGGGGGCAATGGTGATCGCGCGCCAGGCCTTCATCAGTTCGCGTGCTTCCGCATCGCTGATCGTGTCGGCAAGTTCTGACGCCGTGGTTCCTGGGGAGATGACGGTAACGCGAATACGATCGGTTTCTTGCCGCAACCCGTCCGAGATGGCACGGACAGCAAACTTTGTCGCGCAATAGACCGCGGCGGTAGGCGATACATAATGGCCGCCAATCGAAGATAGGTTGATGATCTGGCCTGAGCCCTGCTCCTTCATGATCGGAAGAGCGGCGGCAATTCCGTAGAGAACGCCCTTGATGTTGACGTCGATCATCTGGTCCCACTCTTCGACCTTCAACGCTTCGAGGGGTGAAAGCGGCATGACGCCCGCATTGTTGACGATGACATCCAGCCGGCCAAACTCCGATTGTGCAAAGCGCGCGAAGGACTGCGCGTCTTCGCGGTGAGTGACATCAAGCCGTCGCACCCGAACCACGCCGCCCTCGGCGTTAATGTCGGCCGCCAGCTGAGCGAGGCGATCCGTCCGTCGCGCGCCAATCACGACAGAGGCGCCGGCGGCCGCGAGCACCTTCGCCGTCGCTTCGCCAATACCGCTGCTGGCCCCGGTTATGGCGACTACCTTTCCCTTGATGTTCAGCATTCCATGCTCCAGTCCAGATTTTAAGGGGTCATTCGCTGAAAACAGGCGTGTCACTTGCGGCGGAGAACCATGCCGCCGTGGTGCAAGGTGTTCTCATCGATAAAAACGCCATCGGCCGTGAAGCCGGTATCATCCCAATAGTCGATGTGACTGCCGGTGACCTCATAGCGGCCCCGATAAGCACTCTCACGGCTGCCTCGAGCTTCGTCGTATCGGCCGTTCGGAAGAAGCGCGTGACGGACGTGACCGTCATCAGTGACCCATAGGCCAACATAGGGATGTTGTTGCACCGTTGACTCGGTTGCCCCCCGTTGCTCGGGCGAGATACGTCCCGGGCTTCCCATCGCGTTGGCTGATGCACTGAATACAAGCGCTGCAGTAATGAAGGGTAACATCGGCTTGTTCGAAGACCTCATCATCGTCACTCCGAATCTCAGCGGAACTCACCGTAGCCGTCGCTTTCCGGCGCCGGCTCTTGACGGTCTATCCAATAGCCCCCTCATTGGCCGGTATCGATCCGTCAACTGGCGACGGTCTGTTCAATGTGGCTAACCAATGACCGATGATTTTGAAGGTATTGCGGTCTTTCTCGCACTGACGGAAGCGGGGAATTTTCGTGTCGCCGGCGAGCGGCTCGGCGTCACCCGCTCGGCAGTCAGCCAAGCCCTACAACGGCTTGAGGACCGCCTGGGAGTGGCCCTGGTTCAGCGCACAACCCGAAGCATGCGCCTCACAGAGGCCGGCGAGCAGTTTTACAATGCGGTCCGTCCTGCTGTGGAACAGGTGCGGGAGGCTGCACAGAGCATACGAGAGCAGCGGTCGCAACCGAGCGGCCTTCTCAGGATCGCCGTTTCCTCGATCGCCGAGACCTTCATCTCCGGCGAGCTCCTCGCGGGTTTTCTCGAGGCCTATCCGGATGTGAAGCTCGACATCACAATCACGGATGATGAGTTCGATATCGTGGAGGCCGGTTTCGATGCGGGGGTGCGGCTAGGCGAAGTGATCGAACAGGACATGATCGCCATTCCCGCTTCCGCGCCGCAGCGGCACTGCGCGGTTGCTTCGCCGCGATACCTCGAGCGTTGGGGGCGCCCCATTCATCCCCGGGACTTGTCGAACCATGTCTGCATTGGATGGCGCCCCCGCCCAGATACCGCGCCCTATCGCTGGGAGTTCACCGAGGACGGCCGCGACTTCGACGTCGCCGTTGACCCGGCTGTTACAACGAATGACATGGGGGTAATGATCCGCATGGCCTGTGTTGGGTCCGGGATTACCTTCGGCATGGTAGAGACCTTCCGGTCGCAGATCGCCGGCGGGGATCTCGTGCCGTTGCTGGAAGATTTCTGTCCGCCATTTCAAGGCTTCTATCTCTACTATCCCAAGCGACAAAGGCAGCCACTAAAGCTCCGCGCTCTGGTCTCGCACACACGCGCGTTCGTACAGGCGCTGAAGTAGGCCCTTACTCAAGATTGTGTTCATTCAGCGAAGGTCATTTCCTTCGTGTGACGTGGTCTTGTCCGAAGTTCATCTGTGACTGTTCGTCGCGAGTATTATCCATCATGGGGTCCAGCCGGGAAGGCTGGATGCTTGCTTCACCCAATTGACCATGAGCTCTTCGTTCAGGACGTCTGCTTCATGGATATGGACATAGCGCGTATGCGGATCCTTCGAGGTAACAGGCGGCAGGGGCTTCAGCGATGCGCCGCGAAAAAATGCCACTTTGACGTATTTCGTGAAGCAATGAAGGCTGAGAAACCAGCCCTGGCCCTCCATTCCATAGAGCGGCGAATTCCACTTGACCGCCTTCCGCACTTCGGGAACCGTCCGCGTAATCAATGTGTCAAGATGACGGCCGACATCCTGCTTCCAACTCGGCATGGCTGCGATGTAGGCTTGAACGGGTGCATCGCCATCAGCCTTCGCGATTTGGGGGTTCCCGCCTGACAGGAGGACGGGCTCAGTGGTCCGCGGCCGAGGCGGGGTCCCGGTAGCCTTCGTTGACGTGACCGCGGGCTTTCTGGCCATTGCATTCATCCACAGATGCGGCAGATTCGACGGATCGACAGAGCTGCATTAGCTCCGCAGGGGTAGCATCCTCTCAGAAATGCATGCGATCGTCTATTTATGCCCACGCGTTTCTTCGGCAAGGCCCATGCGCATCGATGCTTTCACGCAAAGCTCGAGTGGCTGCGATGCACCAAGCCATCCTTTCGAACACTTGAGCAGGCTTCGTTCGTCATCTCCTTCCGCCGATTGATGCCCGTGCGTGCGCTCCGCGGCTCCCTATACTGCGCCGGGGGCGCAAGTTGTCCTTTAGCATTCGCGAGAGAAAAGGTGTCCAGGCGCGCCTTGGGCGCCTGGACATACTGGCGGATTTTTTAACGCGATGCGGATTGAAGCTTCAACCTCAAGGCGCAAGCGGATATCGCGAGGTTATGTTGCGAGGGCTGGTTCCCGCCAATGACGCGACATACGCGCGGCGATGAGCGTGAACACCGTAATGCCGCCGAGGAATATGAGATACAGCGCAATAGGCCAGGAGGCGCCGTAAATGCTCAAAAGCGCGGTTGCGATGAGCGGTGAGAGGCCGCCGCTGAACACTGAGGCAACCTCATGGCCGAGGGCGAGGCCGGAGTACCTGACCTCAGTATCAAACAGACTGCTGAATAGCTTTGGCTGAACGGCATTCATCAGAGAGAAACAGACCGTATTCGCGCCGATGAATGCAATGAAAATGCTTGGTGTGCTGGCTGCGTCAATCAGCCAAAAAAATGGAAATGCGAACAAGCACATGCCGAGAGCGCCCGCGAGATAGAGCGGCCAGACCCCGATGCGGTCCGAGAGCGCCCCGATGGCGACGAGCACCGGAAGCTGGATGAGAAAGGAGAACATCAGGGCCAGCATGACCGTGTCGCCAGGTGCGCCGACATATTTGGCATAAGCAAGCGAGAAGGCGACAAAAATATAGGAGCCACCATTCTCTGCGAAACGCAGCCCCATTGCGGTGAGTATTTCCCGGGGATGACGCTTGATGACCTCGATGAGCGGAAGTCTTTGCGTCGCCCCTTGTTTCACGGCTTTTTCGAACTCCTGGCTTTCCGGCACTCGCGAGCGGATGAAGACACCGATCGCAAAGATGAGAATGCTGACGAGGAAGGGAAGTCGCCATCCCCAACTCATAAACTGCTCCTGCGGGAGGCGCTGGGCGAGATAGAACGCGGCCGCGGCAAGAAGGAACCCCCCGCTGAGGCCGACTTGTCCAAAGGACGAATAGTAGCCCTGGCGATCTTTCGGTGCGGTTTCGGTGACGATCAGGACCGCGCCGCCCCATTCGCCTCCGGTCGCAATGCCCTGTAGCACCCGCAGCACAACGACCAAAAGAGGCGCCCAGATGCCAATTTGCGCATAGGTGGGCAGCAGCCCCATGAGAAATGTCGCTCCACCCATAAGGGTCAGCGTTGCGACCAGCGTCTTCTTCCGGCCGTACCGATCACCGAAATGAGCGAAGATGATACCGCCCAATGGCCGGGCCAGAAAACCCATTGCAAAGCCGGCGAACGCACCGAGCGTGCCGATCAACGGATCTGTGCCCGCCGGAAAGAAGAGCTGGCCGAACACCAGAGCCGCGGCGAAGCCGTAGAGGAAAAAATCGTACCACTCCAGCGCGTTGCCGGCGATGGAGGCGAGGATGACCCGCCTCAGTTCCTGAGGCGACGGTTCTCGATGCGTTTGTAAAGCCGCGTTGTGAGACATGTTCGTTCCCTTACTGATTTTGTTTCATTTTTGCTCACGCCATACGTGCACCGCCGTTGAGGTCGATGGTGGCACCGGTCAGGTATCCGGCCTCGACTGACGCAAGAAAGCGGACAGTGGCTGCGAATTCGTCTGGCCGGCCCAGCCGCCCAAGCGGTATTGCACTGATCTGACGGTGCATCTGCGCCGAATCAGTTGCGAGGTGATAAGCGTCGGTATCGAATCCGCCTGGTGCGATGACGTTGAGCGTCATGCCGAGCGCGGCCGCCTCAACAGCCGCGACGCGAGCCAGCCCCAACACGGCGGCCTTGGATGCGCAGTACGCGGCGCCCGCCGCTAGCGCCGGGCGTTGGGCCGCGGCTGATGACGTCAAAATGATGCGGCCGTTCTCAAGCGGCAGCCGGCGCCTTCGCCGTAGCATGTCCCGGATACAAAGGAAGGTTCCCCTTGCGTTCAGGGCTTCGGTCCCAATCCAGTCCGAAAGATCCGTATCGGCGATGGATGGCTGCCTGTCCCGGGTGGCCCTAGTTCCGCCGGCGCAGCAGACAAGGACCGCGATCGGGCCCAATGCCGCTTCCGCGCTGTCAAAGGCGGCGCGTACCGAGACTTCATCGGTGACATCCATGCGAACGAAGTGCCTGTCCGCCCCAGCCCACCCAGGAAGGTCGCGAATGTCGCTTGCCGCAACGCGAAAATCGCTAGCAGCGAGCATGTCTGCACAAGCCCTCCCCAGCGCTCCTGCAGAACCGGTGACCAAGGCAACGCGCTTCAAAGGACACCTTCATTTGAAAACTCATATGATATTTGAAATATAAAATACCCTCCTTGTCCATTGTCAATGTCCTTTCGTGACGTGGGTCAGCCACCACTTCTCCGAGGGGAGGCGACGAAGAGATCGGTGGACGATTGATCTGCGCTGGCGGTTTGCGGCCTTGACAGTTCATCAATTGCAATTTCATATGTTATTTCAATAGAAGCATCGGACGAATGCCGCGCCTTCCGATGGGCTCGGTGTCCGGGAACTGTCGAGGTCGCGCATCGTGTCGGAACGCGTCTTCGCAGTCATGAAGTGTTTCATTTGCGAAATCACAGCGAAGGGGAAGAAGGGATGCGGCGATGAGCACAACACGTGAGGTCAAATTCGGCTTCCAGCTTTCGGCTGTCGATGCGCACGGTGCAAGCGACGCCCAGCTTTATGAGGCGCTGCTCAGGGACGCGCGGCTGGGTTACGAACTCGGCTATGATATCGCCTGGGTTGTTGAGCACCACTTTTCCGACTATTTCCCGCAGCCTAGCCCCCTGTCGATCCTCTCGCATGTCGCTGCGCTTTGCCCGGGCATAGGGCTCGGCACGATGGTCCTCGTCACGCCTTGGCATCAACCGGTACGGCTTGCTGGCGAGATAGCGGTGCTCAGCCATCTGTCGAAGGGCCCGCTGCATCTCGGCATGGGCCGAGGTAACGCGCCGATGGAATATGAAGCATTCGGTGTGCCGATGGCTGAAGCCAAGCAAAGGTTTGAAGAGACTTGGCGCATCCTCTCGTTGGCGATGGAAGGGAAACCCTTCACATTCACCGGCAAGACTCTGAGTGTCGAGCGTGAGATTCGTATTCGTCCCTTTCCCGATACTGGCAAGATCAATTTTTACGGAGCGATCGGCAATCCGGCGAGTGCAACGAAGATCGCGGAACTGGGCCTTGCACCGATTTCCAATGGCAGCCTGCCGTTCGACGTCCAGCGCAATGTCATGAGGACCTGGACAGAGGTGGCCAAAGCGCGCAACGTCGATACGGATGTCGACAGGCCAGTGGGGGTCACCTTGGTGATGGCCGATACGGATGCCGAGGCGGATGCCCTGGCGCGGCGTTATCTCCCCCGGTGGTTTGAGCTGCAGGTTGAGCATTATGCCTATGATGCCAGCCGCCATAAGGACCTGCCGGACTACAGGCCTTTTGCCGAGACGCACGAACGTCGGATCCGGATGACTGATCCTGCCAATCTCGATCCTCTGCTCGAGGTTTCGCTCGTCGGATCGCCCGCGACCGTCGTCCACCGCCTGCAGACCTATGTTGACATCGGCTTCAACAGCTTCATCCTGCAGACGTCGTCACCCGATATCCCTCAGCCGTTACATGCCGAATGGCTGACCCGGTTTGCCCGGGAAGTCGCGCCCGCTTTCTCCACAAACTTCGCCAATGGCAGAAGGGAGGCCGCCGCATGAGCGCCAGTGTCAGCCAATCCAGTATTCCCGGATCTCCGGCGCTGATGGTCGACCAGGGCGGCAGCGGAGAGCTTCTGCTCTTTCTGCACGGCATCGGCGGCAACCGCTCTAACTGGGCGGAGCAGGTGGCGGCTTTCTCGCCGACCCATCGTACGGTCGCGTTGGACATTCGCGGTTACGGCGGAAGCGAGGACTACGCAGGGGCCGCTTCCTTCGATATTTTTGCCGATGATGTCGTGCGCGTACTGGATTTCTTTGGCGCGACGAAAGCCCATATTTGCGGACTATCGCTTGGCGGTCGTATTGCGCAACGCTTCTATTCGCGTCACCCGGCGCGGGTTGCTTCTCTGATCCTGGCAGACTCGCGTCCTGATACCGTCGACACGCGCAGCAAGGAAGATCGCGATGCTTTCTTCAATAGCCGCGCAAAGCCATTGATGGAGGGAAAAAAGCCTTCGGAGATCGCGGAGAGCGTCGCGCGATCACTGGCCGCACCGCAGGTGAGCACGGCTGCGCTGGAGCGGCTTATCGCTAGCATCAGTGCCCTGCGCAGCGAATCTTACCTAAAGGCGATCCGTGCCAATCTCGATGATGATTATGTCGGCAACGTCGGCGCGATCAGCGTGCCCACGCTGATCATCGTCGGGGAACATGACAAATTGACCCCGCCCGACTTGTCGAGGCAGATAAACCGGGACATCCCCGGATCGGAGCTGGTCGTGATCCCCGGCGCCGGCCATCTGTCGAACATCGAAAATCCAAGCGCTTTCAACGCGGCCGTGGCAGCGTTCCTCGCCCGCTTGCCCCCTAGTCGCGCGCAAAGTTAGCTGCCACTTTCTTCAGCAGGACACGTAAGTGCTCCTGCTCCTCCGGCAGGAGATTGGCCAACATCTGTTCGCTGTGAGCCATGGCAACGGGCCAAGCCGAATCCCGCAGAGCCCTGCCAGCAGGCGCAAGTGCAATTTCATTGAAGCGCCCGTCATTCGGGCGTGGCATGCGTGTTACGAGCTGCCTGTCCACGAGCTGGTCCACGATGCGGCTGAGACTTGGCTGGTCAATGGCCGTGAACTGTCCGAGGTCTGTGAGGGAAATATGGCTCCGTGCCCCCAATGCGACCAGCACGCGCCATTGCGAGACATTGAGGTCGAACTTTCGCAGCGACTTCTTGAATTTCTGATTCATCGAATTTGTTATATTGTTCAACAGATAAGGAATGAATTCAGTAATGAAGTAGTCACTCTCCAAATCTGGTAACGAATTCGACTTTCTTATATCGTCTCCTTTTTTCATTTTGCTTCCATTTGTCGGCAAGTCATCGAAATCAGGCGGCTGAGCGGATTCCAGTTCGTGAAGACACGACTAGCGTAGCCTTGCCAGCTTGATATCAAACGCATGATTTTGGGTAAAGCGTTCTGATGGGACACCAGCAGCGGTCTATCACAACAGAACATTGGACGAGGCCAAGCTTCGAGAGGAAAGTCTCTGGGAGCTGTCCTTGGCCATTGATCGGGCAATAGGGGCGCCTGGGACTGTCCCTCGCGGCTGTCCTGCAGTGGGTGAGGCAAGGTGCACAAACGGAAGTCGGTTCTCGTCACAACCGTACTTTCGGCGCACTTCCTCCGAGCCGCGAGGTGGCGAGGCGCTCGAGACCGATGAGCAGACCATCGACGAGAACGGCTAGCATCGCCACGATGAGCCCGCCTTGGAGTACGAATGCTTGGTTATTCGACTGGAGGCCGGCAATGATCACCTCACCCAGCCCTTTGGCGGCGACCGTCGAGCCAAGCGTGGCGGTGCCGAGATTGATGATCGTCGAGATCCGTATGCCTGCCAGGATTACCGGCAGTGCCAAAGGCAACTCGACGTGAACCAGGCGGTGAGTTGGGGTCATCCCCATTCCCCTGGCGGCGTCGCGGGTCAAGGGTGAGACCTGCGCCAAGCCTGTGAGTGTATTCTCGAAAATCGGCAACAGGCCATACAGGAAGAGGGCGATGAAGGTCGGCATCTCGCCGAACCCGACGAGTGGGACCGTGATCGCAAGCACGGCGACCGGCGGGAAGGTCTGGCCAATGTTCACCAAGCTGCGCGAGAGGGGCAGAAACTCCGCTCCACTCGGGCGGGTGACCAGGATCCCCAGGCTTACGGCGATAAGCGTGCTCGCGCAGGTGGCGACGAACACGATGGTCAGATGCGAGAGGGTGAGGGACAGCAACGAACCATGATTATAGATGGCCGGGGCGTTGTTCTCCGTCAGGGGCCGAAACAAGGGAGCGAAGGATTGCGGGGACAAGATGAAACCAAGGAGGAGGATGAGGACCAGGCCTCGTCCGAGAAGACCGAAATGCTTCATCGGGCGAGCCGCGTTGTAGAACGACCGTGAGCGATGATCCCCCTCACGCTGATGTGCCCGCCCGGTCGCCCCTGTTCTGGCGCGACGGGGAGGCGTTCTGCCCCGGTCCATATCAGTCGGGACAGCGCGTCCCGAAGGTTGAGGTCGGGATCTATCGGCACCCCCGGTACTTCACCCGGCTCGATCGCATCGCGAACTTTGGCGAGTGACAGAAGGCGAAAAGGTCGGTCGGGTGATCCCACGAGGCGCTCCACAAAGCCCTCCGCCGGTCGGATCAACAGCTCTGCCGGTGTGCCGTACTGCACGAGTTTTGCTTCGTGCATCACCGCTATGCGATCGCCCAGATGGTAGGCCTCTTCCATGTCATGGGTAACGAGCATGATTGTCGTGCCGAAACGGCGTTGAATGCCGAGCAGATCGTCTTGCGCTCGCCCGCGTATGACCGGGTCGAGGGCCCCGAACGGCTCATCCATCAGGAGTAGGTTGGGTTCCGCGGCAAGGGCCCGTGCCACCCCCACCCGTTGCTGTTGTCCGCCGGAGAGCTGATGTGGAAACTTGCCCGCGAATTCGCCTGGATCGAGCTGAAACAACAGCAGGAGATCGTTCACGCGTTGATCGATCCGCCGTGCATCCCATCCCAGCAGGCGCGGGACCGTCGCAATGTTGCGCGCGACCGTCCAATGGGGAAAGAGGCCGTTGCCTTGGATGACATAGCCGATCCGATGCCGCAGCGTGTCCTCCGGAATGGTCATGGTATCATGGCCATCGATGAGCACGCGGCCGCGGGTTGGCGCGATCAACCTGTTAATCATGCGCAGCAACGTCGATTTGCCTGCCCCTGAGGTCCCGACCACCACCGTGATAGTGCCCGCCTCGACGGTCATCGACACGTCGTCCACGATCGCCGTATCGCCGATGCGTTTCGTGAGATGCTCGACCTCGATCACGCTGTTCCCCTGTCTGCAAAATCGACCATTGCATCGAGGATGACCGCGGCGGCAAAGGCCATCGCGACGATGGGAATGGCACCGAGCAGAACAAGATCCATGGCGGTTTGCCCTATGCCTTGGAAGATGAATGTTCCGAGGCCGCCGCCGCCGATCAATGCGGCAACGCTTGCAAGTCCCAAATTCTGGACGAGCACAATGCGGGCTCCCGCCAGAATGATTGGTAGGGAAAGCGGCAACTCGACGTGCAAGAGCCGTTGCCGCCGCGACATGCCCATGCCCCGCGCCGCATCTATCACGGCCGCGGAAACCTGATCCAGCCCAACAACCGTATTGGCCACAATCGGCAGCAGGGAATAGAGAAATAAGGCGACAAAAGCCGGCGCAGCACCAATGCCTCGTATTCCAACGGCGTGCGCCAGCGGCACGGTCGCGGCGAGATATCCGAGCGGTACCATAAGGATTCCGAACAGAGCGATGCTCGGTATCGTCTGGACTATGCCGAGCGTCTGAAGCGCGGCGGCGCGAAGCCCCGCTCGCCTATGGCAAAGGATGCCCAGCGGCACGCCCACGGTGATCGCGCTGACGAGAGAGCCTATGGCAAGAAGGAGGTGCTGATAGATCTCACGACCGAAGCTGTCGGACCGGTTAGCATATTCCTTCATCACTGAAAGATCGTTCCAGGCACCGGAGGTGATGATGAGCGCGATCACGAGAGCTGCCGAGACAAGCGCACCAACGCGCGCCGCGGGTGAGACGTGCAAGCGCGTCATGCTGTCCGCGACGAGCAGAGCCAATCCCAGCGCGAGCAGCCAAAATCCGACGGCGGGAGAGATACGTGCAAAGCTGTTGCCTGCCGGTGTGAGCCATGTGGCGGCAAGGCCGACGGCTGGCAACAGGATGATGAGGCCCAGGGTGGCCGCTGCTAAGCGAGCCCAGGGCTGCCGGACAGACAGCGCGACTACGGCAGCCACCAGTACGGCAGATAACAGCGCTGCAATCCCGAACCACGGTAAAGCCTCGAACAGGGTGAAGGGCTGGCCGCTGGCGATCCGATTGGCGCGGACGGTGACGAAGGGAGACGGCCAGAGGGCGAACCCCAGGAAAAGCGTAATAAGGATTCCGAGCCGGTCTATCGACAGGCGCTTTCCTCCGAGCGGTAGGCGGCAATCCGTCATCCGTTGCGGGTTTCGCCGAATGGCGTGCGGGTCCTCACTTCACGAAACCTTTGGATTTCAGATAGTCTGTGGCAACAGCCTTTGCCGGCTCACCGCCTAGCTGAACCTTCGCGTTAAGCCCCTGCAGCGTCGTCAGATCGAGAGACTGGAAAATTGGCTTCAGAATGTCTGCGATTTTCGGATTGTCCTTGAGGACCGCCTCTCGGATGATCGGTGTAGGCGCATAAACAGGCTGCACATTCTTGTCGTCGGCGAGCACCACCAGGTCGGAGGCCGCGATCCCTCCGTCCGTTCCGTAGACCATCGCGGCGTTTGAGCCGTTGGTCTTGTCCGCGGCCGCCTTGATCGTCGTCGCCGTATCCCCGCCCGACAATACGATCAACTGGTCGGGTTTCATCGCGAAACCATATGCCGTCTGAAAGGCGGGCAGGGCGGCTGCCGAGTTAACGAACTCGGCTGAGGCGGCGAGCACCACCTTACCGCCACCGGCGACCCACTTGCCAAAATCGGACATGGTCGCAAGCTTGTTGGGTTCCGCGATATCCTTACGAACAGCGATTGCCCAGGTATTGTTGGCGGGCGCCGGAACGAGCCAAACGATTTTATTGGCGTCGTAGTCGAGCGTCTTGGCCGCTTCAAAGCCTTTTGCGCTGTCCTTCCAAAGCGGGTCGTCGGCCTTGTTGAAGAAGAAGCCTGCGTTCCCGGTATACTCGGGATAGATGTCGATCTCACCCGCGATGATCGCCTTCCGGACCACAGGCGTTGCGCCGAGCTGAATGCGATCCTGAGTCTTGATGCCGTTGGCATTCAGCGCGACCTGTATGATGTTGCCAAGAACCGAGCCCTCGGTGTCGATCTTGGATGAGACCACCACATCCGCTTGCGCAGGAATTGAGGCGCCCACGACAAGGCTTGCGGCGAGCATTGTCATCAACAGCTTCATCGGACGACCTCCCGTGGACATTGCTCGCATGATCTTAGAACCTTCCGACCGATATAGCATCCCCGACCCGCCTCGGACCGGCCGAGGGACAACCCCGAGCCCGGGCAGGGGTTCCACAATTCCCCGGGTATGATGAACGTCATCTCGCCGCTCAGCTCGAGATTTACCCGTGCCGGTTCCCGGCGGCTCCCGAAAACGGCCTGAGTTCTCGCCACGTCAGCGCAAGCGCACCCACCACTTCAAGGAGCCGATTTGAAGATCCAAGCCTCACCATGAGACTACAAAGCCAAGCTGTTGTGTGCAATAAGCCGCTGATCTCAGTCGCACATTGGACGGATAATGATAATTTCAGCCCCTACGGATTATCGCGAGGCCGCACGTCGGAAGCTTCCGGCCTTCCTCTTCCACTATGCCGATGGGGGCGCCTATTCCGAGCATACATTGCAGCGCAATGTCGCCGATCTCTCAGCTGTCGCTCTGAAGCAGCGCGTTCTCAAGAACATGGCTTCCTTGAGTCTGGAAACCGAACTATTCGGACGCAAGTTGATGTTGCCGGTGATCATCGCGCCAGTCGGCCTCACGGGGATGTATGCGCGGCGAGGGGAGGTCCAGGCTGCGAAGGCCGCCCATAAGAAAGGCATCCCGTTCACCCTCTCGACTGTCTCGGTCTGCCCCATTGAGGAGGTTCAGAAGCAGTCGCCTTCCCCCATATGGTTCCAGCTCTATGTGCTGAAGGACCGTGGCTTCATGCGCAATGCCCTGGAACGGGCACAGGCTGCTGGCATCGACACTCTTGTCTTCACGGTTGATATGCCGGTGCCCGGCGCGCGCTATCGCGATGCGCATTCCGGCATGTCCGGCCCGCACGCTAATATCCGCCGTATCTGGCAGGCGGTGACACATCCATCCTGGGCGCTCGACGTCGGGCTCAAGGGGAAACCCCATGATCTCGGCAATATATCAACCTATCTCGGCAAACCGACTGGCTTGGAGGACTACATCGGCTGGCTCGGGTCGAATTTTGATCCATCGATCAGCTGGAAGGATCTTGAATGGATCCGTGAATTCTGGAAGGGCCATATGGTGATCAAGGGAATCCTTGATCCCGACGATGCGCGCGACGCCATCTCCTTTGGAGCCGATGGCATCGTGGTGTCCAACCATGGAGGGCGCCAGCTGGACGGCGTTCTTTCGACGGCACGGGCCTTGCCGGTTATCGCAGATGCTGTTCAGGGCAAGATCAAGGTCCTCGCCGATTCCGGCATTCGTACCGGCCTTGACGTCGTGCGCATGATCGCCCTCGGCGCTGACGCCGTGCTGCTGGGCCGAGCCTTCGTTTATGCACTGTCCACCGCGGGCGAAGCCGGGGTGACGCATCTCCTTGACCTTTTCGAGAAGGAAATGCGCGTCGCGATGACATTGACGGGCGCTCACAGCATCGCCGAGATCACACGGGAGAGCCTTGTCAGCTGACTGGGCTAATGCCACGAGGCGCAAGCCATGCCCGTCTGGCGCTGATGAGCCGCGGTTATTGTGGCGCGCTGGCTCATCCGCCCGCGCATTGGCTTTTGAGCTGATACGCTGCTGATCACGTCTACATCACAGACGTTGCGATCATTTCCAGGCCCAGAAGCAAGAGGCAGATCAGAAACCAACGGCGGAAACTCGCGGGACCGATCCTGTTCCGCAACATCTGCCCGGCCCACATGCCGGCAAGCGCGGGACCGACGGCCACTAAGGAGAGAGCCAGATTCTCCACGCGGAACGCTCCGTGCCAGCCGAGGCCGGCGGCGAGTGCAACCGTCGATACCGTGAACGACAAGCCAAGCGCTTGCACCAGATCATCTTTGTTCAGCCCCAGCGCCTGAAGATAAGGCACGGCGGGTATCACGAACACGCCGGTGCCCCCCGTTATCAGACCTGTCACCAGCCCAGCGAGAGGCGATACCCACGGTTCCATCCCGGCGGGAACGCGCAACGGGCGCGCGATAAGTGTGTAGGCCGCGTAGACGACCAACGCGACGCCAAGCGCGGCGGTGGAGCGATGTGTATCGCCGCCGCTGAGCAACGAGGATCCCGTCAATGTGCCGATGATAATTGCAAGCATCATTGGCCAAAGCCTGCGGAGCAGAGCGCCGAAGCGCGGCCCGGCCAGAACCTGCCAGACATTGGTCACGAAGGACGGGATGAGGAGCAGGGTCGCAGCGAGCAGGGGTGACATCAGCGAACCCAGGACGCCCATAGCCATCGTCGGCAGCCCCATGCCAGTCACACCCTTGACGAGGCCAGCGGCGAGGAAGGTCGCGGCAACCGCGATGATGAATGTGATCGGATTTTCAGCCATGAGTGCTGGATAACAAAGCCGGCGGCTCGCGCAATGTGGAAGATCCGTCGACAGCCTTCGGCTGGCCCGAAGGATGAATGTGGGCTACACTGCTTCATGCGTTTTGATCTCGCAGATCTCCGTCTCTTTCTGGCAGTGGCGGAGGCGGGCAGTATTACCGGCGGCGCCGCCGAGGCCGGGCTCTCGCTGGCCGCCGCGAGCGAGCGATTGCGTGATATGGAGGCCGAAGGCGGCGTCAGACTGCTCGACCGCGGTCGCCGAGGCGTGATGCTCACCGAGGCCGGCGCTGCGCTGGCCCATCACGCCCGGATCATCCTGCGCCAGATGACCCAGATGCGCGGCGAGCTTGGCCAATATGCAACTGGTCTCCGCGAGACCGTTCGCATTCTGGCGAACACGGCTGCCCATACGGAGCTCCTGCCCCCCAGACTGGCGCCTTGGATGGCGAGGAATCCGAGGATCGATGTTGAGTTGAAGGAACGGCAAAGCGTCGAGGTTGCGAAGGCGCTGTCTCGAGGACTGGCTGATGTCGGTATTTTCTCCGATGCCGTCGATACGGCTGGGCTTGCGCTGCATCCCTTCGCGGTTGACCGATTGGCTGTGGTCGTCTCAAGGGATCACGTCCTTTCGGCACGGAAATACGTCCTCCTCAGGGACATTGTGGGCGAGCGCTGTGTCGGGTTGATCGACGGAGCTCTGCAGGAGCACATCGAAGCTCAGGCTGCGAAACTCGGTGCAAAACTCAAGATGCGGATCCGGATGCGGACCTTTGAGGGCATTTGCCAGATGGTAGCGAGTGGCGTCGGGTATGGGATCATCCCGGAAACTGCCGCGCGCCGCCACTTGCGATCTGGAAGAATTGCCATAATCAGGCTCTCTGATGATTGGGCAACCCGCCGGCTGGTGGTGGGCGTAAGCGCAGAGACGTCTCTGACCGCGCCTCTCCTGGAGTTACTTGGGCATTTGACGCATGGTGCTAATTATAAGGCACCGCGCCAGAACTTTACGGCACCCGATTGTTCGGGAGGGCAAGCCGCGGAGCGCTCATGTAACCCCACTGCGGAGCGATAGCAAAGGGGTCTGCCTATAAGGGTGATCCTCGGGCGGGGGCACCCAACAAAAGAGCCTTCTGCGCGGAAAACGCCCGATAAAGCTAAGCTGTTCACTGCGAAATGCTTGCCGGGCGTCGTGAGAGCAAAATGAAGGCTCTCCCGCCCGCAGGTTACTGTCGTGGAGTTGGTCGCAGGCTCGAATGCTGAGAGGTGAAAGTCGGCTTCCTCATTCTCGCCGTATGTAACCACCCGCAGCCCGCGCTCACGCGCACGCGTGATGACCACATCGCATTCGGCCATATCCCGATTGATGATGACTATACTACCCGGCGCCATGCCAGAAAAAATTGCGCTCTTTTTTCGGCGGGTCGGCAGCGTCGGCGAAACGAGGCACAACACCAATCTGCCGCGTGGCATGGCCGGATGCCGACGCAGATCCAGATGCGGATGCTGACGCTGACGCCGACCTCGACGCTGTCGACGATGTTGACACAGTTGGCGTGACGGCGACGACCGCCTAGACAACCAACCAGGACAGCCAGTTCTATCTTCTCGCGGTCGGTACCTTCGAGAGCACAACGCCAACATTCACTGTCGGTGTCAATTCATCCACTGACGCTGTGTTCGACGTCCAGGTGAATAGCATCGCTACCGTACTCTCGAACGTCGCTGGCGTTCTTGATCTTCTCGGAATTGATGTGATTGCAGATAGTCATGTCAGGATCACAGCGGAAGATCTGGAGCCAGGCAACTATCGCCTGGAGTATAGTGGTGGTGGCTTGCTCAGTGCTGGCCTCACGGTGACGGCAACGGGTGTTTACACCAACACCGCGGTTGAGGTGGAAACTGTCACCGGCAACGTGCTGGATGATGACTCGCTTGGAGCCGGTGGAACGGCCGAATTGCGGATCGACTCCGGGGCTGGCTTCGTTCCAGTAACGGATGGGCTGCAGGTCACCGGCCAGCATGGGACGCTGACCATCAATCAGGATGGCTCCTACAGCTACCAGCCCAATGCCGACGCGAGCGTCGTAGGCCAAGCTGATGTGTTCACTTATCAGTTGGTCCATCCGACGCAGGGGACAGTGGCAGCCACCCTGACGATCAACATCGAGGCTGGCGGCTCAACTATGGTCGCATCCTCCGCGTCGGCGCCGGCCAATACGGAGACCGATATCAATGTTTGGCTGGCCACGGAAGCCAGTCTCGATGGTACCGTGTTTGCGGATCAAGGCTCGGCGGACAGTGACAATCCGCCAGCCCCTCAGGCTGAAGACGATCCAACGGCTCTCGTCGGCGTTGTTCAGGCGCCGGAGAATGGAGCCTGGGATATAGGCTGATGTCCCTGTGCTCCCAGTTCCTCAATTGGGAGCACGCTTCTTTCGATGATCAAAGGCTTAGTTAGGCCTGCCGATCGCGGCCACACGTAGCACCCGCCTGATCCTTCAGGCGGATGCGCTCGCGTTGGCTCAAGAGGCCATTCAAGGCGTCATTGTAAAGGGCTAAATGTCCGCTGTTATGGACTTCGCGTGTTCGCGTCTATGTCGGGTATGAGAGTACATCTCGTCTGCACTTCGGCTAGCGATCAGCCTTCAGCATGTAAGATTTCACCTCGCCCGCGGGTATTGCGTCCTTTGCATAAGTAAAGGTGCCGTAGTCCTTGACCTCCCGCGCAGCGCGCATCAACCCGGCGAGGGCGGCCCTGGCAAATGAGCCGCCGACACTGATCCGCTTGACGCCGGCTTCCGCCAATTCGTCGACGGTGAAGATCTGCTCTCCAAGGCCCATCACGACATTCACGGGCCGGTTGACTGAGGAGCAGACTACGCGAATAGTTTCGAGATTTGGCAGGCCGGGCGCATACAGCACATCCGCGCCAGCTTTCTCGAAAGCCTGCAGGCGGCGTATGGTATCGTCCAGATCGGTCTTCCCGTGCAGAAAGTTCTCGGTGCGCGCGGTCAGAAGAAACGGATGCTTGCGAGCCTCCTCGGCCGCGGCAGCCACTCGCTCGACCGCCAGACCAAATGCGTAAATCGGGTCTGCGGGATTGCCGGTCGCGTCTTCGATCGAACCGCCAACGAGGCCGGCCGCGGATGCCATCGAGATCGTCTGGGAACAAGAGCCCGGATCTGCCCCAAAGCCATCCTCGAGGTCAGCGGAGACGGGAAGATTTGTGGCCTCAACGATCTCGCGCGCATTTTGCAGGACGGCCTTCCGGGAGAGCGCTGCGGCAGAATCCTGCCGCCCTATCGAGAAGGCAAATCCGGCACTCGTTGTGGCCAGCGCCTCGAAGCCTAGCGCTGTCAGGATGCGTGCGGAGCCCGCATCCCATGGGTTGGGAAGGACGAACGCGCCAGGCCGACGATGCAAATCCCGGAACACCTCAAACTTGTTCGCTTGACTGGTCATCCTTCCCTCCCGCGGTGGCAGCTCGATACTTAGCACGGGCTGAACGAAAAGAGGGGCGCCCCTGGGGTCTCCTCGGCGTTATACGTCAAAAGCGGCGATTGACCTGCGATCCGCAGTTGGTCCTGCAGCGCTCCATCCGCTCATCACCGCGAGCACGCTCTGTTAGGTACCTTTGTCGGCCAGTGCCGAATAGACAGCTATGAGCCCGGGGCTGCTTCTATCGTCCGACGATTTGCACCGGTAGTGTGTTGGCTCCGACCTTGCGGCTTCGGATTGACAATTCGGTTCTCATTGGCCGTGCCTTAGGCAACCCCCTTACTTGCACATTTTCCTCCGGGGAGGGTGCAGAGAGCACTTCCGCTGTCGAACAGCGGCTGTGCCCACTGCTTCCGTGCATTTGGGCAACGGTTTCGTGTTGCTGCCCCCGAGGGGTACGGTTAGCCGCGTCTGACGTTCCAGAATGCCGGCAAACCGTTGAGGATGCCTGTCAGATCGGCGCGGTGAGCCGTAGCGAAGAAATACTGGCCGAGCGGCGCGTAAGGCACATCCTCGAGGGCTTGGACTTGCATGTTAGCCGCGATTGTCTTGCGAGAAGCTTCGTCCGATGCTTCGAGCCAGGCATCGCGCAAGGCCTCGATCTTTGGCGCCGTCGGCCAGCCGGGGCCGGTGGGCTTGCCATTGCCGCGGATGAAGGCGTGGCCCGCCGGGGTCGACTGGTCCATGCCGCTCCAGAAGGTGCTGAAGATATTCCAGCCCCCCTGTTCAACGGGATCTTCCTTGAACCGGCGTTGTACGAGCGCACCCCAGCCCATGGCCTGATAATCGACGATGAAGCCGATCTTCGTCAGCATGTCAGCGGTCATATCCGCAAGGGCTTTCAAGTTCGGGATATCCGCGGGAGCAAGCACAACGACCTTCTCGCCCTTATATCCGGCCGCCTTGACGGCCGCCTTGCTCTTCTCGATGTCGCGCGGCCCGGTGAGCACCTCCAATCCCGCGCTGCTCGCGTAGGGGGTGCCGGGGCAGAAATAGCCGACTCCATCACGCCACAGCGTGGTGTCGTCGCCGACAATAGCCGTCATGAAGTCCCGCTGGTCGATCGCACCGAGAACAGCGCGACGGAGTGCGGGATTGTCGAACGGCGCAATCAGATGGTTGAAACGCAGCGTGCCGATCTGTCCTGTCGGGTCCGCGATGCGCACATTGACGTTCTTGTCGTCGCGAAGCGCGGCCAGGAGATCGGCGTCCGGCGTCCACCACCAGTCGATCTCACCCGACTTCAACGCCGAAAATGCCGTTGAAGGATCTGGAATGATCGTCCACTCGACACGGTCGAAATGCACGATCTTAGGACCGGAGGTCCATTGTGTGGTACCGCTCGGTCGCGGCACATAGCCATCGAAGCGCTCATAGACGAGGCGCGCGCCGGCTACCCGCTCGTTGGCGACAAAGCGGAATGGCCCGCTCCCGACCATTTCCGTGATCTGGGTGAACGCGTCCGTTTTCGCCAGGCGTTCCGGCATCATCGGACATATCCGCGGATAGGACTTGCCCAGGGCGTCGGGTAGCAGCGGAAACGGCCGCTTCAGACGGAAGACAATGGTCTTGTCATCGGCCGCGGACAGCTCATTGGTCGCCGCCATCAGCGCGCCGCCAAACGAATCACGCTTAGCCCAGCGTTGGATGCTCGCGACGCAATCGCGCGCGAGCACGGGCGATCCGTCATGGAACACGAGGCCGGGACGCAGCATGAGTCTCCAGGTGAGGCCGTCGTTCTCGGTGACCACGCCGTCAACCATCTGCGGGACGGCCTGATAACTGTCGTCCTGCGCGAACAGGGTGTCGAAGACCATCAGCGCATGGTCTCTGGCCGGATAGGTTGGGGTCCAGACGGGATCGAGGCCGGCGACATCCGTCTGCGGCACGAATTTGAGAACCCGTTGCCGCTCCGCTGCTATCACGGCCGGCGTGGCTAACGCGGCGGCCGTCAGCGCGGCCCCGCCCTTCAGGAATTCACGTCTGCGCATAACCCCACTCCTCCGGAATTCATTCTTCATCGTTATCCAGGTCTGAAACAGCCGGTACCCGTCGCTTCGGACGATTGCCGCCTGCCCCACACTTTGGCGTTGTCGCCTGAGTGGCCCCCTGCTAATGTTATATTTACAATACAAACAAACACGAACCGCAAGAGCTGTTTAAAGGCCGAGTTTGAGGGGTTTTCTTCTTTGCAGTCCGAAGAGACGAATTATTTTCACCTCGGCGGGGACATTGCGCTTGTCACCGGAGCGTCCCGCGGAATCGGGCGGGCGATCGCCATTGCGTTGGCAAAGTCTGGCGCGCATGTCATTCTTAATGCCCGTGACGCGGAACAACTCGAGGCCAGCCGGGCTGCGCTGGCTCAGGACGGCCTGTCCGTTTCCGCCATTCCGTTCGATGTCACGGATCCGGCAGCAGTGGAGGCGGCTGTTGCGATGATCGTCGAACGCCATGGCGGCCTCGACATTGCGGTCGGCAACGCAGGACAGTCGCTCCGTAAGCCGCTCGGACAGTTTGACAAAGTCGACATGGGCCGTTTGATCGATGTCAACCTCAGCGCGGCTCTGGTTCTGGCTCAAGCAGTCGCCCCCTCGATGCAGGCGCGCGGGGGAGGGCGCATTCTGTTCACAGGGTCGATGCTCGGCCAGATCGCCCGGCCGAACAATGCGCTCTATGCGGCGACCAAGGCTGGCCTTGCCGGGTTGGTGCGCGCCCTGGCAGTCGATCTCGGGCCGCGTGGTATTCGCTGCAACGTTGTTGCGCCCGGAGTCGTGCGCACGGCGATGACAGAGACCCTGGCGGTTGATCCGGCCGTGGATGCCTTTGTGAAACAGAGAACACCACTAGGGCGCTGGGCGACACCGCAGGATATTGCGGGTGCAGCGCTTTTCCTGGTTTCTCCGGCGAGTGCTTTCGTCACTGGACAGGTGTTGCTCGTCGATGGTGGCATGTCGATCCAGGCCTGATCCGTCGTTGCGGACCTGAAGGCTGTGCTCTGACCTGCCGGATTGGGAAACAAGATGCTGATTTACTGCATACGTCGCGTCTTATCGACCGTTCCGGTGATGTTATTCGTGGCATTCTTCGTTTTTAGCCTGCTTTATCTTGCGCCCGGTGACCCCGCGCTCATTATCGCCGGGGATCATGCCAGCGCGGACGATGTCGCGCGAATCCGGCAGGCCCTGGGGCTCGACCAACCATTTCTCATTCGCTTCTGGGACTGGCTGCTGCAGGTGGCGCAGGGTGATCTCGGGCAATCCATTTTCACTAACTTGCCTGTCTCCCAAATGATCGGTCAACGGGTCGGACCCACTTTCTCATTGATGGTGCTGACCATTGCCTTGTCTGTCATCATCGCGGTCCCGATCGGTGTGCTCGCCGCCTGGCGCAGGGGGTCGTGGGTTGACCATCTTGTGACTGCCGGGGCGGTTTTCAGCTTTTCGGTCCCGGTCTTTGTTGTCGGCTATCTACTCGCCTATGTTTTCGCCGTTCAGCTCGGATGGCTGCCCGTCCAAGGGTATACGCCTCTAAGCGCTGGCATTCTGCCGTTTCTCGGTAATCTCATCCTGCCTGTTCTTGCGTTATCGGGTGTCTATATTGCTCTCATTGCGCGCATTGCGCGGGCCGCTATGATTGAGGTTCTGACGCAGGACTATGTCCGGACCGCGCGCGCCAAGGGCCTTGGCCATGGGGCCGTCCTATTCGTCCACGCGTTGAAAAATGCGGCGGTCCCAATCATTACGGTTATCGGCATCGGTGTGGCGCTGCTCATTGGTGGCACGGTGGTAACTGAAAGCGTATTCGCGATCCCGGGCCTCGGGCGTCTGACCGTTGACGCGATTCTGAGGCGCGACTATCCGGTCATTCAAGGAATCGTCCTGATTTTCAGCATCACCTATGTGCTGATCAATCTCGTCGTGGATATTCTCTATACCATCTTCGATCCCAGAATTCGGTACTGAGGGCGTGTGATGACGATCGAACACGCGACCCTTTCGCTGGAAGTCTCTTCTCAACGCCGGGGACAGACGCTGCGGCTTCTAGCAAGCCATCGCCCTTTGGTCCTGGGAGCGACCATACTTCTCGTCCTCCTCATTATCGCCGTCGCGGCGCCCCTGCTTGGAACCGTCGACCCCGCGGCCCTGTCGCCGGCGCGGCGCAACCGCGCGCCATCGGAACTTTACTGGTTCGGGACGGATCAACTTGGTCGCGACATCTATTCGCGCGTGATCTATGGTACGCGTATCTCATTGATTGTTGGGCTTTCCGTCGCCGTTCTGTCCGCTGTGGCCGGGATCATCGTGGGCATGATTGCGGGCTACATCCGCTGGACTGATGGTATCATCATGCGGATGATGGACGGACTGATGTCGATACCACCGATCCTGCTTGCGATCGCGCTGATGACATTGACCCGCGGATCGCTTGGAAATGTCATCGTCGCAATCACGATATCGGAGATACCACGCGTTGCCCGTGTCGTACGCGGCGCGCTGCTAAGCCTGCGAGAGCAGCCTTTCGTTCTCGCCGCCGTCGCAACAGGTGTGCGCGTGCCGCGGATCATGCTCCGTCATATTCTTCCCAACATTATGGCGCCAGTCATCATCCAAGCGACCTATATTTGCGGGGCGGCTATGCTGACAGAGGCTATCCTTTCCTTCATCGGAGCTGGTCTGCCGCCCACCATACCATCCTGGGGGAACATCATGGCCGAAGGGCGCGCTTTATGGCAGGTCAAGCCGTATATGATCGCCTTCCCAGCGATCTTCCTGTCCATCGCCATCCTCGCCGTCAACCTCGTCGGCGATGGTTTCCGGGACGCCCTGGATCCGCGGCTGCGCGAGAGGTAAGATGCAGGCAGCTTAGATAAAGAGCAAGAAAACTCCTCAGAGCTGACCATGTGCTGGTATCTCTAAAAAGTCAGTTGGTCTCACAGTCCAAGCACATGGGGGTTGAGACGGTGCGAGGGATCGAGCATTGCTTTTATTCTTTCCAGCAGCCCCCGGGATGGCGCGTCCATGGCGTCCGCGAGATTGTAGTAGCGGCCGGATTGCAAATGGACCGCTCCATGGCGGTCCATGATATCGCGTAGCGCCGCCCGCGTCTGCGTCACGATCTCTCGCGCCGCCGGATTGGCGGGAAATTGCTTCTGTCCAGGTCGCTTGTCGATCGGGAGGTAATAGTCATGGACCGGACCGACCTCATCAGGCCAGTACATCATGGGTTCGATCAAGACATAGGCGCCTTGAGACGACAAGAACCAGTTCAGACGAATATTATGCCGGAGGAGATTGGCTGTGGCTTCCGCCGCGTAGGCTTCCATCTCATTCATGGCTTTCCTGGCGCTGGAGAGCGCCAAGAGGCCATGCACCGGAACCCAGCGCTCGCCGCCAGGGCCAAGGAAGCCGCGAAGGCTGAAGGGGCGTGCCCGGGCCGCCTTGGCGATCGACGCCGCGATTTCCGTTCCGTGCTCGTGGCATATACCGCGGGCGACCGTGGCGGAGGCCTCCGCCGCGGCCTCGCTGACACCCTCCATGATGAGATGCATGGACCATGGGGCGCTCGCGATCTCGGATTGCGCGCGCTTGAGCCCGGTGACATCGCGCAACGCTCGGCCAAACGAGCCGGCCTGAGCTGCGACCGCCCCCGCAGTCCGCACCGCCTCGCTGAAATTAACCTTGCCCGCGAGCTCACCTTTATCGCGGTCGATAACGAAGCATCGCGATGCGACGCCCGCATGCTGTACGGCGATGAGCGCACTCAACATTGCAGCGGTCGTGGGAAAGGTGAAGGAAGCAAAGCTTGAGGGGCGCTCCGGTATAAGCCGCAAGGCGACCTCAGTCTTTACGCCGAAGGCGCCGCAATCCCCAAGGAAGAGGCCTGTGAGATCAGGTCCGTTGTTGCGGTAGAACGGAACCGATCGTTCGATCGCCCAGCTGCCGGTGCGGATCGCCGAACCATCTGCCAATACCACCGTCAAGCCGATGATACCATCCATCGACCCCGGCACATTCTGTGAAACAGCGCCGCCCACGGTCGAATGACTGCCTGAAAGGGGAGCCGCAATGTGCGGTCGCAGCCCATACGGTTTCAAGACGTCCGCCAGCCGCTGCCATGTGCAACCGGCGCCGACGATAGCGTAGAGATCATCTGCCGCGACATGGACGTGGTCGATGCGCTTCGTATCGATGACAACGGATTTGCAAGCCGGGACGACGCCTGCGCTGTAAGACAGGCCCGCGCCCCGTGAGACTATTGATGTCCCACTGGCAGTTATCAGGGAAACGATCCGCGATACTTCGTCTGTTGTGGAGGGCTTTACCACAAGATCAGGTATGACCTGATCACTCCACACGAAAAGGTCAGAGCCGCCGAATTCCTGCGACACTCTTTCGAATAGGACATTGTCCCTGCCGGCAATTCGCATCAAGTTGTCAGCGAGCATGTGTGACCTCGGATCGCCAAGGGGCATGGACATCTGACAGGTGAAAAATGCGCAAGATACCGCTGCGCCATCAACCCTGACCCTGTTATTGCGCGTGATTCCTCGGGCAACCTGCCGTTGCTGTTCGCGCGCCGTGCGGTCGCCGTGTCTTCTAGACGTTGCGTACCGACCATCAGACCCGAATGCATGACTGATCTTCGGAACATAGCTTGCGCTACCGCATGGTTCCTGATCAGATTCGCTCTCTGCTGTGACCGTCTGTCCAGAAAAGCATTCCAAGAATTGTGTTACTTGCACATTTCTGTGGAATTGAGCGCGAGCTAACCGCCTCAGCAAACCGCAGCTATCCGATGCAGCAAGCTGACAGCCCGAAGGACGCCCAATCACCAGCCCTCTTTCTGCTCATTGCGAACAAAGGATGTGGGAAACAATCTCAGGCATGAAATAATAACTACCAGAGGCGCCAGCTAAACGATTCTGCTGGTGCAGCTTAGTTATATTATTATAACATTTAGATTGCCTTGGCAAGCGGGTCCCCCCATGTTGGGCGGCAGATCATCGATATGATTCCATAGGGACCATTCGCATCAACCCGGTCAGCGACATCAGACCTGTTGACGTTCGAAGAGAGGTCCTCGCCCTCCCGTTCCCCTCGTGACCGGATGTCCGAACGGTGCGACAGCATCGGTCTGAGAAGCGGGTTGAGACCGGAACGCGCTGGATGCTAGCCGTTTGCTGCTGTGAGCCTTTTTGGCTAGTTGATATTCCACTGCGGAAGCTACAATTGACCATCGTTATGTGATTTTATCGTTGCTTGATTTAGTGTTCATGGCGAATATTGCGGGACCAGTGGGGGGACAGATGACGCGGACGAGCGCCAAGGAAGGAAGTAGCGTCAACGCGAACCTCAAGGCGCCCCTTTATCACCAGATCTTTCTCATTCTAAGGGACGGGATTCTCGGCGGCACGTTCAAAGTTGGCGATATTCTGCCCGCAGAGCATGAAGTTGCCAGTCTTTATGGCGTCTCACGCATAACCGCACGGCGGGCGTTGACGGAACTCGCGCTGGCTGGGCTTGTTTCGCGCGCGCGAGGCCGTGGCACCATAGTTCAGTATCGGCCACCCACCCCGCCCTTGCGGGCGTCTGTTGCGGCGTGGCTCGAAGGCGCGACCGTGATGGGCCAAACGACGACCGTCAGAGTGACGGAGTTTGGTTACGGCCCCGCGACACAGATGGAAGCGGAAGCGCTTGAATTGCCACCTGGGACCGAGGTGCAACACTCGCAACGTGTCCGCTATTTTGGCGATTTTGCCATCTCCCTCCTCGTCACCGTAATCCCGGCGCGGATCGGCCGCACATTTGATCGTACAAGTCTTGCGCGAACGCCGATGCTGTCGCTGATCAAGCGCTCGGGCGTCACGATCGGTCATGCGCGTCAGAGCATCACCGCGACGCTCGCGGATCAAAATATAGCCATGCGTCTCTCAACCGAGATCGGAGCGCCGTTATTAAAGGTGCAGCGTGTTGTCTGTGATCATGCTGACGAGCCAATCGAATACCTGACCGCCTACTACCGGCCAGATCGATATCAACTGGAGATGGTGTTAAGTCCTTCCCAGACAGTGGAAACGATGAGCAGCACTCTCCATGAACTGACGATGCAGTCGGCCGAGGCTAAGAACGGGAGGCGATAGAGGCGCGGTCTCCATTGTTCGACAAGGCGCCACTTGGCGCTTTACCGATCCCGTGCGGATATGTATGTCTTATCGATAATACAAACGAAGTTTGCACCCTGGGACATAACCGTGCGGCAGCGAGCAAACTGTGTCCGGTGAGGCAGATGTTCAGCGCAATCACCGCCTGGGCAAAGAGTGGAACATGATGCACCTGAACACTCCATCCTTCGCTGTTCGTACCGGGTCCGCCCGCGGAATGATCGTTGCCGACGGTATCCGGGCAGCCGCCGGCAGAACACCCTCGAAGACGGCGATCATCGCAGGGGAGCGGCGTCTCACCTTCGCCGCCCTGATCGAGCGGATTGACCGGGTTGCCAATCTTGCACATGCCGGACTCGGGTTGCGCCATGGCGATCGCGCGGCGATACTCTCCCCGAACTGCCTCGAATATATGGAAATCATCGCGGGCCTGTCCTCAGCGGGTGTTGCCACAGCGGCGATCGGCCCGGTTGCATCCGAGCCGGAAATTCGCTTCATTTGCGAGGATTCCGCGGCGCGGGTCCTTTTCGTTGATCCCGCACTCGAGGAAAAGGCGAGGGCCTGTGTGCCGCCGGGTGTTGAGCGCATCATTTCGCTCGGTGCGCCTTACGAGGAGCTGCTTGCCCAATCCTCGTCGAGGCTGTGTCCTGTCGAGGTCGGCGAGACCGACATTTTCAGTATTCCTTACACATCCGGAGCGACCGGCCGCCCCAAGGGCGTGTTGCTTTCTCATCGAAGCCGTGTGCTCTCCGCCTTTTGCCTGGCCACGGAGCATGGCAGTTACACGCCGGACGATCGTGCCGTGGCCACGACCCCTATGTTCCATGGCGCGGGCCTTCTCATGGCTTTAGCGCCGATATTCTTCGGCGGCACTGTCGAAATTCTCAGTAAATTCAATATCGAAACCCTGCTTGCAACGATCACCCGTCTGCAGGCTACGTCGGCCTATATGGTTCCGACACACCTCGCCGCCCTGCGCAATCTCGGCAGCAAGGCCGACCAGTACGACACGCGCTCGCTGCGGACCGTTGCATCCGGCACGGCACCCCTGTCGCAGGCCCTGAAAGAGGAAGCGATCGCGTATTTCGGCGAGGGCAAGCTCTATGAGCGCTATGGCTCGACCGAGGCGGGTGTAACATCATGCCTGCGGCCCCAGGATCAGCTGAGAAAGATCGCCTGTGTTGGTCTGCCGCTTCCCTTGACACGCCTCAAGGTGATGACCGAAGACGGACGACCGGCCGGAATCGACGAGGTCGGCGAACTGGCGATTGCCTCGCCCTACATGTTTTCAGGCTACCTCAACCTCCCCGAACAAACAGCCCAATCGTTCCGCGATGGCTGGTTCATCAGCGGCGATCTGGCGCGCATTGATGAGGAGGGATATCTCTATTTGGTGGACCGCAAGAATGACATGATCATTTCAGGCGGTGAGAACATTTACCCGCGCGAGATCGAGGAAGTTCTACTTGCACATCCCGCCGTTGCCGAATGCGCCGTGACGAGTGTTCCCCACGCTTACTGGGGTGAGGCTGTCGCCGCTTTTGTTGGACTGCGTCAAGGGTTAACGGTCAGTGCTGAGGAACTGGCCGATGTTTGCCGGAGTAAGCTCTCGCGTTACAAGGTGCCGAAAGAGTTCATCTTTGTTGAGAAGCTGCCACGCAATAGCATGGGCAAGGTCCTGCGTCGGGAGCTGCGGGGCCTCCTGCCACCTGGATCCAGCGCTACATAAGACGGGCCTTGGGGCACCGCGAGCGACCCGTATATCGGTGCGGATCGTACTGCGTCGGAATATCTCGTTCAAGGGGCATCGCCTGAACGAGGCCGGCGGGAGATGGCGGGACGTCCGCCCGCCACCCTGCTCAGGGCTATCCCGCCGCTAGGCAGCGTTGGGACGCATTCCCATATAGAGTTGCGCGACGCGCTCGTCTTCGAGAAGCGCCTGAGCGCGGTCTTCAAGACGAACCTTGCCCAGCTCAAGAACATAGCCGCGGTCGGCTGCGGCCAGGGCTTTGCGAACATTCTGCTCGACCATCAGAACAGATTTTCCGAGCTTGGCGAGGTCGCGCAAAACCGCGAAAACCTGGTCGACGATGCGCGGCGCGAGCCCGATGGACGGTTCGTCGAGCATTAGCACCTTCGGGTCCATCATCAGGGTTCGCGCGAGTTCCAGCTGTCGTTGCTGGCCGCCGGAGAGACTTGAGGCCTGCAAGCCGCGCAGTTCCGCCAATGCCGGGAACATCGCCTCCATCTCCTCCTGCCGGCGCTTCAGAACGTTGCGATCCTTGATGAGGTACCCCCCCATCCTGATGTTCTCCGCCACGGTCAGCCGCGGAAATATGCTCCGACCCTGCGGGATATAGGCCAGACCTTCGAGCAGCAACTTCTGGGCTGGCAGGTTGGTGACATCCTCGCCATCGAGCTGCACATTGCCCTGCCGTACCTGGATCAGGTTCACGATGCCCTTGAGCAAAGTCGATTTGCCGGCGCCATTCTGACCGATGACGCAGACGATCTCGCCCGGAGCGACATGGATATCGACACCATTGACAATCATGCGGCCGCCACCATAACCGGCCTTGAGATCACGAATGGCAAGGATTGGTTGGGATGCTTGTCCGCTCATCTCGCGCCTCAGCTCAGATAGGCTTCGATAACCTGCGGACTGGCCTGAATGGCTGCCGGCGGTCCGTCCTCCAGGACCTTACCCTGGTGCAGGACGACAATGCGCTCGGCGACGGACATGATGAACTCCATGTTATGCTCGATGACCACGAGCAGGAGGCCCATCTTCGGCGCCTGATCGAGCAGAAAGTCATGCAGGATGTTCAGCAGCGTCGGGTTGACGCCCGAAGCAGGCTCGTCGAGCAGCAGCACCTTTGGAGATCCCATCAACGTCGAGGCGATCTCCACAAGGCGCTTCTGCCCGAAAGACAGGTCACTCGCCGGCCGGTTGGTGAAACGCTCCAGCCCAACCATCCGCAGAAGTTCGCGCGCTTTGTCGACGGTGGCGCGGCTATGTCCGCTGCCGCGAAAAATGCCCGCGATTTCGCTGCGCAAGGTCTTGTCCTGCGCCGAGAACAGCATGTTCTCCAGGCAAGTTGCCTCCGGCAGAACCCGGCATTCCTGGAAACTGCGAGCAAAGCCGAGGCGCGAGAGGCGGAACGGCGGCAGGCCATCGACGCGCTCACCCATGAAGCGGACCTCACCGCTGTCGGCGCTCTGGCGGCCGCAAATCACATCGAACAACGTCGTCTTGCCGGCACCGTTCGGGCCGATCAAGGCCACGATGCCCGGCTTGTCGACGCTGAAGCCCGCGCCGTCCAATGCGACAACGCCGCCGAAGCGTTTGGCGATGGCTGAGACCTCGAGAATTGGAGCCATCGGTCTATCCCTCGCTCTTCACGGTTCGGGTCGCGCCCGGCACCTCGTCCGCCATGCGATCGCGCTTCATTCGTGACCAGAAGCTATCGGCTAGGCCGAGCAGACCGCGATTGGCAAAGAGCGCGATGAAGACCAGAACGAAGCCGAAGACGATCAGACGGAATTCCGCAGCAACGCGCAAGAACTCAGGCAAGGCAATGAAGATGAACGCACCGAGAATGGGACCGGCGAGATAGCCGGGGCCGCCGACCAGGACGATGGCGACGACATTCATGCTGGCGTGCAGATCAAACATCGTCGGCGCCGCGACGCGCAGGAAGGTGACACTCAAGGCGCCACCTACGCCTGCGATCGCCGATGAGATGACAAACACCGCAAGTTTGTGCGCAAAGACGTCGACGCCCCGCGAGGCGGCCATGGTCTCGTCCTGGCGGATGGCAGCGAGCGAGAATCCGAAGGGTGATCGCGCGATGAGCCATTGCACGAACAAGGTTCCCAGCATGGTGAGCAGCGCGAGCCAGTAGAATCCCCGGGGTGTCCTGAACTCGATGGTCAAATCGCCTATCGAGAGTGGCCGCGGTCGCGGAACACCCGGTAGACCCTGCGCGCCACCGGTAATGCCATCGAGGTTATTGAAGAACGTGTAGAGGATCATCCCGACGCCCAGCGTCACGATGACGAAGAAGTGACTCCGCAGCCTGAGGCAGGGGATGCCGACGAGCAAGCCTACAAAGCCGGCGACTATTGCGGCCGCGAGCATCGCTTCCGGCAGCGCCCACCCGGCATTCTTCATGAGAAGCGCAGCCGTGTAGCCACCGACGCCGGTGAAGGCCATGTGCCCCAGTGACAATAGGCCTGCCTGACCATAGAGCAGGTTAAGGCCGATAGCCGGGATGATCGCGCACAGCGTCAACGTGAGCGTGTTCACAATATAGGGCTGGTCAGGCAGTAGAACTGGAATGAGGGCCGCAACGATGATCGTGGCAACCAGCGCGAGAAGCTTCAAAGACCTCATGGCTCACCACGCTCCCGCTTGCCGAACAGACCATAGGGGCGGAAGAGGAGAATGCCGATAAGGGCCGCAAAGACCACCGCATCGCGGTAGTCCGTCGGCAGCACAAGCGTGGCCTGCGCCTCCAAGACCCCGATCAGAAATCCACCAACGATCGCGCCCGGAACGCTACCCATCCCGCCAAGCACAATGGCAGTGAGGCCCTTTAACAGCGGTAGGTCGCCCATCGCCGGCGAGATGAGGAAGAGTGGGCCAAGGAGCGCCCCAGCCAACGCTGCGAGTGCGGTCGCCAGTGCGAAAGTCATTAGAAAGATGCTATCAGGGTTTACACCGACGACCCGCGCCGCCTCCAGGTTCTGGCTGGTCGCACGAAGGGCAGTGCCAAGCCGCGTGTGGCGCAGGAAAAGATCAAGGCCGATGACAGCGATCAGTGCCACGCCGATGATTACGAAATGCTGGGCGGTGAAGCTCAAGGGTCCCAGCCTTATCTTACTTTCGACGGTTTCAACGCGCATGTGTAGCGCGAGCGGCCCGAAGAAGTAGATGATGCTGTTCTGCACGATCATGATCAGCCCCATGGAGGCCACGATCTGCATGCTGAGACTGCCGCGCAGATGCCGGAAAATGCCTTTCTCGAGCAGGCAGCCGACCAGAGCCAGTACAAGCATGGACCCAAGTATCGCGAGGAAGTAATTCCCGGTCAATTGCACAAATATAACTTGGCAGGCATAAGCGCCTGCCATGAAGAGAACGCCATGGGAAAAATTGAGAACGTGCATGACGCCGTAGATCAGCACCATTCCAAGCGCGAACAGGGCATAAATGGCCCCCATCATCAGTCCGTTCATGCCCTGTTCGGCAAAGGCTAACATGCCTTTCACTCCAATCCGGGAAATGTTATGCGGTCAGCTGCTGCAAGCCGCAGCGAGAGCATGCGGCATGGCGATTTGGCGTGTGCCGTCTTTACACCACTGGGTGACATAGAAGAGTGGAGTAGCCTGGTTGTTCTTGTCGAACTTCAACTCCCCGGTTACGCCGTGGTGGGCGATCGTGGCAAGTGCATTGCGGATCGCTTCGCCGTCGCTAACGCTCGCAGCCTTCCTCATCGCCTCCACCGCAATCATCAGCCCGTCATAGGATTGAGCGGCGAAGGCATGGGTCTCAGCGCCGAAGCGAGCCTTATAGGCCTCCGTGAAGGTCTTGGCCTTCTCGCCGGGAGCGGTTAGCGCAAAGGCGGAGCCCTGGACCATTCCAGCGACATAATTTGCGTTCAAGCGGTGCAGGAAGCGGTCCGAGTCCATCGCGAGCGTCCCGATGATTTGCACATCAAGGCCCGCATCGCGGATCTGCTTGATAGCGAGCGCGCCTGCTTCCTCATCCATGCCCAACACGACCGCCTTGGCGCCAGAGTTGCGAATGTTCGTGATGTGACTTGAGAAGTCGACTTCGCCGACATTGTAGAAGCCGATGTAGCCGGACTTGATTGTCTCCGGCAGGATCGCGCGCCGTCCGGCAACAGCGCCTCGTCCCGTGTCATTATTGAACGTGAGCTCCGCAACTGGGCTCAAGTTCCTCGCGACGATGAAGTCAACCAGCATGCGGTTCTGCGCAGCGTTGGGAGCATTGACTCGGAACAGATAGGAATTGCCCTGGGTCGTCAGATTATCGGCGGTCGGCACCGTGAGGATGAGGGGAACCTTATATTCTTGAGCGATAGGGGCCTCCGCCGCGGCCACGGGCGTGCACAGCTCGCCGAGAGTGATAGGCACTTTGTCGACGCTGGCGAGGCGCTCCATGATCGCGGCACCCTCGGCGACATTGCAGCGGGAGTCATAGATCTTGAGGGCGACCCTGTAGGTCTTGTCCCCGATCTTCACGCCGCCTGACTTATTGATGTCTTCTTCGGCGAGCTTGAAGCCGTTGATCTGGTAAGATCCCGGCGCTGCCATAGGTCCAGTCGTCGCGCTGATGATTCCGATCGTCACCACGTCGTCGGCATAGGCGGATACTCCACCGAAACAGGCCGCCATCGAGAACGCGGCGGCGAGCGTTGATCTATACCTCGTCATCTTACGTCCCCTCAGTTATATTTTTTGGGTGTCACGGAATCCCCTCTACATATCACATCACGCTTCTGTTGTGACGCCGCCGTTACTGGCAATACCGGTGAACGGTGCCAAATACATCAATGATCGTGTCAGACAGATCGGCTGCTTCTCGACCTGCGCAGTGACGAGCCGACATGCTTGACGCCGGCAGCTGCCGGTCGCGCGCTGCTGTCCGGTCCGCTGCCGTCTTGATGGGTGGAGACACAAGGGATGTAGCGTCTTGCGGCCTGAACGCTCGTGACAACACAGACCCGTGCCCCAAAACCAATTTCGCCCCTCCCCCCGACCGTAACGGCTCCCACTAAGTCGCGCATTGGGTGCCCTCAGTTCGACGCGGGAGAAGTGTCCGCTCAGTTCTTGAGGGATTGCTTAGCTTGCTGTTCGGCCTCGTGCTTCTCGAACATCTTGCGCTGGGCGACGGCCGAGCGCGAGCCATACTCCATCCCGTGCTCGGTTGACCACTTCAGCGACTCGTCGCGATTCCGGTTTGCGCCGCTGAAATGCGGAATGACATACCGCGCGACCAGCTCCCATGACTTCTTGGTGGCCTCGAAATCTGCCCAATTATGCGCGACTTGCAAGAAAGCACCGAAGTCGCCCTGTTTTTCGTAGAGCTGCTCAATCTTCGCGATCAGATCGTCCGGCGTGCCGATGACGCCGCCGTGGTCCTTGACGACTGCCTCGACCAGCCCCTCGAAAGTCTCACCGCGTGTCTTACGTTTGATCGTCGGATTGACGGCCTCCCGGTAATCGAGCCAGTGGCGCAGGCCGAACTTGACGTTCTCAATTGCCTGTTCGCGCGTCTCCGCGATGTGGGTGAGCCCGGCGAGGCGTAAGCGCGACCGGTCCATGACGCGTCCATGCTCGGCGGCAACTTCATTCGCGATGCGCCAATTGGTGCCGAGCACATCGAAGCCCGTTGGGCTGGTCGCTGCAACGCACAACATTCCGAGTCCATACTTGCCCGCGTTGCGGCCACCGGAAGGTGTAAGCGTGCTGGCAACACAGACTTCCAGATGTGGCTTGGTATAGGGCAGCAAATGGACACGTGCGTCGACCAGATTGTACCACTCGGTCTTCTCGGTCACCGTCTGTCCATCGAGCAGACGCAGGATCACGTCGAGCGCCTCGGACATGCGATCCCGCAATTTCTCGGGCTCGATGCCCATCATTATGGCATCCGCGGTGAGGAGCCCCGGTCCAACACCCACCATGATACGGCCGCGGGTCTGATGATCGAGCTGCGTGATGCGATTGGCCACGTTCAACGGCGAATGATAGGGGAGGGATATGACACCTGTACCGAGCCGAATACGCCTGGTACGTTCCGCGACCGCCGCGATGAAGAGTTCGGGACTCGCGATGATCTCCGCACCGGATGAGTGGTGTTCACCGATCCAAGCCTCTTCGTAACCAAGTCGATCGAGATGTTCTACAAGCTCCATGTCCCGCTGGATGGCAAGAGTTGGATTCTCCTTGTTTGGGTGAATCGGTGGGAGAAACATGCCATGCCGAAGCGGAATAGAAGCCATTGAAGTCCACCCACTCTAGAAGCTGTCGTTGTTGCTCTGGCGTCAACGTCTGGAACGCAAGCCGGCAATTCTCGTCAACTGCGAAGTGCAGTCACCTTTCTTATAATTATAAATGTATAACAATACGCTTTGGGGGTGGCAAGGCGATTAGAGTGACGGGAAGTGAATTATAGCCGCAGCAATAGCTGCCGCGCAATTTGGCTCTGACTGCACGTTTGGGAAATGGGTCCACGGATCCAACGCTGTTCGCCGGGGCGCCCTGATACGCGCGGGCCGTTATCAATGCACAACGTTCCCACCTCGTTCGCTTGACAGACTCGTGATATGTATTAATGATATGACAAGTAGCGTATAGCCCTTGTCATATGGCTCCCGCTCTTGATTGGTGCAGTGGTGCCGATCTTTTTGCGGCGGCGTCGGCTGATTGATATGGGTTGGGCTGCCATTCCGGCAAAGGGGAAGTCTCTCGGCGCGGGGCGCCTGGCCTCGACGACGCGAATAAATCATGTGGGCGTTTCCGAGTATTAGGTTGGAGAATCGAAGAATTATGAACTTGCGAAACCGCCTCTCGGCAGACGCGCCCCTGGTTGCGCCCGGAATTTTCGACGCTTTGACAGCTTCGCTCGCGGCGGCGGCCGGGTTCGAGGCTCTTTACGTCTCCGGGGCGGCGATCGCTTATACGCGCCTCGGCAGCTCTGATATTGGCCTTGTATCGATGTCCGAAGTCGCTGACGTTGTTACGCAGATACGGGACCGCGTTGAAGTTCCACTCATTGTTGATGCCGACACGGGGTATGGAAATGCGCTCAATGTCCGGCGCACTGTGCGGTTGTTCGAGCGAGCGGGCGCGACTGCGATCCAGATCGAGGACCAGACCTTTCCAAAACGTTGCGGCCATTTGCGTGACAAGTCTCTGATCTCGGCCGGCGAAATGGCGGGAAAGGTAAAGGCGGCGGTGGACGCGCGCGCCAGCGAGGAGACTTTGATTATCGCGCGCACGGACGCGATTGCGGTCGAAGGCTTCGATGCTGCTTTGGATCGCGCCCATCTCTATGTCGAAATGGGTGCGGATATTCTCTTCGTCGAGGCGCCGCGCTCCCGTGAGCAGATGGCGACGATCGGGCGCCAGTTTGGAGGCCTGCGCCCGCTCATTGCCAATATGGTCGAAGGTGGCGACACACCGCTTAGCTCAGCTGCTGAACTCGGCGAGGTTGGCTTCAAGGTCGTCATCTTTGGGGGCGGGATCGTGAGAGCGCTGGCGCGCACGGCGCAGGAATATTATCAGTCTCTAGCCAAGCATGGCACGAATGCGCCGTTCAGTGAGCGGATGTTTGATTTCGCGGAGTTGAACAGCCTTATCGGCACCCCTGAACTGCTTGCGCTTGGCAAGAGCTACGATTCTGTTCAGACAACGCGTTTGGTCGAGAAAAGCACCGCCTGAATTCAATAATCATCCATGAGGGTAAGGCATTCCTCCCACCCCATCACTGGGAGGGTTCGGCCTTCCATAAGATCAGCAACTTGCCACGTCAGTTATCCGGTCGCGCAAGACCGAGATGATTGCGTAGGGTCTTTCCTGCATAGTCCTGGCGCATCAACCCACGCCGCTGAAGTTCAGGTACAACAAGTTCGCAGAAATCGCGTAAGCTGTCAGGAAAAGCCATGGCGCGTAGCATGAAGCCATCGACAGCCTCTGCAAGATGCCACGCTTCTAGCGTATCGACGATGGTCTCGGGTGTTCCCTTGAGCGTATTACCTATGCGGGATTCGGCGAAGCGCGCGCTCATCTGCCGGATGGTGAGCTTCTCCTCGATCGCCATACGTGAAATTACGCGATGATAGGTTTGGCCGCGATTGGATTCGACGGGAATAAGATCCGCCGGGATAGTCGCATCGAAGTCCATGCCACTGAGGTCCACGCCGATCGCGGTGCCGATCACGGTCTTGCCGACATCTTCGTGAATGCGGGACGATAAAGCCGCCGTTTTGGCATCGGCTTCAGCTAGAGTATTTCCGACGACGATCGTAATGCCCTGCATCAATCTGAGTTCATCGGGCCGTCGACCGAATTTGCTCATCCGTCCTTTCAGGTCACTGTAGTATTGTCGCGCGCCGTCGAGGGAACTCTCGACCATGAAGACCATGTCTGCGGTTTCCGCAGCAAGCTCCTTGCCAGGATCTGAGCCCCCCGCTTGAACCACCACCGGGTGCCCCTGCGGCGGGCGCGCGATATTGAGGGGCCCCGCGACAGAGAAGTGTTTTCCCTGATGATTGAGGGGCCGCAACTTCTGGGGATCAAAGTATCGGCTTTCTTTGACGTTGCGAATAATGGCGCCGTCGCTCCATGTATCCCAAAGACCGCGCACCACCTGGACAAACTCTCGCGCGCGTTCGTAGCGGATCGCGTGATCGAGATTCGCATCGCGGCCGAAATTGGCGGGCGCGTTCAAGCTACCGGTCGTGACAACGTTCCATGCCGCCCGCCCGCCACTGAGATGGTCCAGCGAGGCGACGGCGCGCGCGACATTGTAGGGCTCGTTGTAGGAGGAAGAAAGGGTGCCGACAAGGCCAATATGGCTGGTGTGAGCGGAGAGTACGGAGAGAAGGGTCAGCGGCTCCAAGCCATTGATATAACGGGGTGATCGGCTGAGCGCTTCGATGTCACCCTCCGGAAGGCATGGTGTGTCGGCGACGAACACGAAATCGAGCTTTGCCCGCTCGGCGAGCTTTGCCAGGCTGATATAATGGTTTGCGTCCGTGGCGCTGTCCACCGGCGATTCCGACACCAGCCAAGCCGCAGGGTGGCTGCCATAGTTCTCGAGGATGCAGCCGAAATTCATGTGTCGATTACGCGGCATCATTCAGTTCTCTAGTCATCGTCGGCGAGGGCAAGGCGGCCCTCGACTATTGCATCGGTACGATCATGCCAGTGCCTGAGAGAGAAAAAGCGTCGTCGTTCGCAGCCACCAAGCAGATACTGCCACAGAAAAATCAGGCACTCCGGCTTAGCGTATACATCGTGTCGAGAGGTTGATCACGGCGACCACACCGCAAAAAGCGCGATAACACTGGATGTTACCCGCATGGGCATGAGAGATCGCCGGGTTGTCGAAGCCGGATATTCGCTGTGATATCCACTGTGGCGAGAAAGGCGGTTTATGACCCTTCCGCGCGCTGCCAGCAGGGGCCGGCTTCTGTCGTGGCAGGCAACCGGCCACTCCGGGCACCGGGGCCCGCCGCAATCAGCGATGCGACATGGACACGACCCGCGCTTCGCCGATCAATCAGCCGCTCCCGCAGTCGGCGGCGAGAGCGGCGGGGAGTACAATCTTTCTGGTGCCATCCGCGCACCATTGCGTGACATAGACCGGTGGGTTCGCTTGTCCTTTGGCATCAAATTTCACTTCACCGATGACACCGTTGAAGGTGAGCGCAGCAAGCGCATCGCGAATCTTCGCGCCATCCGTTGTAGTTCCGGCGGCTTTCATGGCTTCGACCGCGAGGAAGACCGCGTCATAGGATTGCGCGGCAAACCCATGGGTCTCCTCACCAAACTTGGCTTTGTAGGCTGTGCTGAACGTCTTGATGCGGTCAACCGGGCTGTTTGGAGGGAAGGAGTTGTACTGTGCCATCCCATCAAGATATTTGGCATTCAGCCGCTGCAGAAAGCGGTCGGAGCCCATGGCCAAGGTTCCGATCAGCTGCACATCAACGCCAGCATCGCGAATCTGGCGGATTGCGAGGGAGCCCGGCTCCTCATCCATCAAAAGCACGACGGCCTTCGCGCCTGAATTGCGGATATTCGTCACATGGCTGGAGAAATCGACCTCTCCGACATTGAAATAGCCGACATAGCCGATCTTCGTACTATCAGGGAGCAGGCTCTTCATCGCCTCGATACCGCCACGACCTGTGTCGTTGTTCCAGGCGAGAAAGGCGAGCGGCGTCAGTTTGGCATCTGTGATATATTTGGCCAATCCCTGGTTAAGCTGGGTATCGCGGGCATTGATCCTGAAGAAGTAAGGATTTCCCTGCTCCGTGAGGTTGCCGGCGGTGGGGACCGTGATGATCAGGGGCACCTTGAAGTCCTCGGCGACGGGCGCCTCAGCGGCGGCGACAGGGCTGCAGAGCTCGCCAAGAACGACGGGCACCTTGTCGACGGTCGCCAGGCGCTCCATGGCGGAGGCCCCTTCGGCGACATTGCAGCGTGTGTCGTAGGTTTTCAGAGCGAGTTCATAGGTCTTGCCGCCAACGGTGAAACCGCCCGCCTTGTTGATCTGCTCGACGGCGAGAGTAAAGCCATTCTGCTGAAACTTTCCGGCGGGAGCGAGAGGACCTGTCTGCGCTGTGACGACGCCGAGCGTCACCGTGCCGTCGGCGGCGAAGCTCGCGGTACCGAGCATTGCCGTGATCGCGACGGAAGCCAGCAGAGCTTTCGTAGTGCTTTTCATTGGGACACCTCTGGTTTCTTGGCTGGCACGTTTTTGCGGTTTAAGGAGTGAGACCATAGACTCGCAACGCATTATCGCGCAAAAACAGCTTCTGCGCGTCGGGCCGAAGGCCAAGCGCCTCAATTTCTTCGAGGGTGCGCTTGAAAGCGAGAACTGGAAAGTCTGTTCCAAACATCACCTTATGCCGGCCATAGGTGTTGATGTAATGAATGAAGCTGGCTGGCCAGTATTTCGGACTATGCGCATCGGAAGCGATGTAGACGTTAGGATGTTTCCACGCCATCGCGATCATTTCATCGGTCCATGGAATTCCGATGTGAATTCCGATGAGCTTCAGCTCGGGAAAGTCGCAGGCGATATCGTCGAGGAGAATGGGCCTCGCGACGCTTCGTAGCGGGCGTTTGTCGTAATAAACCAGCGATTGTCCGACCTGCATCTGGATCGGAACGTTCAGTTCGCAGCATTTCGCGTAAAATGGATAATACTTGCGATGGTTGGGCTCCAGCTCGAACCAGTGCGGATAGGTATGCGCACCGATAAACCCAAGTTCCCGGACGGCCCATTCCAGGCGCCGGAGACCTTCCATCCCTTCGGTCGGATCGACACCCGCCAGGCCGTGAAACCGGGTTGGATGTGCTGCGACGGCTTCCGCGATCCATTCATAGGGCATATGCCAGGCGCCGGGGGTTCCTTCCTGGCCCAGCTTGCAGGCGATGAGGAACGCCCTTTCGATGCCGGCGGCATCCATCTGAGCGAGCATCTCCTCATGCGTGACAGACGTAACGTCTTCTTCCGCGCGACCGATTTTCTTCGTGTGGAAAGTCTTGGTCCATTTAGGACGGGCCGCTACGATCTGCGGTGTCAATGGGTTCACAACGACATCAATGACGCCTTGCACCGGAACGCCCCTCTTCTCATTCTCTCTTATTATATTGGTATATATTTAGAACATTTAGCAAGCCTGAATTCCAAGCGCACTAGTATGATGCGCATCAACCGATTGGAAGGGGCGGGGTCGTGAATGTCTCTGCGATCGGTACGACTCGCGCAAAGCCAAAGGCCATCACTGTCAGGGATGCATCGTGCCGTCCCGCATCAAAATCGGAACATGCTTCCCGTGGCACAATAACCTCGTAATCACGTTGCGCCAGATCACGGACCGTCGTCTCGACGCACATGGATGTCGTCACACCACCTACAATGACGCGTTCGATAGTCCTTGCCCGGAGAATGACCTCGAGTGGCGTGCCATAGAGTGATGAGTGTCGCGCCTTGTCGATGACAATGTCATCGGCGGCGACATTCACGAGGGGTGTCAGCTCGACATCGGCCGTGCCGGCCCGCAGTCCACCTGCACGGCACAGGTTCGGGCGCATGCGACGGACGATGCCGGCGTCCGAATAGTCCGGTCGGAACATCATCCTGGTCCACACGACGGGGATGCCGCGCGCGCGGGCGTCGCTTGCCAGGCGATCGCAGTGGTGTGCGGCCTCGGCCAGGGTGGTGATATCCCAGCCTTGCTGGGCTATGGAGCCATGAGCGTCACAGAATGCATTCTGGAGATCAACGAGAAGCAGAAGCGTGTTGATGTGCTCGGCCATGGAATCCTCGTCCTGTTAGGCCCGCTGTGGGTGAGCGAAGATCAAGAAGTGCTCGTCCGGTCCCCGACGCAGATTGAATGATTTGCTATAAGAATAGGACATTAATGGCGGGCCCTGTAAAGACCTCCGGCAGTTGGCCCTATTGTGCCGTGCCCCGCCTCAAGGCCTCTCGTGACACGCCCTACAGATCACGATTGACAGTCTCTCCAGGCCGTCGGCCAATGTCGGCCTGAGCCGTACCCGAGGGGGCTGAACAATGGCCGACCGTGTTCTCGTTGTTGGCGCGGGCCCTGTGGGCCTGTCTATGGCTATCGAGCTTGCGCGGTACAATGTTCCCATCCGCCTGATCGATAGAATGACAGCTCGCAGCGACAAGTCCAGGGCGGTCGTGCTCTGGAGCCGAACCCTGGAGCTCCTGGACAGGGCAGGTGCCACGGACGATCTGCTACGAATCGGCAATAAGGTCACCGCCGCCAATATACTCGCGGGCAGCGAACCGATCGGGCGCATCGGCTTCGAGGAGGTTCAGTCGCCTTATCCCTTCGCATTGATGGTGCCTCAGTGCGACACGGAAGCGATTCTGGAACGTCAGCTTGAACAGCGCGGCGCGAAGTCAGAACTCGGTGTCGAACTCCTTGATTTTACTCAGGATACCGACGGCGTTTTCGCCGTGATACGCTCGGCTGACGGACAAGAGCAAACCGAGCGCTTTCAATGGCTGATAGCTTGTGACGGCGCGCACAGCACGGTCCGGCATCGGCTCGGCTTCACGTTCAGCGGCGACACAATGGCCAATGACTGGACGCTAGGAGATTTCCATCTGTCAGAGGCGCCTTTTCCGCCGTCGGAACTCGCGACTTGCTGGCACGAGGACGGCGTGATCGTCTTCCTGCCGATGAGCTCCAACCGCTACCGGCTGATCGCCAGTCTGGGGCCGTCGACCAGCGAGGCCCCCGTTCCGCTGACGCGCGAAGAGTTCCAGGCGGTGGCCGATCGCCGAGGACCAGGTGGGTTTGTGCTGACGGATACGATCTGGACGACCGCCTTCCGCATCAATGAAAGGCAGGTCGCGGATTATCGTTCCGGTCGGGTCTTTCTGGCTGGCGATGCGGCTCATGTTCACAGCCCGGCCGGTGGGCAGGGCATGAACACGGGGATGCAGGATGCATTCAATCTGGCCTGGAAACTGGCTCTGGTCTGTCATGGCCTTGCGACAGCCCCAGCTTTGCTTGATAGCTACAGCATCGAGCGAAAAGCTGTTGGGGCCTCGGTGATTCAGTCATCGGGACGCCTCACGAAGGCGTCCGTTCTGCACAGCCATACCGCTCAGAGCCTTCGGAACCTGTTTGCCCACGCCATGATGGGTCTCTCGCCAGTTCGCCGAGCGATCGTGGATGCCATGGCGGAGGTTTCAATCGGCTATGCGCAAAGTCCGCTCAATGGGCCCGCTTCGGGCGGCGGCGCCGATGTCGGGGCACGGGCTCGGCCCATCGCCGGGGAACCGCCTTATGGTTCAGGTGATCGACCCCGTTTTAGCCTGCGGGCCATAACCGGCGAGGCAACGGAGATCGCCGGGCGCTATCCGCACCTCGTCGAGGCGCAGATCCGGCCGGCCGCAGCTCTTGATGGCATCGAACTCGTAAGACCGGACGGCTATGTCGCTGCATCGGCCTCTTCCAGTAACTGGGAAGACATTATTGATTATCTCGATGCGCTCGGTGCTTGCGGGGCGGACTGAATGTGAAGCGTTCTGGCTGAGCCTATCGCTCGCTTTAACGAGGGACGAGCTACCATGACCGGCGAATTCCTACCGGGCTTCGAGACCAGGGCGATCGATACCGCAGGCGCGCGCATCCACCTTGCGGTGGGCGGGAGCGGGCGGCCCTTGCTGATGCTGCACGGCCATCCTCAGACGCACCTGACGTGGCACAAGATCGCGCCCCACTTGGCAGAACAATTCACGGTCGTGTTGCCGGATCTGCGCGGCTACGGCGATTCCGGCAAGCCAGAGGGTGGGGAGCGTCATGTTAACTACAGCAAGCGCGCGATGGCGGCGGATCAGATCGAGGTCATGCGCTCTCTCGGCTTTACGGAATTCAACCTTGTCGGCCACGACCGCGGTGCACGCGTGGCACACCGAATGGCGCTCGATCATCCAGACGCCGTCCAGCGGATCGCGGTCTTCGACATAGCCCCGACTCTGACCATGTACGAGCGCACGAACCAAGAATTCGCGACGCGCTATTTCTGGTGGTTCTTCCTCATCCAACCGGCTCCGCTGCCGGAGCGCATGATCGCCGCGGACCCCGAGTTCTTCCTGCGGCGGCACATCGAGGGGCAGATCAAGGTCCAGGGCGCGACGAGCGAGGCGCTCTTCGCCGAGTACCTGCGTTGCTACCAGAACCCCGCGACCCGGCATGCCATCTGCGAAGACTACCGTGCCGCCTCTACTATCGATCTTGATCATGATCGTGCCGACGGCGAGCGCCGGATCCGGGCGCCGCTTCTCGCGCTCTGGGGTGCACGTGGTATAGTCGGAAGTCTCTATGATGTCCTGGACACCTGGCGCGAGAAGGCTGACGATGTCCGCGGGCGCGCGATCGATTGCGGCCACAGTCCGCAGGAGGAAGCGCCGGAGGAAACCCTAAACGAACTTTTGGCCTTCCTTGCATCGTAGCCTTTGCCCCGGCCCGATTGCGCCGAGATCCGCGACTGAAATTTTAGACCTCTAGGATCTGAGGGCCGTCGCTCCACGCGTCGGAGAGCACCGATTTCGAGCCGCGCTGCGGTACGGCAATGACGCCTGTGGCGCTTGCCAATCGCCGGGGCAGCGTAAGGCTCGCTAAAGGCTGCCTGACAGGCTTGCGTCAGGCCGGAACACATGGTCGAGAGAGGCGGATTTGAAGACCTCTCGTTGCGGCGCATTCCGTGCTAGCGGTTTTTATCTATTGTCTTCGCGGATCATGGCGGCCGCTTTTTCCGCTATCATCAAAGTCGGCGAATTGGTATTGCCGCTCGTGATGAACGGCATGATCGAGGCATCCGCCACGCGCAGGCCGGACAGGCCGCGAACGCGCAGTCTGTCGTCCAAGACCGCCATGGGATCGTCAGCTGGTCCCATCTTGGCTGTCCCGACCGGGTGAAAAATTGTGGTGCCGATTTGCCGGGCAGCCTCGAGTAAATCATCGTCTGTCACGGCAGCTGGCCCGGGGCGATATTCCTCGGGATGGTATCGCTGCAAGGCAGGCATCGAAACGATGTGGCGGACGATTTTGAGTGACTCGATGGCGACGCGCTCGTCCTCAGGGGTCGTCAAGGCGTTCAGGCGGATCGCAGGCTTGGCCAAGGGGTCGGGGGAGGTGGGGCGCACGCTCCCACGGCTCGTTGGGCGCAAGTTGCAGACACTCGCGGTAAACGCGGGAAATGCGTGGGGCATCTCGCCGAACTTGTCGAGTGACAATGGCTGGATATGAAACTGGATGTTGGGGGTCGAATAGCGGGGAGACGATCGTGTGAAAGCCCCGAGCTGCGACGGCGCCATCGTCAATGCCCCGCGTCGAAACAAGGCGTATTCGAGCGCCATCGCTCCTTTGCGCAGCAGGGAGCCATAGTCCTCATTCAGCGTGCGAATACCTCTGACGCGATAGATCGGCCGGAGCTGAAGATGGTCTTGCAGGTTCTCGCCGACGCCCGGCGCATTGTGGATCACGCGGATTCCGAGCGCACGCAGGCGTTCGGCCTCACCAATCCCGGACAATTGCAAGATCTGCGGTGAACCAACAGCCCCGGCACATAGAATAACTTCTGCGCGGGCGTGCACGCGCTGACGCTCGTCGCCCTGGATGAAGTCGACGCCCGTGACCCGCCCGTCCTCCACGACAAGTTGCGCGACATGCGCCTGTGTCTCAAGCTTCAGCCCGGGTCGTTTCAACACCGGCTTCAGGAACCCCCGAGCAGCCGACCAACGGCGGCCATGTTTCTGGTTGACGTGAAAATACGCGATACCCTCATTGCCGCCGGTATTGAAGTCGTTGGTCCGGGGAATGCCCGCCTCGACCGCCGCCTCCAGGAAAGCGTCGAGAAGATCCCAGCGGACGCGCGGCTCCTCGACGCGCCACTCACCGTTCACGCCGTGATGCTCGCCCTCGCCGAGGAAGTGATCGAGATGGCGTCGAAACAGAGGACGTACATCCTCCCAGCCCCAACCCTTGAGGCCGATGTCGCGCCACCGGTCGTAGTCCTGCCGCTGGCCTCGCATGTAGATCATGGCGTTGATCGCCGAACAGCCGCCAATCACCTTGCCGCGGGGATAGTTGAGGACACGGCCGTTAAGCCCGATCTCGGCTTCTGTCGTGAACATCCAGTCGGCACGCGGGTTTCCGATGGCGTAGAGATAGCCGACTGGAACGTGAAACCAGATCCAATTGTCCCGCCCACCTGCTTCCAGCAGGCAGACGCTCCGCTTAGAATCAGCCGACAACCTGTTGGCCATCAGGCATCCTGCCGTACCGGCCCCGACAACGACATAGTCGAAAGTTCCCGCATTGATCATCAGTCTCCCCCCGTGACCTCATTGTCCTTATGCCAAACACCGATTACCGAAGCATGAGAGCCTATTTTACTAGGTCTGAAAACAAGCCGATGGAATGGGTAAGGATGCCACCCGAGCGATGCAAAAAACCACATACACCGGCTTTGAACTGTCGTGGAGCGACCTGCAGTTCTTCCTGGTCGCGGCCCGATCCGGGAGCGCCGCCGAGGCCGCTCGCCGGTTGAATATCGACCAGGCCACTGTCAGCCGACGGGTCCGGCGGCTGGAAGCTCAGCTTGGCCAGCCGCTGCTCGTGCGCGGTCCGCAGGGCCATGCGCTCACGCAAGCCGGCGAAGCGCTTCTGGCCAGGGCCGAGATCATTGAGGGCGATACATTCGCGATCCTTGACCATTTTCCGACGGCGAGATCGCTCTCAACGCAACGGTGCGGATTGCCGGGCCGGAAGGCTTCCTCTGTGCTTATCTCGCCCCGCGCCTAGCACCGTTGCGCGAGAGAAATCCCGGTTTGAATGTGCAGCTCGTTACGATGCCCCATCTGATGTCGGTGTCGAAACGCGAGTTCGATATCGCCGTCACTGTCGGTCAGGTGCTGAAAGGGAGGGCAGTCACGCGCAAACTCTGCGATTATTCGCTTGGCCTGTTCGCTTCCGAGGACTACCTGCGTTCGCACCCGCCGATCCGCGGCGTTCACGAACTCGTTGACCATCCGTTGATTGGCTATGTGGATGATCTCATCGTCATGCCGGATCTGAACTATCTCGGAGAGATCGCGCCGGAACTGCGCGCGACGATTCAGGCGACAAGCCTCATGGCCCAGCGCGAGATGGCGGTGGCCGGGCTTGGCCTATGCGTGCTCCCGTTCTTCATGGCACGCGAAAACCCGGCGCTCCGGCCTGTGTTGCCTGACGCGATTCGCCGAGACCGGTCCTATTGGCTCGTGGCGCACGCGGAGACCCGGGAGCTTGCCGCACACAGGGCCGTGATAGACTTCGTTACCCAGCTTGCAACGGGGCCCGCCTGGAACTCCTTTAATGGCGGAAAAGGCAAACCTACGCCTCAGTAAGCTCAATCCTCATGGCGTTAGCCGACCACCATAGAGATCGCCGAATGGCTCGTATCTTTCGACCGTGCAGTGCGGCAGATCTCTATTCTAGTCAGTCGTGCCAAATCTCCGCCAAAGCCCGGCGGTAACGGCCGTGACGACGATGACCGCACCATAGCCTGAAGCCGTTTCGCGTAGGCTAAAATGCGACAGGAGCGTGCCAGCGACAACCGTTGGCACGCCGAAGGCGAGATAGCTCAAGGTGAAGATCGATGCGAAGAGTTCGCTTCGCTCGTCGGGCGCAGCTAGCGGAACGAGTGTTCGCATCGCGCCGTAGAAACAGGTGCCGAAGCCGGTTCCGGCAATTAGCAAAGCCACGAGATAGAGCGGCAGAGATTGCAATGCGATGCCGCCCATCGTCAGAGCCGTACCCGCCGCGAGCGCCGATGTGCCATAAAGCATCACTTGGCGGGCCGGATAGGGCTGGGCAATGAAACACGCTGCGGCACCTGTCCCGGATAGAACCGTTACGACAGACGCCTGCATTATAAAGTTTGGCATGTCGAAGATGTGAGCGACGATTGGGGCGCCCAGCGACAGATAAAGTCCGGCGGTCGCCCAGCCTGCGAAGATTGCCGGCGCGCCGCGCCAGAACGCGGCTCGTGCGGAGATCGGCAGCCCGAGGCGAGGACGCAACGCCCGCCATAGCCCCTCATGACGCGGAGCCGTCTCTGGAGGGAGCCAAACGGCGCCTGCAAATATCAGGCTTAACAGAACGAGCCCGCCGAATATCTCCGCCTTTGGCGCTGGCCCGAAGTCCATCACGATGCCAGATGCCATGGCGCCGGCCGCCAGGCCCACGAACGGCAGGATCGAATTCCAGACCGCTGCTGCACCCGGACGGTTTCGAGGCTCAAGATCGACAGCGGTCGCGGAAAGGGTCGATAGCAAAAGGCCGCAAGCCACACCTTGTATGGCTCGCGCGACAAGCAACTGAGGGACACTCTCGGCGCGCCAGAACAAAAGCGCCGCTAACGCTAGCAACAGGAATCCGACTGATAGCACCGGGCGCCGCCCGACGTGGTCCGACAAAGCGCCTGTTACCAGAAGCGTGCAAAGCAGCGCGATCGCATAAACAGCGAAAATGGCTGTCATAATGGCGTTCGAGAAGCCGAGCTCGCTTTGAAGCACCGGGTAGAACGGCGATGGAGCGCTGGCGCTGGACATCATCAGGGCAATGCCGCCGAGCATGATAGCGAAGCCTGCGTGCTGCCGGCGCATCTGCGAGTTCTTCGTGGGACGCATGTCCACCTTGCCTTGCGAGGGGGAAGCCAGGAGAGTGTGGCGGCTTCGTCGGTTCGATGATTTTCGAACGAAAGATTGCTACTCCCATTTTCCAGTCGGTTCAACTATATTCGAACTATGAACAAGGGGACGGACATTCCAAGCGACGACCTGCCACATCCCGCGCCGGAGGCGATCCTGTTGACACAGGTTCTTTTTGCGCTGAGCGATCCGGCACGACTGGATATCGTGCGCCAGCTGGATGCGGGGCCAATGGAGATGGCGCGCTGCAACCTTCAGGATCCGTCCATGCCGAAATCGACGAAGTCGCATCTCATGAAGGTGTTGCGCGAGGCGGGTGTCATCCGGAATGAGCCGATGGGCCGAGGGAGGCTTCTGACACTGCGGCGCGAGGATCTTGACAGTCGTTTTCCCGGCCTGCTCGCTGCCATTCTTCCCAGTCGGCAGAAAAACTCGATCTAGCAGGATCGCGGGAAGTGGCGATGAGGCATCAGCCGAACTGAATGATTATGACTTGGCCGAAGGAGTCTAGGAACTTGGTTGGAACCAGATGATTCCAACCAAGTTGCATTTGTTTAGCGATGGTCATCGGCCGGATTGTCCGGATCGGCGGCGGTTCGTCGGTCTGAACTACGGAGATTCTTCATGAGTATAGGCCTGATGGCCCTTCTCGACGATATTGCCGCGCTGGCCAAGGTTGCGGCAGCATCGCTCGACGATGTGGCCGGCCAGGCCGCGAAGGCGGGGTCGAAGGCTGCCGGCGTTGTCATCGATGACGCTGCGGTGACGCCACGCTACGTCACCGGGTTTTCCGCCTCGCGCGAACTGCCCATCATCGGCCGGATCACGCTGGGCTCTTTGAGGAACAAGCTTCTTTTCCTGCTGCCGGCTGCCCTCGCCTTGAGCCTTCTGGCGCCTCAGGTCATCGTTCCCCTCCTGATGCTCGGGGGGCTCTATCTTTGCTATGAGGGGGTGGAGAAGATCTACGGTCTCATCGCCCCCCATGCCGCCCGTGCCCATGAGGCTGAGGTGGAGCCGATCGCGATCGACGCTCAGACCTTTGAGGACGAGAAGGTCGCGGGGGCAATCCGGACTGACTTCATTCTTTCGGCGGAAATCATGACCATTACTTTGGGCTCTGTCCCCGACGCGGGCTTTGTGATCCAGGCGCTGGTGCTAGCTGTGGTCGGCGTAGCCATTACAATCGGCGTGTACGGCGTGGTTGCGCTGATCGTCAAGGCCGATGACCTAGGCCTCCTGCTTGCCCGCGTGTCTTCGCCTTCAGCGATCGGCGCCCTGTCGCGGGTGATCGGCCGAGTTCTTGTTCAGGGCATGCCATATTTCCTCAAGTTGCTGGGCATTGTCGGGACGGCCGCGATGATATGGGTCGGCGGCGGCATCATTCTTCACGGCTTCGAGGGCTACGGCTATGGTTGGCTGAGCCATATGCTACACGACGCCGGGGATGACGCGTCTCATCTCGTCCCTTCAGTCGGTCCCTTCGTCTCCTGGCTCGTGCAGGCAGCGGGGGCGGGTATAGTCGGTCTCGCGATCGGGGCGGCTACCATTCCGGCACTGAGCTATTGTGTGTCGCCGGCTTGGCGATGGATCAAGTCGCGGGTCCGTCCACCCCGTCCGGTCTAGCGATCGCGTTGAACGTGCCGTCGCTTTCAAAGGATGCGGGCGGAAAGGACGAAGTCGCGATGGCGCTTGCCCCGCGGTCACGCCGTTGAGGACTTGATCCGCCGGCCTAGGCGGCTACGCTTTCCCGTGCTCGGCGACGGCCTCGTCAATCCAGCGTAGAGCACGCACCACGGCGAAGAGCGGCGTGGTCGCGCCGAGCGTGACCTCAACCGCATGCTTGAGATTGGCAACGGGCGTGCCGCGGTTGAGCATCCGCGTCACGTGGATCTTGAGCGGCTCCTCGAAACCCGCCTGCGCGAAGCTCGCGATGACGATGTATTCGCAGGTCTCGTAGTCGAGCGGGCCCTTCGCGATAGCTTGGCGCATCGCCTTGAAGCTGTCGCCGACTTCCGGATGGTAGTCCTGCAGATAAGTCGAGGGAATTCTGTCGAGATCGATGGCCATCGGGTTGGTCCTTTATTGGGCTGTAGCATTCTCGAGCGAAGTGGATATTGGTTCGCGTAAGAAATTCGTGGATGTGAAGACTTAGGGCATCTCGATGAACCGGAGTTAATCCGAGATAATCTAGCGTGCTCTTCCGCGAGCGAGACGCAACGCCGCGACAACGACCACGGCATTGATCAGCGTCATGGTCATCGCGAGCGCGGCGATCTGCGGGAAGGATCCGTTCTGCCAGAAGTCGAGAATGACCTGCCCGACAACGGGATTGGTCGTGCCGGCGAGGAGAGCGGAAGCTGTGAGCTCGCCGGACATCTGCACGAACAGAATAATCCAGCCGGCGCCAAGGCTCGGCAGCATCAAGGGCAGCAGGATGCGGCGGAAGGTGCGGCCCTGGGAGGCGCGGAAGACCTGCGAGGCCTCGAGAAGCTCGCGCCCGACCTGGTCGACGGCCGCCGCGGCCGAGCGCATGGCCTGCGGCATGTTCATCACGAGATAGGCAAGGATGAGGATCAGGAAGCCGCCGCTCAGATTGAGCCAGCCGCTGGAGAAGCAGAGCACGAAGCCGACACCGATGACGACATGCGGGATGCCGGCTGGCGTCGCGGTGATGACGTCCACGGCGCGACCGAACCAGCGACGCTCGGATTTCGCGGTGACGACCAGGATCGCCGCGATGAGCATGCCGATGGTGCCGCCGACGATGCCGAGCACCACGCTGTTGAACAGCGCCCGGCGGGTGATGTCGTTCTCAACGAGAACGGTCACATAGTTCTGGAAGTCGAGCACCGAAAAGTTGATGCGCGCCGACCAGAAGGGTTGCAGCGACACGATGGCGAGGCCGACGACGGGCAGCACGGCGGCGGCCAGCAGATAGATGATCATGACGGCCCGCGCCACGAACCGCCAGGGGCCGAGCTTGGTCGTCGCCGCGCGCAAGCCCTTGCCGCCGATCGTGGCGGCGCGGTTCAGGCTCGCAACCCAGGCCTGGAGGAGCAGGGCGGATTGCACCACGAAGGTCAGGAACAGCCCCAGTAAAATCGCGAGATCCGTGCGCGGCGGATAGGTGTAGATCAGCCGGTAGATCTTGACCGACAGCAGTTCGATGTGGGCACCGGAGCCGATCACGACCGGCACGGAGAAGATTGCGAAACCCATCATGATAAGGAGCAGCACGGACGCCATCAAAGCCGGTCGGATGGCCGGCAGCGTCACGCGCCGCAGGGTCGTGAAGGCGCCGGCGCGGCACAGGCGCGAGGCTTCCTCGAGGTGCGGATCAAGGTTCTGCAGTGCCGCCGATACTGTCAGATAGACGTAGGGCACCATGTAAAGCGCCATGATCGCGACAAAGCCGCCGAAGGAATAGATATTGACCGGCCCGGTCCGCATCGGCAGGCCGATAAAAGCGAGGCCGTCCCGAAGCAGGCCATTGACGATGCCCGCCTGCGGCGCCAGCAGCATGACCCAGCCTGCCACGCCTGCGATTTGCGGCACGAGCAACGGCACCAGCGGCAGCAACCCGCCGATCCAGCCCGTGGAGGCGTCGGTTCGCTCATTCAGCCAGGCGAAGGTCGCGCCGACGACGAGCGCAAGCGTCCCGCTGAGTCCCACAACCACGAGCGTATTGACGAGCACCGGCATGAAGCCGGTATCCGCCAGCGCCTTGATGATCCCTTCGTCGCCAACGGCCGTCGGCGCGAAAAATGCGCGCAGAATCATCGTGCCGATAGGGTAGATGATCAAAGCACCCAGCAACGCGGCAATGAGCAGAGCGAGGGTGCGGAGCGAAACCAAGCGGCCAGCCAGGCCTTGCCGGGCGGCGCCGGTTTCCTTGGCACGGGCGGGAAGGGCTGCGCGTCCGTGCATCATTCGCTCCGGTACTCGGTAGCGGCGATCCGGGGGCCTGTGGCCATCATCATTCTGTCCTAAGCCGCCTGAGTGCGCGGGAAAATGCCGACATGCGCAGGCGAAATGCCGACCGCAACGGTCGCGCCGTCCGCAATCTCGCTCGGCTGCGTGCTGCGCAGCACGAAGCGCTGGTCTCCGGCGGCGAGCGCATATTCGAGATAGAGACCGAGATACATGGTGCTGTCGACCGTCATCGCAAACCGGTTGCTCTCGTTCGCCGATGGGTTGAAGACGAGCCGCTCCGGCCTCATCAGAAGGTCGACCGCCTGGCCAACCGTAAAGACGTTGCCCGTATTGGCGCTGATCGGGCCGAGGGCTGTATCGACGACGACGGTGTTTCCTGCCACGGCCTTGACCTTGCCCTCCAGCGCGTTAGTGGCGCCGGTGAAGGCTGCGACATAGCGCGAACGCGGCGCTTCATAGATGTCCCGTGGCAGGCCGACCTGCGCGATGCGGCCGACTTCCATAACGACGATGCGATGGGCGAGTGCCAAGGCCTCGGTCTGGTCATGGGTGACGTAGAGCGCGCTGAAACCGAGGCGCTTCTGCAAGGCCACGAGTTCCACACGAAGCTGCTCGCGAACTTTAGCGTCGATATTGGACAAGGGTTCGTCAAAAAGAATGGTGCCCTCGTTCCCGGCGATTGCGCGAGCAAGTGCAATGCGCTGCTGTTGCCCTCCGGAGAGTTGGCCGGGATAGCGGGCGGCAAGATGGCCGCAACCCACGATGTCGAGCACGGACGCGACGCGAATTTTGATCTCTGCCTTGGCGACACCGGTATTTACGAGCGGATACGCGACATTGTCGAACACCGTCATATGCGGCCACAGCGCGTAGGACTGAAAGACCATGCTGATCGGGCGATGTTCGGGCGCCACGGATATGCCGCGGGCCGATGAGAAGACGATCTTGCCGTCAATCTCGATCTCGCCGGCGTCCGGCGTCTCTAGGCCGGCGACACAGCGCAGCAACGTCGTCTTGCCACAACCGCTCGGCCCGAGAAGCACGAGCTTCTCACCGGCGTTCACCTCGATCGACACATTGTCCAGCGCCAGCACCGCCCCTCGGCCCGTGCCGTAGTGCTTCACCAGATTGCTCACGCGGATGCGTGGCAGGCTCGTTTGGTTCATCGCATTTCCTGTGCGCGCTGTCGGCGCCCCACCTTCTTTGCTATCAAGCGCTTGCGCCAGGCCAGCGAGAGAACTGGACATTCGTCCCTGATCACGAACCATCCCCAACACGAAGCCGGTGAGGCGGGCTGTGATCTGTGGCCGGCTGCGCTACATGCCTTCCTACGACAGCCCAAGCAAAGCGGCGAGTTCCGCACGCTTGGCGGCAGCCTGACGATAACGGCCGCGCTGATACTGCGGAGAGAGGGTCAGGGCGCCCGGAATGTCCGGTAGGGCAGATGCCGCGATATCGCGGCAATAGCGCTCCTGGCCGTCCCGGGTCAGCAGGAAGTTGGCCATGAGGCGGGCCGCATTGGGATGCGGAGCCTTGGCCACGACAGCCATCATCGTTTCCTGACCGCTGGTCATAGCCGGGGAGAAGTCGATGACCGGCGCCTTCTTCTCGATCATCAGCATAGTGGCCTGGTGCAGCGCCGGCGCCAGGATCATCGCCTCGCCGGCAGCCAGCATCTGGATGCCAGGCAGGATGGATTCCACAAAGCGCGGCTGCTGGTTCTTGAGCCCGGTGAGGAACTCCGGGCCGTACGCCTCGAACATGGTATAGGCCCAGTCGGCGACTTCCATATTGTTGCGCGGATCGCTTAGGATAACCTGCCCCTTCCAGCGCGGGTCGAGCATCGCCTTCCAGTCCTTAGGATAATCCTTCTCATCCACGAGATCGGTGTTCGACACGATGGTGTGAGGGGAGATCCCTATGAGTGCCCAATGTTCGGTGAGATAGTCCTTGGGAAAGGCCGACCATGCCGGAAGATCGCCGGGCTTGGCGAGCCAGCCGGCCTTGGCGGCATCCTCGAAGGCCAGGGGGTCGGCCATCTGGATAACGTCGGCGACAATGTTGCCCGCCTGCATCTCGCTGGCGAAGCGCTGTGCCATCTGGCCGGTCGCCAGGCGCAACACGTTGATCTTGATGCCGGGATAGAGCTCCGAGAACCGATCCGTGACGCGTTTCGTGATCGGTGCCTGGGCGGTCGCGTAATAGGTCAGCGCGCCTTCCTGCTTGGCGGCTTCGTAAAGCGCCTTTGTATCCTCCGGCGCCTGCGCGAATGCCGGGCGCACGCCCGCAAGGGCGAGGGCGCCCAATGCGGCAGTGCCTTGCAGAAGATTACGGCGGGTCATGGTCAACATCGTTGTTCCCCTGTTCTTGTGACGGTCCGTCATTGATCTGATCCGACGCGTTCTATCCGCTGGCTGGTGCTTTCGAAATTCGTCTCATGTTGATATCGAGCATTGAGCAAACTTCGAAATCAAAACGACAGCAGCCATCAAGCCTTCGCAAACTTGTTACGTGGGCGTGCGAGGCCGAGGTGGTCTCGCAGCGTGTTGCCCTCGTATGCATTGCGGTAGATGCCACGGCGCTGCAATTCGGGGACCACGAGATCGACGAAGCTGTCGATCGTTCCGGGAAGATAGGGCGGAATGACGACGAAGCCGTCGGCTGCCTCTTCCTTGATCCAGTGCTCGAGGACATCAGCGATATGAGTTGGCGTTCCCCGTAGCACCCAATGGCCGCGCGATCCCGCTGCGTGTTGGTAGAGCTGGCGGATCGACATGTTCTCGCGCTTGGCAAGCTCGGTCAGGTTCTTCAGGCGGCCCTTGCCGGCATTGGTCTCGGTGAGGTCGGGCATCGGGCCGTCGAGAGGATATTTGGACAGGTCCACGCCGCCGAGAAGTTCGCGCAGCAAGGCGAGACCGACCTCGGGGAGAATGAGGGATTGCAGCTTCTGGAAGTTTTCGTCGGCCTCCTCCTGCGTGCGGCCAACGAAGGGCACCACGCCCGGCATAATCTTGATCTCGTCGCGGTCGCGGCCGAACTTGGCCATCCGTCCCTTGAGATCGGCATAGAATTCCTTGCCGTTCTCCAGCGTGAGCTGCTGCGTGAAGACGATATCGGCAGTCTCTGCCGCGAGCTCCTTGCCCGGCTCGGAGGAACCGGCCTGCGCGATGACGGGCTGGCCCTGTGGCGGGCGGTTCACGTTGAGTGGACCGCGGACCGAGAATAGCGGCCCCTTGTGATCGAGCAGATGCAGCTTGTCCCGCTGGAAGAACTGCCCGGTTTCCTTGTCGTAAAGGAAGGCATCGTCCTCCCAGCTGTCCCACAGCCCGCGCACGATGGTGGCGACCTCCTCCGCGCGCTCGTAGCGCTGGGCGTGGTCGACATGGGCGTCGCGGCTGAAGTTGTAGGCTTCCGCCTGGTTCGCGGAGGTGATGAGATTCCAGCCCGCGCGCCCGGCGCTGAGATGGTCAAGTGTCGCCATCTTGCGCGCGATATGGAAGGGCTCGTTATACGTGGTCGTGATGCTCGCCACGAGGCCGATCTTGTCGGTGACGGCCGCGAGAGAGGACAGCAGTGTCGTTGGCTCCATTTGGTAGAAAGGAGCCATCTTCGTCATGATGTCAAAATCATGCGCGTGATGAACGGCGGCGCTGTCGGCGAGGAACACGAGGTCGAACAGCCCGCGCTCGGCGGTTTTCGTAATATTCGCGTAAGGCGCGAATGTGGAAGCGAGATCGGGGCGCGCGTCCGGGTGGCGCCAAGCGGCGATGTGGAAGCCGATGCTGTTGAGCAGGAGCCCGAGCTTCATCTGGTTTGCCTTGGCCATGGGCTTGTCCTTTCGTTCTCGCTGGGCGACAGGCCTCTCAAGAGGCTAGGAAGCGGAGGGTTTCACGGATGAACAGATCAGGCGCTGCGTCGATGGCATCATGCTGTTGGCCCTCGAGCGACACTGTCTGACTATTGGGCAATGTCTGCGCCAGGAGGGCCGTTGAGCTCTGGTAACGCGGCGGGCTATCAGCACCCACCATCACGAGTGTTGGGATAGTGAGCTGCGCGAAGCGCTGCGTGTCGAGGCGGTAGCGGCGGGTGGCCATGATCTCCCGCGGCAGAGTCGGCGCCACCGCCGTGCGCGCGGGCCAATCCGCGCGCGCGATCATCCGGCCGATCTGCGCTTCGGGCATTCCGAGCACTGCGCGGTAGAAGTAAAGAAGAGCGCCAGCGTTGTCGCCTTCTGCGATGAGGGCGGATAGGCGTTCGACATGGCTTTCGTCCTGGGACTCAGGGGCGCCTTCCGTCGGAATAGGTGGTTCGTAGACGATGAGCCGTGTGATCGCGGGCGTGAGCAGCGCAGCTTCGAGGGCGCATATGGCCCCATACGAATGGGCAATGACCGCGACGCCCGTGCCGGTCTGCTGGCTTATGGCGTCTATGGCCGCAGCTACATCCGCGAATTCTAGCGCCATGCTGTGGCTGGACTTATCGCCACTCCCGCCGCGACCGCGCCGGTCCATCAGGTAAAGCGTGAAATGCTCACTGAGAGCGGGCGCAACGGGGACCCATCGGCTTCGTGTCGATGTGGTGCCGTGGACCGCAAGGACAGGCGCGCCCTGACCGACACGCTCGAGGGCGACCGAGATGCCATCGGGAGATTGAACCTGGAGCAGATCAGCAGTCATCAGCGCTACTCACATATCGAGCTCGCGAGGTTACCCCCGCATCGGCAGCTCCTTGACGTCATACCGATGGACAATGGCGCGATCCAGCACGGGGTCGATGAGAGCAACCTCCATGCGCGGCGAGGGCCGGATGCCACCAATCGCTGCCAATGTTCCGCCGAAGATAACACCACCATCGGCGAGCGCGCCGTCGCTTTCCGCGAGTTGGGCAAGGAGGGTCTCCGGATGGAGCATCTTGGCGATGCCACCTTCTTGGTAGATCACATCCTTCCCATCCTCCCGAATGGTGGCCCGCAGCAGTAACTGGTCCCAATGTGGTGCAACCTCGTCATACGGCCAGAAGGTGCGGCCGACGGGTTTGTCGCACATCTGCTTGGAAACCGTGATCGAATACACTTCGACACGGCGATCGGTATGGTCAGAACCGATTCCCACGTAGAGCTGGCCGGCGTGACGAAGGAGCACGAACTCGACTTCGCCGCTGGAGTCGGGTCCCGACGTTTCAATGTGCGACGCTGACGTGAGGCGCGAAGCGGCCAGTCGATAGAAGATCGGCGTCGAGGCAGGCGGCGCAACACCGAGGGCTTCCAACTCGCGGATATGGTGAAGCATGGCGGCTTTGTCGCGGCCGGTCCAGCCCGCAATGATTAAGGACGACACCGGAACACGCAATGCTTCGCGCCCCTGCTGGGAATGAATCTCGATGTCGAGGGGGACGTTCACGCCCATCGTTTGCTCCGCCGGAAATGCTTTCATTTTTTATCCCTCATGTTCTCGCGGGCGGCAAGACTAAAATGCTTGTGAAACATCACAATAATTTCTACCTTTCCACCGTGGAATTTGTCTGCTGTAGTGCGAGGGCGTGAGCTGCAGGCGAGACTTGGATTTCAGCGAGCGTCTGCGCGCGAGAGTTTGCCCGCGCACCATAGGATTTGCCGCGAGCACTGACCGGTACTTGAGGAAAGCGATGTCGATGCAGGGTGATGATCGGGTTCTCATCGTCGGGGCGGGGCCGGTTGGGCTTACCGCGGCGGCCAACCTCGTGCGCCAGAACATTCCGGTGACAGTCTTCGAGGCGTCTGATGATCTCAGCCGGCAATCTCGGGCCTCGACCTTTCACCCACCAACACTCGACATGCTTGACGATCTCGGCTTTGCGAAGGCCCTCATCGCGCAGGGTTTGATAGCGCCGACGGTGCAGTATCGCACGAAGGCGGACGGCATTCTGGGAGCCTTCGATTTCGGCGCGATCGCCGACCTCACCCGGCATCCGTATCGGTTGCAGGCGGAGCAGTTCAAGCTGACGCGCATCATCTACGAAGCGCTCAAGGACAACCCGTTTTTCGCAGTCGAATTTGGCAAGCCAGTCGTTGGGCTGGCTCAGGATGAAGACGGCGTTAGCGTCGACATCGCCGGTGGCAGCCCGGAGACGAGACGCGGTCGGTGGTTGATTGGTGCAGATGGGGCACGCTCGGCCGTGAGACGCGGCCTCGACATCGATTTCGAAGGCTTTACTTGGCCGGAGCGCTTTCTGGTCGTCACTACCGCTTTTGACTTCGACGCTCTCATTCCGAACCTCGCGTCTGTCACCTATGTGGCTGATCCGGAGCGCTGGCACTTTCTCCTCCGCATCCCTGGAGCATGGCGCGTCATGGTGCCGGTGGAGGCAGACGTGGCCGACGATGTGGCTAGCGGTGAGGTCTATGCGCGGAACGCGATGATGAGCGTGCTACCGGCTGACGCTGTTTACGACATCCAGCACATCACGCTCTACCGTGTGCATCAACGCGTGGCGAAGAGCTTCCGGCAAGGGCGTGCCTTCCTGGTCGGGGATGCCGCGCATGTAAACAACCCGCTCGGAGGCATGGGCATGAATGGCGGCATTCACGATGCCATCAATCTGACCGGCCGGCTTGGGGAGGTCGTGAACAACGGCGCCCCTGAGAGCGAGCTTAACCGCTATGATCTGCAGCGGCGGTTGGTTACGCTGGAGTATGTGCAGACAGCGACCATCAAGAATAAGCGCGATCTCGAAGCACGCGACGAGCAGGATCGTCAACGCTTCCGCGATGAATTACGCGCCACGGCGGCCGATTCCGAGAAGACGCGTCAGTTCTTGACGCGTATCTCGATGATTGCGAGCTTGCGGCGCGCTGAGGAATTGGGATGAGTTCGACAGACGTTCAAATTGCGGGTTCTCTAACGTCGCATGCCCGTAAGCGCCCGCAGTCGCTCCGCGACAAGGCCTATGAGCTGATCAAATGGCGCATCCTGACTTGCGCCTATCGCCCCGGCGAACTGATCAATGAGGCGCAGGTGGCTCAGGCCACCGGTCTAGGGCGCACGCCGGTCCACCAGGCTTTTGATCGCCTGAGCGTGGAGGGGCTCGTTGACGTGATGCCCCGCAAGGGGATGGTCGTGCGCCATGTCAGCCTGGGAGAGATGATGCAGCTTGTGCCGGTGCGCACGGCGAATGAGGCCCTGTGTGCCAGACTTGCGGCGGAGCATGCCAACAGCGGTGAAATCGACCATCTCACGAAAATCCTTGAGGACGGCGAACGCGCGACCGCCGAGCGCGACACCGAGCAGCTTCTGCTGCTGGATCGGGATTTCCACGCCACGCTCGCTGCGGCGAGCCGCAATGAGGTTCTGCAGGACCTTCTTGGGAAATTGCATGAGCGGTGCCTGCGCTTCTGGTTTCTCTCGCTGACCGCACAGACCCAGCGGGAGGCGGTGCAGCGGGAACATGCCGACATCGTGGCCGCGCTACGGGCCCGCGATCCCGACCGGGCGGAGACGGCTGTGCGGGCGCATGTGGCGTCCTTTCATTCGAGCGTGTCACGGCTGATCTGAGCCGGACGCGCCAGCCCATCACTCGTTCTTTTGGAGACAGTTGGCTATGGCCGTGAACAAGCTGCACGATGAATTCAGGACAGTGGATCTCTCGACGGGTTGGGAGGTGCCGCCCGGCTATCCCAGCGGCATTCAGCAAAAGATCCTCTCAGGGGCGCTGGACGAGGAGGGCAAGCGGGGTACGCGCACCCGCATCCTGCGCTTCGATCCGGGTGTCTTCACGACAGCTCCCTTCGTGCACGAGTATTGGGAGGAGGTCTATCTCATGAGCGGTGATCTCACCGTGGGGAATGATGCCGAAGGCAAAGGCGGCGAATCCTTCCCGCCGCACACCTATGCCGTGCGTCCTCCGGGAGCCTTCCATGGCCCCTTCAAATCGGAAGGTGGTTGCATGCTGCTGGAAATCCATTACTTCGATCCGGTCTGAGACAGGGCTGTATGATGAACACCGCACCTTCCCTCATGCAGTTGAGCGCCGATCTCGCCGCGGGGCGGACGACCAGCGAGGCGCTCGTGGACGAGTGCCTGGCGAGGATCGCGGATCCTGCGGGGGAGGGCGCTAGGGCGTTCATCTCAGTCTCGCCGGCAAAGGCGCGCGCTGCGGCGCAGGCCATGGATCTGCTGCGTGGTGCGGGGGCGGCGCCATCGCCCTTCGCCGGCATTCCGATCTCGGTGAAGGATCTGTTCGACATCGCTGGCGAAGTTACGACAGCTGGCTCGCGCGTTCTTGCGGATGCACCACCTGCGTCCCATGACGCGCCGGCGATCGCGCGGTTGCGCCGGGCGGGGTTCGTCGTCGTCGGTCGCACGAACATGACTGAGTTCGCCTATTCGGGCCTCGGCCTTAATCCGCATTACGGTACGCCGCGATCGGTCTGGCGGCGTGCGGAAGGCCGCGTCCCGGGCGGATCATCCTCCGGCGCAGCTATTTCTGTCGCAGACGGCATGGCTCATGGCGCGATCGGCACGGATACAGGGGGGTCTTGCCGGATTCCGGCTGCTTTCAACGGTCTCGCCGGGTTCAAACCGACAGCGCGCCGCGTGCCGCTCGAGGGCGCGCTGCCTTTGACATCAGCCCTCGATTCTATCGGTCCCATCGCGCGCACGGTGGATTGCTGCGCGGCGCTCGATGCGGTGATGGCCGGCGAGCCGTTCGCGGCGCTGGGCCCCGTGGCGTTGAAAGGGCTCCGTTTCCTTGTGCCGACAACGGTCGCGCTCGACGACCTCGATGCCGAGGTAGCGACGGCTTTCGCTTCTGCCTTGCGTCGATTATCGGCCGCCGGAGCGCAGATTGACGAGGCTCCGTTCCCGGAATTCGCCGATGTTGCGACGATCAACGCCAAGGGCGGCTTCACGGCCGCGGATAGTTATGCCTGGCATGCAGCGCTCCTGGCAAAGAGCGAGGCCGGCTATGACCCCCGCGTCGCTGTCCGTATCCGTCGAGGCGCGAGCCAGACGGCGGCCGACTACATCGAACTCGTCGCGGCTCGCCGCTCGCTGATCGAACGTGCGGCGCGGCGTCTGGCGGCGGTCGATGCCGTGTTGATGCCGAGCGTCGCGATGGTCCCGCCGCGAATTGCCGATCTGGCGGATGACGAAGCCTTCGCGCGCGCCAATCTTCTCAGTCTGCGCAACGCGACTCTGATCAACATGATCGACGGCTGTGCCGTCTCGATTCCGGTCCGCAATGGCGGCACCGATGCCCCTGTCGGCTTGACGATCGCTGGTGCCACGGATCTTGATCGACGGATCCTGGCGATAGCGGCGGCTGCCGAAGCCGTGGTATCCCACGTGCCCGCCTGACCAAGTCAACCGTGGTCCTCCACGCGAGCCGAGAACTTGAGACCGGCTCAACTTTTTCGGGCCCAAATTGCGCCGGTCCAGTCTCTCCGTGTTGTCGTGTATTTGCCGCCAAGGACGATCTCGGCATCGTCTGACATGCCGAAGCGATTAAGCCAGCTTCAACAGGGCAGGACAGGCGTCCTGGACAATACTTCCATTTCAACCGTCACCTTGAGCGCGCAATGAACATTCTCCTCACGGTTGTAGTGAGGAGGTTATTTTGCTATTCGGAAAACGAAGTTCATGGAGACATCGGTTGCTATGGGCATGCGTTTGACGGCCGTGATTGTTTGCGCGTTGGTGCTTTCGGCATGTGCGCCGCATAGGCAGGCTTCCGTTACGGACGTGCCATCTGCCAAGCAGATAACACGTAACGGTAACATGCTCACCCTGCCCGACGGCACAGTCGTCACGCCGGACGCGAGCGGAGGCTTCGCGCTTCCGAATGGCGCATACGTCCGCCGGGAACTGAGCGGAGAACTGGTATTGCCTAATGGCGTTCGCTGCGCGCCAAATGGTGCGGGTTATGTGTGCCCTTGAGGACTGAACTGGGCGCAGATCTCTCATGACGATCGCCTCAGTGTTCCACCACCAGCCTCCAGGTAGGCGGCGTGACTGCGTCGCGCCGTCCTCTCAACGTTCGGAACCGAGACGGTCTACGAGAGCGCTGGCGCCCTTCGAAATATAGCAGTGGGATCTCCGGTGAACCGGAGTTCGCCGGAGAGGCTCTAGCGATAGCCGGCCGCCGCGGCAGAAGACTTGAGGAAGGCGAGGTCGTCGGCGAGACGTTCCTCCAGGGGCAATTCGGTCGTGAACTCCTCGAGCGTCACCCAACCGTCGTAGCCAACGGCCTTCAGAGCTCGGAAGTAGGCTTTCACATCGCCCATACCCTTGCGCAGGGTGGCCCAGGCCCATTTCCACTGGACCACGCCGTCCTCGCCAGTTCCAGCCGCCTGCCAGACCGCGTTCTTGATATGGACGTGGGCGAGATAAGGGCCGAGGATCTCCAGGCCCATCTTGAGGCTGAGAAGCCCCTCCCGCCCTTCAATGGTTGTGTTGCCCAGATCGTGCATGACGGCGACGGCCCGCGGATCGAGCCCCTCGACGAGACGACGGGCGCATGAAGCCGTCGAGACAATGTTGCCGTGGTGGATCTGGACCACAACTTGCGCTCCCAAGGGCCTAGCGATTTCCTGAAGAACCTCGAGATCGGCGCGCGCCTTGGTGAAGAGCGTGTCGAAGCTGACGTCCTCCGCAGGCTTGGGCGAGGTGAAGCGCACACGCTTGGCACCGGTCTGCGCCGCCACGCGTAATACACGCTCGGCATTCGCGTGATCCGCTAGGGGAACATAGGGGGCCAGCCCGGAAAGAGCGAGCCCGACCCTGCCCGACACATCCACCAGGCGCGCCGCATTATCCTCAAGCCCGGACAGGGGGAAGGTCGCGCGATTCCCGGCCCAGAAGCCCGGCGTCGCGCTTGGGGCCTGATCGGCGATCCGGAATTCCACCGCGTCCCAGCCCTGCGCGGCGCAGTGCGTTGCGACCTCCTCGGGCGTCCACTCCGGGCAGGAGCCGGTGAACAGGGAGAACTTCATGGCAGATCTCGCAGATCAGCGCGGTCGACGAGTTCGATCTTCACACCGTCGGGATCGCGAATGATGCCGATGCGGCCAATGCCCGTGCCGGCTGCCTTCGGTGTCCCCGGTTCTGCGGGAATGCCGTGGTCGGCAAAATACTGCAGGGCCTCGTCGACGTTATCCACGCGCAGCGCGAAATGTCCGTAGAGTTCAGCCTTCGGATCGGGGGAGGGGCGGTGAAGCAGTTCAAGGACGTCGTAGTCCCAGTTGAGATAAACGATCGACAGGGGATTGGTCGGGTGGGGGACAGTCATCTCTTTGAGCACCTTCATGCCCATCGCATCGCGATAGAGCTTCAACGCGCCATCGAGATCGTTGGCGAGCAACGAGTAATGATCGAATGCGCGAATGACAGCATGCTGGGGTGGGTCGTCGCGCATCGGCACATCGCGCTGGATGAGTTCGACACGCGCCCCGTTGGGATCGCCGAGGAAAGCGAGTCGGCCGACGCCGCTGCCCGCCACCTTAGGCGCGACATGCCCGACGTAGCCGAGCCCGGTAAGCCGCTCGTAATCGGCGTCCAGGTCGTTGCTCATGAAGGCGATGTGGGTGATGCCGAACTTGGTATCCGGCCCCGGCTCTGCCGGGTGCAGCAGTTCGATGAGACCGCCCGCGATGAGCAAGTAGATAACATCTGTCTTGGAGGGGGGGATGAAGCCCTTGTAGACGATGCGCGCGCCCAGCAGTCCCTGGTAGAAATCGAGGGATTTCTGCAGGTCGCGCACCACGATGCCGAAATGATTCAGTTCGTAGATCACCGTATGTCTCCAGTCTTTACTTTGTGTCTGGGTCAGAGCTTGATGCGCCGCCCCTCTTCCGCTGATTGGTAGGCCGCGTAGATGACGTCCACGACATCGGCCGCGAGGGTGAGGCCAGACACGGGTTGCCTGGCGGACGCGATCGCTTCCATGAAATCCTGCATTTCCTGCGGATAGCCGCGCACCCAGTCCTCGTCCGGCGCGGCCGTGATCCAGCCGGTCCGGGTTTCGATCTTCTCGTGCAGGTATTCGTTGCCGAAGCCCTGGGGATCGGGCGTATAGACGAGCAGCCCGTCATTCGGCGTCATGTTGCCGCGATAGACCGCGTTGGTGGTGTAGACCTCGAAAGTATTGCGAACACCGCCAAGCATGGCGAAGGAGGCTGATATAACCGCCTGCGATCCGTCGCTGAAGCCTATGATGAGGTTGGCCCAGGTTTCGACATCCTGCCAGTCCGAGACGATCCAGGAGTGGCCCGCGCGCCGGACGGCCTCGGTATCGTAGAGTGCGCGTGTTTCGCAGGTCACGGTCGTCGCCCGGATGGGCTCCACGCCCGCAACCTGCGCCTCGTAGTCCTTGAGGTGAAGGGCGGCGCCGATGGGATGAGAGCCGAGCATCATCAGCGCGCCGCCGCCGGCCGTCTCCCGCCGGCGTGACCGCAGGGCATGGGAGCCGCTGTGGCTTTCCTCGGCGCGAATATCGATGATGGCGCCTTTGGCTGTTTCGAGGAGGCGCTTCGTCTTGAGCATGGCGGGCGCGTAGACCCAGTTCTCCGCATAGAGGAAGAGCACGCCTGCCTTATGCACCGCCCCGCGGATGGCATCGATTGATGCTAGCGCCCGCTCGCGTTCGTCATGGGCACGCGCCGCACCGGTCAGACCGTTGGACGGTCCAAAGGCGCCGGTCATCGGCTTCTCGCAGATGACGTGCTTCCCGGCCCGCGCGGCGGCGATGGCAATCTCGGCGTGGAGGCCATTCGGCACACAGATGCACACCACGTCGATTGCTGGGGACGCGAGGAGATCCTGCCAGGTGGCGAATGTTTCCGCGACGCCGTGGGCCTTGGCGAAGGCGGTCGCGCGCTCCGGGCGCGTCGCAGTGACACCGGCCAGGCGCACGGTAACACCGTAGACTTTCTTCAAACCTTCCACATGGAGATGGGCGGAGAATCCGGCTCCGATGAAGCCGACGGACACGCTTTTCATCGATTGTCTCACTAGATGCCCGTCCACGGCGTGACGGTGATATCGGGGATATGCATGTGCCGGGGCCGATCGAGCAGCCAGACGACGATGTCGGCGATGTCGCTTGGCCGCAGCATAAGGGCTCGCCGTTCCGCAGAGGGCGGCTCGACCTTATGCGACCAGATGTTGGTGTCGATCGGCCCCGGACTGACTGACGTCACGCGGATGTTGGAGTTTCGATATTCCTCGATCAGCGCCTCGCTGAGCGCGCGCACGCCGAACTTCGACGCCGCATAGAGGCTGACGCCAGGGCTTGCCCGATAGGCTGCTGTCGACTGCACATTAAGGATGTAGCCGTCGGGGGACCTTTCCAGATGCGGCAGGCACGCGCGGCACATGAGGTAGGTGCCGGTTAGATTGGTTTCTATGATCTTGTGCCACTCATCCGATGTACTGTCGACGAGCCTGGTGCGCGCCGACATGCTGACCCCCGCGCTGTTCACCAGGACGTCGATGCGGCCGAAACGGTCTATTGCCTGTTGGCTCAGGCGTATGACGTCGCTCTCGTCACGCACATCCGCGGCGATTGGCGTGACATGATCGCGGTGCTCCGGGGCGAGCTCGCCGATCGCCGTCTCCAGCCGGCCTATGTCGCGGGCGGCAGCGATGACCTCCATGCCACGAGCCATGAGTGCCGAGATGGTGGCGCGTCCGACGCCGAGGCTCGCGCCGGTCACGACGGCCACCTGTCCGTTGCGATCGTTCATCCTTTTACGGCTCCGTCGCTGAGGCCACGCACGAGAAGCTTTTGTGCGAAGCTGAAGACAATGATGGCGGGCAGACTCATGACGACCGAAGCAGCCATCAGCTCTCCCCAGCGAATTCCATTTTCATCGATGAAGAATGCGAGTGCGATGGATAGTGGTCGCCGCTCAAGACCGTTGGTGAATACAAGAGCAAAAAGAAACTCATTCCAGGCGAGGATGAATGAATACATGGCCACCGCAATCATGGCAGGCCGCGACATGGGCAAGATCACATACCAGAGCAGTTGCGGAAGGTTGCATCCGTCGATGACGGCGGCCTCTTCGATCTCGACCGGGATCTTGTCGAAAAAGCCCTTGAGTAGCCAAATGGCAACCGGGAATGTCACCATCAGGTAGACGAGGATGAGACCCTGGTAGCTGTTCATCATCTGCAGATTGCGCAGCGTGATGAAGAACGGGACGATGACGACGACACGCGGAAAGAGTTTTGTGAACAGCACCGACCACAACAGCATGTTACGGCCGGGAAAGTGATAGCGCGCGAATCCATAGCCGCCGAGAACGCCGACAACCAGCGCGATAAAAGTCGTCCCTGATGCGATGATCAACGTATTGAGAAAAGCGCGGAGCAGATTTTTGTTTTGCACCACGAGAAAGAAGTTTTCGAAGGTCAGCGTGGTGGGAATCCAGCTCGGCGGAAAGGCGTAAACCTCCGACGGTACCTTGAGTGCGGTGCTGATACCCCAGATCAGTGGCAAGGTACTGAACAGGACGAAGGCGAGCCCCAGGCCGTAGACGAGTACGTATTTGCCGATCGTGCCGACCATCTGACGTATCGCATAGTCATGCGCCGTCTTTGGCCGTCCGATCGAAGTGATAGCGCTCATGCGGCCTCTCCCTGGCGACGCGCGATGCGGCTGTTGACGCCACCGTAGACGGAGAAGACGACGATGACGGCAGCGAACATGAGTACGCTCTGCGCGGCGGCGCCGCCGAGATTGAACTCGGTGAAGCCGGTCTTGTAGATGTCGATGCCCCAGATCCGTGTGGCGTTGGCGGGGCCGCCGCCGGTCATGATCATCAGGGTATCGAAAGAGTTCATGCCGCTGACGATTTCGAGGATCAGCGCCACGGCGAGCACACCGCTCAGCGAGGGCAGGGTGATGTAGCGAAATATTTGCCACCAGTTGGCGCCGTCGACGCGCGCGGCCTCGTTGATGTCCTCCGGTAATCCTTGAAGTCTTGCAAGAATAAGCAGCATGACGAAGGCAAAGCCGCCCCAGGAATAGGCAACGATAACGGTGAACATGGCCGTGCTCGGGTCACCAAGCCAGTTGAGCGCCCAACTCTCGAGGCCCCAGGACCGCAGCGTCTGGTTGAGGACACCCGCATCGGTCTGCACGATCCAGCGCCAGAGATTGGCACCCACAACGGACGGGATGGCCCAGGGCAGGATCACGAGCACTCGCATCCAAACCGTCCCGCGAACCTTCGCATTGAAGACGAGTGCAGCGACCAGTCCCAGCGTCATCTTCAGTGCGACACTACCGGCGATCCAGACAAGGGTGCGTCGCACTAGCGGGCCCGTCTCCGGATTGTTGAGAATCCGAACAAAATTATCAAATCCAACAAACGTCGTTCGAAGTGCGGGAAGCTGAACTTTTGAAAAACTGAAGTAAATCGTCTGAACAATCGGGTAGATCATCATCAACGCAATCAGGACAACGGCCGGCGCCACGAGCAGATAGGCACGTCGTCGGCGCTGTGCCTTGAGGCTGATGCTCTGGCTGCGCCGCGCCGCTGTCCGGTGCGTGGCGACCATCGGCCCGGCTCCTGCGTGCGAAGCGGCCACGGCTTATCCTCCCCGGCTGGCGATGAAACGGGCGAAATGGGGAATGGCGATCTCGGGTTCGGCGATCTCCGGATGCCAGCCCTTTTCCCATTCGAAGTTGACGAAGCCGTCGAAACCCTTTTGTTCGAGAAGGTCGAGGAACGAGGCCACGGGCACTTTGCCTTCGCCGGTCAGCGCGAAGTCGAATTTCTCCGGCGTCGCAATGTTGGCGTCCTTCACATGGACGAGCTTGATGCGGTGGTTGAGCTTGGCCCAGGTCTCCTCCCCGGTTTCGCCGTGGCGATAGGAATGGAGTGTGTCCCAGAGAACCCCGAGATTGCCGCTGGCTCCGCGCTTGTAAAGATCAAGGATGCTGTCCGCGCGGCAGAAGGCGTCGTGCGTTTCGATCAGGGAGTGAACGCCAGCCGCATGGGTGAGGTCAGCGATCTCTCCAAGGCCCTGCGCGACGGCATCGAGACTGCGCTCACGGTCCTGTTCGGCCGGGATGGGGCCACCGAAGAGCCTGAGGTAGCGTGCGCCGAGTCCCATCGCGATATCGAGATTGACCCTTGCGGCATCCCGTTGCTGCTCGCGGACCGCGGGGTCGAGCGAAACCATGCGAACGCCCGTACTGATCCCCACGACCTCAATGCCGGCGTCGTGGAAACGTTTGCGCGTGTCCGCAAGACCAGGAGGTGAAAATTCCGCAAGCGAAGGGAGATCTACCGTTCCATGCAGGAACCGGATTTCGACGCCCGTGAAACCATGCGCACGCGCAAGCGCGATGACTTGCGGAATATCATAGTTCGGGCAGCCTATTGTGCTAAAGCCATATCTGATCATCGAAGTTCCCGCCGTAGCGCTGTCCGCCGGTCCGCAGCGCCCTTGCGCGGCGCGCGAAGACCACCCTGGAGAGTTTGCGTCGTGCCTTGGGAGCGAATTATTTGTTTTCCGAAATAATTCGCGCAATGGTGACAGCTGCCGCATCTGCCGCTTGTTGTGGTGTCTTCTGGCCCACCAGGATTTTCTGCAACTCGACGATCGTTGCCTCCTGCATCTGGAACCAGCCGGCCACTGACGGAACGGAGCGCGCGCCCTGCTCGGCCTCCTTGAAGATGGCGATTGCTGGATTATTCCACGGTGGGAGCTCCAGCGCCTTTTTGTTGGCGGGGAAGCGGTTCAGCACCCTGGCGAGAACCTCCGGCTGGGACAGCCATACGAGGAACTGCTTGGCCCCATCCGGGTTGCTCGCGCCGACCGGCACCCCCATGGTCCAGCCCCCGCCGCGATTGACGCCATCAGGGGAGAGCACCATGTCCCATTTGAGGTTGGGGTTCTTGGAAAAGGTGTCGAAAGCATTGGAGGATGAGGTAAGAAGTCCGACCTTATTGGCTTCGAACAGTGGCTGGATATCTCGAGTCGTCGTAAAGTTGGGCGTGCCCTCGGGAGTAACCTTGTACTTGAGATAGAGATCGGACCAGAAAGTGATGGCTGCTACGGACTGCGGCGTGTTGATGGCTGGTGCCGAACCGTCCGGAGTAATGAAATCGCCGCCTTTGGCCCAAAGGATGGGGGCAAACAACGTCAATACGTTGGAGGGATCGCTGATGTCGGCCGGGACGCCGATACCATACTGTTGCCCGGGAATCGTAATCTTCCGCGCGACGTCAAGCAGGTCGGCGTACGTCCACCCGTCCTTTGGGTAAGGCACGCCAGCTTTATCGAAGACGGTCTTGTTATAGTAGTATACGCCCGGTCCGCTCCGCATGGGGATGGCGTATTGCGTTCCTTTAAACTGGCTCGCCTTCCACACCGCCGGAGCAATATCGGCAACCGGGACCTTGTCGACCAGCTTGTCCAGGGGGTCGAGCAGGCCTTGTGCTGCAACGGTCGAAACCCAGGTCGTGTCGAGATCGACGATGTCCGGTGGGGAGCCGCCCAGGGCGGCGGCGGTAAATTTGTCGAGGTATCCGTTGATCGGCAGGGCCTGAATATTCAGCCGAACGTTCGGAAAATCCTTGGACCATAGCTGCTGTGTCAGGGGTATCTGGGGCTCCCACCAGCTTCCCACCCATATCGTGATGACGTTGGACTGCGCGGACCGGGCACTGCTGGCGGCTGCTAATAGCGCCGTGGTCGCGGCAGCGGTCAAGAACTGCCGACGTGTTCCGAAAACACCCCTCATCGGTTTTCCTCCAACTTGTCATGAGCAAAGACGTTCGGTTGACCCGAAACTCGCGTTGGCAGCTAACAGTGCAATCGCTTGCCGTCTGTTGTCAACCGACTCATTTCCTTTATTTACCGTGTAAATTTGCCATTTTTGGTGCAGCATAAGGTTTGCAAAAATTGGCAGACGTTTGCCAAGGTTTGATAAAACGGCTATTTCGCGGTGGCAGGTTCTGTTCGTGCCGGCTAAGAGGCCTGGCAGCCCACGAGGATATGGAATGAAGAAGCGTGCGGAGACTGTGAGGGAGGCGGTTACGATCCTGGATGTGGCTCGTGAGGCCGGGGTGGCAACGTCAACGGTGTCTCGCGCCCTGACACAGTCCGGCCGTGTCAGCGAGACGATGCGCAAGCATGTGCTGAACGTTGCGGTGGAGCTTGGCTATCGCCCGAACCTTCAGGCTCGCTCGCTGTCGTCCGGCCGCACCCATACCCTGGCGCTACTCATTCCCGGCGCGACCAATCCCTATTTTTTCGACCTCATCCGTGGCACTCAGGCGGAAGCCAAGGTCCGCAACTATCGCCATATGCTGGTGGATACCGAAGCATCTGCGGATTTGGAGGAGCAGTATCTCCAGGAGCTTTCCGTCGCCGTCGATGGGGTTGTGCTCGCCGGATCGAGGCTGTCCGACGAGCGTCTTGTTGCCATTGCTCAGAAGCTCCCGATGGTCGTCGTGAACCGGGAAATCGACGGTGTACAAAGCGTGGTCGTGGACACGTCCACCGCCGTCACGCAGGCGCTCAATTACATCGCATCTCTCGGTCACTCGCGCGTTGCTTTTCTGGGCGGACCGCTCTCGTCCTGGTCCAGCCGGAAACGCTGGGAGGCTTTGCAGGCCGCGGCGGACAGGTTGCAGGTCGAATGTCTGAACCTTGGCCATTTTGGGGAAACGCAATCAGGTGCCGCTGCCGCCGACGCCGCGCTGCACCACAAGGTGACCGCTTGCCTCTTCTTCAACGATATGCTGGCGATCGCAGGCTTGAAGCGCTTCGCAGAGCTCGGCGTTTCGGTGCCAGGGGACATCAGCGTCGTGGGATGCGACGACATCTTTGGGGCGGACTTCTGCAACCCACCGCTCACGACCCTGACGGCTCGGATCGATCAGGTCGCACGCACGGCGACCAATATGCTGCTTACGCGTCTCCTCGGTCTGCCGATGCTGCGCGAGCGCGAGAAGGTTCCGGCCTCGTTGACTGTCCGCCAGTCGACTGGACCGGCCCCTGCCGCACGATCCATGAGATCCGTCGCCGGATAGTGTCTTCCATCGGGCTCCAAACGACGCTTCTGCGGGACAGCCCCAGAAAGTGAGAAGCGGCCTGGGTGTGTGGGAGTGCCATGGAATACGACGCGCTTCCTGTTCTCTGGGGACGTGCACGACAATATCGAATCGTGTTTGGGCGTTTGCCTCCTGTAATATGCCGCGGTCGCATGTGATGAATGGAGAGGCGGCGCGTAGCCATGAGCCCACTTGCAATCGGTGGTATTGCGTTTTGTTTCGTGTTTGGCGCTGCGTGTCTGGGAATGCTCCTGCACTCCCGCTTGCCGGACGGACATCTATCCGGCGACTCACGGGATGCGATCAAGCTGGCGACGGCCATTATCGGAACCCTTTCTGCCCTCGCCCTCGGCTTGTTGATAGCATCTTCAAAGCGGTCGCTGGACGATGCCAATACTGAGCTGAGAACTTGGTCGGCGCGCGTGGTCCTGCTCGATCGGGTCATGGCCCACTACGGCTCAGAAACGGAGGAGATGCGCGGCGAGCTTCGAACGTTGGTTCAGGAAAGGCTGCGCCAGATCAGCGGGGGCTATAACGTTGCGATTCCAGCCGGAGATGGCCTTGATGTCGAGCAAATCCAGGACGGATTAAGGAGCTTGTCCGCTGAGAACAACGCCCAGCGTTGGCTTCAGACGCGGGCGCTACAACTCAGCGGTGAAATCGCCGAGGCGCACTGGCTCAGGCCGGAAACCGAGTCTGAGGAATTTCCAAGTCTCTTCGTCGTCTTCCTAGTGGTTTGGCTGGCCTTGCTTTTCGGCTCCTTTGGCCTCTTGGCGCCCCGCAACGGAACGGTCGTCTTTACGCTGTTCGTCTGTTCGCTGTCGATAACCGGTGCATTGGCCCTGATTATTGACATGGATCACCCCTACCTCGGCTTTATCCGTGTTTCCCAAGGACCGCTCGTCTCGGCCATCGATCGTCTTGGGCAACCTTGAGGCATGTCAGCGGCACGCGTGCGCCTGATCGAGGAATGGCGGGCTTGGGCGACGGGGACATGTCCGCGGTGGTGCGTGAAACGATCGCCCTTCCGCAAACCTGCATGACATAATGGCGTCATGGTGAGGCGGCAGCTATGCTGGGTTGCGAAAAGAGTAGGAGAACCAATGAGCCCCACAGCCACGCGAGCAAATCTGCTCTCCTTCCTCAAAACGGTCCATGGATCGAAGAAGGCGGTGAATTACATCCTGAACGACCGCGAAACGAAGGCCTATGGCACCATCACAGAGCTCGCGTCCGATTACATCGTCGTTGGCGATCCTGCGAAGAAGTTCCGAACCCTCATCCCGATAGCGGCTATATCAGCGATTACATACGAAGAAGATTAGCCGCAGTTCCCCTCGACAGCACGCCCACCATTACAACAGTCGACTGAGAAGCTATGTCGCTCGGGTCGAGGCCGACAGCCGCCGTTCCGGCGCGCTTGTACGTCCGCTTGGTGCAGAACCGGCAAGGCCCTCAAGGTTCAAGTTCTGGCTCGCCGATACGGCCGCGACCACCGCCGCGAAGGCGATGACGCGGCCGAGCGGGCATGTTGCTGTTGAGCCTGGAACTGTTGCGATTGACAGATACATAACATCTGTCATTCACATGGCTTTTCGCCACGACTGAGACGACGTATGGGCACCGCCACTGACGCTCCCAACCCCATGGCATGGCGCGACTTCGTGATGTGGGCCTACGACAACGACATCATGCGTCACGCCTTCCAGAGGGAAACCGGCATCATGCTCGCCCCCCAGGACCTCGATATGCTGTCGAAGATGATCGTTGATGCGCTCGGCAAGACCTCCGACGATATCATCGCGTTCATGTCGTGGGTCTCGGTTCGCTACTACGGGCTGGAGCACGTGCCTGATCAAGCGCGCACCCGGGTTGAGGATTATCTGCGTGCGAACCCTTCGAGCGACGGATGGGCTCGAACGCATTGAGCGAGCGAAGGTCGTCTATCCTCAGACTTTCATGCTTTGAGGGCCATTGGTACGACTTTGGAGTGGGCGCTCGCGGCCATATTTAGTTTAGGCTTGAAATTTTTTAATCTGGACCTCTTGACCAAGCCCGCCCCGGTTGGCCATTGCTAAGGCACCGTCGACGGGAGGACCCCATGCTCGAGTATTCCATCGAGGACTGGGACAGTGCTTACTCGAACAGTGACAACATCGCTGGCGGTGAGCAATGGCCAGCGCGCTGGATCGATGCGGCACAACAATTTCGCGATGGTCTCTCAGCCGCTGGTCGTGCTGGAATGGATGTCGCCTACGGCAGCGCCCCACGCCAGCGGCTCGATCTTTTTCTGCCCGCAGCCAAGCCGAAGGGGCTGATGGTTTTCGTCCATGGTGGCTATTGGATGGAGTCCGATCAACTGGCTTGGTCGCATCTCGCGGCCGGGTCGGTGGATAGCGGTTGGGCTGTCGCAATGCCGGCCTATACCCTGTGCCCTCACATCAGAATTTCCGGCATTGTGCGCGAGATTGGCGAGGCGATCGCGACGGCTGCGGCCCTGATCGAGGGTCCGATCGTGCTGAGCGGACATTCGGCGGGCGGACATTTGGTCAGTCGGATGATTTCCGCGACATCACCTCTGGACAACGCCGTGCGGGATCGCATCCGAAACGTGGTCTCAATCTCAGGGCTTCATGACCTGCGTCCCTTGATGAAGACGAGCATGAACGAGGTATTGCGGATCGATGAGCCTGAGGCGACGGCCGAAAGTCCTGCGTTGCTGTGGCCGATGGTCGGAGCACGGATCCTCTGTTGGGCGGGCGGGGCGGAACGCCAGGAGTTTCTCCGCCAGAACGCGCTGCTCGCGAATATCTGGGGTGGGTTGGGAGCCGCGACGACGGTTATCGTTGAGCCAGATCGTCATCATTTCGATATCGTCGATGGGCTTGCGGATGCGAAGCATCCCCTGACGCGGGCCTTGCTCGGTTGCGATTGCAGACCAGACGCACGTGAAAAAGCCGAAATCTAAAAAATGAGGCCGTCCGCGACAGCCGCATTGTGAAACGGCTCGCGATAAGGTCACATAGTGGCTGCAAATTCTTGGAAGCGGACGCGAGACTGGAAAAATCCACAGCGTTCCAGGATGGTAAGAGGGGAACTGATGGGACAAGCAATCAAGGGGCTTCTGGTCGCGTCCATGTCGTGCTTGGCGCTGTCGAGCATGGCCAATGCCGCTGACGTGAAGATCGGCATCGAAATGGGCTTCACCGGCCCTATCGAGACGCTGACGCCGCCGATGGCGCAAGCCGCTGAACTTGCGATGAAGGAGGTCAGTGATTCCGGCATTTTTCTGGATGGGGCCAAGGTCATCCCGGTCCGGGGTGACGAGACCTGCATCGACGCTGGCGCGGCCACTGCTGCGGCGGAGCGGTTAGTCACGTCCGACAAAGTGGCCGGTATCATCGGGCCTACCTGCTCAGGCGCCGCGAGCGCAGTCCTGACGAATGTCGCCATTCCCAACGGCATGGTCCTGATCTCGCCGTCGGCCACATCGCCGGGCCTCTCGACGATCGACGGTAAGGGCCTGTTCTTTCGCACGGCGCCCTCCGACGCTCGTGAAGGCGAGATTCTCGCGAAGATCATGACGGATCGCGGCATCAAATCCGCTGCAATCAGCTACACCAACAACGACTATGGGAAAGGCATCGCTTCTTCCATCCAGTCCGCCTTCGAGAAGCTCGGCGGCAAGATTACGCTCAGCGCCCCCCATGAAGACGGCAAGAGCGATTATTCGGCGGAGATCGGCGCGCTCGCGTCCGCTGGCGGCGATGCGATTGTCGTGGCGGGCTATGCCGACCAGGGCGGTGCCGGTGTCGTTCAGACAGTGCTCGATACGGGAGCCTTCTCTAAATTCGTCTTCCCCAACGGCATGTGGGGCGAAAGTCTGATCAAGAAGTTCGGCAAGCAGCTCGACGGTGCCTTTGGCGACCGTCCCGGCTCCGATAGCCCGGGGGCTGCGAAGCTTATGGACATGACCAAGGCAGCAGGCATCAACGGCACGGCGACTTTCGTCCCCGAAACTTATGATGCCACAGCAATTATGCTGCTCGCCATGCAGGCGGCGGGATCGGCGAAGCCGGCTGACTACAAGAGCAAGATCATGAGCGTCGTGAATGCTCCGGGTGAAAAGATCTATCCCGGCGAACTTGCCAAGGCGTTGAAGATTCTCAAGGATGGCGGCGACATCGATTATGTCGGTGGCTCCGCGGTCGAGTTCATCGGCAAGGGTGAAAGTGCTGGTTCCTACCGCGAGATCGTGGTGGAGAACGGCGAAATGAAGACGGTGAAGTTCCACTGATAGCTCACGCCAGCGGTGGCCCATTGCCCGAAGGGGCAGTGGGGCAACCGCAGCCTATTGCGAACAGACCGGAATTGGCCGGCTGAGCAAAACGTTTCGCTTCAACACGATAGGGCGTCATTCGCCGTCGAGGCGCTCAGCTGCGGCGGATGATGCTCTAGCCGATCTGCCGGAAGGCGCCACGCCTGGCGGTCTCGGAATCGGCGGGGGATGGATGATCGTTTGTCATGATGTTCACAAGCATTTCGGCGGCTTTCGGGCTGTCGACGGTGTTTCGCTGACGATCCCGGACGGAGCTATCACGGGATTGATCGGGCCGAATGGCGCCGGCAAGTCGACGCTGTTCAACGTCATCGCCGGTGTTCATAAGCCGACGGCAGGCAGCATCACCATGGCGGGCGAGGACATTACCGGGTTGCCGCCGCACGTGCTCTTTGCCCGGGGCGTGCTGCGCACCTTTCAGGTCGCCCACGAATTTCCCACCATGAGCGTGCTGGAGAATTTGATGATGGTGCCAGGCAACCAGAGCGGAGAGACGCTCTGGAACACCTGGGTCCATCGACGCAGGATTGCCCGTGAGGAGAATGAGCTACGCGCCAGGGCAGAGGAGGTGCTCGCGTTCCTCGAACTCGGCCACCTACGTGACGCTCTGGCGGGGAATCTGTCCGGCGGCCAGAAGAAGCTGCTCGAGATCGGCCGCACAATGATGGTCGACGCACGCATCGTCTTTCTGGATGAGGTAGGCGCGGGCGTGAACCGGACTCTCCTTCGAACGATCGGCGACGCGATCGTGCGCTTGAATAGGGAGCGTGGCTACACCTTCTGCGTCATCGAGCACGACATGGATTTCATAGCGCGCCTTTGCGACAGGGTTATCGTCATGGCTCAGGGCAAAATGCTCGCAGAAGGGCGACCGGCGGAAATCGTGCGCATCGAGCTGGTGATAGAGGCCTATCTCGGCACTGGCTTGAAGAACAAGCTCGTTGGCAAGGACATTTCAGAGGCGATGATTGGCGGAGCCGAACCGTGACGGCAAGCCTTACTGCGGGCGCCTCGCCTTTTCTGGTCGGCGCGAGCATGACAGGTGGCTACGGCGGCGCCGACATCCTCAACGGCTGTAGCATCGCGGTCGAGAAAGGCCAAATCGCTGTCATCGTCGGTCCCAATGGCGCGGGCAAATCAACGGCCATGAAGGCCATCTTCGGCATGCTGCGATTACGTGAGGGAACCGTGCAGCTAGGCGGCGAGGATATAACCCATCTTCGGCCGCAGGAGCGCGTCGCCAGGGGCATGGCTTTCGTGCCGCAGACAGAAAATGTGTTTCCTTCCATGACGGTGGAGGAAAATCTCGAGATGGGAGCCTTCCTGCGGCGCGATGATTTCAAGGCGACAATGGAACAGGTCTATTCCCTGTTTCCCGTGCTCAGAGACAAGCGCTTCCAAGCCGCCGGCGAGCTGTCAGGCGGGCAGCGCCAGCAGGTCGCGGTCGGCCGGGCCCTGATGACCGAACCGTCCGTCCTCCTCCTCGACGAGCCGACGGCCGGCGTCAGTCCGATCGTCATGGATGAATTATTCGACCGCATCATCGATATCGCTCGGATCGGCGTCACGGTTTTGATGGTGGAGCAGAACGCCCGGCAAGCCCTCGAGATCGCCGATCGTGGCTATGTGCTGGTGCTGGGTGCGAACCGCTTCACCGGAACAGGCAAGGAATTGCTCGCCGACCCCGAGGTGCGCAGCACCTTTCTGGGGGGCTGACGGCATGGATGTGCTCAACGCGCTCGTCGCCTTCACGAATTTCGTCCTGCTGCCGGCCATGACCTATGGCTGCCAACTGGCGCTCGGCGCGCTGGGGGTGACCCTGGTCTATGGCATCCTGCGCTTCTCGAATTTCGCGCACGGCGACACCATGGCCTTCGGCACCATGGCGACCATCCTGACGACATGGGCGCTGCAGGCGGCCGGGGTGAGCGTTGCGCCGCTGCCGGTCGCGCTGCTCGCCCTGCCCGCCGGCGTCATCGCCACCATCCTGGTGGTCCTGGCGACCGACCGGCTGGTCTATCGCCCCTATCGCATGAAGCGGGTCCATTCCATCACGTTGGTGATGACCTCGCTGGGCGTCATGTTCGTCATGGGCGGGCTGGTCCGCATCTTCATCGGGGTCGATGATCGCCAGTTCGCCGACGGGGCGCGTTTCATATTCACCGCGGCGCAGTTCCGCCAGTGGACGGGGCTGGCGGAGACGATGGCGCTGCGCACGACGCAAGTCATCACGCTCGCGACCACGGTCATCGTCGTCGGCTGGCTGCACTGGTTCCTGAAATGCACCCGTACCGGCAAATCCATGCGGGCCTTTTCCGACAATGAAAACCTCGCCCTGCTTTCGGGCATCGATCCCGAGCGCGTCGTGAGGATCGTCTGGATCGTGTCGGCGGCGCTCGCCACGCTCGCCGGGGTCCTCTACGGCCTCGACAAGTCATTCCGGCCGATCACCTATTTCCAGCTCCTGCTGCCCGTTTTCGCCGCCGCCGTCGTCGGCGGGCTCGGCAATCCGCTCGGCGCCGTCGCCGGCGGCTTTGTCGTTGCCTTCTCCGAGATCGTCTTCACCTACAGCTTCAGGAAGGTCGCAGCCTACCTGCTCCCCGCCGGCTGGGAGCCGGAGGGACTGCTGCAGCTCCTGAGCACCGACTACAAGGTCGCGGTCAGCTTCACGGTTCTCGTTCTCGTCCTTCTGTTCCGGCCAACCGGCATCTTTCGCGGCAGGGCGGCATGAACCCGGCGACACGCAACCTCCTGCTTTTCCTGGCGGTCGGCGTGCTGATCGCGCTTACCGGCCTGACGCAGAGCTGGAACGCGGCGCTGACGATCGTCAACATGGGCCTGATCTCCGCGATCATGGCGCTCGGGGTCAATATCCAGTGGGGTTATGCCGGCCTGTACAACGTCGGCACGATGGGTTTCGTCGCCCTCGGCGGTCTCGCGACGGTCCTCGTGGCGCTCGATCCCGTACCCGGCGCCTGGCAGGCCGGAGGTTTCTGGATCCTGGCAGCCTTGCTGTTCGGCGCGGCCGTCATCGCCGCCGCGGCGCTGCTTCATCGCCGGCTGCCGCGAGGCCGGGCGCGGATCCTCGCCGTAGCCGTGCTGCTGATCTCCGGCCTCGTTGTCTATCGCTGGATCCTCGATCCCGCCGTCGCCGCCGTCGAGGCGATCAATCCCGCGCTGCAGGGCAATATCGGCGGTCTCGGGCTACCCGTGCTCCTGTCATGGCCGGTCGGCGGCCTGCTCGCGGCGGGTGCCGGCTGGCTCATCGGCAAGACCGCGCTCGGGTTGCGCTCGGATTATCTCGCCATCGCGACGCTCGGTATTGCCGAAATCGTCATCGCGGTGATGAAGAACGAAGACTGGCTGGATCGCGGCGTCAAAAACGTTGTCGATATTCCCCGTCCCGTTCCTTTCGAGGTGGACCTTCAGGCCAGCCAGAGCTTCCTCTCGCTGGCCTCATGGATGGGGGCCGATTCCGTCGCCGCCTCGGCCGTGGCCATCAAGCTCATCTATGCCGGCATGTTCCTCGCGGTGCTGCTGGTGCTCGTCTTGTTGTCGGAGGCAGCGCTGCATTCCCCCTGGGGTCGCATGATGCGCGCCATCCGCGACAACGAGGTGGCCGCCGCCGCGATGGGCAAGGACGTGACGCGCAGGCACCTGCAGATCTTTGTCCTCGGCTGCGCCGTGCTGGGCATTGCGGGCGCGATGCTCGCCACCCTGGAAGGGCAGCTCACCCCCGGCGCGTTCCAGCCTCTGCGCTTCACCTTCCTGATCTGGGTGATGGTCGTGGTCGGCGGCTCCGGCAGCAATCTTGGCGCGGTGCTGGGAGGCTTTCTGATCTGGTACCTGTGGGTTCAGGTCGAGCCTTGGGGCAATAGCCTGATGGCCTTCGCCACAGCCGGCATGGCCGACGGATCGGCTCTCAAACAGCATCTGATGGAAAGCGCCGCACATATGCGGCTCCTCGTGATGGGTGTGATCCTGATTGTTGTGCTGCGGTTCAGGCCTCAGGGCCTCATACCGGGAAAGTGACCGGGAAGCCCCTCAGATGTCATCAGCGGTTTCTCTCCGGTAACGACATCTGGGGGAATGCTGCATGTCCACAGACCGCTACACGCGCGTCGAGGCCGTCACCTCGATCTCTATTTTGGCACCGGGTGCGGGAAGCTGGCAGACAAGGAGCGTGTTGGTCGGGCGGATATCCCGGAAGACCTCGCCCAGGACGAGCGCCACCTCCTTGAGATAACCGGGATCTGTGATGTAGACTCGGCAGGCGACCGCGTTCTTCAGGCTGGCGCCTGCCTTGACCAGTGCCGCGTCGATGGAGGCGAGCGCATTGCGTGCCTGTTCCGTCACGCCTTCGGGCAAGGCTCCCGTGGCATCCTGCCCCATCGTGCCCGAGACATAAATCGTCGGGCCGTCGATCACCGCCTTGGCATAGCCGGCGAAGTCCTCGGACGGTGCTCCGGAGAAGATCCGGTTCTTCATAGGTGAAGCTCCTCATGTTGCTGCGGCATCGGGCCGTTTCCGGCCCGGTGCCGCAGCTCTTTGTTCGTGCATCGGCTTTGCCCAAAAAGAGGCGTTCCACTTTTCGGGCCGATGCTCTGGAGGAGACCTTAACGAAGGCCGGCGGGCGCGGAATGCCGGGCGCTTGCGCAATCGGGCGAAGCTTTTAAGCGACCGGCACAACGGATGCGCTATGTGGCGAAGCCGCGCCTGAAACGGGTCGCATCACGCCAGCCATTGGCTGAGATCGACCGCGTCCTCGCCGGGGATGGTCTTGCGCGCGAATTCTGCCTCGCGGCCGAAGGGCATGGTCGCGTCGATGCAGAGCCGACCCCAATGATCCTTGTGGGGGTCACGATAGAAACCGGGAATGTCGTTCAGGATCATGGCCCGGGTATCGGCGCGGCCGCGCGTCATATAGGCCCACATCACGTCGTCGAGATCGTAGATGTCCACGTCCTCGTCCACCACGATGACGACCTTGTTGTAGTCGAGATGGGAGCCAAGCGCCGCGAGGATGGCATGCTTGCCCTGGCCCTCGTAGGTTTTTCGGATTTTGATGATGGAAATCATCACATTGGGGCGGCAGCAGACATCGATGACGCCAGGCATCTGAGAGGCCACGTGGCGATAGATGCGGGCCGCGGTGACGGCCTCCAGGGGCCGCAGGTCCTCCGGCGAGCCGCACACCAGCCCGTGGAAGACGGCGCCGGGCCTGTAGCTCACATGGCTGACCTCGAAGACATGGTTGTCGCCGACGCCGACATAATTGCCCATGAATTCGCCGAACGGTCCTTCCGGCCGCTTGACGTTGGGCAGGAAGCGGCCTTCGACGACGATATCCACCGAAGCGGGGACGTCGAGATCGATCGTCTCACAGCGCCGCATCGCGAGCTTGCCGCCGCTGATCTTGGCGGCCATCGCCAGTTCCGACGCCTCGTAGGGCAGGGAGGCGCAGGCGGCAAGGAAGATGTCCGGCGGGCAGGACAGGAGCAGTGCTGCCTCCAGCGGCTGCCCGCGCTGTTCCGCCTTGGCCTGGTAGCGGGCGAGGTCGTGCGTTGAGCCGAGGCGGACCCGCAATTCCTCATCCGAGACCTGCATGGCGCGGTGGAAGGACAGGTTGGGCACGCCGCTGTCGGGCTCGCGTGCCAGGAAGATGGCCGATGTGAAATAGGGGCCCGCATCCCGGGCGTGGTAGGTGACAGCCGGCAGGTCCGAGAGCCGGCCCGCGACGAATTCCGCCTGGACCGAGGCGGGCGCCTGTTCCAGCACGTCGTCGTCCTGCGCGGCGATACAGGCGTCCGTGAGTTCGATCCAACGCTGGCAGAAGGTCTTGCCGTCGCCGGCGCCGATCAGCCGGCAAAGCCGGTCGTGGCTGCCGTAGAGATTGGATACGACCGGGAGGTCCGTGCCTTCGACGGTCTCGAACAGTACCGCCTGCTCGCCCGCCTTCTGCACGGCCTTGGTGACGGCCGCGAGTTGGTGGCGCGGATCGACCGGGCGGCGCACAACGCCAAGTTCGCCGCGTTGGGCCAGATCTTCGATGAATCGCCGCATGGTCGTCTCCTTCTCGGTTCCGCCAGTTAATCCGCTTGCGGCAGCCGATAACAGCTTTCGCTTTTTCTTCGCCAGCCCTAACTTTTTGGAATTCGGCAGGACGCGACACGCGCCCCTTTGCAGGAGCGGGACGCTCGGCCATCTTCTGGTCGAGACAAGAGGATGCACGATGACCCGCACGCTCGATATCCGCAATCCGCGTACCGGCGCCAATGACTATGCGATAACGCCCCTGAGCCGTGAGGCGCTGGAGGCGCGCTGCGCGGAACTGCGCGCTGGCCAGCCTGCATGGCTGGCGTTGGGCATCGATGGCCGGGCGAAGGCGATGCTGGCCCTGTGCGATGCGGTGGACCGCCACTATGACGCGATCCTTGAGGCGCTCTGCGCCGACACCGGTCGTTACGAGTGGTCGGTCAATGAAATCGAAGGCCTCAAGGGCATCACGCGCATGCGCTGCGCCACGGCAGCCGAGGCGCTCGCGGAGGCGACGGGCTCTTCCTCCGATCCGACGCTGCGCTTCCAGCAGCAGCACGTGCCCTACGAACTGGTGGGCATCATTTCGCCGTGGAACTACCCCCTTATCCTCTGCATGATCGACGCGATCACGGCGCTGCTCGCCGGCTCGGCCGTCGCCATCAAGCCGTCTGAGGTCACGCCACGCTTCATCAAGCCTTTCCGCGCGGCTATCGCAGAGGTTGAGCATCTGCGGGACGTGCTCGACGTCTTCGAGGGTGACGGGGAGACGGGTGCGATGATCGTTGATCTCACCGACACGCTGGTCTTCACGGGCTCGGTGCGTACCGGCCGTAAGGTGCAGGAGCGCGCCGCCGCCCAGTTCAAGACCGTGTTCCTCGAACTCGGCGGCAGCGACCCGGCTGTCGTGCTGGACAGTGCCGAGCCCGATTTCGCGGCGGAGATCATCGTGCGCGGGTCAGTGGAGAACGCGGGCCAGCTCTGCTGCGCCATCGAGCGCGTTTATGTACAGCGTGGCGTCTACGAGGCCGTATGCGAGCGGGTCGTCGCGCGCATGAAGGCGCTCATCATGAACACCGCCGACATCAAGCAGGGGGAACTCGGGCCGGTGATCTTCGCCCGTCAGGCGGACATACTGCGCGACCAGCTCGCCGATGCGCTCGCCAAGGGCGCCAAGGTGCTGACCGGTGGCCGCATCATCACCCATGGCGGCGGGCTCTGGTGCGAACCGACGGTTCTGGTCAACGTCACACAGGACATGGCCATCATGCGCGACGAGACCTTTGGTCCCATCATCCCGATCATGGCCTTCGACACGGAAGAGGACGCGATCAGATTGGCCAATGACACGGAATTCGGGCTGTCCGCAGCAGTCATCGGCGAGGAGGCCAAGGCCATCGCGATCGGCAGCCGCATCAATGCCGGTGGCTTGTGGATCAACGATTTCGACACGATGGGCGGTGTCGGGGCCCGCGCCGAGAAAACGGCCTTCGGCTGTTCGGGCCTCGGGGGTACGCGCTATGGTTATGGGGGCTTTCGCCGCTTTCTACGCAAGAAGGCGATCGTCATCCGTTCGGTGGCTGCTTGATCTGGACCTGGGCGCATGATCGACTTCACGAAAACCCGCGCAGCCTTCCACCTCCCTGAGGGTGTCGTCTATCTGGACGGCAATTCGCTCGGGCCTCTGCCCGTCGCGGCTGGCGAGCGCCTGGCGCGGATGTTGACGCAGGAATGGGGTGACCAGCTCATTCGCGGCTGGAACACCGCCGGATGGTATGTGCAGCCCCGCAAGGTCGGCGACCGGGTGGCACGGCTGATCGGCGCGGCGCCAGGCACCGTGGTGATGGGCGATACCTTGTCGATCAAGGTCTATCAAGCGCTGTCCGCGGCGCTCGAATTCGTGCCCGAGCGGCGCGTCGTGCTGTCCGATAGCGGCAATTTTCCGTCCGATCTCTATATCGCTCAGGGACTTTTGGCTTCTCTCGGGCGTGGCTACGAACTGAAGATCGTCAAGCCTGAGGAGATTGAAGATGCCATCGACGAGCGTGTTGCCGTCACGCTCATCACTGAAGTCGACTATCGCACCGGCCGTCTCCACGACATGAAGCGCCTCACCGCCAAGGCCCATGCGGCCGGAGCGGTGACGGTCTGGGATCTGGCGCATTCCGCCGGAGCCCTCGACGTCAATGTGACGGAAGCGGACGCGGATTTCGCGGTCGGCTGCACCTATAAATATCTAAATGGTGGGCCCGGCGCGCCTGCCTTCATCTATGTCGCGCCTCGGCACGCCGACCAGGCGCGCCCGAGCCTGTCCGGCTGGATGGGTCATGATGCGCCTTTCGCCTTCGATCTGGACTATCGCCCCGCGCCCGGAATCGAACGGATGCGCGTCGGCACCCCGCCTGTCATAGCCTTGACGGTGCTCGATACCGCTCTCGACATCTGGGAGGGCGTCGACCTGCGCGATGTACGAGCCCAGTCGATCAATCTAAGCGAGCAGTTCATCGCCGGGGTGGAAGCGAACTGCCCGGGCCTCGAACTCGGCAGTCCGCGCGACCCGGCGGCGCGAGGCAGCCAAGTGTCCTTCCGCCACCCCCACGCCTATGCCGTCATGCAGGCTTTGATCGCCAGAGGTGTGATCGGCGACTTCCGGGCACCGGATTCCATGCGTTTCGGCTTCACGCCCCTCTATCTCGGCGAGGCCGAAATCGACAAGGCGGTGACCGTGCTGGCCGAGGTTCTGGACAAGCGGCTGTGGGACACGCCTGATTACCATCACAAGGCAGCCGTGACATGACCGAGCCTTACGATCCCTCCGTCGAAGGCGCGGAAATGTCCTTCGACCGCAAAATGTCATACGGCGATTATCTCCATCTCGACGAGGTGCTGGGCGCGCAGAGGCCGCTTTCAGGAGCGCATGACGAGCTTCTGTTCATCATCCAGCATCAGACCTCGGAATTGTGGATGAAGCTTGCCATCCATGAGATGCGCTCGGCTTCGCGTGCGCTGCGGGATGACCAGTTGCAGCCGGCCTTTAAGATGCTGACGCGGGTCGCCCGCATCTTTGATCAGCTCAATTCCGCCTGGGATGTGCTCCGGACCATGACGCCGTCCGAATACAACATCATGCGGCCATCGCTCGGTCAGTCCTCCGGCTTCCAGTCATGGCAATACCGGGCCATCGAATATTTGGCGGGCAACCGCAACTTGGCGATGCTGCGGCCGCACGAGCACAGGCCGGAAACGCTCGGCCAGCTGGAGAGCATTCTGTCCGAGCCCTCCATCTACGACGAGGCGATCGCGCTTCTCCGGCGCAACGGCTTCGACGTGGGCGACGAACCGCGGACCGATATCCGCCAGACCAGAGCTATCAATCCGAAGGTGCGGGAGGCGTGGCGGCAGATTTATGCCGACCCCCAGCACCATTGGCCGTTGTACGAATTGGCTGAGAAGCTCGTCGACTTCGAGGATTATTTCCGCCGCTGGCGCTTCAACCACGTGACCACGGTGGAGCGCATCATTGGCTTCAAGCGCGGCACCGGCGGCACCGGCGGGGTTTCCTATCTGCGCCGGATGCTCGAGGTAGAGCTGTTCCCCGAACTCTGGCATGTCCGATCCGACCTTTAGGCGATGCTGTCCACCGAAGGGAGCGGGCTGCGTGCCGAATCTTCACAATCGATGATAATTTGTCCGGACCGTGCGAGCGGGCTGGAGACAAGTATGGACGATTGTGAAGACGCGGCTGGTGCAAGGGGGCTGTTCCGCGCCTATTTCGGCGGGCCGGAGGGAACGGTTGCCGCCACGTTTCGCAACCTGGCAAAATCCGAAGTGTACCTTGAGGTCGACAAACGGCTCGGCCTGTTCCACGCATGCTTTGATCTGCCTCAGGAGGAGGGGAGAGGGGGGTGGCGTTTCCTGTCCCCTTCCGAAGGCATATTCGTGGTTCTGACTGACTGCGAATACACCACGATGCGCCATGAGCGCGTGGCCGCGGAGGGCTTGCTCGAGTTTCATTTCCTGCTCGCGGGTCCGGTCGAGCTCTCACTTCCCCAGGAGCGAGACGCGACCGCCCCGACCAACGTTTCGCTGATCGTCTGTCAGCAGGCGGAAGGGATGGCTTACGACGTGGTCTGTCAGCCCGGAACCTACAAGATGGCGAGTTTCTACGTCAGGCCGGAGCTCCTCAAGGAGAGCTTTGGCATGGATGTCTCGCACAGCATGGCACGGCAGTTGCTGTCGCCCCGCGAAGGCACCATGGCCATGTCCGAGCAAAAGATCGATCCCGAATTCCTGCGTCTCCTGCGCGATTTGTTCGAGATGAAGTTTACCGGCCCGAGGGATCTTCCGCTCGCGGCCGCCCGCATCATCGAGCTCCTCGTGCTCTCCGTCGATGCCATCGACCGCGGCGGCAAGGCTGAGGAGCAATCGATTGTTTTCACCGCCCGCGAACTCGCCATGTTCGATCGCGCACGGGACGTTCTGGCGAGCGACTTCTCGGAATCGCAGACCATTCCGAGATTGGCCCGGAAGCTCGGCACGAACGCGACCAAGCTGAAAAGCGGATTTCGGCTACTGTATGGGACGACGATCTTCGCATATCGCAACCGCCATCGCATGCGTTGCGCCATGCAATTGCTGGCGGAAAGCGACACACCGATAGCCACTGTCGCCCAAGCTGTCGGCTTTCGGCATCAGGCCAGCTTCACGTCGGCATTTCGCGCGCATTTCGGGTTGACGCCGAAGCAGGCGCGCCAGCGGTTGGTGCCCACGGACCCGCCCTGAGAGCAGGGGACCGCACAGCCAAGGCGACGGCACGCGGAAGTCACGGCCAATCGGCCCTGTCCTACTCGGTGAACGCGGAACGCCCCGACCCAAGCGGCGTATCCGGATCGGGCACGGGGATGGCGTCGATCAGCGTGCGGGTGAATTCATGCTGCGGATTGCGCCAGACCTCATAGGCTGGCCCTTCCTCGACGATCTTGCCCTTGTACATCATGGCGACCCGGTCAGCGAAGTTCTCGACGAGCATCAGGTCGTGGGTGATGAACAAATAGCTCATGCCGAGATCGCGCTGGAGTTCCCAGAGCAGGTTGATGATCTGCGCCTGGACGGACACATCAAGAGCGGAGACGGGCTCGTCGCAGATGAGCACGGCGGGCCGCAGCGAGAGCGCCCGTGCGATTCCGATGCGCTGGCGCTGGCCGCCGGAGAACTCATGGGGGAAGCGCCTGCCCCAGTCCGGCCGCAGGCCGACACGCTCCATCAGCTCGCGCACCTGTCGGCGCCGCTCAGCTGCCGTTCCGATGCCCTGCACGTCGAGCGGCTCGCGGATCAAGTCCTCCACCCGCTTGCGCGGGTTGAGCGAGGCAAAAGGATCTTGAAAGACGCACTGCATGCGCGGCCTGTGCCGTCTGGCCTCGCGTCGCGACAGACCGACCAGATTGTCTCCGTCCAGCAGCACTTCGCCGGATGTCGGCTTCTGGAGACCAAGAATGCAGCGCGCCAACGTCGTCTTGCCACATCCCGATTCCCCCACGAGCGCCAACGTCTCCCCCGGATGGAGATCGAGGCTCACGCCCTGCACCGCGTGGACCGGCCCGCGTGTCGTCGCGAAACTGCAATGGAGATCGCGCACCGCCAGGATCGGGGTCATAGCGCAAGCTCCCGGGAGGCAGCTGCGTGGTGGCAGGCGACGCCATTAACAAACGGTGGATCATCCTGACTGCACTCACTAGTGGCCAGCGTGCAGCGGGGCCGGAAACGGCAGCCCGACGGCATGTCGGTGATCGCTGGAACAACGCCAGGAATCTCCGTCAGCGGAGGCTCACCGGGTCGGCGCCGCCCTGGCCGAGGTGTCGCAGCCAGAAGTCCGCGCGTGTAGGGATGCTGTGGCCGGGCGAATAGCGTGCGCGTCGTCGCTTCCTCGACCTTGCGTCCTGCATACATCACAGCGACGCGGTCTGCCGTTTGCGCCACCAGGCCGAGATTATGGGTAATCAGCAGGATCGCTATTCCCGTTGCCTGCTGCAGGTCGTGCAGCAGCCCCATGATCTGCGCCTGCACGGTGACATCGAGCGCCGTCGTGGGTTCGTCCGCAATCAGCAGGTCCGGTCGGCAGGCCAGCGCCATGGCGATCACCACGCGTTGCCTTTGCCCCCCAGAGAGGCGATGCGGATATTCGTGAATGATGCGGGCCGGCTCTGGCAAGCGTACCTGCGCGAGCAGGTCGACGACGCGCGCCATAGCCTCGGCACGGCTCACCGTCTCGTGCTCATGAATGACCTCGGCGACCTGGTCACCGATGGAAAAGACGGGATTGAGAGCGGCCATCGGCTCCTGAAAGACCATTCCGATGCGACGTCCCCGGATTTTGCGCATGGCCTCGTTGTTCGTCACCGGAAGATCAGCGCCATCGAAGCGGATAAGGCCTCCATGCTTCTCAAGGCCGTCGGGAAGAAGGCCCATGACCGAAAGTGATGTGAGGGACTTGCCGCATCCGCTCTCGCCAACCACCGCCAATGTCTCGCCGCGGTCGATGGACAGGGAAACCCCGCGCAGCAACTGTGCCTCCGGGTTGCCGCGAATGCGGACCTTAAGGTCTTCAACGCTCAGCAAGGGGGAGACCATCATCCCTTCCTTTGCTTCAGGCGTGGGTTGAGCGCGTCATTGAGGCCCTCACCAACCAGATTGAGTGCAAGTGCGGTGAGCAGCAACGCCACGCCGGGAATGGCGATGATGTACCAGGCGTCCCGCAACTGACCACGCCCCATGCCGATCATGGTGCCCCACGTCAGCACATTCGGGTCTCCGAAGCCAAGGAAGGAGATCGCCGATTCCATGAGGATCGCCGTTGCGACCAGGATTGTGGACATGACGATGATGACCGGCACGACGTTGGGCAGGATTTGGGCAAAGATGATGCGCAAGTCGCTCATGCCGGCGACGATACAGCCATGCACGAAAGCTCGGTCGCGCATGACCATGAATTCGCCGCGCACGAGCCGCGCGACAGCCGGCCAGGATACGGTGGCCAGCGAAAAGATGATGACCGTGACCGACGGCCCGAGGACGGCGACCACAGCGAGCGCCAGCATGAACTGCGGGGTCGTCTGGAACAGCTCCGTGATGCGCATCAGGACGTCATCGGTCCATCCGCCATAGTAGCCGGCAAAAGCACCGACGATGACGCCCACCGTCGCTGCCACGAAGGCGGAGGAAAAACCGACCAGCAGCGACACTCGGGCGCCGTAGAAGAGCCCGGCCGCCATGTCGCGGCCGAGACTGTCGGTTCCGAGTAGGGTTTCGGGCTCCTGCCCGGGCCAGGTGAGGGGCACGCCTACCATCTCGTAGGGATCGCTTGGAAAGACCAGATGCGCGGTCAACGCCATCATCACGACGGCAGCCAGCAGCAGGATGCCGAGCGCTGTCGTCCAGTTGCGCAGGACAAGCCAGACGTAGCGCATTACCGCAGCTCCACCGTCGGGTTGATCACAGGATAGAGCAAGTCCACCAAGAGATTAGCAAGCACAACGAAAACCGAACTAAGAACCAGGATTGACAGCAGCAGATTGAGATCGCGCTGCATCATCGCGTCAAACATCAGCCGGCCGATCCCCGGCCAGGAGAACACGGTTTCCGTCAATACCGCGCCGCCGAGAAAGCCGCCGATGTTCGTTCCAACCACAGTAATGAGGGGCAGCACCGCGTTGCGGAGCGCATGCCGGTAGGCGATGCGGCGCTCCGAGATGCCTTTGGCGCGGGCGACGCGGATGTAGTCGAGGCTCAGCACCTCCAGCATGCCCGCGCGCACCAGCCGCGTGTAGATGGCAAGATAAAAGAATGCCTGGGTCAAAGCAGGAAGGGCGAGGTGGCGGAGCACGTCGAGCACGCCAGCTATGCCGCGGTCCTGCGCGGTAATGTCACGCATGCCACCTGTCGGTGCCCACCCGAGCCACACCGAGAAGACGAGGATCATCATCAGACCGATCCAGAAAGGGGGCGTGGCATAAAAAAGAAGTGCCAACAGCGAGATCAGCCGGTCGGGTAGGCGATTGAAGTAGCGCGCGGCCGTCACGCCGAAAAGGACACCGAGCATGAGTGCAATGAGGATGCTTGCGACCATGAGCAGCAGTGAAGCCGGAAGTCTATTCAAGATCAGTGTGGAAATGGCCTCGCCATAACGAAAGGAATAGCCGAGGTTAAATGTGGCAAGCCGCATGAGAAAGGCTGCGAGTTGTTCCCACAGGGGGCGGTCAAGACCGAATTCTCGTCGGAGATTGGCCAGGTATTCCGCATCAGCGGTCCCCGCCTCGCCAGCCAGCGCGTCCGCCGCATCGCCCGGCGCCAGTTGCAGAAGAAAGAAATTGATGATCGCAATGCCGAGGATCGTCAGCAGGGCCTGGAGAAGTCTCCTGCCGATGAAACGGAGCGGCAGCTTGCGTCGCGGTGCTGACATCAGGTTCTCGTTTGATCGGGCTGGCGCATCGGGACTGCAGGGTTCGCGCAGACGAGCCCGAGTGCGCCCGTCCATGGCTACGCACTCGTTCAGCGGCCCACTGCTAACGTTGGAACGTGGCTCCGCCTCATCCCAGGCTCAGTGTTGAATAATGACTGCGAACACCCTCTGGTCCGGTGACGAAATGTTGCACTTTAGCGCTCGCGACCGTGACGTAAATCGGCCTCACCAGCGGAAGAATGGGCAGATCCTCCATGGCAATCTGTTGAAACCGTTTGAACAATTCCGCGCGCTTGCCCGGGTTGGGCTCAACGGCCGCCTTGGACAAGACATTGTCCATCTCCGCATTCTTGTAGCCGGACGCATTCACGAAGGGTGTGCCCTGCTTTGCCGCCGTGGAATGGTAGAACCGCTGCAGTCCGATGGAGGGGTCGGCAGTTACCGAGGCAGGCACCATCGAGAGATCAAAATCATACTCACCGTAGACCCGCCGGATGAATGTCGGCACATCAGCCGCCTGCAGGTCCAAGTCGATGCCGACCTTCCGGAATTGCTGGCGCAGGTACTGTCCCGCGCGATCATAGGTGTCGCCGGTGGTCGGATAGATGAGCCGGAGCTTGAAACGAGTACCTTTGCCGTCCTTCTTGTATCCCGCCGCGTCTAGCAGCGCCTCTGCCTTGGCTACATCGAACGGATAGGACGGCACGTCCGCGCTGTAGAAGTGGGGTAGCGTTTGTGGAATGGGGCCGGTCAGCGGCTGGGCCAGGCCATACCACACCGTCTTCACCATGAGGTCGCGGTTGATGGCGTGCATCAGTGCCTTGCGCACCTCGGACTTGGCAAGATGCTCGTTGCGCAGATTCGTTTCCAGCACGTCAAGGCTGTTGTTCATCTCCGTGCCGCGCGTTTCCACCTTGAACGCCGGATTGTCCTGGAATTTCTTGACCTCGTTGAGCGGGATCGGTCCGTCGCCGCCGAGGTTCAATTCGCCGGCCTCGAAAGCCGCGACGCGCGCGCTCGGCTCGGGATAGATCCGCACGATCAATTTATCGAGGAGCGGTTTGCCCTTGTCCCAATAGTCGGAGTTCTTTTCCAGGATGATATGGCTGCCGCGCTGCCATTCCACGAACTTGAAGGGGCCTGTACCGATCGGCGCGTTGTTGGCGGGGTTCTTGAGAAGCTCGCTGCCTTCGTAGACGTGTTTCGGCAGCATCGGCGATTCCCAACCCGCCAGCGCATAGATCATGGCAGGGGTTGGTTCGCTGAGCTTGATGATCGCGGTGAGGGGATCGGGCGTTTCGACGGCCGTTACCTTGGCAAAGACGCCACGGCCGCGCGGGTGGTGCTGCTTGAGAATCTCCATGATCGAATAGGCTACGTCAGCGGAACTGAACGGCTTGCCGTCGTGCCATTTGACGCCATCCCGCAGCTTGAAGGTCATGGAGAGGCCGTCCGGCGCAATCTCCCATGACGTCGCGAGCTCCGGTTGCGGATTGAGCTCGAAATCGTAGTGGACAAGCCCTTCCGTCATCTTGCCCGAGATCACGGCGACGGGCGAGGCCGTGTTGAATGCGCTCACCATCGCATTCGGTTCGGGATTGATGGTCATCACGAGCGTACCCGTCGCGGCAGATGCCGTCTTCGACAGCATGGTGCCGGAGAGCAGAGCCGCTGAACCGAATAGCAGCAATTGACGGCGGTCCATCGGGATTGCGGAATTGGCCTCGTCACTCATTTCACGTTCCACTCTCTTGTCCGCTCTCGGCGCGTACTGCGTGCGGATTTTTTCAGCATGAAGTATCGGCGGCGAGATGCGCTCTGACTAGAGCACGACTTTTTTCTTCCGGGCCTAGCTTTTTCGAAATCCGTCCATTCCCGATCCCTTCGGCTTGGCCAGTGGTTGCGGCGATGGTGGCGTCTGCGACAAATGAAGCCGTAACGAGGAGGGAAGGAGAAGCGATGCCAGAACAGGCGGGGATGACAGGAGCGGAGCTTTTCGCGCGGACGCTGAGCCATTGGGATTGCAGCCCCGTGTTCCATGTGCCCGGGGAAGGGATCCTCGAAGCGCTCGATGCCCTAGCCGATAGCGGGGCTACGCTGATCTCCTGCCGCCACGAGGCTGGTATGGCTTTCATGGCGCAGGCGGCCGGACACGCGCGGAACAAGCCGGGCATCTGCTTGGCGGGGCGCGCGCCGGGTGCGCTCAACGCTGCGCTGGCCATTCATACGGCCTTCACTGACGCCGCCCCTATGATCCTCGTCGTCGGCCAGCCGCCGGTGCGCCAGTCGGGGCGGGAGCCGTTCCTCGACAACGATTTCTCGCTGGCTTTCGCTCCGGTCGCGAAGTGGATCGGAACATGCTCCGATGCCGCCCGCCTGCCCGAAATGCTCTCGCGTGCCTGGGCAACGGCCATGACGGGACAGCGCGGACCCGTTGTTGTTGCCGTCAACGAGGACGTCTGGACCCAGACCGTTGACGCGCCGGCCCTGTCCCCTCCCGTCATCGCGCGGCCGCATGTCCCCGCGGTCGACGCTGATGCCATCGCGGTGCTGCTCGCCAGGGCCAGCAATCCCGTCCTTGTCGTCGGGGGTACCGGGTGGTCGCAGACGGGCGTCGCCGCGCTGCGAAACCTCACGCAGGCCACGGGCCTGCCGGTCGTGACGTCCTATCGCCGGCGCGATCTCATGTCCGCCGATCATCCCTGCTTCGCCGGGGAGTTGGGCATAGGGGCCGATCCTGCGGTGCTCGATGCGGTCGCGCGGGCCGATCTCGTCATCGTGGCGGGCATGCGGCTCGGGGAAATCAATACGTTCGGTGCCGGGGTCTTCGAGGGCTTCCGCCTGCTCGCGGCGCCGCAGCCGGCCCAGACGCTGGTCCATATTCACCCCGACGCCAGCGAGCTCAATCGCGTCTATCGCGCCGCGCTGCCCGTTTGCGCCGAGGCCGAGACGCTGTTCGAGCCGCTTGGCCATTCGCTGTCCGCGCATAGCCTGCCCGACTGGTCACCCTGGCGGAGCGCGCTGCGTGCGGCGCGGGAGGCGTTTACCGTCGGCCGGCCGGGGAAGGGGCCGATCGATATGCGCGAGATCTGCCGGGTCCTGCGCGAGGCGCTGCCGGCGGATGCCATGCTCACGGTGGGGGCGGGCGCCTACGCCCATTGGCCGCAACGGTATTTCCCCCATACCCTCCATGGCACGCAGCTCGGTCCCAAGAGCGGGGCAATGGGCTACGGATTGTCCGCGGCGATCGGCGTGCAGGCCTCCTGCCCGGGACGGCGCGTCGTGGCGATGGCGGGCGACGGCTGCTTCCTGATGCATGGTGAGGAACTCGCCACCGCCGTGCTGCACAAGCTCCCCGTGGTTGTCATTGTCGTCAACAACAGCAGCTACGGCGCCATCGCAGCCAGCCAGAGCAGGCATTTCGGTCGCACGGTCGGAACGGATCTGTCGCCTGTCGATCTGGCGGCCTATGCGCGGGCCTTCGGCGCGCATGGCTTCCGGGTCGAGAGCACAGAGGCCTTCGCGCCGGCCCTGGCATCGGCCTTGGCGGCGGACGGTCCCGCGCTGATCGAACTCATCACCGGGCCGGAGGCGCTGCGGCCGTGAGCGGGCAACGCATCGTCGTCGTCGGCGCGGGCATTGCCGGGCTTGTTGCGGCGCGCAGGCTCGCGCAGGCGGGGCATCACGTGCGCGTGCTGGAGGCCGGGGAGGCGCCCGGCGGTCGCGTCGGCGACCGGCAGGTCCGGGGCATTCGCTTCAATGCCGGCGCCCGGCTTCTCTACGCCTTCAGCCGGCCGTTCAATAGCCTGCTCGATGAAATCGGCCTGACGCCGGCGCTGATCCCGGTGCGGCGTCTCTCGGCCGAATGCGTGGGCGCGGACGGTCGTTGGACGGTCGAGCTGATGCCGGGGGTGAAAAGCCTCTTCACGCCGGGCCTGTCGCTGGCGGAGCGGCTGCGTTTCCTCACCTTCGGCCTGCACGCGATCGCCGCACGTGCCCATACCGATCCCGATGACGCGGCGTCGGCGCCGGCCGAGGATGACGTCACCCTCGCCGCCTACATCCGCCAGGCGCTTGGTCCGGGCGTGCTCGCGCGCATGATCGAGCCCGTCTTCCGTGGGACACGCAGCTGGAACACCGAGGATGTCTCGGCGGCCTTTTTCGCTTCGGTCACGCCGCACATGGTCGGGCGTGACACCGTCCACGTACTCGCCGGCGGCATGGGCAAGCTACCGGCAGCGCTTGCCGCGGGAATGACCGTTGACTGCAACACGCGCGTCGTGGCGATCGAGACGCCTGATGTGGGCCCTTGCCGCATCCACGCGGAGCGGCAGGGCGCGGCGATCCTGCATGAAGCCGATCTTGTTGTCTGCGCGACTGAGGGCTCGCTTGCCGGCGCGCTCTTCCACGATTTGGGGGACGAAGACCGGCGTTTCCTTGATGGAGTGCGTTATAACGCGCTTGGCATCGTCCATTACCAGCTCGGCCGCCAGGTGGGACCAGCGATGAATTTCTTCACCCGCGACGCGTCCGGTCCGCTCGCCACATGGCAGCAGGTTCCCGGCAACGATGCGACGGGACAGGCCCCGCAGCTCTATGCCCAATTATCGCCGGAAGCGGTGGAGGATGCGTCAAGCCGCGGCATGACCGAGAGGCTCGATGAGCTGGTTAAGGAGCGTGTGCTCGCGCTCTACCCGACGCTCGACCGCGACTGCGTCGACATCCACAACCAGTGGATCGCGCGCAAGCTGCCGGTCTTCTATCCCGGCTATGCCAGCACCGTCGCCCGCTTCCGCGACCGCCAGTCGGGGGCCCGGCGCCGGGTCTATTTCTGCGGCGATTATCTCGCGCAATCGCTGGTCACGGGCGCGGCCGCGAGCGGCGAGCGCGCGGCCGCGGACATCGCGCGGCATTGGTCTTGAGATGCTATTCGGTGTGGGCCGGCCTCGGCCGCAGACCCTCACCCTGTCCCTCTCCCGATTGGGGGAGGGACAGGGTGAGGGATCGCCCCTAACCTGAAATCCCGGCGATCCCCAGGCCCACGACTTCCAGGCCGCGGGTGACGACGGCGGCGCGCCATTCGGCCTCATCAGGGCAATAGGCATGGAGCATCATGGCCTTGACCGCGCCGGCGCGGGGGTTTGATGCACCGCCGTTCAGGTGGAGCCAGCCGTCGAAGCGAACGGCGTCGCGCACCACCTGTTCCGATCGTGTCCCGAATTCAAGCCCGATCGGTGTCCAGACCGGCCAAGGGGCTGCGCGCTTGTAACCGTCCAGGATAGAGGCCGCGCTGCCCGCATAGTCGGTCTTCGGGCTTTTGGTATGGGCGACATGGCCGTACCAGGCGGTGCAGCGCCTGCCCTCTTCACTATCCGGCGCCATGCCGCTGAGACATTCCCCGAAGCCAAAGGGGCCGAGCCCGGTATGGACATCGATCAAGCCGCAGATTTCGGCCGCGCGGAGATGCTCCTCCGCAATGCGCTGCACCGTGCGAGCTGACCAGGAGGGCGTCAGGCCGCCATAGTAGAGTCCCTGCGGGTGTGAATACTGGCCGAGCTTGATCGCCGAGCGCAGCGCCTGTTCGCCCTTCTCCTGGCGGTAGGCTTCGAGTTTCGCGTCCGAAGCGGCAAGCGCCTCCGCGGAGAAATCAGCGGGGATCACGATATCGGCGATATCGCGATATCCGGGATTGTCGAGGCTGCCCGGCGCGTCCCAATCGATGAAATGCCGGTTGAGGTCGATATTGTCCTCGTTGAACCGGCGGTTTGAAGCGAACCCCCAGGGGTTGATGGCGTGGACGAGCAGCAACGCCACGTCGCCCCTCGCGGGCAGCTCGATCTCGTCCAGCGCCGCGAGCTGGATGGCCGAGCCGGCGTAGCCCTCCACCCCGTGCAGCCCGGATTCGAGAACCAGCACCCGGCGTGCCGATGCGGGACCGATGCGCGCCACGTCGGTGAGCAGGGCCTCACCAGCGGGTCCTCGCGCCGGATTTTCATACGTCGCGACCGCGATATTTCTCGCTTCCGCCCCCGCAAGGAAACGCTGCCGAGCCTCGGAATAATCTTTTGAAAAATAGCGTTCCACGCTGGACTGCTCCCTTCTTGCCCCCTCCGACATTCTAAGTATAAGCAAGGGAGCGCAAGTAATGTGGCTTATGAAGGGAACAAAGGCATGAAGAATCGACTCATTCGGTCCACGCGCTTTCTGTTCCTTGCTCCACTCGTTCTGAGTGCCGCAGCGGCGTTGGCCGGTCAAGCCGACGACACGCTCCGCGTTGCCGTCTCACGCGAGACGGATTTCGTCGACTCGATCCACACCAGCAGCGCTGATTCCGACCTCTTCGGAACAATCATCTTCGACACGTTGATCTACGCCGATCGCGCCACGGGGGAATTCAAGCCACTGCTCGCGACATCCTGGACATGGACGAACGACAAGACGGTCGAGTTCAAGCTGCGCGAGGGCGTCAAGTTTCAGAATGGCGAGCCCTTCAACGCCGACGACGTCGTCTACACCTTCCGCCAGTTGATGGACATGGACAACAAGTTCCGCCAGCAGCAGCAGGATTTCGGCAATATTGCCGCTGTTCAGAAGATAGACGATTTCACGGTGAAGCTGACGCTGAAGCAGCCGGAGCCGACCTTCGAGAACGTTTTGGCCTCACGTGTCGGCATCTGGCCAATGAGTATACTGAAACCAACGGGCACATGGTCCATGCGACCAAGCCGGTCGGTACAGGCCCCTATGCGCTCAAAGCCATGCAGAAGGGCTCCTCCTACACGCTGGTCAAGAACAACGATTATTTCAGCGGCCCGCGCGCGAAGCCGACCATCGGGACGATTGAGGTCCGCGTCATTCCGGAGACCCAGACCCAGATCGCTGAACTCATGTCCGGCGGCGTTGACATGGCGCTCTCCCTGACGGCAGCGGACACGGCCGCCCTACAAGGCGCTCCAGGCCTCGTCATCGAGACGGGCCAGTCCACCCGCATGTATTTTCTCAGCATGAATGTCGCGGGCAAGGAGAACAATCCGCTTTCCAACGCCGATGTGCGGCGGGCGATCTCCTACGCGGTCAATAAGCCTGAAATGGTGCACGGCCTCGTTAGCCCCGATGCGGCCGTCCTGGCGACGAATTGCAATCCATCGCAACGCTTCTGTATCACCGATGTGAAGCCGGTTTATGATTTCGATCGCGAGAAGGCCAAGGCCCTGATGAAATCGGCCGGCTATGCCGATGGCTTCCCTGTGACCCTGATGGCGGAGGCGAGCCTGCGCCCGATCGGCGAGGCGCTGCAGGGCTATCTGTCGGCGATCGGCATCAAGGTCAATCTCGAAACCTTGCCACTCCCGGCCTGGCGCGAACGCTACATCAAGGGCGAGTCGCAGATGAGCATCGTCGGTTGGGGAAGCGGCGTGTCGTCGCTCGACGTCTCCAACTCGCTCGGCATCTTCTTCAACGGGTCGTCGACCGATTACGTCAAGGACAAAGATATCACCGCGTGGAACGCGACCGCGGCGCGCACCATGGACAAGGCGGAGCGAGAAGCGCTCTATCGCAAGACGCTGACGCGCATCAACGAGGAAGCCTATGTGCTGCCGCTCTATGGTGCGGTGGCGACCTATGTGACCTCCGATCAGGTGAAATTCCCGGTGCCGGCGATCGACTTTCCTGATATTTCGCTCGCGACCTGGGCGAAGTGACACGGCGACAGCATTGGATCGGACATCGTGTCCGCCCGATGCTATCGCTCTTTGTTTGTGCATCGGCTTTGCCTGGCAACCCGCGTTGCACTTTTCGAGCTGGTGGTCTAGCGGACGAAGGCAATGTGGGGCTTCATACGCAGCAAGGTGATCGTTTCACTGCTCGTGATGCTGACGGTGTCGCTGGTGGGATTTGCACTGCTGCATCTCTCCGGCGATCTGGCCGCCACGCTCGCCGGTGAAAATGCCACCGCCGAGCAGATCGAGGCCGTCCGCCGCCAGATGGGTCTCGATCAGCCTCTACTCACGCAATATGCGCATTGGCTGGCGGGCGCTTTCCGCGGCGATCTCGGCGAGTCGTTCTTCAGCCGGGAGGCCGTGTCGTCGCTGTTTCTGGCGCGCGTCGGCACCACGGCCATTCTCGCCGTCGGCGCGTTGATCCTGGCGATCGCGGTGAGCCTGCCGCTCGGCATGCTCGCGGCGCTTCGCCCCAATTCCTGGCTCGATCGCGTGGTCAGCGCCCTGGCGCTTGCCGGACAGGCCGTGCCCAGCTTCTTTCTGGCCCTGATGATGGTGAGCCTGTTCGGCGTCACCTTGCGCTGGCTGCCGATCTCAGGCTCTACCACACCGCTCCATTACGTCATGCCGATCGTCGTTCTGGCGATCGGTGCCATTCCTGCCCTGATGCGCATGACCCGTTCCGGGATGCTCGAGGTGCTCGACCAGGACTATATCCGCACCGCGCGTTCCAAGGGTGTCTCCGGCACGCGCATCATGGTGCGGCATGCATTGCTCAATGCCATCCTACCGCTCATCTCGCTGTCGGCGGTGCAGCTTGGCACCCTGCTCGGCGGATCGGTGATCGTCGAATCCGTCTTTGCGATCGACGGCATCGGCCTCCTCACCTACCGCTCGATCCAGCGGGGTGACTTTCCGGTCGTTCAGGCGACGCTGATGTTTGTCTCGGTGAGCTATATCGTTCTCACGCTCCTCGCCGACATCCTGAACGCCTGGCTCGATCCACGGCTGCAGCAGCGGCGGGCGGGCTGATGGCCGAAACCTACGTCCCCCCTCTGCCCGACCGGCGCCTGCGGCTACGCCGGGCGCTTCGCCACGGCGGCTTCGTCTTCGGTGCAACCATTCTTCTTCTGGCGGTTGCGGTTGCTGTCTTCGCGCCTCTGCTCGCACCCTATGACCCGGTCGCCCAGAACCTGACCGGCCGCCTGCTCCCGCCCTCCTGGATGCAGGGCGGCCGGCCCGATCACCTGCTCGGCACGGACCATCTCGGCCGCGACTATCTCAGCCGGCTCATCTATGGCAGCCGCATCTCGCTGATCGTCGGCTTTTCGACCATGCTGATCTCCGGGGTCATCGGCTCGACGCTTGGCTTCATCGGCGGCTATTTCGGCGGGCGTGTCGACGACGTCGTCACCTATATCATCAACAGCCGCCTCAGCATGCCTGGCCTTCTGGTGGCTCTCGCGGTGATCTCCCTCGTTGGTGGCTCACTGCTGACGATTGTCCTGGTGCTCGGGTTCTTGTTCTGGGATCGCTATGCCGTTGTGGTGCGGACCGCGACACAGCAGGTCCGCAGCGCGGATTTTGTCGCGGCCGCCCGGGTCTCGGGCGCGTCAGCGCCATCGATCATCTGGCGACAGATTCGGCCGAATGTATTCCACCACATCCTCGTCATCGCGACGCTCGAAATGGCGATGGCGATCCTCAGCGAAGCGAGCCTGTCCTTCCTCGGTCTCGGCATTCGCGCGCCAACGCCGTCCTGGGGGCTGATGATCGCCGAGGGACGGACCTATCTGTTCGCCAAGCCGTATCTCGTATGGATCCCCGGGATTGCGATCTTCTTACTCGTGCTTGCGACTAACCTGCTGGGCGATGGCCTGCGGGATTTGTCCCAGCCCGAGCGACGCAGATGAGGGACTAACGGATCGCCTAGGCGAGCACGCCTTGCGGTTGGTCCCGATCGGACAGCGAACCGAGAAGCCGGCCGTACTCAAGCTCAGGGGCGCCATAAGCGTCGGCCGCGAATTCCTCCAGGGCCTTGCGATCGCGGAGAATCACGCGCCCCCTATCGGAATAGATGAAACGGTTACCCTCCAGGACATGAAGCGCTGTGGTGACGCTGGCGCGCCTTACCGCGAGCATGGTTGCCATATACTCGTGAGTGAGCGCGATCTCTCCGTCATCCACCCGGTCGAGACACATGAGAAGCCAACGCGCCAGTCGCTCCTCAACCGTATGAACCGCGTTTGAGAGCGCGGTGTGTGCTGTCTGGATCCACATCGTGTGTGCGAACCGACCCATAATCTGCCGAACGTGCAGGCGGGCGGCCAGAATATCGCGGAACGCATCACTCTCGATTTGCAGCCCGTGACCCTCCACTTGCATGACAATGTCGTGGGTACTTGTCCAGACATCCAAGGCAAAGGCGACGGGTAGCACTCCCTCGCGACCGACCAGGCCGGTTTCGGCCCTCTGTCCCTCGGGGGAATGGGCAACAATGGACCCGATACCCGCCTCAAGAAAATAGGCGTGCGTCATGAGTTGCTGCGCATGGGCGATGCGGTAGCCCTTAGGCAGAACTATCGGCAGAAGATGCGGAGCAATCGCGGAAAAATCGTCGTCCTGGAGCAGTGAGAGAAGACGATTGCGTATCTCTGATTGCAGCATCGCCATTGGACATTCCTCGTTGCTCTGTTTGAAAGCACTGGTCCTTCTGCCGGCCCCACCGTCAGAGCAATTCTCGTGATGAAAGCGGCTGCGGTGGGGTCCGGTTCCGTACGGAGGCCAGCGGCGCGTACGTTTTCGCATAAGACTGGGTTCGAGCGGCGTCGCACCGCTATGCCGCATAGTGGGAACCGCTCGGGCCGTCTGTGCCGCCGCCCCGATACAGCAGGAGACGGCGATGAGTGATGATATCACCGCGGAAGCTTCCGACTGCAGCGGGGCCGAGCAATTGAACCTCGCTTTCCGTCAGCTCTTCATCAACGCCATCACTAGTCGCAATCCCATAAATGCCGGTGCCGAAGCAGCCCGAATTCTCCGCGAGCTGCCCGAGCGGGGAAGAACCGAAGAGGACATTCGGCGCGAGATCGTGGCTGCCGCTATCGCACGGGGAATTCCGATCCAGCTTTAGAGCGCGCGCCGAGCAGGACAATAGCATGGCTGCCTATGTACAGCATCTACTGGATATTCCTGATTTTGCACGCTAAGTAACCCTGATCGATATCGGGGATGGGGCGGCACTGCATGAACGAAGACGACATACGCTATTGGCGAGCTAACGCGCATTTCAACGCCCTGCTAGCCAATGCGCTCCATGCCGTTGTCGTCATCCTGATGCAGCGATCGGCCGGGGTTCCCAATTTTCCCGAACAGTTCGACGAGATAACGCGTGAGGTAATCAAAGGGATCAAGAATTTTCAGCCACTCGTGCCTCTGCCCGTTGAAGACGAAGCTGATGCGGCGCGCGAGGCCATTGAATACCTGGAACGGCGCTTCGCTGAACTGAGGCAATCTCTGGGCTGAACGTACGAGATCCTCCCGCAAGGGGTCGCCGGAGGAGGTCTGCGTCGTCACGAAGCGAAGACCTCAACAGCTACCCACGCTATCATCGCGAGCGCCAACCCAGCGGCCAACACCGCCAAAACAGGCCGATCCAGAAAGCCTTGCCGCGCCTCGACAGGGGTTTCCACGGCCGGACGCTCCGGGGAATGGTCATCCGCTTGCAGAGGAGGTATAGGCGCCCCACCTTTTAAGTCTTCGGTTTGGCTTTTCGCGCGCAGTTCAGCATCTTTTTCCATAAAATGTCTCCCATGTCCTGCGCCGATCTAGAGTTGCGGCACCGAGGTGGCAAAAGCGACCGCGCCATCCTTTCGGTGTCCTTGGCGTAATCGCCTGACGCCACGTATGACAGAAAGTTGAACCGTTAGACTAAGTTCGTTCCTTTCTTAAATCTGTCATTGAAGCTCCACGTCTGACACGCGTCCTCGCGAGCGTCCGTACATTAATACGAACACATTTGGTGAATACTCGTTCCGACATGCTATTCGATTTTATTGTCACGCTCGCGAAGAGGACATCCTCTCAACCGCTACGGCGGAGCCGATTAGGATCACATATGTTCGTTGCGGCGCCGAGCGGTAGCCCTTGCGTAGCCGGGAACATCAGGGCGGGTGGTTGGTTAAAACCTCAGAATCAGCACATCGCGATACGGCGATCCATGCGTTCCGCGTGAGGGGGCCGGGGGGCCAAGGTTTAGGCATGCTGCTGGCGTGAACGCGCGCGGCACCGTGCGCAAGCAGGCGCTTCCGTTTTCCCGCTGCCACCATCCGCGGAAGGAGTAGGTTTATGGCGACGTCCGGCTTGGTTGATCCACGAACGCTTTATCCTAAGCCTCCATTTCCCAGCCAGCCGCAACCTGTGCCTGGCTTGGCGCAGCAAATGGTTCCAGCTCCAGACCATGGCGAGCGCACCTACCGTGGCTCCGGGAAGCTGGAGGGGCGGAGAGCCCTCATTACGGGTGGTGATTCCGGCATTGGCCGCGCCGTCGCCATCGCCTTCGCGCGCGAGGGCGCGGATGTCGCGATCGCCTACTTGCCTGACGAAGAGCCAGACGCGCGGGAAGTCATCACCTTGATCGAGGCCGAAGGGCGGAAAGCCCTGTCGCTTGCTGGCGATATCAAGGACGAAGGTTGGTGCCGGAAGATCGTCGCTATGACCGCCGAACATTTCGGAGGACTGGACCTTCTCGTCATCAATGCAGGGCGTCAACAGTATCGTGAGCACGTCGAGGAACTCTCGACGGCGGATTTCGATCGAACTCTCAAGACCAATCTCTATGCCTTGCACTGGATCACTCAGGCAGCGGTTCCGTATCTCGAGCCGGGCTCCGCAATCCTGACGACCGCCTCGGTTCAGGCCTATCAGCCGTCTCCCATCCTTCTCGATTATGCGACGACCAAGGCCGGGATCGTGGCGTATACGAAAGCGTTGGCGAAGCAGTTGATCCGGAAGGGCATTCGCGTCAATGCCGTCGCGCCCGGTCCGGTCTGGACCGTCCTGCAGCCGAGCGGCGGGCAGCCCGACGAAAAAGTCCGCCACTTCGGTGAGGAGAGTGACTTCGGACGGCCGGCACAGCCCGTCGAGCTCGCCCCGGTCTATGTGCTGCTCGCGTCGCAGGACGCTAGCTTCATCAATGGCGAGGTTTACGGCGTAACCGGCGGCAAAGGGATCGCTTGAAGTCCGCAGAGGAGTGCCGGCCGCCGTAGGTTGCCTCTGCGGAGGGGTTGACCTTGCGAGCGGGAACGGGAAGGCGCCACGCGCGTTCTCCCCGGTGCCTCGTGCAGGCGGCGAATACGGACGGAGGAGCATGCCATGGCAGCGTCATCGGGTACGCGTGCGAATTGGAAAGGCGTCCTCCGGGTTGGAGAGCTGAGTTGTCGCGTCGCCCTTTACACCGCCGCCTCAAGCTCTGACCGCATCGCTTTCCATATGCTCAACAGGCGCACCGGCAACCGGTTGCAGCGTCAATTTGCCGACAGCGAAACCGGCGCCGTCGTCGAGCGGGAGGATCAGGTCAAAGGCTACGAATCAAATTCGGGGGACTACATCGTCCTCGAACCAGAAGAAGTGGCCGCGGCCGTTCCCGAGAGCGACAAGACACTCGCCGTCTCAGCCTTTATCCGCTGTAGCGACGTCGACGACATCTATTTCGACCGGCCATATTTTCTCGCGCCTGCTGACCGTGAGGCTGATGAGGCTTACGAGCTCATTCGGGCGGGGATGAGCCGGAAGAAGGTGGCCGCTCTGGCACAGACCGTTCTGTTCCGGCGTGTCCGCAGTGTCCTTATCCGTGCTGAGGGCGATGGCCTCGTGGCCACGACTTTGAATTTCAATTATGAAGTGCGCTCCGCGGAGAACGCCTTCAGTGATGTGCCTTCGCTGCGTATCGAGGGTGAGATGCTCCAGCTTGCCGAGCACATCATCAAGACGAAAGCGGGCACGTTTGATCCAGCGGCATTCGACGACCGCTATGAAGCCGCGCTCGCCGAACTCGTGAAAGCCAAACTCGAGGGCCGGAAGATCGTGGCACCCAAGCGTCCTCGTACCGGCAAGGTCGTCGATCTCATGGAAGCCTTGCGCGAAAGTGCAGGCCTGAGTGGAAGCAACCGCAAGTCTGCGCAACGCAAAAGTGCGCAACCAACGAAAGAAACCAAGTCCGCTGCGAAGGGTGGCAACACCCGCAAGACCGCTCGTCGTGCAGACAGCAAAACGGCGGCTAAGACCGCGCCAGCTCGACGGCGCGCGGGTTGATAGGGGCGGCTTGATATGGTCAATCAACTCGAGCCCTACCGCAGCAAACGTAACTTCCGGGCGACCACGGAGCCGCGCGGACGGCAGTCCCGGACGTCAGGTGACAGTTTCGTCATCCAGAAGCATGACGCGCGCCGGCTTCACTACGACTTCCGTCTCGAGATGGATGGGGTGCTCAAGAGCTGGGCCGTGACAAGAGGCCCGAGCCTCGTGCCTGGGGAAAAGCGACTGGCTGTTCATGTCGAGGATCACCCGCTCGAGTATGGTGATTTCGAAGGCACCATCCCGAAAGGGGAATATGGGGGAGGCGCCGTGATTGTATGGGATCGCGGCACGTGGTCGCCGATAGGTGATGCCCGCAAAGGTTACGCCAAGGGCGACCTCGAATTTGAGCTTCATGGAGAAAAGCTTCAAGGGCGCTGGCACCTGGTGCGCATGCACGGCAAGCCTGGGGAAAAGCGCGAGAATTGGCTGCTGATCAAGGGGGACGATGAATTTGCCCGGACGGGAGACGACGCCGATATCCTGACGGAGCAGCCCGCGTCTGTTAAGTCTGGCCGAGACGTGGGCGACGTCACTGGGGAGCCGCCTGGCTGGTCCGCAAAGACCGGACGGATCAGAAAACCGCTGAAGACGTCCGCCGAGTCGGCGCCATCGGCGAAGCGGGATGGCGAAGCGGCATCCAGAAGAAAAACCATGCAGCCCTCACTGATAAAGGGCGCGAAAAAGGCGCGAATGCCCGATTTTGTTCCGCCGATGCTTGCCACGCTTGTCGCCAAAGCACCGATCGGCGAGCAGTGGCTCCATGAGATCAAGTTCGACGGCTACCGGCTCCAAGCGCGTATCGAGGCCAATAGCGTCAAGCTACTGACCCGCAGCGGGCTGGATTGGACTGAGAAATTCGGCGAGGCAATTCCGACCTCGCTGAGGACACTTCCGGTTGATAACGCCATCATCGACGGCGAACTGGTCGTTGAAACGGATGCCGGGGCGTCTGATTTTTCGGCCCTGCAGGCGGCGCTCAGCGAGGGGCGTAGTGATCACTTCCTCTTCTATGTCTTCGATCTGCTCTATCTGGACGGCTATGATCTGCGGCCCCTCGCTCTGACCGCGCGCAAAGATCTGCTCGAACAGATCGTTGCCGGCGATCATGCCGGCCATATCCGGTATAGCAGTCATTTCATGGACAGCGGCGCCATGGTTCTGCGCCATGCTTGCAGGCTGAGCCTAGAGGGGATCGTCTCGAAGTTGCGTGACGCCCCGTATCGGGATGGCCGCAGCAAAAGCTGGGTCAAATCCAAATGCTCTGCGCGGCAGGAATTCGTGGTTGCCGGCTATGTTCCGTCGACGATTTCCCGCCATGCTATCGGTTCGCTCATACTTGGGGTTTATGAGGACGGCGAGCTCCATCACGTCGGCCGCGTCGGCACCGGGTTCACAGGGGCCGTGGCGGAGGAGCTGTTTCGCAAGCTGGAAGGTCTTCGCGTCGAAGCGAGCCCCTTTGGGCACCGCCTGACAGCAGAGGAAAGGCGCCAGGCTCGATATGTGCAACCCACCCTGGTCGCGGAAATCGAGTTCCGCGCCTGGACTGCCGACGGGCATTTGCGCCATGCTTCGTTCCGTGGGCTGCGCGAGGACAAGGATCCCCGTGAGATTGTGCGCGAGGCGCCGAAACAAGACGCCGCCAAAGCGCCGTCTCCGCCGCGCCGCACCGTCAAGCTCACCCATCCCGATCGCCTGTACTGGCCGGACGAGGGCGTCACGAAAGAGGGGCTCGCGAACTATTACACCGAGGTCTGGCGCCATATCGCCCCGCATCTCGTGGGAAGACCTCTCGCACTTTTGCGCTGCCCTAACGGCATCACAGGCGAGAAGTTCTTTCAGAAGCATGCTTGGAAGGGACTGAATCCAAAGATCACGTTGGTCAAGGATCCTACGGACGGGGATGAACAGCCGCTCATCAGCATCAGCGATCTGGACGGTCTTATCGGGCTCGTCCAGTCGGCCGTCCTCGAAATCCACCCCTGGGGATCAACTGTGACTGATTGGGAGCATCCGGACAGGATCGTGATGGATCTCGATCCCGGCGAGGGCGTGTCGTGGCAGGCGGTCATCGATGCCGCGCAGGAGGTCCGTCAGCGCTTGACGGACGTGGGACTAGCCCCCTTCGTCAAAACGTCTGGCGGCAAGGGACTGCATGTAGTTGCGCCGCTCAGACCGAAAGCGGACTGGCCAGCCGTCAAAGCCTTCACCAAGGCGCTCGCCGATGCCATGGCTTCTGACGATCCCAGCCGCTACGTCTCCACCATCACGAAATCAAAGCGGCGCGGCAAGATCTTGGTGGACTATCTGCGAAATCAACGCGGCATGACCGCAGTCGCGGCTTATTCCACGCGCGCCCGCCCCGGCGCTGCGGTCTCGGCGCCCATCACGTGGGAGGAGCTTGGGCCAGCCATTGGTCCGGATTATTTTACGGTCGAGACAATGCCGACGCGCTTGGCTGCGCTGACCCGGGACCCTTGGGACGGCTTCCATCGCGCAGCCGCGCCCTTGGAGATCGCGCCCCGCGGCCGAAGAAAGCGCGGTTGAATTCACCGGCCCTTCGTTTGCCGCTCCGCGGCGATGCTCTTCTTCAGGGCTTCCATAATGTTGATCACGTTGGAGGCGGGCTCGGGCCCGCTCTTTCGCGCCGCCGGGCGCTTGCGCCCCTTTTTCTTTGCGGCGATGATCTCCAGAAGCTTGTCCTGCACCGGGTCCTCCGCCATGGAGGGATCCCAGGGACGTGTGCGCTCCTCGATCAACTGGCTGACCAGGCGCAGCAGCTTTTGATCCGGCTTGTTCTGGGACGGATCGGGCCAATGGCCAGCGCCATCCCGCACCTCGTCGCCGTATCGCAAGGTCCAGACCACGATGCCGTTGTCATGGGGCTTCAGCAGGACGGCTCGTTCGCGCCGATACATCACCACCCTTGCGATCCCGCCCGTGTTCGTGGCCGCCATCGCGTCACGGATGACCGAATAGGCCTCTTCGCCAACTTTGTCGTCGGGCGTGAGATAGTGGGGCCGATCATACCAGATCCAATCGATGCTCTCGATCGGTACGAAGGTGTCGATATCAATTGTGCGGGTGCTTTCAAGCGCGACCGCCTCGAGCTCGTCATCCTCCAGCATGACATACTCATCGTCGCCCCGCGGGTAGCCCTTGACCGCATCGTCTTCGTCAATGGGCTTGCCGCTGCCTGAATCGATGTATCGGCTGACAACCCGGTTTCCTGTCTTGCGATTGAGCGTATGGAACCGCACCTTCTCGCTCTCGGAGAGAGCGGGGGTCATCGAGACGGCACAGGTGACGAGCGAGAGCTTCAGATAACCTTTCCAGAAGGAGCGTTGGGCCATCGCGTATACCTCCGACGGCTCAATCCTTCGCAGGCTTTACGGTTCCATGGAACGCATTCTGGCGTTCCAACATATGTCATGATCCGCTTGTTTCATCCGTTGCCCGGACGGGAGGTCCGAGGAACTCCACGTTCCAGCGCTCACCGAACGCGCTGAGGCGCGACGGGGTCGGAATGCCATCCTCCATGATCTGTCCGAGCTCGGTAAAAAATCGGCTCGCGTCGAACGCCGGCATGATCATGACCAACTGTCGCGCGGGCCGGCTCGTGACGTTGACGAAGCCATGGGCAGCACCTCCCGGGATGCTGACAATGTCCCCTTCGTCGACGAAGAAACGACGGCCGTCGATTTCATAGAGATAGCGGCCTTCAATAACGCGGAATACCTCGGCTTCGGGATGGCGATGCCTGGGTGGTCCAGCGTTCGGCGCGTTGACCGTCTCGATGATGCAGATGGCGCCAGCGCTCGCCTGAGGAGGCATACGGACGAAGAGCTCAAGCCCTATGGCCGGGATCTTGATCGGTGACTCGGTCCCGCGAGAATGGAGAAAGGCTATGCTCATGGATTGCCCTCACTTCATGCTGGCCACGCGATAGTCTCGCATTTCTGGTCCGAGAGGGGAACGCGGTCCACCTGCGCCGCGGTTGCCTTCGCCGGACTTCCACGAAATCCTATGAGACGGAAAGAATTTGTTCTGCCGTCTGTTCGTCGGTGACGAAAACCGTCGCGAGCCCACGCGCCAGCGCGGCACGCAGCGCCAGGACTTTGCCTGAGCCCGCGCCTGTCAGAATGACCTCCGGCACCGCGGCGAGATCGTCGAATCCGAGCCCGATTTGCCGATGATTGAGCTCGTGGTCGACAATCTGCCCGTCAGCGTCGATGAAGGTGCCGAGAACGGCGCCGACCGCGCCGCGTTCGCGCAGGGCCTTCGCCTCGGCAGGACTGATGTAGCCATAGCCGACAAGACCGCCGTCATCGGTGATGCGGCTCGCGGTGAGGATCGCGAGGTCGCAGGCCGAGGCGCGGCGCAGGACCGCCTGGACCATGGGCAGGCGCGCAAATAGCTCATGTTCCTGCGCCGTTCGAGCATAGCTTGGCGCCGCCAGCTGGTAGCAACTCGCCTGCAGGGTCAAGGCCAGGCGCGCCACCGTCTCGTAAGGTGCCATACGGCCTTCAGCCGATAGGCTGCCTTTCAGGGAGACCACGGCGGTGTCCGGCATAACCGCGGGCTTCAGGCCCTGGAACATGGCGTGGGGCGAGCGCCCGTGATGCACGCCCACGGTCATGCCATTGGCGAGGCGCCGATTGAGGTAGCTGCCGAGCGCATGGCCGACGACCACGTCGAACTGGTCTGGTTTCGACGGGGTCGGCGCCAATATCACTTCCCGCAGGCCGAAGGCGGCCCGCAGGCGTCCTTCGCAATCGGCGCCCGTCCGGAAGGGCGAGGTGATATCGATGCGCACCATGCCCTCCTCCCGCGCCGCAGCGAGCAGGCGATTGACGCGCATGCGGCTGATGCCCAGGGCGACCGCGATGTCCTCTTGCTTCAACCCTTCGATGAAATACATCCAGGCGACGCGGGTGGCGAGCTGGAGCCGGCTTTCCTCCCCCAACCCGAGCAGCAGCGCTTCGCCATGGGCGGGCTCCTGTTTATCTCTCTCCGGGCGTGTCATGGGGCGACTGGCTGCTCCGGGCCGGCCGCCGCCGAACCATACTCCTTCGCGTAAACGTAGGATTCGTGTCGGAACAGCATGTCGCGTCCAACGAGACGCTGCCGCAGGCCACCACTTTCACCCAGGCGAATGTCCACGAAGCCGACTTCGCGCAAGCCCCACATCTTCACCTCTGGCGGGTGATTGACGGCGCTCGTGGCGGGCGCCCAGATGTGGATGATGCCGTTGATGCCAAACGATCGATACTGGTGCTTGTGACCGCAGGCGACCAGCTTCAGCGATTTGTCGGCAAAAGGGCGCAGCAAGCGGTGGCGTGCTTCGGGATCAAGGCAGTCCGAGGTGACGCCAGCCTCCGACGGATGATCCATAAACAGGGGCTTGTGGACGAAAAGCGCGATTGGGCGTTCGCGCGGTATCTCTGCGAGCGTTCGTGTGAGCCATGCGCTCTGCTCCTCCTCCGCAGGAAACCCGCCGGAGTTCAGAATCTGTGCATTGACGCCGATCGCCGTCCACGCGCCACAGGTCTGCTGCCAATAGTCGGGTCCGAAGAGATCAAGCCAGCGCTGCCGCCGTTCCGCGTCGACCGATTTGGCCATCCCACCCGAGACCACGTTGTCTCCGATATCGTGGTTGCCTGGGATGACCCGCCAGGGCGCGCTGATGCGGTTGAGCTGACGCCGCGCGAAAACGAGGTCGTCGACTTCGTCGGGATCGGATAGGGCCACATCGCCACTGACCACGACAAGGTCGGGCTTCTCAGCGTCAATCCATTCGAGCGTGATCTCCCAATTGTCCTGGTAGCGCCCGCGTTTGCCGCTCAGGTGCAGATCTGAGACCTGCACGATGCGAAATTCTTGTGCCATGATTGTCAAAATCCGCTGTCAAAGATGGATTGCGCCGGTCAAGTCCATCACCTGCCACCCCTCATTCGTCCGGCTGAACGCCAGCGGCGCGGCATTCCGCACGAGGTCGTCGGAAATCGCCACGCCGAGCATGAGGCCGAGCACGCGCAGGACACCGCCGTGGGCCACCAGCAAGGACGAGGACGTGCCGAGATGACGGCCGAGGGCGCGCGCGAGGCGACCGGAGAAGACCTCTAGGGTCTCCATGCCCTCTGCATCCCTCGACCAGAGCCCTTGGATCGCCGGCCCACCCTCGAATGGACCAAAGCCGCGTTCGCGCAAATCCGGATCAAGCAGAAGTGGCAGTCCAAGGCGGCTCGCCACCGTCTGCGCCGTCGTGCTGGCCCGCGACAGATCACTTGAGACGATACGGTCGATCGATCCATGGCCGAAAAGAAACTCTGCGGCATAGACTGCCTGCTCGCGCCCCACCGCGTCCAGCGGGATGTCAGTATGGCCCTGAACGATACGCTGCAGATTGTAGGCGGTGCGACCGTGGCGCAGGAAAAGGAATCTTGAGATCGATGGGTCAAGGTTCAACCGGCGAACGGATTGAGGAGCCAATGCGTTCATGCGGCGAGCTCCCCGCGCGAGGCGATCCTCGTTCCTGTCGCCAGGTCGAACATGTGGGTGTGGCCGATCGGCCAATCGAACCCGATACGTTCGCCGGCGCGTGGCGCGAGATGCCGCGCGACGCGGGCCACAAGCCGCTCGGACCCGACTTCGCCGTGCACCAGGCATTCCGAACCGATCATCTCGACCTGGTCGACACGAAAGGCCGCGCCGTCGTCGCCGCGAAGTTCACGAAAGCAGATATCCTCCGGCCGAACCCCGATCTTCAGACCGTTGGCAGAGGAGTCCGCATCGATCATACGGCCGAGAGCCCAGGCCTGGCCGTTTTCGACAGACCCGCTGACGATGTTCATGGCTGGTGCGCCGATGAAGGAGGCCACGAAAATCGTCTGCGGCCGCTCGAAGAGCTCCTCCGGCGTCCCGATCTGCTGGACTTCTCCATCCCGCATCACGACGATCCGGTCCGCCATGGTCATCGCCTCGATCTGATCGTGCGTGACATAGACGGACGTCACGCCGAGCCGGCGCTGCAGGGCGCGGATCTCGCCGCGTGCCGAGGTACGTAACTGCGGATCGAGATTGGACAGGGGCTCGTCAAAGAGGAATACGCTCGGATTGCGCACGATGGCGCGGCACACCGCGACGCGCTGGCGCTGACCGCCGGACAGCTCCCGCGGGCGATGATCGAGCAGATGCGCGATCCCCATCATCTCCGCCGAAGCCCTCACGCGCTGCGCGAGGTCCGCCTTCGGCACGCCGCGCAATCCAAGGGAAAAGCCGATGTTTTCGGCGACGGTCATATGCGGATAGAGGGCGTAGTTCTGGAAGACCATGGCCATGTCACGGGCCTTCGGTGGGTCTGCGGTGACGTCTCGCGGGCCGACCCAGATATGGCCATCAGTTACGTCCTCGAGGCCCGCCAGCATGCGCAGGGAGGTCGTCTTGCCGCAGCCGGAGGGGCCGACGAAGACCACGAACTCGCCGTCAGCAACGGTGAGATCAAGCCTCTCGACGGCGACGAAATCGTCGAAGACCTTGCGGACTCCCGCAAATCTGATGGAGGCCATGGCTTATCCTTTGATGCCGACAGAGACGAAGGTGTTGATGATCTGGCGCTGGAAGAGGACGAAAACGGCGACCGCCGGCAGACTGATCAGCGTGACCGCCGCCATCAGGGGGCCGAGATCGTCGCCGCGTTCCGCGTCGAGGAAGCGGCGCACCCCGATCTGCGCGGTCATGGCGTTCTCGGTCTCCGTCACGACCAGCGGCCAGAAGTATTCATTCCAGCAATCGACGAACAGGACGATGGTCAATGCCGCCATGACCGGCTTGATGTTGGGCAGGACGATGGACCACAGGGTGCGCAATTCACCCGCGCCATCCATTGAGGCGGCGTCGTAGAGCTCGCGCGGAAATGATAAAAGGTGCTGGCGGAGCAGGAAGACGGCCAACGGCATGGCGAGGTTGGGCACGATCAGCGCCGCCCAGCTGTCGAACCAACCCAGCTTGTTGACGAGGAGATAAACCGGCAGGAAAGTGAGCTGGTGCGGGATCATCATCGCGCCAAGCACCAGAGCGAAGATGAGGCCCCGGCCGCGGAATGTATAGCGCGCGAAGGCATAGGCGGCGAGCAGCGCGATGATGAGCTGGCCGCTGACACGCAGGGTGGTGGTTGCGGCACTGTTGAAGAGATAAGCGCCGAACGGCAGCTTGTCGAACACCTCCGCATAATTGTCGAATGTCGGATTGAGCGGCCAGGGATAACCGGCATAGATCTCGTTCGCGGGCTTGAACGACGTGCCTAGCACGAGCAGCAGCGGCAGCGCGATGGACAGCCCGGTGATGAAGAGGACGATCTGCCCGGTGGCAGCCCAGGGCCGCGAGAGTTTCAGCATGGGGCGGCCTTCAGGAGTAGTGCACGCGCTTCTCGAGCACCAGCACCTTGAAGACGGTCAGCGCGCCGAGAAAGACGAACAGGATGACAGTGCCGGCGGCGGAGAAGCCGACATTGAAGCTCTGAAACATGTATTGGTAAACGACGTAAAACAGGTTGGTGGTCGCATTCAGCGGGCCGCCCTCTGTCATGACGTCGATAGGCGTGAAGACCTGCTGAATGGTGAAGACCACGGTCGAGATGAGCACGAAGAAGATGGTCGGCGAGAGGAGGGGTATGATGAGTCGCCGCAGGACAGTCCAGTCGCCCGCGCCATCGAGGCGCATGGCTTCGATATAGTCCCGCCCGATGCTCGACAGGCCGGCCAGATAGAGCAGTACATTGAAGCCGATAAGCTTCCAGGCGCCCACGCCGATGATGACGTAGATCGCCGTACCGACATCGGACAACAGCGCCGGCATCTGCAGGCCGAACGGGCGGATGAGCGACTGGAACAATCCCATCACGGGATTGAGCAGCCAGATCCACACGATGGAAACGACCACGAAACTGAGAAGTGTCGGCAGAAATAGAAGTGATTTGTAGATGTTCGCGGCGCGTTCACCGATCGTCCAGATGAAGACCGCCAAAGGAATCGGTAGAAGAACCTTCAACGGAATCGATACGAATACGTAAGTCAACGAATTGATCGCGGCGTCGTGGAACTGGCTGTTATCAAGCACGCCCCGGAAATTGTTCAGTCCGACAAAGCTCGCAGGCGCATTGGTATTGAGCTTCATGAAGCTGAGATAGACTGTATCGATCAAGGGCCAATAGGTGAACACGCCGAGCAGAACGATGAAGGGCGTGAGAAAGACGGCAGGCCGGATGTCGAGCCGTCGGCGGCGGCGTGTCGGCCGCGCGATGGCGACGGAGGCGGTGTTGATCGCTTCAGTCATGGAGGTTCGTGGGCATTCCGGCGATGGCGGGAGGGAGCCGGCGCATGTTGATTTCACACGGCCACCTGGTCATTTCGGGGCGGGCCGGAAGGCCCGAGCCCGGAACCCATGAACACGACGGTAAACCAGAGAGTGCCGGTCGGCCCGATGCATCTTCTTGTGTGGCCTCGTGTTCATGGATTCCGGGCTCCTCGCTGGCGCGAGGCGCCGGAGTGACGGCAGGCATCAGCTGCCCTGGGCGATCAGGCGGGTGATCTCGGCTTCCGCCGCCGGCACCAGTGCGGAGGCGGGAGCCTTGCCCTGCCAGAGCGCCTGGACCATGTTCTCGAGCACGATCTGGATCTCGACGACGCGGCTGCCGGGCCAGCGGGCCGTGGCGACGAGGTCGTCCATCTGCGAGACGGCGACGCCCCAGCGCGGCTCCTTGGCGACGGCTTCCTTGATGACCTCCGCCTGCTGGGCGCCAGGCGCGATCGGCAGATAGCCGGATTCGACAGCCCAGCGGTTGCTGACCTCCGGCTGCATCAGATAGGAGAGGAAGCGGAATGTCGCCTCGCGGCGCTTTTCATCCTGCGAAAACACCATCAGCGCCGCGCCGGAATTCGGGACGCGCCGCGGCTTGTCCTTCCAGGTCGGATAGTGGCCGACGCCGAGCTCGAAGACGCCTTCGGTGCTGCGCTTAGCGCCCTGAAAGCTGGCAACCGATGTCACCATCATGCCGATCTGACCGGCCATGAAGAGCGAGGTGTTCTCGCGCTCCGTGAACACTGCCAGCGACTTGTCGGTGACGGCCATGTCCTGCCAGAGCTGCATGGAGGCAATCGCGTCCGGCGTGGCGAATGTGGCGCGCGTGAAGTCGTCGGACAGCATGTCGGCGCCGGTATTGACCATCATCTGCTGCGGGCCGACGTCACGTCCACCAGTGGAAACGAACAGGCCGTGCTTACCCGTGTTCGTCTTGATCTGACGCGCGATGTCGCGCATCTCCTGCCAGGTGCGCGGCGGCTTCTCGGGGTCGAGCCCGGCGGCCCGGAACAGGTCCTTGTTATAGTAGACGATCGGCGTGCCGAAGGAATGCGGCACCGCATAGGGATGGCCCTGGTAGGTTCCGATGGCGAGGAAGTTCGGCGCGACGTTCTTGAGGAACGCGCCCTTGTCCGGGCCGCTGTCGAGGGCAGCGGGCTTCGTATTCATGACAAGGCCGATCGTGAGGCGGCTGAGCAGTTGCGCCACGTCCGGCGCGCGGCCGGCAAGAGCCGCCGCCTGCACCTCGGTCGCCAGATTGTTGTTGTCCTTGAACTGCTCGCGAACCTTCACATCAGGGTTTTTGGCCATGAAGTCATTGATGGTTCTGGTCAGATCCTCGCGATTGGAGGTCTGGTAATGCCAGAAATTGATAGTCACGGGATCGGCGGCCTGCGCCGGAGTGACGGCAAATAGGGCCAGTGCTGCCATGGGGGCGAGAAGACGGCGCATGCGAACTCCTGTCATCGACGCGACGGACGCTAGCGACGCTGCATGTCAGCCATCTTGCACATTTGTAACGGTTCTGTGATTTTGATCGGCGACCTGCCGAAGGGCCGCTCGCGGTCACGTACGGGAAGCCCGCCTCATGGTCAGGCGGGGAGGGGCCTTCTGAACTGCTTCCGCGCCACCGGCCAAAGCAAGGCGAGCAGCGTGACAGCCAGAAAGGTCATCGCGATCGGGCGATCGAGAATGACACCAATTTCTCCGCCGGACGCCATCAGGCCAGTCCGCAGATGCTGTTCTGCGAGGGGGCCGAGGACGAGCCCAACGACGAGAGGGGCTATCGGAACCTTGCAGTATTCGAGAGCATAGCCGACAACCCCGAAGGCAAGCATCACCCAGACATCAAACATCCGGCCGTTGACGGTATAGGCGCCGATCACGCAGATCACCAGAACGACCGGGAAGATCCAGACGCGTGATATTTTCATCAGTTGTGCGAAGAGAATAACGCCCGCGGTCATGAATATGAACATCAGCACATGGGCAACCAGATGAGCGGCCATGATGGCGTTTACAATTTCCGGGTTGTGGACATAGAGCATGGGCCCCGGCGCCAGATTGTGGATCATCAATGCGCCGAGCAGTACCGCATCGGCGAGGCCCCCAGGGATGCCAAGCGCCAGGAGTGGAATGAGCGTTCCGCCCGTGGTTGCATTGTTGGCAGCTTCCGCGGCAACGATCGCCTCCTCGCTGCCCTGACCGAATTGCTCCGGATGCCGTGATACATTCTTGGCAGTCGTATAGGACACCACCGAGGCGATCGTCGCGCCGACTCCCGGCAAAATGCCGATACCGATGCCGATCAACGCGGACCGTATCATGTTCCAACCGTGAGTGACGTAGTCCCGCACCGAAATCAGCACACCTTTCATCGTGACCTTCAAACGGCCCGCATTTTCCTCCTCGATGTTCACGGTATCGGACATCAACTGGCTGATCGCAAAAATCCCTAGAATGACAGGAAGAAGATCAAGGCCAGCAGTCAGTTCGATCCAGCCGAACGTCAATCTGTTCGCGCCCGATGAGGGATCGAGACCTGGCATTGCCACTAGCATGCCGAGGAGGGCCGAGATCAGGCCCTTCAGCAACGAGCCACGGCTGAGCGAGGCGATCAGCACCAGTGCCATGCAGACAACCGCGAAGATCTCCCACGGCCCGAAGACCACAGCAACACGTGCGAGGGGAGGCGTGAGGACCACCAGCGCCACCCAGGAGAGCGCCCCACCCACGATCGATGAAGCGTTTCCAAGACCGAGGGCGCGTCCGGCAAATCCCGCCTTGGCGAGCGGGTAGCCGTCCATGCAGGTCATGACGGCATTGGGTTCGCCTGGAATTCGCATCAGTGTCGCAGTCACCAGGCCACCGCTTACCCCGCCGACGAACAGGGAGATCAGCAACACCACGGCGTCAACGCTGTTCATTGAGAAGGTGAAGGGCAGCACAAGCACCATGAGCGCGCCGGTATTGATACCGGGCAGGACGCCAATGGCGATCCCCAAAAGAACTCCTCCGCACATCATCAGCAACATGGATGGCGAAAGGAGATGAACAAATGCATCGACAAGCATTCAGTACGCCCTTGGTGCCTAAGGCAGCGCCACGACAAGAATATGCCCGAAGATATAGGTGAGGATGGCGCTGGCGCTCGCGCCCACGGCAAGCGCCGCGAGCAGGGTGCGCTTGACCAGGCTGCGGCTCAGCAGCAGAGAGGCCGCCACGATATAGGCCGCGGTTGGCCAGGTGAAGTGCACCGGTGCAAATTGGAGAACACACACATAGGCGATGGTTGAGAGATAAAGCGCGACGGCGAGCCACGGATGCTGCCTGTATGGCGTCTCCTGCCCGACGCCCGTCAGCAACGACGTTTCCGCCCGCCCGAGGGAATGGCCGAGAAGCGCTTTCACGATGCCGAAGGCCGTCAGGACCAGAAGCAGGACGCAGATCCCCAGAGGAAATGCGCCAGGTCCGAGAGGATCAAATCGGGATGCCGGTAGGCGGCTGGCTTCCACCAGTACAACAGCGCTGACGGCAAAGACGATGATCATAAAGACAAGGTCAGATCGCCGTTCTCGAGCCGGGGATGCCATGGTCAATACCTCTCTCCCCGCCACATGGGAGCATCTTGTCTCAAACGATGCCTATTTCCCGCCGAGCGCCGCGCCCATGGGCTTCACAAGCGCGGTAATATTGGACAGCTTGTCGGCGAGTGGAGCCCCGCGGAGAAACACGGGATTGATTCCCTGCTTCTTGAAGGCTTCCTGGAGTTCGGCATCGCCCATTGCCTTCTCTACGGCATTGGCGAGCGTCTCCACAACGGCCGGAGGCGTATCGGACGGCGCAAACCACCAGACATCGACCGATACATCGACGGGGTAGCCCAGTTCGGCGGTCGAGGGAACATCCGGCCAATCAGGGCTCCGTTCAGATCCCAAGACCGCCAGCGCCTTGATGCCGGTGCCCGAGAAGCCCTTGTATTCCGGGGGCGAAACGACTGTATAGGCGGAGTGACCGCCCAGCACGGATTGTAGGCGCGACGGTCCGTCACCCACATGGACCACACGAGGTGTGTAGCCAGACGCTTGCGCAAGGGCCAGCGTCGCGATGTGACTGGCGCCGCCAATGCTGTTCGCCTCGGTGATCTTTGAGGGGGCCGCCTTGGCGGCTTCGACGAGAGATTTCAGGTCAGGGTAGGGGCCCTTCTCTGCAGCGACGATAAGGAAAGCGGTGCTACCCGTCTGCGCGATCGGTTTGAACGCTTCGGCGCCGAAACCGATCTTGCCAACAGCCTGCGTCCCCATCAAACCGATATGATAGACGAGCAGGTCGTGACCGTCCGGTCGAGCGTCCTTGACGCGTGTTGCTGCGATGGGGGCGCTTGTCTGGTTAACTACGACCGCGGGCTGGCCGAGAGTTCCCTGTTTCTCGATCTTATTCAGAACAAGGCGGGCATTGGTATCGGTCGATGAGCCCGGACCGGCGGGAATAACCACCGTGATAGGCTTGGCAGGAAATTTCTCCTGCGCCAGTGGCGCCGCTATAGATCCAAGTAGAGTAGCAACGAATATACTTACCGTCCACCTCATCGCGTTCCTCCATATTATAGTTTTTATAGAGCAGGATATTCTATCTTATAACGATCTGTCTTTAGACGCCCGTTGCGGTGGGCCAGTATTTCAAGAAAGCCAGCGATCGCGTTTGGAATTGTGGATCCTTACCGACATTGATGGACAGCGCTATCCATCGAAAGATGCGCCGTTGGGACCCTGAGAGATCCGAGCGGCAATATCTGATTTAGACCGCAAATGCCATGGCGAACCCGACTTGGATAACGCTATCCAGCAGGTTCGATAGCCGAGATCCCTGGGCCCGTCAAGTTTGGGTGGTGGGCGCATAGAAGCCTAAGGCCGCTCATCCCGAGGGGCTTTACATCGAGCGCAAGTCCAAGCGCGTGCGAGCCGTTTCGCGCGGGGCGCTTGGTCCTTCCATGCCTACTGAAACAGCTCTGTGTCCGGATCTGGCTTTTGGTTGATCATGGCAGGGATGATCTCTGCCGCGATCTTACTGAAGGTAAAGCCGTTGCCGCCGTAGCCCATGACAGTATAGACATTTTTCAAGCCGGGAACCTCGCCTATGATCGGCAGGCCGGTCGGTGTACTTCCGAAGTCGGCCGACCATGCATAATCGGGCGCGCCGACCCGGCAGTCGAGCAGGTCGCCGACTTTCTCGGCGATGATGCGGGCCTTGGTCTTGAGCTTGCTTTCCGACAAATAGGCGTCAGCGCTTTCTTCATCCTCACCGCCGGCGATCAATCGCCCATCCGACGTCGTCCGGAAATAGAGATATGGATCGGCACCCTCCCACACCAGCGCCTCGGACAGCCACGGCGGCAGCTTCAGTCCGGGTTTGCTCGCAATGGCCCAGGTTGAAATGATGCGATGGCGCTTGTGGGCAAGAGGCTTGAGAAATTCATAGCCGGTGCAGAAGATCACATGTTTTGCCAGGAGAAGGTGGCCGCTTGAGGTCGCAAGGACAACCTCGCCTCCGGCAGTGAGGTCCGTAATCTCCAGGGGCGTGACGATCTCGCAGCCGCGTTTGCGGGCGTGCCGCAGGAGGCCTGCGGCCATTTGGGCGGGATTGGCCGATGCGGAAATGGAGCTGATGATCGCCGCCGGGCGCTCGATGCCGAAAGTTTGCTGTAGTTCCCCGGCATCGAGATATTTGGCGTTTATTCCCGCATTGGTTCGCGCCTTGGTTTCCCTGCGGAGAGCGCGAGGGCCATAGGCTTTGCCGGCAAGGTACAGCGTGTTTTTGGCTTCGAGTTGGCAAGAAATGCCGAGGCTCTTCACCAGCTTTGTCAAACCTTCGACAGCTTGGGCCGATCGCCGCCAGACACGTTCGGCGCGAGAGTTCCCGATGGCTTGCGAGAGCTTGAAAAGCGGCGTGTCGATCTCATGCTGGATCATGGCCGTGCTGGCCAAGCTGGAGCCCTTGACGGCCCCGCGCCGATCCACCACGAGGATGGATCGCTTCCCATCAGCCAGGGCGTCGGCCATGAGGGCGCCGCTTATACCCGCGCCCACGATGATCACGTCGTAAGCGCGCTTACGCGGAGATTTCTGTGTAACCACTGAAATGTGCGGAGTATCAACCCATAGCGGGCGGTCCGCTCGAAGAACGCGCTTGGATGTAACCGACTGCTTCGTCACCAAATTCCCCACGCGGATGCTTCGAGCAAAGCTTAAACCTGGCGAGAGCCTGTTGGTTCCCGACAAGTGCCCCTTGCTCTGTTGCCCCGCGGGAGGCTGGCTTGTCGAGCGAGCGGTGACACGCGATGAGGACGCCCGGGGCGATGACAGTCAAGACGCGCTGGCTTAGCGGGTGCCGGGACATGAAGACGCCCATCAGCGTCTCAGAGAGCTCACGCTACGGATCGGCGAGGCGCTCACGCCGCCTGGCTGTTTGTGGTTGACTAGGAAACAGAAAGGCGTAGTTTCCTAGCCAACTATCGGAGGTGCCATGGCATCGAACTCACCTGTCTCCGATCTGACCTCCCATCTCGGCTATTGGCTGCGCATGGTGTCCAATCACGTCTCACATGCCTTCGCAGCCAAGCTTGTCGAGAAGGAGGTTACCGTCGCGGAGTGGAGCTTTATGCGCGCGCTCTATGGAGAGGAGCCTGCGCCGCCAACCCGTCTCGCGCGCAAGATGGGCATGACAAAGGGGGCCATCACGAAACTGGCCGATCGACTGATCGCCAAGTCGCTCGTCGAGCGCGCGGCGAATGCGGCCGACGGGCGCGCGCAAACGCTTGCCTTGACGGCGCGGGGCATTGACCTCGTTCCCACGCTGGCGGCTCTTGCTGACGACAACGATGCGGAATTCTTCGGATGTTTGACTGTCGCTGAGCGCGCACTCCTCGAAGGGCTTCTGAAGCGCATGGTCCAGCACCATCGGCTTGCGACGATGCCGTTGGAATAATCGCGATCCAACATCCAACATAGAGCGGAAATGACGGCCATGAATGATAACCAGAGAATTACAGCTCAAGCCTGCCTCGAGGGCGCAGAAGCCAACACACTGACGTTCCCCCAAATTATCGGAAAGTTGATGGGAGCAGGCTTCGAAAGTTATGCAGTTGACTTTCGACGGCAGGCCGCAACTTACTATCTTCCGGATGGTGAATCCGTTGAATTCATGATACACAAGATTACGGCGCCGGTCGCGGAGACATTCAACCCACGCAGCTTGCAAGAGGCGATCCGAGAAGCGCAGCAAATGGTCCCGGGATATACTTACAAGGGCTTCTGCAAAAAGGCGGTTGCCGCCGGATGTGCCGGCTACGTCGTTTCCTTTTCAGGGCGGCGGGCCCTTTATATCGGCCGCACAGCAGAAACCCACGTGGAATATTTCCCGGACTAGTGCGTCCCTGTGACCTCGCGTCGAGAGCTTCATCCAGGGCGGGCATTCCCCTCCACGCCGGTAAAAGCCGCGAGAGTTTCCGCCTGATGAGCGGCAACGGACGGCTTAAATCGTAGCAATCTGCGAAGAAGCTGAGTTAAGCGACTTTCCCGATGAAACTGCAGTAACGATTGGCGGCGCATGCTGCCGAGGGCGGAGGGCGGCCACGTGAGGGGCGAGGTAAGGCCCTCGCGGAGCCCGCAGAAGCAGACCGGGATATCTTGTAATAAATGTTGACTACATGTTCGGAGGGTCGCTACAAGGCTCGCGCAATCGAGTGCCCGACCAACCGCGAGCGGGACATAGAAGGCTGTGGGGAAGAAGCGCGATGGCTGCAAAACGTATCGTCACTCTTGGAAATGCCTTCCTCGATACGATCGTCTATTTGCCCCGCCTTCCGACTGAACCTTGTAAGTTTCGCGCCAACAATGTCCTGCGCACCGGCGGGGGTATCGCGGCAACGGCGGCTTACGCGACCGCTCGCCTCGGCGCGGACACCCAGTACTGGGGGCGTCTTGGCCAGGATGCCGCGGGCGACGATATTCTGGCGCGCCTGCGCGTCGCCGGCGTTCATACGGACCACGTTCGGCGGGTGGAAGGTGGCGTTAGCCCCATCGGCACTGTCCTCGTCTCCCCGAACGGGGAGCGCATGGCCTTCGGCTTCATCGGCCGGGATCTCGGCGATGATGCCGATTGGCTCCCGCTCGGCATGCTGGATGGCGTCGATGCGGTAATGGCCGACTATAGCTGGTGGCAGGGCGCTGCGGCGGTCTTTCAGGAAGCCCGCACGCGTGGCATCACCACCGTGCTCGATGCGGATGTGGGTGACATGGACGCCGTCATGCGCCTGCTATCCTTACCGGATCATATCGTCTTTTCAGCCGCATGCCTCGAGCGGCTTACGGAGACGACAGACATAGCCCTTGGACTGCGTCGCGCCGCACCGCTTTGCCGCGGCATCATCTCGGTCACGATCGGCGAGAAGGGCTTCTGGTGGTTGGACGGCGACACACCGCGTCACGTCCCGACCTTCAACGTGGCGGCGGTGGACACGAACGGGGCCGGGGACATTTTCCACGGTGCCTACGCGCTTGGCCTCGCTGAGGGGCTGGATGTCGAGGGCGCGGCGCGGCTGGCCAGTGCCACCGCGGCGCTCAAATGCGCGCGTGGCAGCGGTTGGGAAAGCATTCCCGACCGGGCGGCGGTCGATGCCTTATTGATGAAAGGTGTGCCATGAAGATTTCGCCCGGCAAGCTCTGGGGCCTTCGCCGCCTCGCTGACGACAACGGCCGCTTCAAAATGCTGGCGATGGACCAGACGGGCCCCATCGTCAATCCCATCAAGGAAAAGCGCGGTCTTAATAAAGCACCCTATACCGATGTCGCCGCGGTCAAGGCCATGCTGGCTCGCCGGCTTGCGCCCCACGCCTCGGCGGTTCTGCTCGACCCGCCTTTCGGCTATGCCGCGGCGATCAATGATATTCCCGCGCGGACGGGTCTCGTCATCGGCAGCGAATGGGCAGTTTGGGAGGTGACGGAAACCGGCCGTAAGTCACGCAATGTCCCCGGCTGGGATGCTGGCGTCATCCGGCGTATCGGCGGCGATGCGGTGAAGGTCAATCTGTGGTTTCGGTCGGACGTCAGCCCCAATGTCCGCAGCCACCAGATCGCCTATCTAGACAGCGTCAGGAAAGCTTGTGAGGCCAACGACATCGCGTTGGTTCTGGAGTTTCTTGTCTACCCGTTCCCGGACGAAAGTGCGGACGTCTTTGCCGAACGCCGCGTTGCTCTCGTTCTCGAGGCGCTGGCGGATAGCGACGTCATGAACCCAGCCGGCGTCGATCTCTACAAACTGGAGCCGCCCGTCGCGGTGCATAACGTTCCCGATCCTGACGGACCTGAGGGCACCACCGTGCAGGCGGCCTTTGACCGTATCGCGCGCGGTATCCAGCGGCCATGGGTCCTGTTGAGCGGTGGTGCCAGTACGGCCGACTTTATGCGGCTGCTGACTTATGCTTATCGTGCCGGCGCCAATGGCTATCTTGCGGGCCGCGCCATCTGGGCAGACGCTTTCAGCCATTTCCCCGATATGAAGGCCATGGAAGAGGACTTGATCCAATCCGATGTCATGGAGCAGCTCAACGCGCTCACCGATCGTCTGGCCACGCCTTGGAGCGACCATAGATGCTGGGCCGGCGTGGTGGAGATGAGCCCGAGCGGCCGTGATTTCGTCGCTTCCTACGGCGGCGACGATCTCTCGACATGTAATATTTATTGACGACAAGTTGTGCGCGCCCATAGAGTGCCCGGCAACATCAAGGAGCAAGCACCGCGCGCTTGCATCCGGGAGGACGAGGAGTGGACTATCTCGATTTCAGTGGTGTTCTGGCCAGAGGCGACCTGCTCGCCAAGGGCCTGCTGCTGACGGCGCAGATCTCGCTGATTTCGATGGCTATCGGCCTTGTCATCGGTGTCCTATCCGCTTGCCTGACCCTGAGCGGCAACCGCGTGCTTCGTCTCGTGGTGCTGGGCTATATCGAGGCGATCCGCAACACGCCCTTTATCGTGCAGGTCTTCCTGATCTATTTCGGCTTGCCGGCGCTCGGTTTGCGCCTTGATCCAATCACCGCCGCGATCACGGCGATGTCCATCTACGGCGGCGCCTATATCAGCGAGATCGTGCGGGCCGGGATCGAGGGCATCAACAAGGGTCAGATCGAAGCGGCGCGGGCACTGGGGCTCTCCGGCTACCGCACCTTCCGGCATGTCGTCCTCAAGCCGGCGCTGGCGGCCGTTTTTCCGTCGCTGTCGGCGCAATTCATCCTGCTCCTTCTGTCGTCGAGCGTCGTCTCGGCCATTTCGGTTCCAGAGCTCACGGGCGTTGGCAATGACATCCAGGGCATGACGCTGCGCAATATGGAGATCTATCTCGTCATCGCCGTCATCTATGTGGCCCTTGTTGCCCTTCTGCGCGGCCTGATGCTCGGTATCGAGCGGTGGGCCTTCGGCTACAAGTTCGTTGGTCGTTGACGATGTTTCAGCCCTACACTTGGAACCATGTGTTCTTCATGTTGGGTGGTCTCGGCACGACCATCTGGCTCGCCGCGATCGCTCTGGTAGGCGGCTCGATCGCAGGATCCGTTCTGGCACTGGTTCGGGTGGCTCACAACCCGGTGCTGAGGAACGCAGCGCGCTTCTACATTTTCGTGGTCCAAGGCACCCCGCTCCTGGTGACCCTGTTCATTGCTTATTTCGGCGCGCGGTGGCTCGGTATCGATGTCGCGCCGATCGTCGCGATCGCTGTCGCCTTTTCCTTCTACGCGGCCGCCTTCCTCGGCGAGATCTGGCGTGGCGCGATCGAATCCGTGCCGAATGGACAGCGTGAAGGTTCGCATGCGCTCGGCCTGAGCTACGCGGATTCGATGCGCTTCATCATCGTTCCGCAGGCGATCCGCATCGCTACGCCGCCGACGGTCGGGTTCTTTGTCCAGTTGATCAAGAACACCTCGCTCGCTTCCGTTGTCGGCATTGTCGAATTGACGCGTACATCGCAGATCGTGAGCAACGCCACCTTCAAGCCGTTGGACGTTTATCTGACCGCGGCGACGTTCTATTTCGTCGTTTGCTTTCCGCTCACCCTTCTCAGCCGTTATCTCGAGCGGCGTCTCGGTACCCAAACAAAGTAGTTCCAGGAGGAATGCAATGGGCATGTCTGCAATTGGTGGTTATCTCAAGAAGGCGGCTGTCGTCTGTGCTGCCGCGATGATGGTGACGGGGCTCGCGGCTGGCGCTGCGCAGGCGGCTGATGCCACCGGCAAGGCCTTTGACGATATCATCAAGCGGGGCAAGTTGATCGTCGGCATCTCGCTGTCGACGCCGCCTTACGGCATGACCGACGCCAACATGAAGCCGGCGGGCTTCGATGTGGCGATCGCCAAGCTCCTGGCGCGCGATCTCGGTGTTGAGCTTGAGATCGTGGACCAGGTGTCGCAGGCACGCATTCCCAACCTCACGAGCGGCAAGGTAGACATCCTCGTCTCGTCCTTCGGCATAACGGCCGAGCGCGCGAAGGCCGTGATGTATTCGAATGCCATTTATGTCGACGAGCAGATGGTCATCGCCCCGGCGAAGTCCAATATCACCAAGCTCGAGGACCTTGTCGGCAAGCGGGTCGGCGTGACGCGTTCGACCACGAACGACACCATCATCACCGAGAAGGCCGTCAAGGGCACCAATATCCAGCGCTTCGATGATGACGCTGCGACCAACCAGGCCCTCTTCTCCGGCCAGGTCGATGCCATCGTCTCGGGTGTCGCGGCGGCCAACGCGATCAACAAGCAGACGCAGGAATTCGAGCGCAAGTTCGCTGTCCGCCAGTCGCCGATGGGCGTTGGCGTGCGCCGTGGCGAATTCGATCTGCTGCAGTGGCTGAATACCGAAATCATGCTGCTCTGGAACTCCGGTGAGATCCAGGCTGCCCAGAAGGAATGGCTCGGCATCGTCAACGAGAACCTGCCGCGCTTCTGATTGACCTGTGCGGCGGAGATGGCTCCGCCGCTTCTCCCGAAAGGTTTGCTCCCATGTCCCGCATCACGCTCCGTCAATTGCTTGATCACGCCGCCGAACATCAATACGGCGTTCCTGCTTTCAGCGTGACCAATATGGAGCAGATGCTGGCGGTGATGTCGGCGGCCGATGCCGTTGACGCGCCCGTCATCCTGCAGGTCGGCACAAAGGCCCGCGCCTATGCGGGCGATATCATGATCGAGCATCTCTTCGAGGCGCTCATCAAGATGTATCCGCATGTGCCGCTCTGCATTCACCAGGATCACGGCAACAGCGAAGCGACCTGCGCCACCGCGCTGCAGCGCAAGTTCACATCCGTGATGATGGACGGCTCGCTGCAGGAGGACGGCAAGACCCCGTCCGATTTCGACTATAACGTGCGTGTCACCTCCTCGGTCTCGCGCTTCGCTCACTTCATGGGAGCTTCGGTGGAAGGTGAGATCGGCGTGCTCGGCAAGCTCGAACACGGCCGCGACGAACGGCTGCTGACGGACCCCGATCAGGCGGTCGAGTTCGTGAAGGCCACCAAGGTCGATGCGCTCGCCATCGCTATGGGCACTTCGCACGGCGCTTACAAGTTCTCTCGCAAGCCCGACGGCGAAGTGCTCGCCATGGATCGCCTCGAGGAAATTCACCGCCGCCTGCCCGATACGCATCTCGTCATGCACGGCTCCTCCTCGGTTCCGCAGGAACTGCAGGACATCATGAACAAGTACGGCGCGAACATCCCCCAGACCTGGGGCGTGCCGATCGAGGAGATCCAGCGCGGCATTCGCCACGGCGTGCGTAAGGTCAATATCGACACCGACAATCGCATGGCACTCATTGGCCAGATCCGCCGCGTCATGCAGGAGGACCCGGGCGAGTTCGACATCCGCAACATGATGAAGCCGGGCATGGAAGCAATCGCCAAGCTGTGCCGCCAGCGGCTTGAGGAGTTCAACACCGCGGGGCAGGGTCCGAAGATTGAGGTCATCCCGATGGGCGACATGGCGCGTCGTTACGCGTCCGGTGCGCTGGACCCGAAGATCAACTGATATCGCAGTCCTAGAGCATCGCATGACCCAAACGATGATCGAGGCCATCGGCCTCAACAAATACTTTTCCGATTTTCACGTCCTGCGGAATATCGATCTGCAGGTGAAGAGCGGTGAGCGGGTCGTGTTGTGCGGACCATCCGGATCAGGGAAGTCCACCCTGATCCGCTGCCTCAACGGTCTGGAGCCCCATCAGGGAGGCGAACTTTCGGTGTGCGGCATCGCGCTGACCGACAAGCGCAAGTCGATCGATCTCGTGCGTCGCCGGACCGGCATGGTGTTCCAGAACTTCAATCTCTTTCCGCATATGACGGCCGTCGAGAATTGCATGGTTGCGCCGATGCGGGTGAGGGGGCTGAAGCGTGAGGAGGCACGGGCCGTGGCCGAGAAATACCTGCGCCGCGTGCATGTCGAGGATCAGATCAACAAATATCCGTCGCAGCTTTCGGGCGGCCAGCAGCAGCGCGTGGCAATCGCGCGTGCTCTCGCGATGAGCCCCGACGTCATGCTGTTCGACGAGCCGACGTCCGCGCTTGATCCGGAAATGGTGGGTGAGGTCCTCGACACCATGACCGAGATTGCGAACGAAGGCACCACCATGATTTGCGTGACCCATGAGATGGGCTTTGCGCGCAAAATTGCCGACCGCATCATCTTCATGGATGCCGGCGCGATTGTGGAGACCGCGCCGCCGGAAGAGTTCTTCACGAATTCACGGACGGCCCGCGCGCGTGAGTTTCTCTCGTGGGTGATGCACTGAACTGTCGGTTGCATCGTCCAGGAGGCTGTCGGGCGTATCGAAGTGCTCGCGCTCCAGGTGGTGCACATCCGTGACAGCGGCGCGCGCCTGGTAGAGGTGGTGGCGCATATAGGCGGCCGCGCACTCACCGTCCTGCGCGACAACCGCGTCGTAGACCTTGCCATGTTCCTCGACGACGCGCAGGCGGCGGGCCGGCGAACGCTCGCGGGCGAGCTCCAGGCCGATCGCCATCGTACTGACGACCGGGCGGCGCAGATCATTGAGCAGTGACGGAAAGTAGTCGTTGCCGGTAGCCTCCGCGATGGCCTCGTGAAAGGCGATATCCTCCTCCGTCCCAAGATTGCCGGCCAGAATCGCAGCACGCAGCGCCTCGATCGTGTCGCGCATGAGCTTGAGCTGCGTGTTCGTCCGCCGGCTCGCCGCGAGCCGTGCCGCCTCAGCCTCCAGCACGATGCGCGGCTCAAACGTTCTGAGATATCCGGAGAGCTCAGTGGCGCTCACCAGTTCTGGCAGGCGGCTGGATGGGCGACGGGAGACAAATGTGCCAATGCCCCGGCGGGCTTGCACGAGCCCATCCGCCTGAAGGCGCATCAACGCCTCCCGGATCACCGGGCGCGATACCTCGAAAGCCAATGACAGCTCGGCCTCAGACGGCAACTTGTCTCCTTCGCCATAGTTGTCAGCCAGAATCTGCTCGAGAATCTGCCCGTATATGATTTCTCCCAGGCGCTCCTTGCGCGCGGGCCGAATTGTGGAAGCTTTCATAGGAACAACAGGGCCGATCGGATTGATTTCGCTCATCATACGATAACAGACGTGGGAGCTCAAAGCGCCCACGCCAACCTGTTGATCAGTTTGCGGCATGCGCGCGCTTATTTCGGCTGCAAACACGATGTGTCCTCATGGCGTCGGCCGCGGCGCCTCTGCCATGGGCTCTCTCGACCGCCCGAGTGGATCTTTATATTTGCCGGCTGTCTTGCTTAAACGGCTTACGGGAAAGGCGGACGTCTTTTCCGCGGCATGGGCGCGCGACAGTTTCGTTCGTTCGTGACAAGGTGCGTGATGCCTGGGTGGCCAACCACACTCACATGTCGCTGATGTGCGGCCCCCCTTTCCTCATCCCATGGCAACAGGGAAGCTTGATGGACTACGACCTCCCATATCCCTCGCAACGCTCCCCTGTGCTCGGGCGAAACATCGTCGCCACATCGCAACCGCTTGCGGCCCAGGCCGGCCTCCTGATGCTCGCGCGCGGCGGCAATGCGATTGATGCGGCCATCGCCGCCGCCATGGTGCTGACAGTCGTGGAGCCCACCGGCTGCGGTATCGGCAGCGACGCCTTTGCCATCTTGTGGGATGGCAAGGAACTGCATGGCCTCAACGCCTCCGGTCGAGCACCTGCGGCATGGACGCCGGAGCGCTTCGGGCATCTCAAGCAGATGCCGGAGCTCGGGTGGGACAGCGTAACCGTGCCGGGCGCGGTTTCGGCCTGGATCGCGCTCTGGGAGAGGTTCGGCAGTCTGCCGCTCGCGGAGATCGCGGCTCCTGCTATTGGCTACGCGCGCGACGGCTATCCTCTGAGCCCGATCATCGCGGTGCAATGGGAGCTTGGCGCCCGGCGGCTCGGCAAGGAACCGGGCTTCGCGGATGCATTTATTCCCGCAGGAGCTGTTCCCAAGGCTGGTGAGATCGTGCGGCTGCCCGATCACGCGCGGACCCTCGAGGCCATCGTGGCGAGCAAGGGGGAAGATTTCTACCGCGGCGACCTCGCGAAGCGCATGGTGGCACACAGTGCCGCCCACGGCGGTGTGATGAGCCTTGAGGATCTCGCGGAGCACAAGGTCGATTGGGTCGGAACAGTCTCACAGCGCTTCGCCGGTGCGACAGTGCATGAGATCCCGCCGAACGGGCAGGGGATCGCGGCCCTGATCGGACTTGGAATTCTCGATGCGCTCGGGATTGGAGACAAGCCGGTCGATGATATTGAAACGCTGCACCTATCGATCGAGGCGACCAAATCGGCGCTGGTCGACATCGCCGCCCACGTCTCCGATATCGATTCGATGCAGTTGCGGCCGGAGGAGTTGCTTGACCCCGCCTACATTGCGGCTCGTGCTGCGCTGATCGATCGCAACCAGGCGGGCGATCCAGGCCACGGAGCCCCGCGATCGGGCGGCACGGTGTATCTTGCGGCCGCGGATGCCGCCGGTCGTATGGTGTCGTTCATCCAGTCCAATTTCGCCGGCTTCGGTTCGGGCGTCGTCGTGCCCGGCACCGGTATCAGCATGCAGAACAGGGGCAAGGGTTTCAGTCTGGGGCAGGGCCATCCCAATGTGGTGGCTCCACGCAAGCGCCCCTTCCATACGATCATACCCGGCTTCGCCACGGACCATGCCGGCAACCCCCTCATGGCCTTCGGCGTGATGGGCGGCCCGATGCAGGCGCAGGGACATCTCCAGATGGCCCTGCGTATTCTGCGATATGGCCAGAACCCGCAGACGGCGGCCGACGCACCGCGCTGGCGCGTCATGCAGGGGCGCAAGGTTTCGGTGGAGGCCAACTTCAATCCCGCGCTGGTCGAGGCTTTGCGCCAGCGCGGCCATGAGGTGCTCGTCGAAACGCCGGACGCCGTGTTCGGCTTCGGTGGGGCACAGGCGATCCTGCGCGATGGCCCATTGTCCTATGTCGCCGGATCCGATCCGCGCAAGGATGGGCAGGCCGTGGCGTTCTAGTTTCCGCTGCGCGCTCTCACAATTGTCGCCGGCCGGGTATGCGCCTGTCGGCTCCAGTTCTCACGGTCAGCCCTCCGCATGGGCTGATCGGTGTCGCACGGCAGATCCTCGTCATTATCTCGGCTCACACGGTGCAAGGCGGGATTTGAAAGTCCCCGTCACCAGCGCAGGCACGCCATCGGGGAAGGCCAAGGCTGATGAGGGCTCCTGGCGTGGCCTGCTCGAGTTCCTCGAGCAAGTCCGTCCGTCGAAGGGCTCTCCTTTAGGACGATAGGGGAACCAGCGGATGTGTTCAGGGACATCGCGCACCGCCCTGAAAGGCCGCTGCCGCCCCCGGATGACGTGATGCACGAGCGCGCGTGCGCCGGTCGCGGCGGCCGTTTCTCGCGACGCCGTACGAAGCCGAGCTGCGCAGGGGATCAGGGGGGCGCCGGTTCGCCCCATCGGCGGACCGTGCCTGCGTCGATGTCGAAGAGATCGAGAGCACGCCCCACGCTGTGGGCCACCATCTCGTCGAGGCTCTGCGGGCGCGCATAGAAGGCGGGTACGGGCGGCATAACGATGGCGCCCATTTCCGTGACCTGCGACATGCTGCGCAGATGGCCCAGGTGCAGCGGCGTTTCGCGGACCATGAGGACGAGGCGCCGGCGCTCCTTGAGAACGACATCGGCCGCGCGACTGAGCAATCCCGAGGTTACGCCGCTTGCGATTTCCGACAGGCTACGGATCGAGCAGGGCGCGACCAGCATGCCCATGGTGCGGAAGGAGCCGGAGGATATCGCGGCGCCGATATCCTCCGCCTTGTACACGACGCTGGCCAGGGCATGAACGTCCGCCACTTTCAGCGACATTTCATGCGCGAGCGTGATCTGCGCCGAGCGGGTCATCACGAGATGCGTCTCGATTCCGATCTGGCGCAGAATTTCCAGCGCACGCACGCCATACACGATGCCGGAAGCACCGCTGATGCCGATGATCAGCCGGCGCGTCGCCTCACCGCCGTGCGTTGCGCGCGACATGCTGCCCTCACGCCTTCGGCAGGAAGTCGTTGGTATAAAACACGGAGACGTCGGCCTCGGTCTTCGTGAGGCCCCCGAACTCCTTCATCAGGGTCTGCGCTTCTTCCCAGCGTTTCTTGCTGGAGTAGCCAATCCCGTGGGCCTTGGTTTCCGCGGTTTCCAGCAAGGGCGCGGTTGCCTTGAGTTTCGCCACCTCGACCTCGGCCTTGAGGCTGGGCGAGCGCTTGATCAGTGCGGCGACGGCCTCCTCCGGATGCTCGATGGCATAGCGATAGGCCCGGATGCTGGCCTTGACGAAGCCAGCGACCACCTTCGGCGAGGAGGCGATCGTATCCTTGTGCGCGGCAATGCCGTCGCCCATGGTATCGATGCCAAAGTCCGAATAGGCGAAATACTGGACCTCGTTGTTGGTCGTTGCCGCGAGCCCAATGTAGGAATCGTTGGTGAAGCCGGTGATGGCCTGGGCGCGCTTGGCAAGGAACGTCTGGGTGCGGGTGCCGCCGTCCGATGCGACGATCTGCACGGCGTTGCGCTGCACGTTGTTCTTGGCGAGAAGCGCGTAAAGCATCGTCGTGGTCGTGTCGCCTTGCAGCGTCGCCACCACCTTGCCGACGAGGTCGGACGGCTTGGTGATATTCTGATCCTTCCAGCTGATCAGCGCGTTCGGGCTGATCTGATAGATCTGGGCGACCGTCCGCACCGGCATGCCTTGCGCGGCGCCGAGCATGAGCGAGGGCGGATCGACGATGGTGAAGGTGTCCTGCCCGCTGGCGACGAGCTGCATGGAGGAGGTGACGCCCTTGCCCTCCAGCACTTCGACGTCGAGGCCTTCCTCCCGGTAGAAGCCCTTGTCCACGCCCAGGAGATAGGGCGAACGATGGCCGTTGTAGTTGAAGGCGAGCCGCACCGTCGCCTTGGTCAGACCTTGCGCGCGGGCGAAGCCGCCGGTGAGCCCGCAAACGCCGGCCGCCGCTGTGCCGGCAAGTAATGAACGTCTTGAAAGCATGCTCTCTTACCCCTCTGTCAGTATTTCTTGAGAACGCCGTGGCGCTCGAAGAGATGGCGCACATGCGCCACGATCTCCACGAAACGCCGTGATTCCATGGTTTCGGGCCTGCGCGGGAAAGGCAGGTCGACCTCCACGATCTCCGCGATGCGGCCGGGACGGGGCGTCATCACCAGGACGCGCTGGGCGAGCAGGATCGCCTCCTGGATGTCGTGCGTGACGAACATCACGCTCTTGCGTTCCCTCAGCCAGAGCTGATGGAGCTCCATGACCATCTGCTCGCGCGTCAGGGCATCGAGCGCGCCGAAGGGCTCGTCCATGAGAAGGAGCGGCGGATTGTGGATGAGCGCCCGGCAGATGGACACCCGCTGGCGCATGCCGCCAGAGAGCTCGTAAGGGTATTTGTCCTCGAAACCGGCGAGGCCGACGAGCGCCAGCAAGTCGCGCGCCTTCTGCTCGTGGGCTTTCAGATCGAGCCCGCGGATCTGCGGCTGGATCATGACATTGTCGAGCACCCGCCGCCAGTCAAGCAGGACATCGCTCTGGAAGACGATGCCGATATCGGTCACCGGCCGATCGATGCGCCGGCCCGCCTGTTCGACCGTTCCGGAGGTCGGAAATTCGAGCCCCGAGGCGAGCGACAGCAACGTACTCTTGCCGCAGCCGCTCGGCCCGAGAATGGAGAGAAACTCGCCCTCGGCAATACGGAAATCGATGCCGTCCAGGGCCTGGACCGGCCCGCTCGCGGTGCGGTAGACCTTGCCGACTTCGGTCAGCGCGAGTGCGGGCGCGGTCATTGCCCGCCTCCGTGCTTCAGACGCTGCGACACGTGCCAAGGCAGCGCCCAGCGCTCGACCCGGTCGACGATCGCGAACAGGGCGACGCCCATGAGGCTCAGAACGACGAGCACGGTGAAGGACAGAGTAATGTCGAGCGAGCCGTTAGCGACGATGAGCTGGTAGCCGAGGCCGCGGTCGGCGGCCACGAATTCGCCGACGATGGCCCCGACGATGGCGAGCGTGCTCGCGACCTTGACGCCGGCGAAGATATGCGGCAGTGCCGCCGGGACCTGGAAATTCACGAAGGTCTGCCAGCGCGAGGCGCCCATGGAGCGCGCAAGCCAGCTGACTTCCTTCGGTGCCGAGCGGAAGCCGACCAGCGAATCGACGACGATCGGGAAGAAGCAGATCAGGAAGGCGATGAGAACCTTCGGCATGAGGCCGAAGCCGAACCACACCACGAGCAACGGCGCGATGGCGACCTTAGGAATGGTCTGCGAGGCCACGAGCACGGGGTAGAGCATCCGCTCCGCAATACGGATCTGGGCAAGAAGCGCCGCAAGCGGAATGCTGATGACGATCGCGAGCAGAAACCCGATCACCACCTCGATGGTCGTGGCCCCGAAGTGATAGAGGATCGAGTCCCAATCCGTGAAGAGACGCTGCGCGATCGCCGAGGGCGGCGGCAGGAGATAGGCCGGGACGCCACCAATCCGCACACCGGCTTCCCAGAGGACGAGAATAAGAACGCCAACGATGGGACCATCGAGCGAGGTAGGAATGCGAAATTGGTCCATGATGCCTCCAAGACCTCCTAAGCGATGGTCCGGATGGCCGCAACGAGTCTCTCGTTGTCCGCCCGTGCGCGTAGTGACACTCTCAGCGAGCGGTGGCGCTCCAGCCCGCGGAATGAAGTTGCGTCAGCGACGACGATACCCTGCGCGGCAAGAGCCTCGGCCGCGACAGCGGAAGTGTGATGGGCCAGATCCATCAGGATCATGTTGGCGTTGCTGCCGCGAATGGAGATGCCGGGGATCGCCTCTATGGCCGTGATGAAGAAGTCTTTCTCCGCTGCGAAAGTGGCTTTGCAGCGTGCGAGGAATTCTTCGTCCGCAAGCGCAGCCACCGCCGCATCCACGGAAGGGACGGCAAGGTTGAAAGGCGGACGCCCGACCTCGGCGACGGCGACAAGCTGGGGATCGGCCACGGCATAGCCGATGCGCAGGCCCGCCAAGCCGAAATATTTGGAGAAGGTACGCATCACCACGACGTTGCGTAGGCGCTTCGGCAGGGCCATCGCGCCGTCCTCGACCGGATTGATCAAGGCCTCGTCGACCACGAAGATCGTGTCCCCGTGGCGGGTCGCGAGATCGGCGATGGTCTCGACCGCAAAACGTTCGCCGGTCGGGTTATTCGGCGAACAGATGAAGGCAAGCGCTATGGTTTCCCGTGCAAGCGCCGCATCGAAGGCCGCGAGATCCGTCTTTTCCGGCGACGGGCTCTCGACGGCGACGACACGGCAGCCGCGCAGGTTGGCTTCCAGTTCGTAGCGCGGAAAGGTCGGCAGATGCACCAGCACCGCGCAGCCTTCGCTCGTCCAGGCATGGATCAGGAGCTTGATGACGTCGTCGAGGCCGGCGCCGAAGAAGAGCATGTCTTCCGGCACATCATGCCGCAGCGCCACAGCTTGGCGGAGCCGGCCGAACCGCAGGTCCGGATAGAGATGACACGAGCCCAGCGCGGCTTGGGCCGCAGCGATCGCCGCCTTGGGCGGGCCGAACGGATTGATGTTCAGGGAGAAGTCGAGAATCTCGGCGGGATCGAGGCCATGCCGGGCGGCGATGGTCGCGACCGATGTCTCGGCCTCGTAGAGCCTGACCGAGGCAAATTCTGCATTGCGGGGATTGAGCGTCACGCCAGGAGCCTCCCGTAACCCTGGAGTTGTGGTGCGATGTCAAGCGCCCGGAAGATGCCCCAGAGCGTGACCTGGTTGCTGGTCAGCACCGGCTTGCCGAGTTCCGCTTCCAGGGCGCCTGCCACTTCCAGCGCCCGGAAGTCCGTGCAGCTCACGAAGACTGCCTCGCTGTCAGGTGTGTTGGTGGCGCGCACGAGGGCCGCCACCTCGGCGGGGGACACCTCACGGATCGCCTTGCCGGAAAGTCCGAGCCCGCGCACGGCCGTGACTTCGATGCCATGGCTCAGGAGAAAGCGGCTCTCAGCCTCGTTGATCACGTCGAGATAGGGCGTCGCCAGTGCCACGCGCCGCAAGCCGAGAGCCGAGCAGGCCTCGATGATGGCCCGCGATGTCGCGACCACCGGGCAGCCGGTGACACTGCCGATGGTCTCGATCTGCCGCGCGAGGCCGGCCTCGCCGTCGATGAAGCTGCCGCTCGTGCAGGCGAAGGCAACGACCTCGGGAGAGACTGAGGCGATGAGTGCGGCCGCCGCGGCGACGCCTTCATTCATCGCGCGCAAACCTTCGGGAGTGGTCTCGCGCAGCATCACGCGGGTGGCGTGGAACGTCAGGCCGGGCGGGGCCACGGCGGCGCAGTCAGGCTCGATGACGGCATTGACGGAGGGGATGATGAGCCCCACCCGGCGCGCGCTATCCGGCCTTGCGGACGCAGTTTTCATCTCAGTTTCTGCCAGGAGGTCTGGTAGCCGGCAATGTTGCCGCTTTCGCGCTGGCTCAGCACGACGAGGGAGCGCAGGAGATCCACCAGCGCGGCGTTCGTGCGGGCATCGGTGCCGTCCACATAGAGGCGGAGCTGGCCGCCGACAGGGTCGATCGCGCCAGCGCGCACGCAGGCCTCGATCAGCCGGACTTCCTCGGCGCCATCATGGAAGGCGGCGTCATTGCCGGTGAGCGCGGCGAGGCAGGCGGCGATGCCATAGGCGCCCCAGTTGGAGATATTGGCAATGACGGCGACATCCGCCGGCTGGACCGCCGCGATGGTCTCGCCGAGCGGCACCTCGCGCCGCACATCATCGGCGACGATGCCCATGCCGAGCTCGTTGCCAAGATCGCCCACCCCGATGGTCGGAATACCGCGCTTGCGCGCCTCGGCGAAGAGGATGTCGGTCTTGGCCGTGAAGGACGAAATCTCGAAGCCGCCGCCACCGTGATATTCGCCGTCGCTGCCGGCGCCCGGCCGCTCCACGGCGACCAGGGCTTTCGGCTGCAGGCGATCGAGAAGCGCGATCGCCGCGGTCTCCGCCTCGGCGGCATCCACGGGAAACCCGACGAGTGCGCAACGATTGCGGCCGGAATGGAGTTCGTCGAGGGAGGCCGGGATGAGCCCGGTCGTCGCGAAACAAGCCTCCATGCAGGGCACGACCGAGTCCTCGGACACGCCGACCGGGATAGCCCCGAGGCTGACGGCGAGGGCCTTGGCGATGACCGCGGCGCCGATCGGCCCGTCGGTCTCCGGCCGGTCATAGCCGCGCATGATGAAGCCCGAGAGCACGAGCACCGCGTCGCCTTCGCCGACGTTGTCAGCGAGCAGCCGGCTCGCGGCGAGCGTCAGCGGCTGGCCTCCAGCCTTCTCACGGGCCGAGGCGTACAGCTTGAGCAGCGGAATGCCCTTGAGGATCGTCCAGTTCGACATCGGCGCCGTGACGAGGTGGTCAAGGGCCTCGCCGATCCGCTCAATACTAATGCCCGACATCGATGTAATCCTCCAGGCGGACGGTTTCCTCGCCCGGGAAACGCCTGCGCTCGAACAACCCCTTAAGATGCATAGGCACGGTGGCGTCAATGCCGACCTTGCCGCGATGGACATCGCGCACATCCTCGCGCGTGTAGCTCGGGATGCGTGGGACCATATACACCCCCGTTTCCGGCGTGCAGCGCGTCTGGATGGCCCAGAGAACGTCGGCGGCGTTGAAGGGGTCGACATCCTCGTCGACAACCACGACAACCTTCGTCCAGGAATAGCCGCCAATTGCCGCGAGCAGCGCGTTCTTCGGCTGGTCCTCATTCTGCTTCTCGATGGCGATGACGCAGCCGAAGACGTAGCCCGGGGTTGCGATGTCCTTGATCTTCGGCACGAAGGCCGAAACCTTCTTGTAGATCTCGGTCTGGATCGGCACGCCAACCAGGTTGAGATCTTCCGTGCCGCCGGCCAGGATCGCGTGATAGATGGCGTCACGCCGGCGGGTGATGGCCTTTACCTTGAAGACGTGGTTCTTCATGACGGGCACATAGCCGTCTGTGAATTCGCCGAAGGGTCCTTCGTCCTCACGCGTGCCGCAGATGACCTCGCCCTCGATGACGATCTCGGCATCGGCCGGGACATCGACCGGAATGGTCTTGCAGCGCGTGACGCGCAAAGGCTTGCCCTGCCACGCGCCGGCCACCTCGAGCTCGTCCACTTCATAGGGCACCTTCGACGCGGCCGAGAACATAAGGCCGGGAGGGGCGCCGATGACGATGGCGCATGGCAGGTTCTGGCCCTTCGCTTCGGCCTCGGCATGGTAGCGGCCAAGATGCTGCGGCGGCATCATGCGCACGCGCAGCTTGTCGTCGCCGACAAGCTGGCAGCGGTTCCAGGAGGCGTTGAACACGCCTGTCTCGGGATGAGGGGCGATGAGCACGCCGGCCGTGATATAGGCGCCGGCGTCATGCTCGGCATAGACGATCTGGGGAAGGTCGCGGGCAACGTCGATCTCGTCACCGATCTTGACGATTTCCTGGACGGGCGCGTCCGTGACCCGATCGACGGGGAGGCGGCGGTTTTCCTGCGCGGCCAGGGTGCGCAGCAGGTTGCCTTCTTCAAGACCGAGCGATGCGGCGACGGTGCTGCGGAAGCCGAAGACATTGGTGGCGACCGGTATGTCACTGCCCTTGACGTTCTTGAACAGAAGCGCCTTGTTCTCGCCCTTCTGCATGTGCCGCATCACGGCGGTCAGCTCATGCCTGGGGTCAACCTCACGTGAAACCCTGGCGACATCGCCTCTCGCATCCAACCAGTCGAGCAACTGGCGAAACGTTTCCATCGCTTGCATGCCACCGTACCGATCGATTTGCCGCATCCCGCGGATATTCTTGTGTTGGCTATTGCGCAACGACGTTGCGCAAAACTATACTTCCATGACGCCTCCGATTCAGTCAAGGTTTGGCCAGCGACGATGAGCGTAAAAGATAAGCAGCACGCCGCCCAAAAACCGAGCAAGCGTGAACCGACAGTCCATGCGGTGCGCCATGCCGTCGAACTCATTCGGTGTATTGCACAGGCTCAGCCCGAGATCAGCGTCTCCGAGATCGCCCGGCGTATCGGCTTGCACAAGAGCTCGGTTTCGCGGCTCATCGCGACGCTCGTGGCCGAGCATATCCTCGAACGGAACCCGCAGACAGACGGCGTGCGGCTCGGTTTCGGGCTTGTCGCCTTGGCCGCGCCTCTCCTTTCGGGCACAGGCCTGCCGCAGGCGGCTCAGACCCGCGTCGCCACCCTCGCGGAGCGTTCGGGGGAAACGGTCAATCTCAGCGTCTGGGACGGTGAGCAGGCCATCAGCGTCTTCCAGGCGCTCGGAACCAATGCGATCACCCATTACGCAGCGCCTGGCCAGAGCAATCCCGCCCATTGCACTGCCTCGGGGAAATTGCTGCTTGCCTTTGCGTCCGCGGCAGAGATCGAGCGCGTTCTCGCTGAGCCGCTCATGCGCTATACTGAGCACACTTGTACCGATCCCGCGGTCCTGGCGCGTGAGCTACCGCAGATCCGCGCCGAAGGGCGCGCAATCAACCGAGGGGAATTTGCAAGCGACGTCGGTGCCGTTGCCGCGCTCGTGCGCGATATGGATGGTCGAGCGCGCGCCGCGGTCACCATCACGGTGCCGATGTATCGCTTCTCGCCTGAACGCGAGGCAGATCTGCTTGCCTTGGTCGAGGCGACCGCGTCCGATATATCAGCCCAGCTTGGTTATCAGAGAGGCTCTGCGAGCAGAGCTTACGCGAGCAGTCTTAACGAGCAGCGCCATGTGCCACGCTGAGAAGTGACGGCCTACGGTGCTGGAGGTGTGGGCCTTCCCGGACCTCGTTGCTCAGCAGTATATCTTTCCACGCAACGATCATGTGGAGCGATGACTTATAAGGCACGGATGACCTAGAATATTGCGTTGTATCTTCTTAATCTTTGCAATTTCCAAATAATAAAAGGATTTTTTCCTAAAAGCGCGGCATCCCGGAGTAGGCGGGTCACTCTTTTCCGCGCGTCCGGCGCACATTGCTGCGATGGGCGGACGGCTTCAGACGTCTAACGATCCCACGCGCTTCTGAGATCGCCGTCTGCTCTCATGAATTTCATTAGCATTGAATTAATCAGGAAATTTTTTTATACAAGTTGAAACCTGTGAAAGGACGTCGGGCATGCCGCTGGTTGATAACAATCGATGCCGTTTGTTGGTGGTCGATATGCAGGAAAAGCTCCTTCCTGCGATGTATCAGCCGGAGGGCCTTATCCGGAATTCCGGGATCGTGCTGCAGGCGGCTATCACTCTCGGAATTTCAGCTCTGGTCAGTGAGCAGTATCCGGCGGGTCTCGGGCCGACCATTGATCAAATCCGGTGCTTGGCGCCGGACATCCCAAGATGGGCGAAGACGACGTTCTCCTGTATGGGCGACACCAACATGCGGGATTGGCTCGATCCGAAGTCGGCCGACCAGATCGTACTCGTCGGTGTGGAGGCCCACGTATGTGTTCTCCAAACAGCGATGGATCTGCAAGCGGCGGGCGCCGAAGTGTTCGTCGTTGCCGATGCCGTGTCGTCGAGAAAAGCATCCAGCGTAGAGGCAGCGTTATCCAGGCTCGCAGCGTCGAGACCGGCAAGTGAGCCGCCAATCTCAATTGTGACGGCCGAGATGGTGGTGTTTGAATGGATGCGGACGGCTGCCTCTCCCCACTTCAAGGTGCTGAGCAAGCTCATCCGGTGAGCTGGATCACGGGATTATTTAGTGAGCAGGTTGGCGGCGTGTTGAAACAGTTCGAGCCATTCTTGCGCGCTCCGGCCTTGCTCGGATCGCGTGCCTGAAAAGCGGAACTCGTGTAGACTTCATTGGGATTAAAAGTGGGGGAGACGTTGGCCCGTATTCGACGCAAGGAACCGGGAATGGCCGCGACCACGGCAAGTGAGGTCGCTGCCCAGCTTCTTCCCCAGATCGGGGATCGAATTCGAACCATCCGGACCACCAAACGGATGACGCTCCAGATGCTGAGCGATCGAGCGGATCTAACGCCGTCGATGTTGAGCTTGGTTGAGCGCGGCCGAACCATCCCTTCGATCGGATCGCTGATCGCCATCAGCCACGCCCTTGGAGTCACTGTCGGCGATCTGATTTCCGGGGAACAGAGAATCGCCAACGATGTGGTGGTGAGATCTAGCGACGTTGTGCCGGTCGAGACATCGCAGCGACTATTGCGGCGGGTGCTGCGGGATGACACGCTCAACGGAGCGTTGATTTCGACGACCCACTATCGGCCCAATACAAGCAGTTCACCAATCCCGCGCGCTCATGCCGGCTACGAGCATGGTTTTATCTTGAGCGGCAGTCTTACCGTGGAGCTCGAGGGTACGGCCTATATTCTAGGCGAAGGTGACCTTATTTCCTACGATTCCAACCGGCCGCATCGAATATGGAACCACACGAAGAAGGATGCGGTAGCGCTATGGATCAATTTTGGTCATGGCCACGCGGCCGTGTAAGAGCGAACTCCGCAATTTCCGTTTTGCGAACCTTGCAGGGGACACGGGCTGCGCTATCGTTCGCTAGGGTAAGCGGCGGGTCTACACAAAGTATGGCGATTGCTCCCGGCGAGCAGACACACTCGGATGACTTCGGCTTCCGCGAAGCCCCCTAAGAGATGCAGTGCGTTGTCCTCATCTTTACTCGCGAAAGACATGGATGTCCTCAGGCCGCCAGTACGCCTGGACGCTGGTGCCGACTGGCAGGTCGGCGGCTTCGGCGTGCTGTTGAAGGGCGATGATGGAGCCGCCTTCCGGCAGTTCCACCACGTAGCGTGAGGCATTGCCGTGATAGGTGACCTGTCGAACACTCCCTTCAAGGAAAGAACGATCCGCCGCAGACATCGGCCCGAGCATGACCTTCTCAGGGCGGATGGCGAGCTTTACAGACTCCCCAGGCGTGACTTTGTCTTTCACCGCCGTCGAAAATACCGCTGATCCGACGCGAACTTTGGCTGAGCCGGCATCCGCATCCAACACTTCTGCTGGCAGAAAATTGGTCATGCCCATGAAATCGGCGACGAACTGGGTCCGTGGCGAGCGGTAGATCTCCGCGGGAGAGCCGAACTGCTCAACGTGCCCCTTGTTCATGACGGCGATGGAATCGCTCAGCATCAATGCTTCTTCCTGATCATGCGTCACGAAAAGGGCTGTGATGCCAAGCTGACGGGTCAGCGCATGCAGTTCGACCTGCATCGCCTCACGGAGCTTGCGGTCCAACGCGCCGAAGGGCTCGTCCAAAATGAGGATGCTTGGGGTGATGGCGAGCGCGCGGGCGAGCGCGACCCGCTGCTGCTGTCCCCCGGACATTTGCGCCGGGTAGCGGTCGGCAAGATGATCGAGGCGGACGATCTGCAACATCCGCCGGACCTGTTTCTCAATGTCCGTCTGGGGCATTTTCTTCATGCGGAGGCCGAACGCGACGTTCTGCGAGACTGTCATGTGCGGAAAGAGCGCTAGGCTTTGAAACACCATGCCGATGTTGCGCTTGGCCGAGCTGACCGTCGTGACGTCGCGTCCGTTGAACTCAACGACGCCTTCGTCTGGCTCAAGAAGCCCCGCGACGATCCGCAAAGTGCTGCTCTTGCCGCAGCCGCTCGGCCCGAGAAGGGTCACGAACTGGCCGGAGTCGATGGTGAGCGACACGTGGTCGAGCGCTAGGAAGCTGCCGTAGCGCGCAACGATGTTCTTGAGTGCAACCTGCGCCATATCAGTGTCCCGCAAAGAGCCGTTTGAGGCCGAACATGCGTTCGAGCACAAGCGTGATTACGAAAGTCATTCCAATCATCAGCGAGGATATCGCCGCAACCGAGGGATCGAAGCTGTATTGCAGATAAGACATCACCGAGATCGGGAGCGTCGTCGTTCGCGCATCAACCAGAAAAAGTGAAACATTGACATCATCGAACGAGAGAATAAAGCCAAAGATCATTCCAGCCACGATTCCGGGGCGTATGAGCGGCAGGATGATCTGCATCAACGTCTGGCGATAACTGGCCCCCAACGTTTCCGCTGCCTCCTTGAGCGAGGGATTGATCTGGGCGAGGCTCGCCAACGTCGTCCGAATGACATAGGGAAGCACGATGAGGACATGCCCGATAAGAAGCTTGACCGGCGCTGCACGCATTTCCACCGCTGACAGGGCGACAAGCAAGGAGATGCCAGTCACGAGCCCCGGCACGATGATTGGGGCGATGAAAAGAGCTTCGAGTGCTGGCTTGAAGCGTGAGGAACTGCTCCAGAGCCCGATGGCCGCAGCCACGCCGATCGGGGTTGCGATCAACGTCGCGCCGAGGGCAACCCACGCGCTGACGAAGGCGCCACTGACGAAATTGTTGTTCCGCAGCGCCTCGCCATACCAACGTAAGGACCACGCCGAGGGTGGAAAACTCTGGACCGGCTCGTAGTTGAACGAGACGATAACCACGCAAACGAGCGGCGCGAGCAGGAAGATGTAGAGTGCCCAGGTGACGATGCGGAAGCTGTAGCCTTGAAATATATCCGTCATCTGCGCACCATCCACTTTCGCGTCCGCCGCGCGAATTCAAAAAGGATTATCGCCACGAGAATGAGCGACACGGCCAGCAGGATTGCGACCAATGTGGCGCCGAACTGCCAATTGAAGGTGACGACGAACTGTTGATAGATCAGCGTCGTGATCATGCCCGAATCCGGCCCACCCATGAGGGCGGGCGTGATGTAGGACGACATCGACAGGCTGAAGACAATCGTTATGCCGCTCACGAGACCCGGTGCTGCGAGCGGGAGCACGACTTGAGTTGCGGTGGTGAAGCGGCTGGCTCCCAGGGTATTGGCCGCCTGCGGAACATTCGGATCGATGCGGTCAAGCGCCGTGAGGATGGGCAGCACCATCAGTGGCAGGAAGACGTGCAGCAAGCCGACGATGACAGCGCCATCGGTGAACATCAGCCTCAGCGGTTCCCTGATCAGACCGAGGGCCAGAAGCGTTGAATTGATGAGCCCGTTATCGCCAAGAACGACCATCCATCCGAATGTCCGCGTCACGATGCTGACGAGGAGCGGTGAGATGACGATGATGACGATCAATCCGCGCAGATGGGGCGCGGCGCGCCAGATCGCCATGGCCAGAACAGCGCCGAACACGGTGCACGGGGCCGTGGTCATGGCAGCGATATAGACCGTCTTCCCCAGCACGCGCATATAAAAAGGTGACCAGAAAAAGCGCGTATAATTTGCGAAGGTGAAATTGCTGCTGAGTTCGATCACACCAGGTTGCGAGCGATTTAGGCTCAGTAGAAGCACGTTGGCAAGCGGTATGAGCAGCGCTGCGGCTATGACGACGCAAGCCGGCAAAGTGAGATAGGTGGAGCTTGCCACCCGACGCACCCGTCGCGGAGGGGGAGATATATTTGCCATAGGCTTGCTGGCCAGGACGGATGACATAGTTTCGGTTATCCTCTGGACTAACGCGCTCACGTCGGCGTGCGGATACTATCCTGATTGGCCTTGTTGCCCGCCCAATGGGCCATGATGATGGACGACGGCCGGACCAGTCCGAAATAAAGGCCGAGTGACTCGAGACTTGCCCGGTGAAGATCGACGAGATGATCCTTCACTGCTACGCAATCCTCTGCGACGACCAGATGGAAGTCCCGCATGACTGCTTCGCGAGCGGTTGTCTCCACGCAGCAGTTTGTGGTGACACCGCTGACGATCAGACTTGAGATGCCGCGTGATCTCAGCAGGCGGTCAAGGCCCGTGTCGGCAAAAGCGCCGAAGCGATGTTTAGTGATGACAGCCTCGCCGGGCGCGGGCTCGATCCCATCAATGAATTCCGCGCCCCAGCTGCCCGGAAGGCATACCTCGACGGAGGCATTCGAGAAGCGTTCCGTTTGCGACAGATCGGCGGCGGACGCTGTCCAGACGGCTGGCTCCCGCCCGCCGTTCGTCGGAAATCGGTAAGGCGAGCTGACAGATCGAAAGGGCATGCCATATTCAGCACGGACGTGGACGACAAAGACACCTGCATCTCTGGCGGCCGACAACAGAGCACGGCTACGTTCGACCGCAGCCTTGATCATCATTATCGGCTGACCGCCGCGGCCGGTGGCTCCTTCGTCCGCGCAGAAGTCGTTTTGCAGGTCAATCAGCACGAGCGCCGCGTGGCGGGGTGACACCCGCGTCGCCAGATCGGGGAGGATGATGGACGGCCGCTCATCCGTATCGCACCGCTCCCGTGGCGAATGATCGGGCGGCGTGGCTCGGTAGTCGATGACGTAGCCCTGCAGGCTCGCGAAGGTCTCTAATGTCTGATGTAATAGAGCGTTTGGAGATCCTATGAAAAGCAGCCGCCGCACCCCGTGCGACCGCAGGAGCAAATCGATGCAGGAGACGAGATAGAGTCCCGCGGCGTCGCCGTAGATTGTAAAGCGGCGGGCGTTCATGTCAGGTAACACCCTGCAGCCGGCGGGGCGACCTGGAGTGGCATCGCCGCGCCAGGGGCCGTCCGGCGCGGGCACATCATGCAAGTCCACGATGAGCCAGTCGCGTTCTCCCGCCGCTCGTCGCCAGCTGTCGCCCAGGGATGTATCGTCGGCGGACCCGCTGGGGATGAAGACCGCTGTATCTGCTGCCGGGGAAAAGATGGAAGACGTCATCGATGGTTCAGCCCCCACGCAGGTTGAATCACACTTCAAAATGCGACTTCTTGATTCCAGCGATCGGCGAGCTCAGACATTTGCGGAATGATTTTAGCCCAGCTGAAGAGTTGCAGGTGTTCGCGTGAAGGCACGCGTTGGCGGGTGCGTTCATTAACAACGGCATTCACGTTGGTTGGGGCTGCCACGACGCCGTTGCAGAAATTCTCCTGAACTTCCTTGCTCAACGCAAAGTTGATGAATTTCTTGCATACATCCGCATTCTTCGAGTTCTTGGCGATGTGGTATGAAACTGCGCCCGCCATGGCCCCTTCAGACGGATAGATAAACTTGACGGGCTTGCCGGCATCAATCAATCCGTAAGCTGGAATATTAGTCGTCATGCCACACACCCAAGCCTCGCCGCTGCCCAAAAGATTAGCGATATCGACGCCACTTTTGAAGAATTGTTTGATATTTGGCTTCAGGCGTTTAAGCGCGGCGAAGGCGGGTTCCATCTGGTCCTCGGTTCCCCCGTTGAGGCGGGCGGCGATCACCAGCAGCTCCCAAGAGCCCCATTGGCCGATTTCCGGAACCGTCACTTTGCCCTTATAGGCAGGGTTCCAAAGGTCCTGCCAGGATTTGGGCGGCGTGGGGACCAAGTCCTCCCGGTAGGCAATGCCGTAGCCGACATAGTCAAGACCGATCCCCGCCTTATCATACTGATCGTACCACTCCGGGGCGACTTGCCCGATGTTCGGAATATCGGCGACGCTTAGAGGCATTCCGATACCTTCCATCGTGGCTTTAATACTGTCCGGATAGGGAAGCAGAAGAAGGTCTATTTCAGGCGACTTGCGATTGACAATCGAGTTTGTGAGCCATTCGCTGGAAAGCCCAGTCTTGGTTAAGACCTTGATCCCGGTTTCTTTTTCAAAAGGTTCGATGACGTGCTTGCGGTATTCGCGCTCGTAGACGCCGCCAAAGACTGTCGAAACGAATTCCCGCGCCTGAGCGTGCGCCGGGGCGCCAAATCCGATCGTTACAGTCGCCGCTCCGGCAGCTTCAAGGAAGGAGCGACGATTCATGATGCTTGAGAACCGCGTGTTGCTCATTATGATTTCCCCTCATGTCCGTCTGGTCGGACCTTGTGCGAATTTTCCGGCTGGCATTCTGAAACTCGCCTGAGTGCCTTCAGCCTAACGCCATATTTAATAATGTTCAACATGTCCGCTCCAAAAATTTATCAAGCCAGGAGGCGAGCACGTCGCGAGCCTGAAAAAATATATAAATAACAGTCAATTAAGGATTGTCGGGAGGCCTCGGCAAGGCGCGGTGAATTTGTTAATAGGAATAAAAATTCTTGATCTGCTCTTTATGTGCGCGTTATTAAAGAGGCCTTCTCGGTATTCGCCGACGTCGTAGTACCGAGCGCCTTTCGGGAGCTGAGCCCGCATGTCCGACACACGACACATCTATTATGAACGCCAGAATGGCATCGGTTATGTTGTCCTCAACAGGCCCGACAAGCTGAACGCAATTTCTGAGCCAATGAAGACCATGCTGGTCGACGCATTCGCCGAGGCGGATCGCGACAAGCAGACGTCTGTCACGGTCCTGCGGGGCGAAGGACGCAGCTTCTGCGCGGGCCATGATATTTCCGGCGATGACGAGGACAACCACGAGGAGAACGCCATCGGCTGGCATGAGCATCTTGCGGGCAGCGTTCGCTCTGAAATGGCGCCTTTCGACGCCGCCAAGCCCGTCATCGCCTCCGTTCAGGGGCATGCGCTGGGCGGTGGTTGTCAGCTCGCGATGTTCTGCGATTTCGTGATTGCGGCCGAGAATGCCAGGTTCGGCGAGCCGGAGGTTCGTCTTGGCTACGCGGGTCCGGCTTTCATCATGCCGTGGATCGCCGGTTACAGGCGTGCGCGGGAGTTCATCTATTTCGGCGACCAGATCACCGCTGAAGTGGCCGCTGAATACGGCATCGTCAACAAGGTTGTCCAGACCGAGGAGCTTGCAGCGGCGACGCTTGCCTATGCCAAGCGGCTGTCGCTGATCGGGCCTGAGGTCTTGATGCGGACGAAGCTTGCGTTGAAGCGCGGGCTCGAAGCAGCGGGCTTCCGCAACGCCATCAATGCGGGCCATGACATCGTGACGGCTCTTTATGCGAGCGAGACCGAGAATGGCCGTGCATTCAATAGCATGGTTGAGCGAGACGGCTTCAAGGCAGCCCTCGCCTGGCGCTCCAACCAGTTCAAGACCTGAGCGCAAACCCGTCGGCTGGAGTTCCCATGACCATCGATGCATTGCTGAACGCCCGGTCGATCGCGATCGTGGGCGCCTCCGAACGCCCGTCTGCCGGCCGCAACATTCTCGTGTCCCTGCAGCGGATGGGATTTGCCGGCGAGATCTATCCGATCAATCCCAAGCGGGATGTGATCCTCGGGTACCCCGCCTATCCACGGCTGACCGATGTGCCGGGCCATATTGATACGGTGGCCTTCTGTCTCGGCAATGCGCATCTGCCACAGGCGTTCCAGGATGCGGCCGGGAAAGGCGTCGGCGCGGCCGCGATCTATGCCGGCGGCTTCTCGGAGTCCGCCGAAGCGGAGGCCCAGAGGCTCGGCGCCTTCATCACGGGACTGAGCAAAGAGGCGGGTATCGCGCTGTGCGGCCCCAACTGCATGGGCGCGCTGAGCCCCTCCACCCGATCATCCACCTATCTGCATGAGGTGCTTGATCCAATGGAGGTCAACGGGCATGTCGGCCTCATTTCCCAGAGCGGTGCGATCTGCATCGCGATGGCCTCCGATTGCCGGCGTTACGGGTTCAGCCACATCATCTCGTCAGGCAATGAGGCGGTGCTGACGACCTGCGACTTCATGGAATACATGATCGCGGATCCGCACACCCGGACGATTGCCCTTTTTCTGGAGGCGGTGCGCGAGCCGGAGCGGTTCGTGGCGCTTCTGGATCGCGCGGCCGATGCGGGCAAGCCGGTCGTCGCTCTGAAGGTGGGAAAAAGCGCGCGCGCGAAGCATTCCATCACGACCCACACCGGGGGGCTCGCTGGCGAGGCGCGCGTCTTCAGCGCCGCGCTGGCCGCGCATCGGGCGATCGAGGTCAACACGCTCGGCGAGATGACCGAGGTGCTGGCTGCAGTGCAGGGCGGGCGCTATCCCCGAGGCGAACGGCTCGCCGTGATGACGGGTTCAGGCGGACAGGCGGAACTGGTGCTCGATATCGCCGCCGAGGCCGGCTTCGATCTGCCCCCGCTCGCCGCTTCGGAGCGCGTGGAGGTCGAGCACGTCGTCGGGCGCATAACGGGTGACGGTAACCCGCTCGATGCATGGGGTTCCGGCGACCCCAACACCAATTATCCCCACGCCCTGCGGGTGCTCGGCCAGTCCGCCAACTATGATGCGGTGGCGCTTCTCTGTGACGGCATGGATGGGCATCCCCTTGATGAGCCGGCTGAGGATCTCGTTTACGCGCATATGCTGGCCGACGCGGCGCGCGAGAGCGGCAAGCCCTTCTTTCTCCTGTCGACGCGGGCCGGTGTTTTCCGGCGTGACCAGGAAGCCATCGTGCGGGCCGCAGGTGTCGGCTTCATCAGCGGCATCGTCGAAGGCCTTGGTGCCGTCAGAAAGCTTGCCCGTTGGGCGCGGCCGCAACTGCCCGAACGCCGGGTCAATGTGGAGGCGAGCGCTATTGGGACGCATCGGGCGACGATCAATGAGCGGGATGCCAAGGCGCTTCTGGCGGAGGCCGGGCTTTCGGTGACCAGGGAATGCCTCGCCCGCTCGCTGGACGAGGCGAGCGCCGCCTTCTCCGGCTTCGGTGGGGCGGTGGTGCTGAAAGTCGCCTCCGACGACATCGCCCATAAGTCCGAATATGGGCTGGTGGAGCTGGGCATTCGCGACGAGGCGGCGCTCGCCGCGGCATGGGCGCGCCTCGAGGAGAAGCTAGCGGTGGTGCCGGGCGAGCCCTCAATCCAGGGCATGCTCATGCAGGAGATGGTGCAGGGGGGCGTCGAGGTCTTTGCCGGCGTGAGCCGCGATCCGGAATTCGGCCTGGTGCTTGCCTTCGGCCTGGGCGGAACGCTTGTCGAAGTGCTGCGCGACGTGACCCTGCGGCCGTTGCCGCTCAGGCAGGGCGACGCAGAAGCCATGATCGCGGAAGCGCATGTGGCTGCCACAATCCTCCAGGGTGTACGCGGCGCGCCGCCTGCGGATATCGATGCCCTGGCGTCCAATATCTACGCCATCGCCGATTTCGCCTGGGCGAACAGGGACAGTATCGACGAGATCGATGTCAACCCTATCAAGGTTATGGAGCGCGGCAAGGGGTGTATCGCTGTGGATGCTCTCATCATCCCGCGCCGCCCCACTCTAGCGCCCTCTGCAGAGTAATGCGAAATCTTCAAAGGACTGTCTCATGAGCGAGCATAAGAGCACATTCGTGGTAACGCCCGCGATGAGCGCCGAGCAGCACGGCAATGCGGGCTTTCCGGTGCTGGCGACACCCGCACTCCTCGGCCTGTTCGAGAAGGCAGCGATCGCCGCCATGGCGGATCGGCTGTCGGCCGGCGAGGGATCCGTCGGCACCGGTGCCTCGCTGCAGCATCTGGCGGCAACGCCTCTCGGCCAAACCGTCACGATCACCGCGCGCATCACGGCCAGCGAAGGCAAGCGGGTCAGCTTCACACTCGAGGCGCATGACGAACAGGAGAAGATCGGGACGTGCACTCACGAGCGGTTTATCGTGGATATCGCCCGCTTCGTGGATCGTCTCGACAAGAAGGCCGTGGCAGCGGCGAAAGACTCGTGAAGACAGCGCTCTTGACGAGCATCGCGCGCGACAGTATCGCGGCGGCATTGTCGCCGTTCGGCGAGGTCCGTCTGGTTGCCGATCAGCCGGAGCTTCCCGCGGCGCTCGATGGTGCCGACGTCTTGGTGATGAGCAATCCTGGCCTCTATACGGCGGAATTCGCCGATGAGCTCTGCCGGCATGGTAGGGCCCTCCGGTGGATCCAGTTTCTGTCGGCAGGTTATGATGGGCCGCAGCTGCATGGCATTCCGGCGAAGGCTGTGCTCACCAATGCCGGGGAATGCTGGTCGCCGACCGTTGCCGAACATGCGGTGGCGCTGCTTCTGGCGCTCGTCCGGCAGCTGGCGGATTGCCACGCGGCACAGGACAGGCGGCAATGGGACGCCGGCATCCGTCCGCGTCTCGCCTCGCTGGAAGGCAAGACCGTCACCATACTTGGCTTTGGCAGCATCGGGCGCGACATCACGGCGCGTTTGCGCCCCTTCGGCGCGCATATCGTCGGCGTCACGCGGAGCGGCTTGCCGGTCGAGGCCGGCGCGGCACCGGATCGCATGGTGCAGGTCGGACAGCTGCCGGGGCTTCTCAGGGAGACGGATGCGCTTGTCGTGACCCTGCCGCTCTCCGCGCAGACACGGCATATCATCGACGCGGATGCGCTTGCCTGTCTGCCGCCTCATGCCGTGCTGGTCAACGTATCGCGGGGTGGGACGGTAGATGCCATCGCTGTTGCGGAAGCCCTTCAGACGGGGCGGCTTGGCGGCGCTGCCCTCGACGTCACCGAGCCGGAACCTTTGCCGGCCGATGATCCCCTCTGGGCGACGCCGAACACGATCATCACGCCGCATGTCGCAGGTTTTGGAAGTGCGGCGCTCGCCGGGCGGCTGGGCAGCCTCGTCGCTGCCAATGCCCGCCGCTTCGCAACCGGACAGGACCTTCTGCACCGCGTCGATGTCCCGGTCAGGCAGCTTCCTGACAGTTTCTAGGCTAGCACCGTGGCGGCCGGGCGCGGCAGGCCGAGATGATCGCGCAACGTTCGCCCGCTGTATTCGGTGCGAAACAGGCCGCGCTTCTGCAGGATGGGGACGACGTGATCGACGAAATCGTCGAAGGCGCCGGGAAACCACGATGGCATAATGTTGAAGCCGTCCGCAGCGCCGGCAACAAACCATTCCTCCAGGCCGTCGGCGACCATCTCCGGCGTGCCGACGAGGAGCCGGTGGCCCATCGCCGCAGCGGCATAGTCGCGCAATTCCCGCAGCGTCATGTTCTTGGACTTCGCCATCGCCGTCAGTGTCACCGCGTGGCCCTGCATGATGCTCGACGGCGGCAATTCCGGCACGGGACCATCCAGCGGATAGTCCGAGAGATCCTGCCCGAGACGTTCGGAGAGCACCTTGAGTGCCGACTTCGGATCCATCATCTCGCCGAGCATGGCAAGCTTCGCCTTGGCATCGGTTTCCGTCTCACCGATGATCGGGGAGACCCCCGGCATGATCTTCATGTGATCGGGGTTACGGCCAGCCTTGCTGGCCAGTTCCCGAAGATCCGCCCGGAACGCCTTGGCCGCGGTGAGGTCCTGCTGAACGGCGAAAACGATTTCGGCAATCGAGGCGGCAAGCGCCCGGCCAGCATCGGATGCGCCAGCCTGAATAATAACCGGATGCCCTTGCGGGGGGCGCGAGATATTCAGGGGACCTTTTACAGTATAGAACTCACCCTTGTGATCGAGGACATGCATTCGCGATGTATCGGCGAAGCGACCCTCGCGTTTGTCCATCACGATGGCGCCGTCTTCCCAGCTATCCCAGAGGCCCTTGGCGACCTTCACGAATTCCGTCGCTGAGGCATAGCGCTGGGCATGGGGAGGATGATGGTCGCGGCTGAAGTTCAAGGCCGCCTCAGGGAAGGCGCCCGTGACAACATTCCAGGCGGCGCGACCGCCGCTGATATGATCCAGCGAGGCAAAGAGGCGTGCGAGATTATAGGGCTCGCTATAGGTGGCGGAGGCTGTTGCCGCGAGCCCGATATGGCTTGTCGTCATCGCCAGCGCCGACAGCAATGTCAGGGGTTCGAGCCGCACCATCATCGAAGGATGCACGGTAGGGCCTGTATTGAGCGCGTCGGCGAAGAAGATGAGATCGAATTTGCCGCGCTCGGCCGTGCTGGCGACATGCTGCAGAAGACCGAGGTCTTCGGCATTGCCCCAAGAATCGGGAAGTTTCCAAGCGGATACATGGTGTCCCGTCCCCAGAACGAACACGCCAAGATGCATCTGGGACATTTCCCACCTCCTGTTATTCCGGGTTTGCGCTGAGCAGGCTCCGATCTTGGCTTCGCATTGTGCATAATTTGAATTCTACTTCAAATATTTTTATCTGAAATAAAAAACGGTCGAGTCCGTCGGACGTCGCGGACGGGCGCGAGGAACCGTTACCGGATTGGTTCGTCGGCATGCCAGCCGTGCAGCAATCTTAATTGCTATTAAAAATCGTCCGAAAAGCCTAGGCTTGCTTGTGACCCATCCAGCGCTCACGCTGGTCTGCACGCGGGGCGACCTGATTTGGCCAACGGTCATTTGTGACGGCAAGAACCCACCATCTCGGGCCGGGCCATTCAGGCTTGATCGATCGTCCGAACGGCGGCGGTAATGGTCGAGAGCGCCTGTTGGATCGCCTCGGCGCCCACAGCCTGATCTTGGGAAGGAGCGAGCAGATGCTGCAAGGCCTCCGGGAGCGGCAAACCTCTCTTTTCCACGCGCGTCGTGAGCCAGCCGTGCGCCATGGCAAGCTGTAGTTGCTCGGCCTTGAGCTCGGCTGCCTTGACCGCCTCGCGCAGGGCCTCCTTCTCGGCGTCGAGGGCAGGTAGCGGGGCTTTCAGGAAGCGGCGTGCTGTCCGTAGCGGCAGCACCGCACCCGCCCGCCAATCCTTCATGGCTTCGCGCGAGGTGGCGATGTCCTCGGCGTCGAGCGGCTTGCCGATGTGGTCGGCATAGGCAACGACGATCAGATGGATCACGTCTAGGCCTGCTTCGTCCTGCAACGTGAGGCAGGCGTGGGACACGCCCGGGCGGCCGTAGAGATCGAGCGCGAAATCCCAGAGCGGTGTCTTGAGGCGCGACGTCATGGCAAGGCTCCGGTCTGAAGCAAGGTCTGGAAAGTTGCTCGGTTTTTCGCAGCGGACGATGCGAAAGAACAGGGAATCAGAGCCTTGGATCTTACCGCGTCAGCTCCGTTGTGCCAGCTGCAGTAGCGAGCTCGCCAACCGTGATGGGTTTCAGCGGGCTGCGGATGCGATAGTAGCCTGTCTTCGCCGCATCGAGGCCGGTCGCATGGGCGATGACCTCCGTGACCGTCGGCCCGCATAGCCTGCCCTGGCACGGGCCCATGCCGCAGCGCAGGAAAGCTTTCGCCTGGTTCGGTCCGACGACGCCCTTGCGGGCGACATCACGGAGCGCGGCCGCGGTGATCACCTCGCAACGGCAGACGGTGACCGCATCGGGCGGATCGAGGATGGCGGCGCGCGGCTGATACAGCCGGTCGAGGAAGGAGCGGGCGGTGAGATGCGCGCGCCGCGCACGCTCTGCGCCCGCGACGCGGCGGTCGCGCTCTCCAGCCGTCAGGCGTCCGAGGTCGTGCAGGGCGGCGAGCGCCGCGATCGTGCCGTCCTCGGCGCTCGCTTCCGCGCCGATGATGCCGCCGGCGTCGCCGGCCACGAAGATGCCGGGCTTCGCGGTGCGGCCGGAGGCGTCATGCCGCGGCCTGAAGCAGCGCTGCGCCTCGTCAAAATCGTGATCGATCCCGATGGAGCGCGTCATCTGCTGGTGCGGAACGACCCCCTCGTGCAGGCCGACCGTATCGCACGGCAGACGGTGGGTGCGCCCACCTGCGGTGAAGCGGATCGCCTCCGCGCGGTCGCGCCCCTCGATGGCAATATCCCGCACATTGCGATAGATGGGGACACGCGCGAGGCGCAGAGCCGCCAGCAGCTTCACCCCCTTGGTGAGATAGCGCCAGCCTTCCCCGCCGAGTGCGCCCGGCAGGAGGGGCAGGGCACCCCACATCTGCCGGGTCGGTGCCGTGTCGAGCAGCGTGAGGCCTTTGACGCCTGCCGCCACGCATTGCCGCGCAAAGAGATAAAACAGCGGGCCGCTGCCGGCGAGCACAAGTCGGCCGGAGGGCGTGAGCTGCGCGGATTTCAGCAGGATCTGCAGGGCGCCGATCGTCATCACCCCCGGCAGGGTCCAGCCGGCGGTCGGCACCGGCCGTTCCATGGCCCCGGTGGCGATGATGATCGCCCCGGCCCTCGCCGCAGTAACCGCGCCGGCTGTCCGCGTCCAGACCGTCAGATCATCATCGATGCGCCAGGCAAGGGTCCCGAGCGCCAGTTCCGCCGGGCTCGCCCTGAGCCGGTCCACCAGTTCCCCGCCCTTCAGATAATCGGGACCAAGGATCCGGCCGAGCGCCGGATCGGCGCGGTTGCGCTCGATGGCGCGATAGATCTGGCCGCCGAGTTCCGGCTGCTCGTCCACCACGAGGGTGCGCGCGCCGCCCTCGGCCAGGGTGGCAGCAGAAGCCATGCCGGCGGGGCCGGCGCCGATGACGATCGCGTCAAAGGACTGGCTCATCCCTTCTGCTCCGGGATGAGCCGCGCGCCGGCCTGCCGGCGGATCTGCATGCCGGCCCGTGCCGGCAGAAGGCAGGCCTGCTGGTTCTGCCGGCCATCAACTTCGATAAGGCATTCAAAACACACGCCCATCATGCAGTAGGGCGCGCGCTGCGAGCCGTCGACCGGGCTGTCGCGGAGCGTGCTCACGCCGGCCGCAAGCAGAGCGGCGGCGATGCTGTCGCCCCGCCGGAAGGGAATGGCGCGTCCATCGAACGACACGAAGTCCTCCGCCGAGGTGTTTGTGCCCTCAATGCGCTTGAACATGGAACCGATCGCTTCTGAAAGTGGAAACGCCCTCGGGCACCGTGCCGGCAGCGAGAGCCGGGCCGAGGATGAGAGCATGGGCGCTGCAAAGGGTGACGCCGCTGTGGCAGGTGGCGCTGTATGCGCCGGGACAGCGCTCTGATTCCTCGTAGATCGGCATGCCGTCGGGCGTCATCACCCTGAGCGAACCCCAGGTGCGGACCACCCCCACCTCGGCGAGCTGCGGAAAGGCGCGGACGGCGGAGGCACAGAGCGACGCTGCCGTGCCAATGTCCGTTTCCTCGCTGAAGCCGGCCTCCTCATGGCTGCTGCCGATGAGGAAGGAGCCTTCCACGGTCTGCCGCACGCCGGAGCCGACAAAGGGAAAAAACGGCTTGACCCGCTCAGTGACGACGATCTGGCCGCGCTCGGGGCGCACCGGCATGGACAGGCCGACCTGGGGCGCGAGTTTGGCCGCGCCGAGGCCCGCCGCGATGACGAGGCGCTTGCCCGCGACCTGTCCACGGAGCGTCTCGACAACGAAAGTGCCCTGGTCGTGACGGATCGCGGTGGCTGCTGCCGCCGACCAGTAATGGCCGCCGCGCGACAGCAAGCCCTGTTGCAGAGCGCGCAGCAGATAAAGCGGGCTCACGTGTGCGTCGAGGGATGAATAGGATGCGCCGACGACATCCGGGCCTATGGCAGGAACAAGCGCTTTGACGGCGGCACGGTCCATCACCGTGATGGCAATGTCGCCACCCTCGGCCCGGGTCTGGGCTTCGACGCGCCGGCATTTCTCGATCTCGGCCTCGGAGAAGCAGAATTGCAGGCCGCCCGGCTGCCTCCAGCCGATATCGATCCCCGTTTCTTCCACGAGCAGGGTCGCGAATTCGCGCCAGAGATGGCCCGCCTGGAGCGACCAGCGCATGTAGGGCGGCTTGCCGACGCCTTTGCCTTGCAACCAGATCAGGCCGAAATTGCCTCGCGCTGCGCGGAAGGCGAGATCGCCCTCATCGAGAAGGATGACGCTCGCGCCGGTCCTGCTCGCGCCCCAGGCGATTGCGGAGCCGATCAGCCCCCCACCGATGACGACGAGGTCATGGGCCGATGCGGGAGGCATCAGCGGGCCCGCGCGGCATCGTCGAAGCGGCGCGGCTTGAGGCCGGCATACATCCATTCGACCAGCGAGACGATGTCATAGACCGGCAGGCCGAAGCTGCGTTGGATGGCGGCGGAAAACGGGGGCAGGTTGGCGCATTCCGACACGATGGCGCCGATCGTCGGCGTTTCCCGCAGCATGCGTTCCACGACCTCCAGCACCTCCCGTTCCTGCGCGGCGTGGTCGGCAAGCGGCGCGTTGTTGCGCATATGCGAGCGGATCGGGCCGTCGAAGGGCAGTTCGCCCATCGGAAGACCGAGCGGCGCGCCGCTATTGAGGAAATGCGCATCCTTGAGCGCGGCCTTGTCCGAAACGATGATGCCCACGGTCTGTCCCTCGGGCAGGAGGCTCAGGGCGAGCGGGATCTGCATCAGGCTCGATGTCGCGATCGGCACGGGGCTGTGGCGGCGTAGCTCCGGATGCACGGCCGCAAGAAAGCCACAACTCGTCGTGATGCCGTCCACGCCTGTGGCGACGAGATCGTCGATCGCCTCGTAAAAGCGGGCGAGCGCCTCGGCCGGGTTGCCCTCGATCACATCCTGCGGGCGCACGCCCCGGACGACGCGAAACTGGACGGGAAACGGCCACGTCCCGGCGTTTGCAATGTCGCCGGGCAGACGGTGAAAGCGCGTATCCAGCACCATGATACCGACCATCGCGCCATGCACGGGCCGCGGGCGCAGGATGCGGGAAGATGGTGTAGTCATGACGCAGAAGTCTCCAGGCAAACGTTCAGAGCGAGCCAGGGTCCGCCTTGCGAGCCGCCGCCATGCCTGCCCAGCGCCGGACTGATCCCGTCTCGATGTCGAAGAGGTCGAGGGCACGGCCGACGGAATGGTCGACCATGTCCGTCAAGGAAGCGGGCAGAGCATAGAAGGCCGGAACGGGTGGCATGATGATCGCCCCCATCTCGCTGAGCGCCGTCATGGTGTTGAGATGCCCGAGGTGGAGGGGCGTCTCGCGCACCATGAGCACGAGCTTGCGCCGTTCCTTCAAGATGACGTCGGCGGCGCGACTCATGAGGCTCGACGTGACGCCGGTCGCGATCTCCGACATCGTGCGCACCGAACAGGGCGCGATCAGCATCCCAAGGGTGCGAAAAGAGCCGCTGGAGATTGACGCGCCGATATCGGCCACGTTGTGCACGACCGTCGCCTTTTCCGCGACTGCGGCGGGCGCCAGCCCAAGTTCTTGCGATAGCGTGAGATGAGCGGAGCGCGTGACGACAAGATGCGTTTCCACCCCGGCCGCCTGCAACAGATCTAGGGCGCGGACACCATAGATGGCCCCCGATGCGCCGCTGATCCCGACGATGATGCGTTGTGGTTCTGCCCCTGTCATTTCATGTCCCATCAGGCGTTCGGAAACCAGTCCGCCAGATTGACCGTGTCGGCAAGCCTAATCTTCTTGCGCTCGAATTCCTCGCGCCGGTGGAAGGGCTTGGTGGCGTCGATCAGGAGGCGACCCCAATGGTCCTTGGCCTCGTCACGATAGAAGGAGGGGGTCTCCGGGATGATGAGCATGTCCTTGTCCGGGCGGCACCGCGTCAAGATCGCCCACATCACATCGTCCATGTCATAAATGTTCACATCCTCGTCGACGACGGTGATAACCTTGGCCCAGATCGGCTCGGCGCCGATGGTCGCGAGCATGACCTGGCGGGCATGTCCCTCGAACTGTGGATCGATCTTGATGATCGCATGCGTCACGAAGGGCTGGCAGGTGACGTCGAGGATCCCGGGCAGCGCGGCACTCAGGCGCTGGTAGATATTCGCCGAGACTGACAATTCGAGCGTCAGGACCTCCTCCGCGGATCCGCACAGGATGCTGTGGAAAACAGCATCGCGGCGCACGGTGACACCGAGCACCTCGAACACCGCGTTGGGACCCTCTGGCACATAATAGCCCATGAACTCGCCGAAGGGACCCTCGGGGCGGCGCTCGTTCGGCAGGAAACGCCCTTCGATGACGATTTCGGTCTCCGCAGGGACCTCGAGATCGATGTGCTTGCATTTGCGCATGGCGATCGGGGCGCCTTTGAGGCGCGCGGCGACCTCCAGCTCATCGACGTCATAGGGCAGGGGAGCCGCCGCCGTGAGAAAGGATGTCGCCGGCGCGCCGATGAGCATCGCCGCTTCCAGCGGCTTGCCCATCTTCTCCGCTTTCTCGTGATAGATAGTGAGGTGATGGCGCGGGGCGAGACGGCAGCGCAGCTCGTCGTCGCTGACATACATGGAGCGATGATAGGAGAGATTGCCGACGCCGGTCTCTGGATCCTTGGCGATGAACATCGCTGAGGTGAAGTAGGGCGCCGCATCCCTGTCCGAATAGGTGATCAAGGGAAGATCGGAGAGCTTGCACTCGACGAGATCGTTGTCTTCCACGGCAACAAACGGCTCGGCGCCCTGAGTTCCTTTGCCGAGATTGGCGAGATTACTCCATTGCCGACAAAAGTCTTTGGCATCGATGCCGATGACCTCAGCGAGCCGCTCGCGCGAGCCGTAGATGTTCGTGACGACCGGGAAGCGCGTTCCCTTGACCTTATTGAAAAGAATGGGCTTGCCCCAGCGCTTCTGAGCCGCGTGGGTCACGGCCGCCAGCTCATGAAACGGGTCGATTTCCTTGTCGACGACAAGTAACTCGCCGCGCTCACGCAGACGCGCAATATAATCCCTCATCGAATTCTCCGGGGCGATAGATTTGACGTTGTGGACGATGTGGATTGGGGCCGCGCGCTGCTGGAGGTCGCCTCATGGGCGCTGCGCAGGCGGTAGCGGTCGCCGGGATAGAGAAAGCGGCTGCGTGTGACGGGGATGTCACCGCGCCAGGTGCGACGATCGAGAAGCAGGCATGGCTGGCTGCCCTCGATATGCAGGGCGATGCGACTTTCCTCGTCGGGGCGGATCGCGCGAATCGTATTGTCCACATAGGTGACCTCGGTCTCGCGCAGAAGATAGGCGTGCGGCGTGATGCGTGTGAAATCCTGGTCGAGATATCCGGGGGCTTCCTCCGCGTTGACGAACCGGTCCTCGAGCTGGATCGGCGTTCCGTCTTCCTTGTGCAGGATGCGGGAGTGAAACACGACGCCCCCATGCGGCAGGGCGAGAAGGTTAGCGAGCGCGCTGTCGGCGGGAAGAGCACATAATGATATCACTTCACTTTGGTGGATCCCGCCGCCATCCTCGATCTCTTCCGACACGTCGGGCAGTTCGAAGATCGCGCATTGCATGTGTGGTCCGATGACGAAGGTGCCGCGGCCCTGCACGCGAACCAGCAAACCTTCCATCTGCAGCTCGCGAAGGGCCCGCCGCACCGTCAGCCGCGACGCCCCGAACTCTTCGGCAAGATCCTCCTCACGCGGAACCTGAAAATCCGCAGGCCATTCAGCCGCACGGATGCGCTTGGCGATCACGGTTTTGATCTGGCCGTAAAGAGGTTGCGTACCGGGCGGCTGTTCGCTCATGCGCCCTCCAGCGCGATAAAATGATATCACTATTTGCACGATAGACCGCCAATATGTGGAATGTCCACCCTACGACAGCACGAGATTTGCGCGAAACTCGGGTTGACACGATGTTTCCAATGATATCACTATCATCGAAACAGATATCAGAATGGTCGCGAAGCTATCGAATTTCAGCACGCCGGCGCTGCCGGTGAGCGGCCAGGCGCCTTTGTCGCCGCCTGTAGAGGGTAATGGGAGAGTTCAGGATGACATCGCAGACCGGTGAGCTGCCGAAGTTGAAGATGTATATCGGCGGCGAATGGGTGGAGCCGGCGTCGGGAGAGTATTTCGAGACCGTGGATCCGTTCACGGCACGCCCATGGGCGATGGTCGCCCGTGGCGGCGCCGCCGACGCGGACCGGGCCATCCGGGCTGCTCATAAGGCCTTTAAGGAAGGGCCGTGGAGCCGGATGCACCCCTCCGAGCGTGGCAAGCTGATCTATCGTCTCGGCCAGCTCATCGAGGAGCATGCGGATGCGCTCGCGGAGATCGAGGTGCGCGACAACGGTCGTCTGCTCGCCGAGATGCAGCATCAGATCCGGTATCTTCCGAAATGGTTCTACTACTATGCGGGCCTTGCCGACAAAATCGAAGGTGTGGTCCACCCCTGCGACAAGCCGGCGCTGAGCTTCTCCCGTCCCGAGCCGCTCGGCGTCTGCGTCGGCATCGTGCCCTGGAACGCGCCGCTTCTCTTGTTTTCGTTGAAAGCGGCGCCCGCGCTTGCGGCCGGGAACACCCTAGTCATGAAACCCGCCGAGTACACCTCCGCCACGGCTCTCAAGCTGATGGAGCTGGTGGAGGCTGCCGGCTTCCCGCCGGGGGTGATCAATGTGGTAACAGGCTACGGCAAGGAGGCGGGCGAGCCGCTCGTCACGCATCCACTCACACGGCATCTTGGCTTTACTGGTTCGACTGCGACCGGCGCTTATCTCTACTCGCTCGCGGCGAAGGATGTGAAGCGCGCAAGCCTTGAGCTGGGCGGCAAGTCGCCCAACATCGTCTTCAGCGACGCCGACATCGACAATGCCGTGCGGGGTGTCGTGGGCGGTATTTTCGGCGCCGTCGGGCAAACTTGCATCGCAGGTTCCAGGCTGCTCATCCAGCGCGCGATCCACGATCAGTTCGTGGAAAAGCTCGCGGCGTTCTCGAAATCCGCCCGCATTGGCAATCCGCGCGAGGTCACCACCCAGATCGGCCCGATCGCCAACCGCATGCAGTATGACAAGGTGCTCGGCTACATTGATGTTGCGCGCCAGGAGGGCGCAGAGCTGGTGCTGGGCGGCAAGCGCCCTGATATCCCCGAATGTGCAGAAGGTTTCTTCATCGAGCCGACCATCTTCACCGGCGTCAACAATCAGATGCGTATTGCCCGCGAGGAAGTTTTCGGTCCGGTTCTCTCCACCATCATCTTCGACGAGATGGAGGAGGCCGTTGAGATTGCCAATGACAGTGAATTCGGCCTCGCCGCCGGTGTCTGGACGGCCAATATGCGCCAGGCCCTTCGCATGTCGGAGATGCTCGAAGCGGGCAGCGTGTGGGTGAACACCTATCGTGACATTTCCTACACCACGCCTTTCGGTGGCTATAAGAAGAGCGGCATCGGCCGCGAGAACGGCATCGAAGGCATCAAGGAATATCTGCAGACCAAGGCGGTTTGGCTATCAACCGCTGAGGAAATAGAGAATCCCTTCGTCATCGGCTGATGAAGTCACCCCGGCGAGTGCTCTGGTGCTCGCCTCTTCCCGAGAAGTCTGGTGCAGGGACGCGTAGAGATGGTCGAGAAGCGCAAGGGCAGTGAGATCCTGGCCGATGAGCTGCAGCTTAACGGGACGGATATCGTCTATCATGTTCCGGGAGAGAGCTTCCTCTGCGCGCTCGATGCGCTCGGCGTCCGTCACCCCGACATCCGGGCCATCAGTTGTCGTCATGAAAACGGCGCGGCGCAGATGGCGGAAGCCTATGGCAAGCTGACAGGCCGACCGGGGATTGCCTTTGTCACACGCAGCCCTGGGGCGACCAATGCAGTGAACGCGGTCCACACCGCTTATCAGGATTCCTCCCCGATGATCCTCATCGTCGGGCAGGTCAAGCGGGCGTTGATGGAGCGCGAGGCCTTCATGGCCTACGATTTCCGCACGATGTTCGCGCCGATGACAAAATGGGTTGCCCAGATTGACGACCCGGCGCGCATTCCTGAGTTTATCCAGCGCGCTTACCAGACGGCGATGACGGGTCGTATGGGGCCGGTTGTGCTTGTCATTCCGGAAGATGTGCTGGAGGAAGAGGCGGCGGTGCCACCCGGCAAGGCCAGCGTGCCTGCGTCCGCCGGAAATCCATCACCTGAACAGCTCGAGACCATTTTCGGCATGCTGGCCGAGGCAGAGCGGCCCCTTCTCATCGTAGGCGGCTCGGGATGGACCGAGGAGGCCCGGGACAATATGCAGGCCTTCGCGAAACAGAACAATCTGCCGGTTGTCACCACATTCCGCCGCCGGGATATCATCGATCACCGTCTGCCAAATTACGTTGGAGAAATCGGCATCGGCGCCAATCCGGCCTTGTTGGCCCATATCAAGAACGCCGACTTCGTCATCATGTGCAACGACTCGCTGAGCGACGTGAATACGATCGGCGCCGGATATATGGAGGGATTTACTCTTTTCAACATTCCGGTTCCTAAGCAAAAGGTCGTGCATGTCACGAGCAGCTTCGCAGAGCTGAATCGTGTGTTTCAGGTCGATCTCGCCATGCTCGCCGACAACGACGGCTTCGCGGCTGCGCTCGCCGCCCATGCCCCTGTCGCCGACCGCGCTTGGGCCGGCTGGACTGCCGCGCTGCGCGAGACCTTCGAGATCGAAACCCGGCCGGGACCGTGCCCCGGTGCCATCGACCTGCCGCAGATCATGAAATGGCTGCGCCAGCGACTGCCAGATGACGCCATCGTCACCAACGGCGTGGGCGCCTATGCAACCTGGAGCCAGCGCTATTTCGCGCATTACCGGCTGCATACCCAACTCGGCCCGATCAGCGGCTCCATGGGTTACAGCCTTCCTGCGGCGATATCGGCCAAGCTGCTGTATCCCGAGCGTGTTGTCGTCGATTTCGTCGGGGACGGCTGCTATCAGATGAGTTCGGAAGAGCTGGCGACCGCAGTCCAGTATGGCGCCAATATTATCGTAGTCCTTTTCAACAATAATATGTACGGGACTATCCGTATTCATGAGGAGAATAGGCTGGAGGGGCGGGTCAATGGCACGCAGCTCGTCAATCCGGATTTCTACACGCTGGCGAAAGCCTATGGCGCGCACGCGGAACGCGTGACGACGACCGAGGATTTCGCCCCGGCGTTCGAGCGTTGCCTTGAGGCTGGCAAGCCGGCGCTTATTGAAATGTGCATCGACCAGGAGGCGATCCACTCACGGTATTCCCTCACCGATCTCAGAAATCGCCGCGCGGCAAAACACTGATCATGTGCCAGAGGGGCGGCATACCTCGGTAGATCAGTTGTCGGCCATTCAATCTCTCCGGCAGAAGAGAGGCTTACGTAACCGGGACCGAGACGGCCCATCGCAATCCAAAGGGGATTTGGACATGAAGAAATCAATGTCAGCGTTGCTCCTCGCGGGAGCTCTTGGTGTAATTGCGTCGCCGGTGTTCGCACAGGATTGCACCCTGCGCGTCACGACCTGGGGTGGCAGCTACCAGAAGACTTACGAGTCCGTCGCCAAAGCCTTCGAGGAAGCCGAGAAGTGCAAAATTGAATGGGTGGTTGGCGCGAGCCCCGACCATCTCGTCAAATCGCGTCTCGGCCAGGTTGATGTCGCAACCAACACCCTCCTGAATTCGATCGCCGGTGAGAAAGAGGGCCTGTGGATGGAGCTCGACAAGAGCAAGATCCCGAACATGGCCAATCTCTATAGCAACGCCGTATATTCTCCCTATACCGTTTTCGCCAATGTCGGTGATTATGTGCTCGCCTACAACACGGACAAGGTGAAGGCGGCGCCGACGTCTTGGGACGAGATGTGGAAGCCGGACTACAAGAACCATGTAGTCATCTACGGCTTTGAACATATACCGACGCTCAGCCTCACGGTATTACAGGCCCAGAAGAACGGCGGCAGCATAGACAACATCCAGCCTGGGCTCGACAAGATGGCTGCGTTGGTGAAAAGCGGCAATCTCATCGGCTCGCTCGATGTGGAAAGCCAGATGGTCTCGCTGTTCCAGACTGAAGACGCTTGGCTTGGCATGCTAGCGACTGGGCGCATGAAAGAACTTCTTGAGAAGGGCGCCAAAAACGTCAAGTTCGCACGACCGGAGGAGGGAACGTTCCCGCTGATCACCAGCGTGAACATCACCAAGGCGGCGAAGAATCCGGAGAAGGCACAGGCCTTTGTCAATTATATTCTGAGCCCCGAAGTGCAGCTTGCTTTCGCGACGCGTAATCTTTATGCGCCGACTGTTCAGAACGTCACTATTCCTGCGGACTTCGTCTACAAGGATCTCCTTGTTCAGAACGAGCAGTTCAAGCGTCTCTTCCTCCCGGACCAGGAGAAGATCACCGCCAACAAGGCGAAGTGGCAGAACGAACTCAACAAAATGACAAGCAAGTGAGATCCTGATGCGGGTCAGCCGGGTGGTGAACGGCCACCCGGCTGGGTCGCTTTACCCCTATGCTGAACAACCCTTGCAGCGTGGCGGCGATGCCACCGGCTGCGGTCGCGGCGCATGGTGAATGCCAGATGTATCCTGGAGAGCGTTTTGAAATGAAGAGTGTCGCCGACAAAGCCATCCAGGTTGAGAGCGTCTACAAGCGCTATGGCCAGGTCGCGGCCGTGAATAACGTGTCGTTTGACGTCCATCATGGCGAGTTTGTCTCGCTGTTGGGCCCGAGCGGCTGCGGCAAAACAACGACATTGCGCATGATCGCCGGTTTCATCATGGCGTCCGACGGCTCGATTCGGGTGAACGGCCGGGATGTTACGCATTTGCCGCCGGAGAAACGCGAGGTCGGCTTCGTCTTTCAGAACTATGCGCTCTGGCCCCATATGACGGTCGCTGAGAATGTCGCTTTTGGCCTGAAGCTACGGAAGCGCGACAAGGCTTCCATCAAGCGCAAGATCGAGGAGTCCCTTGCTGTTACGGGGCTCGCCGGCTACGAGGACCGCCTGCCGCGCCAACTCTCCGGTGGCCAGCAGCAGCGTGTCGCGCTGGCACGCGCGCTGGCACTTGAGCCACAGCTGCTTCTCATGGACGAGCCGTTGAGCAATCTCGACAGAGCTCTGCGTGTCGCCATGCGACGTGAACTCAAGCAGCTCCAGAAGCGCCTCAACATGACGACGCTATATGTGACTCATGACCAGGAGGAGGCGCTGTCCATGTCCGACCGCGTCGTCATCATGAGTGGTGGCGAAATCGCCCGTATCGCCCGCCCGTTCGAGGTCTATGAGGACCCACAGTCTGAATTCGTCGCCGACTTTGTCGGCACCACGAATTTCTTCAACGGGAAGGTGGCTGAGACCGCCGACGGCATCGCCACCGTGCGTGTGGGATCGTCGCTGGTGCTGCACGTTGGTCGTCAGATCCAGGTGGCGAAAGGCGCCGAGGTGCGCGTGCTCCTGCGTCCGGAGCGGGTTCGCATTCTGGCTGCGCCGCAGGAGGGCCCCAACGTTTTAAAGGCCCGGATCGATTTTGTGGAGTATTTCGGCCCGACGATCCGTTATACGGCTCAGCTCGAAAGTGGCGAGAGCTTGTATATCGAAACTCACAATGTCAATCGCGCTGCTGAGATCGGTGAGAATGTGTGGCTGGCGATCGAACCACACCATTTTCGGCTGATCGATGCACAGGCCCGGCAGCTGTCATGAAATCCCGCGGCGCCGTTACTCTCCTTGCTCCCGCGGTTATTGCGCTCACCATATTCGTGGTGCTCCCGCTGCTGTGGGTGGTCCGCACCAGCTTCAACCAGACGGTCGACGGCGCCTATATGGTGTCGGCGTTCACTTTCGAGAACTACACCCGCTTTCTCGGGTCAAGTTGGTATCTCATCAATACCTTGTGGTTTTCAATCCGCATCGCGGTGATCACGACCTTGATCTCCGTGCTGCTTGGCTATCCCGTCGCTCTCTATATCGCTCAGACGCGGGGCCTTCAGCGCAGCGTGCTTGTGACGATGGTGCTTTCGCCGCTCCTGATAGGACTTGTCACGCTCGTCTATGGCTGGATCGTGATCTTCCGCGGTGGTGGTCTTCTGAATTCATTGATGATCGCCCTGCGAGTCTATGACGAACCAGTGCGATATATGTGGGATCTGAAGGGTGTCATCATTCTGCTCGTCTATATCGGCATGCCGTATATCGTGCTGTCGTTGCTCGATTCTATCGAGCGCCTCAATCCGTCATTCGTCGAGGCCGCACGGAATGTCGGGGCCAATCGTTGGAAGGCGTTCTGGAGCATAACGTTTCCACTCACGCTGCCGGGGCTTTATGCCGGCCTCGTGATTGTGTTCACCCTGAATTTCTCGGCTTTCGCGGTACCTTTGATGGTCGGTGCCAACGACACGCAGATGATCGGCCTTGTGATCTATCGCGAGGCGCTGCTCAACAACGATTTGCCCTTTGCGTCCAGCCTCTCGGTGATCATGATCGCGGCCAATGCGACCATTCTCACGGGCATGGCCTTCGTATTCGGCAAGCTCATTCTCAACCGGTTGGAGGTCAAACGATGAGGGCCTCGTCGACACGCATGCCGGACATGGGGACGCTTGCCCTTCGCGTCTTCACTTATGTCGCGATGGCGTTCCTGTTCTTTCCTATCCTCATTACTCTGCTCGTCTCGGTGAATCCGAGGGAGTTCATTCTGCCACCCTCAGGCTTCACGCTGGAGTGGTTTCGGGCCGCATGGACGTCAGACACCTTCGTGCGCGCCATGGGAGTTAGCCTGTCGCTTGGTCTCGCAGCATCGGTTATTGCCAATGCTCTGGCATTTTTGGCCGTGCTCGGGATGGTGCGCTATAATTTCAGGGGTAAGGCGTTCATCAATCTCCTCATCATGTCGCCGCTGTTGATACCGACGACAATATTCAGCTTGGCGCTCTATGTATTTTTCGCGCGGCTGGGCGTCGGTGCAGGCATTCCAGCACTCGTCATAGGGCATTCCATTCATGTTCTGCCTTTCGCTGTTCGCATTCTGACGGCGAGCATGCAGAACTTTGATACGTCGCTCGAAGAAGCGGCGCGAAACGTGGGAGCCGGGCCGCTGCGCACGATGATTTCTATTACCTTGCCTGTCATCAAGACCGGTCTCATTTCTAGCTTCGTGCTATGCTTCGTGCTCTCCTGGAACGACTTTCCCATTTCGGTCTTCCTGGCGCCGCCGGGCTGGACCCCCCTTCCGGTTGAGCTGTTTTCCTATATCAAGTTTCAGTATGATGCGGTTGGGGCGGCGCTTGCCAGCTCGCTGATCCTTATTTCTGGGGTGGCCATGGTCATCATCGACCGCATGGCTGGATTGCGCCGTGTCATGCAGCGCTGATCGCTGATGCAGCGAGTCTGTGCACGGGAGGCATCGAGAAAGAATTGATGCCTCTTAATGCAAAGCGTACATCAGCCCTCCGGCCCTTTCCCGGAACAATCCAACGTGGTGTGCCGCGACGCTGCGGAAAGTATACGCGGAATCCCCACGATAATCTCTGTCGCGAATCGATTCGAAAAGATTCCCGTGGGTTATAGCCCCCGATAGCTGGGCCTCAGCGCAGCTGAAAGGCCCATTCGACTGAGCGCCATTTCCAGTACTTGCGTGCCCGCTCGCCGTCACCATGCTGACGTGATCGCGACGATCGTGCAAAATACTGAGAAATGAGCATGATTCGCGAGCGTAATGTGGCGGCTCCGTCAGAGAGCCTTATTGGTCCGCTCCTCCTGGCTGAGGATGCGGTCGCACGTCTCGACGAGCGCCTGCGTGCGAGCCCAGTCCGTGAAGCCTGGATCAGCCGCAGCCACTTCCATGAAGCCTGCGCGGCACGCTGGATCGTGGGGGATCTTGTTCATCTCGAGGATCTTGTGCTGAACGATGCGGCGATGGACATTCGCACGCCGACCCATGAGCTGACGCGCGCCTCGGCGGTGTTGAGGGCTCATCGCAGCATCGCCAGCCATCCGCCAGGCTGGGCCCTGAGTTCGGCCGGCCTCAACGCCTTGAGCGGCCGCAACGCGTCGTGGCTTGATGATGAAGCCGCCGAATCCTCGCAAAGGCTGGAGGAATTTGCCGGCGCCGAACCAGAACGTGAGACTGAGCGTGCTTTCGCGGAGATCGACGCGCTTCTGGCACGATCCAACAGGACGATAGCGAACGCACGTTTGCCCTCGCGAGGACGACTTTCCGGCCTGGCAGATCTTGGACTTTATGATTCCGAGCGGAACGATGACGAGCTGCTTGCGCGCTGGCGGGAGACTATCAATCTGGAGCAACCGGCTCTTCTTGCGGCGCTCGACGCCTGGGAAGCCTGGGTCGATCTCGCACCCTTGCAGACCATGTCTTGGCTCGGACCTCTCCTGGTGGCTGCGGTCTTGCGTGCCGGCGGCAAGACCCAGCACCATCTGGCCTGTGTCAGTTTGGGCCTGCGGGAGTCGCGTCGGGCCAAGGGCGGCTCCACATTGCACGGCTATACGATGGCGCCGCCAAAGGTCGCCATGCTCAACGCGATCAAGGCGGCAGCCGTCGCGGGTTTGGAGGAGCATGACAGGCTGATGCTTGCGCGCACGCAACTCGAGCGGTTTCTGACAAACCGGCGCTCTCATTCACGCTTGCCTGGTCTTGTCGACCTGGTGCTCGCAAAGCCGCTCGTCACGCCACAGCTCGTTGCCAAAGAGCTTAAGGTGACCGCGAGAGGAGCGCTCGACCTGATCGGTGCGTTGAGCCCCACGTTGAAAGAAGTGACGGGCCGTGGTCGCTACAGGGCGTGGGCCGTTCGCTGAGCTGCGTGGGCCACGGCCGGCTCGCCCTTATAGCGCAGCACGACCAGCGTAATGTCGTCCGAGCGGTCGCAGCCCGCCTCGAACGTTGCCACATCTTGAGCGACCGCAGACGAGAAAGCACCGGCCTCGGCCTCGGCGGGCACCTCGGCTAGAATGTCGAGAAGGCGTTGCTCACCATATTGCTCGCCGACGGCATTGAAGGCCTCGGTCACGCCATCCGTGTAGAGAACGAGCGTATCTCCTGGTGCGAGGTCAACTGAGCGTGTCGTGAACGGAACGGACTCCATGATGGCGACAGCCATGTCGTCGGTGATCGGCAACATCGAGATGGCGCCGGCGGCGCTCACGCGCACCGGCGGCCCATGTCCGGCATTGACATAGTCCAGATGGCCCGTGTCCGGATCGAGGACGCCGAAGAACAAGGTGACGAACATCATCTGATCGTTGTCGGCGGCGAGGAGCTCATTGAGCTGGCGGACGCAGACGCCGGGGTCATTTTCAAACAGCGCAATTGCCTTCAGCAAGGTCCGGGAGATCGCCATGAAGAACGCGGCGGGGATACCCTTGCCTGATACGTCCGCGATCACGAAGACAAGTTTGCCATCTGCGCGTTCGAAGAAGTCGTAAAAGTCTCCGCCGACCTCGCGTGCCGATTCCATGAATCCCGAAATCGAAAAATGCGGACGGTCGGGAAAATCGTCGGGAATGACTGACTGCTGCAGGTCATGGGCGATCGCGAGTTCCTGCTGCAAGGTTGCAAGCTGTGTCTCGCGCACCAAGGCCTCGCGGAGACGAGCGACCAGCTCGGAGAGCCGCCGGTGCTGTTCGACGACGCGCCCTGACATCTGCTGCAGCACCGCCGCCAGCGGCCCGAGCTGATCATCATGGCGGATGAGCTGCGCGATCGGGTCGGTTGATTGTCCGGCGGTGTTGCCCGTGGTGGATGTTGCGGCGACAATGCGGCCAAGATCACCGAGAACCTCCTCGCGCGCGCCAGGTTCCAGCGTGCCAGCCAGTTCTTCCATTTGCCGGCGGACAAAACGCTCCTGCCTGCGGCGTTGAAGCTCACGCTGCCGCCGGGTCTGGTCCAGCGTGACGAGGCTGCGGCGCAGTTCCGCCACCGCGCGTGCGATGCGCCCGATCTCGTCATTTCCACCGCCGCCCAGCCGAACCGAGGTATCGCCGCGGCCGAGCGCGTCAAGCACGTCGACAGCCTGTTCCAGCGGGGCGAAGCTACGGCGCAGGTAGAGATAGAAGCCAGCTAGAGTGAGCAGGAGCACGCAAGCTGCCATGACGAGACCAAGCCGTGTCAGCATGCGCACCGCGCTCAAGCTTGCAGTTGCGTCCTGGACGACCACGAGCAGTCCCGCAAAGCCGGCTGAAAGGTCCGTGAGCGGCACAGCGGTGACAGCGAACAGGCGGTCATTGAGCTCTGCTTGCGTGACGGTCGCCGTACGCTGTGGCAGTTCCAGGGCAAGGCGGCGCCAGAGGTCCACATTGGTGCCGTCGATCAGCCGTCCCCGCGTCGACAGCATGAACGCTTCGCCACCCATCGCGGTCGAAAAGCGCAGCAGTGGGCGTGTCGTGGGAGCCGCTGCGATTATGACCCAACGGTCACCCGAGGGCACGGTCAACACGGAGGTTGCGAGGACGCGAAACTGATCTGATCCAACCTGGCGAATGCCCGCTGGCCGCTGTCCATCCAGCACGGCCTCAACGGTGCTTATGTCGAGCAGCCGTGGCGGCTCCGGCACAAGGGAACTCGTCGCTACCACCCGGCCCTGACGGTCGATGATTTGCAACTCGGTCTGATCTTCGGACGTCGGATCGAGGCTCGCGAAGTTGAAGAGGAGAGAGCGAACGCGCGGCAGGTCGCCGGCGAGCAAAGCGGCTTGCAGACGCTCGTCTCCAGCAATTGTGCTTACTATGTCGGTGAGTTCATCGGTCTGCGACGCGAGAATCTCACGCCACAGCGCGTCCTGTCCCGTGATCGCAATCGTCGTATAGGGCCGCGCTGCGAGATTCTCGCGTTGCAGACCGAGCAAGACGACCGCGCCGATCGCGATGACGAGAACGATCGAGACAAGAAGCGCAACGCGGGTTCTCAGAAACATGAGCGCCACCTCATCGCGCGGAGCCTTCATCGCGCGCGAACGATGTGGCGGCAAGGTTAGCGGCCAGGTTTGCGGCAAGGACAAGCAGGCCGATGGGCAACATAACGCTCATCGTCGCGAAACCAATAGCCCCCGCCAAGGGAGCGACCGCAACGCCAAGGACCAGCCCTGCAACGACTGCCGGAACATGTTTCAGCACGGAAGATGCGCGGCTCTTCAAGAGGCTCCCGACGCCAATGCCGAGTAGCACGCAGCAAACCGGCCAAAGCCAAGCTCCCGGAAGGTGCACGCCGGCCAGTGGCAACAACCATAATGCTCCTGACAGGGCGACCAGTAAGCTGGCAGCTGTAGTGGCCATCACCGGCCCGAGTACCATGGCAAGGCCAGCGACGACAACGAGCCCCGCGCCCTCAGCGTAATTGTCGAAACCGGGGCCCGCAGGGATGATGACGAGAACGAGCGCGCTGAGCGGCACGAGCATGAGAGGGACGAGAAGCCACGCGGCCGCGGCGGAACGATTCAGCCGAGGCGCCACGGCCGATGCGGCGGCAGACGGCAGTGCTGCCGCGATTGGCACGGTGGCCAATAAAGCGAGGCCGAGCAGCAAGAATGCCCCTCTTCGACCGATCGCCTCCGCGACCAGCCCCCCCAACAGGGGGCCTACCGCGACGCAAGCAACGCCCATGAGCGCAATGAGAGCACGTGGATGTGCGCTGAGGCGTGGATCCCGTAGCAGCGGGGTAAGAGCGAGGCCGAGGCCAAGGCCGGCGCAAATCCTGAGCCCGACGAAAAGCTCATAGGACCTGCACCAGAAGACCGCGGCATAGGCGATCCCGGCGAGTGCGACGCCTGCAGCGCTGAGAATGCGGCTGACGTTGGACGAGCAGCGTTGGGCGATCAACACGGCGGCGAGGACTGCTAGGCCTTCAGCGACAAGGGGGGAAACAGGCCACCAGGGCGTGGGGATCACGTTCGAGCCACGGTCGATCGCGAAATTGGCGATCAGCGGTAGGGCTCCTGCGTAAAGAGAAATGAGAAGGAGCGCCCGGCTGCAGACGGCAGCGAGGCCAGGGACGGTCGAGCGCGCTGTTTCACCAGGGTCTATGTCGGCAAGACCGCGCGTTTCGGCTACCGACGCGAGCAGCGGCTCGAGCCGCTTGCTAAGGCTCCCATCGAAGTCGATGGCGCGAACGGTGGCCACAGCATCCGCGAGGCGTCGTGCCGCGGCATGCACAGGCTCGATTCGTTGGGCGAGCGCTCGGAAAGCTGCGCTCGTGCGGCCACGTCCGGTCGTGGCGATCGTGATCGCGAAATCCCCGCGCGCCGCGCGGGCAAGCGCGAAGCCAAGCCTCGCTCGCGCCGGTGCGAGGTGCATTTCAAGAAAGAGGCTGGCGATCAGAAACGCGATCATGCCGCCGAGAATGGCGGCTGCTCCAATAAGCATTTCCAGCCGGACCGTGGCAGCGCTCAGAAAGGGCGATTCCATGGACAGCACGAGCGTCGCACGCTGCCCGCCGCCATTGACCGCGAAGGTGAGGCCCGCCACGCCCTCTCGTGTCGCAAAAACGGGACGGCCGCTGTCGTCGAGCAATGCAACGGCGTCGACCTGCGGCGCGGAGGCGACCACCGTCTTGAGATAGTCTTCGACACGGACCAGCTTATCGAGCGGAATGCCGAGAGAGAGCGCGTGCTCGATCTGACCGCTCAGCGCGCGCCCAACGGCTTCCGCACCCAGCCGCGTTGCCTCCTCGAGCGCCGGGGCGCTTTCCGTCCACGCTGCATCCAGGACGCGCCAACCGCCCGCCGCGATGGCCGTGGCAACGGCGAGCGCAATGATGATCGCTGCCAGTCGATCGCGCAGGGACCGCGCCTCAAGCCGCAGCATCGCGCAAGCTATCCTTCATGCCATCGTCATCGAGCTTCAACACGGCGGTCGTCGTCTGATCGAGTTGCTTCACCGCTGTATCGACGGCAAGGCCGACCTGGTCCGCGAGGCGCACCAGATTTGTGTTAGCAGACGGCTCAGGCAGGGCCGGTTGCGCCTGTTCCACCAAGCGTGCGGTCACGTCCATGATCTCACGAGAACGCCATCGCAGGGTGATCCAGACGACGAGACCTACGCCGATCAGGCATAACGGCAGCACAACGGCAAGGCGCCAACCGCTGGCGACCATAATCGAGGCGATCGGAGACTGCTCCATCGGCCCCGCAACCGTCACCGCCACATAGCCCACGGGTTCACCGAAATCATTGCGGATAGCCTGGCCGACTATCAGATTGCCGAATTCTTCCACGCGCCAGCGGTCGGCGTTACCGGCGTGGCGCACCCCTTCTCGCCAGGTCGAGGTGATTTCCTCACCAATGCTCCCGCGATCCGTATTGAACAGGGAAATTCCGGCGGGTGAAAAAACCTCCACCGCAAGAAGGCCGGAGTTGCCAATGCGCGACCGCTCGAGGAGATCCTGCACGACGCGAAGATCCTGCAATGGAATACCCAAGCTAACATTGGCTTCGATGGAATCGCGCAACTGCGTCAGGACGAAGTCGATGTTGGCCTCGACGACCCTGAGCCGCAGCCGGTCCAGCCCGCCGAATATAAGGGCACTCGCCAGAAGAATTCCGGCGCCGGTGAGGCCGAGGAGGGCCAGAATCGTTCTGACAGCGGGGGACATGCGCGGGGCGACACAATTGGCAGATCAGGCAAGATGCAGATGAAGCAGAAGGTATCGGAACTGTTCGCCACTGTCACCGCATGCGCTATATTTACCGTTGATTTCTTGCGCCTGTGCTATCTCTCTCGAGGGAACGGTTCGGCGCTACAGTGCAGACGCCGGCTTGGCGTGGATGAGCGGTGCCGGGGGGCACGGGATGATCAGGCTATCGCTTCGGACTTTGCCGCTGTTTGCGATCATCATTGGGCTCGCCATGGCGCTGGCGGCCTTCATGACAATTTCCGGAGTGAGTACGGCATACCGTGACCTTATCCGTTCTCGGATGGCGATGGTGGCGCAGGATATCGCGAATGATATCAACAGCGCGCTCGCGCTGGGCCTGCGCCTGCCCGAACAGATGACCCTGCCGGCGCTGCTCGCTCGCCAAGCCATGGCGGACCCCCTGACTATCTCGATCGACGTCAGCGACGTCGATGGGATGGTGCTGTTCAGCAGCAGCCCCGCTCGCGCCGGACACCCGGACGGCCGTGCCGAGGACAAGCAGGCATTTCGATTCGATCAGCCCCTCGTCAACGATTTTGGTGCCCCCGTCGGCAACGTTGCGATCCGCTTCGATGGTGCCGCCGTCGCGCGGGGCTTGGCAACGATTCGCGCTGCGGCTGTGCAGGATGCGCTGCCGATCGGCCTCGCGGCCATCCTCGCAGGCAGCTTCGGCTGTTTTCTCGCGTTGCGGCATCTCCTGGCCCGAGCCCGCGCCGTGGTCGAGGTCCAGGGCAAAGCCGATCCCTTCGCACGGGCAAACGCTGCGCTCGACCAATTCCATCAGGATAACGCCGCAATGGGCCCTCTCCGGTGAAAAGCGTCCGGATACAGCTATCGGCCATTCTGGTCCTCGTGCTGGTCCTTGGCCTCGCGGCCTTCAGCTGGCGTACGGCGGGCCGCGCGGAAAAGGTCTTGCTACCGGAGCTCGAAGCGAAGGCGGCGACTGTTGCCGATTCGGTCGCGAGCCTGATGGGCCGCGCGCTTGAACTCGGAATTCCGTTGGACAGTCTTCAAGGCGTCGATCCCTACCTGGAGCGAACCGTCGCAAGCAACCCCGACATTGCCTATGTGCTGTTACGTGGCCCGGACGGGAAAGTGTTGCATGCGGCGGGAGAGGTTCCCGCCGAACTGCCCCCTGCGGGTCTCGGGCTCAATCGCACACATTCGGCGTTGTCGGTAGCAGTCCGTAGTGGTTCTGCAAGCGCAGCGTTGCTGACGGTCGGCCTTGACCCGGCCTTTGCCCGCAAGGTGGTGTCTGAACTCTGGATCGATCTCGCCATCATCATGATCGTCACGGCGCTGGTCGCGCTCGAATTGATGCATATCGCCTTCGGCGCTGGACTTTATGGCGCGATCGAGGGTGTCGAAACTCGGCTTGACACTATTGCCCAGGATGACTTGCGGTTGCATCCGGCTGTCGATGGCGGCAGTGAATTCGGCCGCCTCGCGGCGCGAATAGATCGGAGGCTCACTGATCTGCATACGCGCTATGCCGGTCTCGTGGCCCGCCTCGCCGCCCAGGGGGAGGCGCTGCGCCAAGCCGTTGTCGAGGGGCTGCGCAAGGAGTTCAAGCTGGGAGAGGGGTCCAGCGAGGCACCGGTTTCGGTGATCGCGGTCCGCGCTCCACTCTTTATCTTCATGTTGGCCGAAGAGCTCACGCGCCCGTTCCTGCCAATTTACATCAAAGATCTTGCGACACCGATCCCCGGGCTTTCGCCCGATATGGTCACCAGCCTTCCGATGGTGGCGTTTCTTGCTGTTGTCGCGTTGTCCCAGCCCATCCTCGGCGGTGTGACGGACAGGCTCGGCCGGCGCGCCAGCCTCATCATCGGTGCTGCCCTCGGCCTGGTCGGTTACGTGGGCTCGGCGATGGCAACGGATCTCATCACGCTCACCCTCGCGCGCATGGTATCAGGGTTCGGCTTCGCGGCCGTGTTCGTGAGCGCGCAGGGCTTCGTGATCGACCATACGAACCTGCGCCAGCGGGCGAGCGGAATGGCCATGTTCATCGGAGCCATCCTCGTCGCAGGCCTTTGTGGCCCGCCAATCGGTGGCATGTTGGCCGATCGTCTCGGCATACGCGCGACATTCGTTATCGCTGGAATGGTGGCTGGCGCCAGCCTCATTCTCGCCCTCCTCGCAATGCCGGGCGGTAGCAGCGATGAGCACCGGTCTCCCCCCAAGGGGCCGACCATCCGGTGGCGCGACTTTGGCCCTATCCTCTCCTCGCCGCCGCTGGCCTGCCTGTTCTTTCTCTGCGCGCTTCCCGCGAAGATCATCCTCGTCGCCTACTGCTTCTTTCTCGTGCCTCTGCAGATGCAGGCGCTCGGGGCAGGGCAGGCGGCGACTGGGCGGCTGCTGATGGTCTATCCGATTGCGATGGTCATCCTGGTGCCGGCTTTCGCCGCACTTGCGAGCCGGCTCAATCAACGCGCGCCGTTCGTGGCGTTTGGCGGAATCGTGGCCGGTTTCTCCGGCCTCAGTGTGCTGATCAGCCCGGAGGAGCCGCTTGTTCTTGCCGTGATGCTTGGTCTATTCGGGATCGGGCAGGCCATCAGCATCGCGCCACAATCGGCACTGGTGGGCGAGTTCGGCCGTGAACTCTCAAACGATATCAGTGAGAGCTCACTTTATGGTATCTTCCGTCTCGTCGAGCGCACGGGTAACGCCCTTGGTCCCGCATTTGCGGGCTTCCTCCTGGGGCGGTATGGGTTTACCTCAGCCGTGGTGACCATCGGGCTCGGCATGGCCTTCGCTTCGGCTGTGTTTATCGCCATGTTTGTCTACTGGCGATTGTCGCGTCATACGTCGGTCGTGCAGGCTGAATAAGAGGCGGGTGGAGGGGGTGTGATGCGTCGTCGTTCGTTTCTCCAGTTCGCTGCCGGCGGGACGGCCGCTCTGGCGACCCGCCACGCCTTAGCCCAGGCACGGAACGGGCCGTTCAAGATTTACCGCATCACCTATCGCGGCCGCACCGAGGTCGAGGATGGCTTTGACGACTATCTCGCTGCCAACCGCGTCGAAGCATCTTTCATCGAGCGAGATGCCGATCGGGGCCAGGCGAAGCTCAGCAATTTCGTGGAAGAGATACGGCAGCTGAAGCCGGATCTCGTCTACACCTGGGGTACGCCGGTGACCCTGGGCGTGGCCGGGCGCTATGACGCTGCTGACAAGGCCGCTTATATAAGTGATACGCCGATTGTCTTCACGCTCGTCGCCGCACCCGTCAACGCCGGGATCGTACCGAGCCTTGCCGAGCCCCGCCGCAATGTGACAGGCGCGGTGCATGTGGTGCCCACGGCGATCCAGCTCAGGGCCATGAGCTCGTACCGCCCGATCGAAAAACTCGGTGTGCTCTACACGGAGACCGAGCAGAACTCGGTCGTGATCGTCGACGAAGTAAAATCCCTGCAGCAGTCAATGAAGTTCGAGCTCATCCCGCGCCAGTTCCGTGTGGATTCCGCCGGCCGCCCAATCGCGGACGGCATCGAGGAGTTGATAGCGGATATCAAAGGGGCCGGCGCCAACTGGCTCTATCTCCTGCCGGACACTTTTCTCGGCACCCAATACAAGCGCGTGGTTCCGGCCGCTTTGAAGGAGAAGCTTCCGACATTCGGTGCTGCCGAACTCGCCATCCGGGAAGGCGGGGCACTGGTCGGGCTCGTGACCCGCTACTACTCCGTTGGCCAGCTCGCGGCCTCGAAAGCTGTGAAGATCCTGCGCCAAGGCCTGCCACCGGCGCAGATACCCATCGAAACTCTCAAACGATTCTCGTTGATCATCAATATGCCGGTGGCGAAGGAGCTCGATCTCTATCCACCGATCGAGATGCTGAATTATGCGGAAGTCCTGACGGGGTGAGGGGAACGATGGGGGCGATCGTCAGCGATTTCATGGATCCCCGGCGGCCTGGTGGCTCGCCGGAGGCTGTCCCCGCGGCAGGCAACCTGTCCTGGCGGCCCCTTGCCGTTGATGACCTTGATGTCATCTTCGCGCTGCATCTTCAGGCGATTGACGCCATGGGCGACATGGCATTGGTCAAGCCGGAGACACGCGCCTTTTTCGCGGGCATCTTGGCAGGTGGGGGGCGTATCGTCGGAGCTTTTGATGACAAAGGCCTGGCTGCCTACGGTGTGTTGCAGCTCGACCTTCCTCCATCGGAAGATGCCCGACCGGTGATCGGCCTTGACCCATCGGTCAAGCTTGCGAAATTCGCGGGCGCCTCGGTCCGTCCGTCAGATTGGGGAAGACGGCTTCACGGCGCGCTCATCGATCAGCGCCTTGAGGCCGCGCGGCGTGCCGATGTTGCGCAGGTCTATGCCACCGCGGCGCCCGGCAATGCCCGCAGCTGGACCAACCTTCTCGATGCGGGCTTTCACATTCGCGCGCTTAAGCGCAAATACGGCGGCCATTGGCGGTATCTCGTCTTCCGTGCCGTCGAGAAGATGCCGCCGCGTCCCGTAACCGAGGCGGCTGTCTGGAGCGCAGCCACGGACACGGGCAAAGCCCAGACGCTTTTGGCCGAAGGTCACGCAGGTGTCGCTTGGCGCAGACGTGATGATGGCGGCTATGATATCCTCTTCGCGAGGCATGCATGACCCGGAGCAGCCAGGTGGTCGCGCTTGCGCATGAGAGGCTGCACGACTGTGGTGTTCGTCCCGTCCCGGATGATGCGAGGCTTGCGGAGGCGTGCCTGCAAGTTGATCTTGCCGCGGTGCGCGCGAACTTCGCGCAGATGCAGCGCCGTTTCACCGGACGCGCAGTCACGGCGGTCGTCAAATCGAATGCCTACGGCCTGGGGCTTGAGCCGGTGGTGGCGAGCCTTTCGTCAGCCGGCTGCGATACGTTCTGGGTCGATGATCTTGAGGAAGCGCTGCGTGTGCGGGCTATGGCACCGTCCGCCATCGTTTATACGCTTCTCGGCCTTGCCGGCCGGGAGCCCGCGGCATTCGCGAAAGCCGCTGTTATCCCGGTGCTCGTGAGCGTTGGTGAGATGCGTACCGTTGCGGCGTTTTCGGCTGCTTCCGGTGTGCCCATGCCGGTCGCGATCCAAATCGATACGGGGCTCGGGCGCCTTGGTCTGACGGGCGAAGAACTGCTCGACAGGGCGATGCTCGGCGCCTTGTGGCGGCATCTCGATGTCAGGGTATGGGTTTCCCATCTTGCGGCCTTCGACCGTCAGGAGGATGTGAGGAACGACGATCAGCACAATCGGCTCCTGCGGTTGCTGGCTGAGCTCCCCCAAGCGCCTGTCAGCCTCGCGTCGTCTTCGGGCGTTTACTGGCCGCCATCATGGCATTACGATATTGCGCGGGTCGGCAGCGCGCTCTACGGGGTACAAACTTCGCGCGTTTGGCAGGACGGTTTGCGACCTTGCTACCGCCTATCCGGGCGTATCTTGCGGATAGCCGACTACCCTGCAGGCAGCCGGGTGGGCTATGCCGGTACCGAGCTCCACCGAGCGTCCCGCATTGCGACCGTCGCGGTCGGCTACGCCAATGGTTTGCCGCAGCGCTTCGGCCAGGTCCTTCGGGCTCGTATCGGCGAGGTTCTCGTTGAAACGGTTGGCGGGATCGCCATGAATCTGACGATGGTCGACGTCACCGACGTCAATTCCCGCGATCTTCTTGGATGTTCCGAAGTTGTTTTTCTCGATAGCAGATTACCGCTCGAACCCCTCGCGGAAGCCTGCAACTACGTCCCGAACGCACTTCTCACTGCGATCGGGGCCGGTACGCGCAAGGTCTATAGGGAATAGCCGAAGCGCTAGGACTGATCCCCTCCGCCCTCATCACTGCCGCTGACGATTGTTCTTTCGCGTCTCCGGCATTCGGCTGAGTGGGCTACAAGAGAGATGAGCTGAACTTATTGGGATGGAAGCCATGACGAGGACGGTAGTGATCGCGGCGGGAGTTCGTACTGCGATCGGTGATATGGGCGGCGCGCTGGCGGATGTGCCGCCGACGGTGATGGGTGCGGCAGTGGCGAAGGAAGCTATCGCGCGTGCTGGAGTTGATCCATCTGACGTCGAGCAGACGGTTTTCGGCCAAGTCATCCACACTGCACCGGAAGACATGTATGTCAGTCGCGTTATCGCCCTGAACGCCGGTGTGCCGAAAACGTCACCGGCCTTAACCCTTAACCGGTTGTGTGGATCGGGCTTGCAGGCCGTTGTTTCGGCCGCGGAGCAGATCCTTCTCGGTAACGCGCAGGTCGCGCTGGCAGGCGGCGTCGAAAGTATGAGCCGCGCTGGTCATCTGCTGACGGAGACCCGTAGTGGCCGGAAAATGGGCGATGTCCGCGCGATCGACATGATGGTCGGCGCGCTGACTGATCCCTTCGGGAACGGCCATATGGGGATTACCGCCGAGAACGTCGCTGAGCAGTACGGAATCGATCGTAGCGCCCAGGACGCCTTTGCCGTGGAGTCGCATCGCCGCGCGGCGCGAGCTATTGCGGAAGGCCGTTTCGCAGAGCAGATCTTGCCCCTGACGGTCAGGAAGGGCCGCAACGACGTGGTGTTCGATACCGACGAGCATGTTCGGGCGAACGCCTCGCTGGAGGATATGGCTCGGCTTAGGGCGGCCTTCCGCAAAGACGGAAGCGTCACGGCGGGTAATGCCAGCGGGGTCAACGACGGTGCGGCCGCGTTGGTCCTCGCTGAAGCTGAGACAGCGCGCGCGAGGGGTATGAAGCCGCTCGCCCGGCTCGTCGCGTACGGGTTGGGCGGCGTCGCGCCGGAGGTCATGGGTCTTGGCCCCATCCCCGCAGTGAAGCAGGCGCTGGCACGGGCCGGTCTGACAATCGCTGATATAGCGGTGATCGAATCGAACGAAGCCTTCGCTGCGCAAGCATGCGCGGTCGCGCAAGAACTCGGCTTTGATCCCGAAAAAACCAACCCGAACGGGGGGGCCGTCGCTCTCGGACATCCCATTGGTGCTTCCGGCGCCATCATCCTGATCAAGTTGATCTACGAACTACGTCGTATCAAGGGCCGCTACGGTCTCGCGACGATGTGCATAGGGGGTGGCCAGGGAATCGCGGTGATCGTTGAAAATCCTGAGGCCGGATAGAATCAACGGCGGCTGATGACGAGCGCTTCCGGTGATCGTCATCGTCCGCCCCCCTCACGGGAGAGGCGCGGGAGCATCAAACCGAGAGGTCTGCAGTTTTTGGACGAGGGCGTGCTCATCCAGAGCGAGTGCGGGCCCGCTTTGGCGCGAGCGCCCGCCCCTCTATCACCTCGCAAGAGCCGCGACGGCCTGTGCGCGGTTGTCGTGAATTGCGAAAAGCTTGGCGAAGCCGGAAATCTGGAACACTTCCCGCACTGGCTGCGAGAGCCCGGAGAGGGCGAGTGGAACGTTCTTGGCCTTCGACAATTTGGCGGCAATCAGGACCACACGCAGGCCGGCGCTCGATATATATGTGAGGCGTTCGAAATCCACCGCAATCGCCTTGGCCTCGTCGAAGAGCGGCACGAGCACTGATTCAAGCTCCCGGGCGGTGTTGCTGTCGACGCGTCCGACGGGAGCCGCCACACTGACCCCGTCGATTTCAAACCGTTCGATATCCAAGGAAACTCTCCTACCTTGCCGTATCGCGTGCGGGAGCGACGACATTCTTTCTCAACGTGAGTTCGTTATGCCCATCGCGTCGGCGATAGTCGACATGGTCCATCACCGTATGGACAAAATGCATCCCTAGCCCGCCGATATCGCGGTCGTCGATCGCCGCGTCGATATCCGGGTTGGGAGGAGCGGAGGGGTCGAAAGCCACGCCGTCGTCCACAACCGTGATGACGAGAACATTCCTCTCGAGCGAAAGGGTGACATCTATGGTATGCGCGCCCTGATCCTTGAACCCGTAGCTGATCGTGTTGGTCAAGAGTTCGTCCAGCGCAAGATTGACAGCATAGGCAGTGTCGTCGCCGAGACCGGTCTTGTTGCAAAAGACATCGATTTCGTCCGCCAGCCGGCTGATTTCGCTGAGATCGTTCTTGACCGTGAGGGAGAGGCGAGGGACGGGAGGGCGCTTCATGGTGGGTTGAGGCTCATCCGACGCGACAGCGGCTGCGCTGAGATCAACGAGGCGGTAGACGGCTTCCTTGCCAAAATGCTTCGGCAGGTCGATTTGGCCAATGTAGTCGGCCCGATATCGCGGCGCATATGTCTCGCCCGCCTCCTGCGCCGCGTAGTTGCGCGCGTCCATCTCGGCGCGCAGCAGCGCCACGAAATAACGCGATGCATAGATCTGACCAGGAAGTGCCACCGGTTCTATACGCGCCGCGCGGTTAACGTGGTGACCGTAGATCATGCCGTGGCCTGTCAATGGGTGGAGGCCGACGAAGACGGGCCCGGCGTGCAATGCAATGCGGAAGCGCGGCCGGGCCGACAAGCCATAGGCTCCCGGATCGATTTCGAGCACGCTTGCGGCAAGTGCGGCGGCATAGTCGGCCAGATCATGGGCGGTTTCGGCGGCCGCGTGCACACCATCACCCCAGGCGTTGATGAGGATCGGCGCTTTGGCGCTGCTCTCGATCGTTTGTTGGGCCTCTGCAAGGAAATCCCAAAGAAGCGGCAGTTGGTCGTCTTGGAATGTTTTCGTGAAGGTGGCGATATCGGCGAACATGATGGCGCGGATGGCACGCGGACTTGTGCCAAAGATCATGTCCACGTCGATATCGGAGGCGGTTCCGGGGCCGAGATCCGTAGCCACGCCAGAGGCGCGGGCTAGAGCGTCCAGATCGATGACGGTGAGGCGCTCGTCATCCGGCCAGTTGACCATGAAATCAGTCGGACTTCCCGGCTCGGCTGGAATGCCGAGATTACACACGATGACGAGATGAGTCTCGGCATGGACCCGATCCGCCTCAAGCCGCGCCAGCCCCTGCAAGATCTGATTGTTGAAGCGCACCAGGGTTTCATCCCCGAGGAGACGCTCCTCGCAACTGATCTCCACCCGCGATGCACGCGTGCACAGCGCGTGGAAACGCGCAACCCAGGCCTCGCCGGCAGGCGCGACATACTGGGCGATGAAATCGCCGATTTCACAGGGAAGAACTATGTTCAGTTGCCCGCCGAGCGCCAAGACCTCCTCGCCGAACAGGAGGTCCGCTCCAGCTGTAGCCGAGCTATATCCGATGAAGCTGGGAAAAGCTGATAGCCACTCTCGTAGCGCGGCCCGGACGGCGGGGACGAGTTCCTCGGGAAAGGCGCCACGGAGCCCGCCCGTGTCGACTGGCTGCCCGGCGCAGATGACAATATTGGCAGGGGCAGCAGTCATCGTCGCGAGATCCCGAACGCCTCTATGCCGCGATGGCAGGCGTTGCCCTCGCGACATGCTCCTTTAGCACCTTGCCGGTCGCTGGATCGACCTCCCGCAGGATAACATTGTACCCCCACAAGCTGGCAAGGTTCTGCAGCACCTGCGTGGTGTCGCTTTCCGCCAGAAGAATGCCGTTAATGACCTCATGCTGGAGAATGAGGTGGCGGTCACCTGCAAGATCGACATCAACGACCTGGATGTCAGCCTGTTGCCAGGCGATATCGTATTGACGCGCCAAAGCCCGGCGAATACGGCGGTATCCACGTTCATCATGGATCGCCGCGATCTCGAGGGCATTCTTGCTAGCGTCGTCCGCCACGTGAAAAATGCGCCATTCTCGGATCAGCCGCGGGCTCAGAAACTGCGCGATGAAGCTCTCGTCGCGATAGTTCGCCCAGATATGCTTGAGCACGTTATCGGCATCGCCCTTGCCCGCGATATCGGGAAACCACTCCCTGTCCTCGTCACTCGGAACGTTACAGATCCGGGCGATGTCCTCCATCATGGCAAAGCCCAGGGCATACGGGTTGATGCCGTTATAATAGGGGGTGTCGAAGGTCGGCTGCGCCACGACATTGGTGTGCGATTGCAGAAACTCTAGGAAAGCCCCGTCGTTGATGGAGCCCTGCTTATGCAGGCGCGTCATGATCCGGTAGTGACAATAGGTTGCGCAGCCCTCGTTCATCACCTTTGTCTGTGACTGCGGATAGAAATACTGAGCGACGTGCCGGACGATGCGCAGGATCTCACGCTGCCATGGGGCGAGCTTGGGCGCCGTCTTCTCGAGAAAATACAGGATATTCTCTTCAGGAAGTTCCAGAAGCGCACGCCGCTTATCCTCATTCTGGCGCGACGCTTGTTGCGTTCCGGTTGGCACGGTTCGCCACAGATCGTTGTAGAAGCGCTCCTGGTAAGCGTGGCGCTCCGCCTCCCGTTGTTCCTCGGCCTTAAGGTCCAGCCGTTGCCGCCGGGGATAGCGATGGACCCCCTGGTTCATCAAGGAGTGTGCGGCGTCAATGAGCTGCTCGACGGCTGCCTGGCCGTGGCGTTCCTCGCAAGCTGCGACGTAGCCTTTGGCAAACTCCAGATAGTCGCGAATGCCCTCAGCGTCTGTCCATTGCCGGAACAGATAGTTGTTCTTGAAAAAATGGTTATGACCGAATGCGGCATGAGCGATGACGAGAGTCTGCATCATCGCCGTATTCTCCTCCATCACATAGCTGATGCAGGGATCGGAGTTGATGACGAGCTCATAGGCGAGCCCTCGCATGCCCTTGCGATAGACGAGTTCGTGGTGGGCAAACTGCTTGCCGAAGGACCAGTGCTTATAGAGCTGCGGCATGCCCGTGGACGAATAGGCATCCAGCATCTGCTCGGTGGTGATGACCTCGATCTGATTGGGATAAGTATCAAGGCCGAGCTCGTCCCGCGCAGCCTCCTCCACCGCGTCGTAAATGCGGCGGATCGTGTCGAAATCCCAGTCAGTACCGGAAAACAGGAGAGGATGCGTGTGGCCGGTCCGGTCCGCTTTCATGCTGCACCGCCACGGACATTGGTTCCTCTTCGCCGGAACAGCTCGCGAAACACGGGGTATATTTCCCGCCGATGCCAGACCTTGCGCATCACGAAGTGTCCCTCCGGAGTCGCTATCGTCTCGTAGGTTCGCCAGAGATCGCTCGGGCGCGGAGCCGTCCCCGTTGGCATGGGGTCCTCCTCGCGTCCAACCTCCAGATAGGCGAAATACTGACAGGCTGGCAGAATCTGATCATGCAGCAGGCCAGCCGCCTTCGCGCTGTCACTGCCCATGTTGTCGCCATCGGAGGCTTGGGCGACATAGATGTTCCAGTCGGCGGGGTTGTAACGCTGACGCATGATGATCAGCATTTCTTCCAGGGCTGTCGACACGATCGTGCCCCCGGTCTCGGTCGAATAGAAGAAAGTCTGCTCATCGACCTCTTCCGCCCGATCCGTATGGCGGATGAAGACGATATCGACATGGTTATAGCAGCGGGTCAGAAAGAGGTGCAGCAGCGCGAAAAAGCGCTTTGCCAGATCCTTCATATGTTCGCTCATGGACCCTGACACGTCCATCAGACAGAACATGACGGCTTGAGCGACCGGTTTCGGATTGGCCTCATACCGGCGATAACGCAGATCGATGGGATCGATATAGGAAATCCGGCGATTGCGTCTGACGAGACGCTCCCGCTCCTCCCGCAGAGCGACGAGCTCGCTTTCGGGAGCACCCTCGCGCTCGAGGCGCTCGATCTCACTGTCAAGCTTGAGGATTTCTGCGGCGCTTGGCCGGCGTAGCGCCAAGCGGCGCGCCAGCGACAACCGCATGGTCCGTGCTATCGCGAGACTTGCAGGAGAGCCGGTCGTCGAGTAGCCAGCGCGTTGAATCTCCTTCGCCTCGGTGTCCATGAGACGCCGTTTGGCGAGGTCCGGCAGTTCGAGATCATCAAGAAAGAGATCGAGATATTCCTCTTTCGTCAGAACGAAGCGGAACTCGTCCTCGCCATCTCCGCCCTGGCCGGGCTGGGAGCCCGATCCCCCACTCCCGCCACTTGGGCGCGGAATCGTATCTCCCTCGAGATATTCCTTGTTTCCAGGAAGCACATGGTCTCTTTGGCCACCGCTTGCTGCCCGCCGCAGGGTAGGCTCATGCACACCCTGGCGCATGATTCCTATCTCGCCGCCCTGATCCAGGTCCTTGATGCTGCGGCTCTTGAAGTTGTCGCGGACGGCCCGCTGTACCAGCGCTTTCGCACGCCGCAAAAAGCGCTGGCGATTGGCAAAGCTCTTGCCACCGGGATTGAGGCGTCGATCAATGATATACACAGATAGGTCATCCGAACTGGTCAGCCCGCCTGCTTAACCCTCATGTACCACTCCACCAACCGCCGGACCTGTCGTTCGGTGTAGCCCCGTGACTTCATGCGTTCGACAAACTCGCCGTGCTTTTTCTCCGCCTCGCTGTCCTTCTTGGTACCAAAGCTGATGACCGGCAAAAGATCCTCGACCTGACTGAACATCCGTCGCTCGATGACCTCCCGGATTTTTTCATAGCTGGTCCAGGACGGGTTATGTCCACCATGGCTTGCCCGCATGCGCAAGGCAAACTTGACGACCTCGTTACGGAAGTCCTTCGGGTTTGCGATACCGGCCGGCTTTTCGATCTTCGTCAGTTCCTGATTGACAAGCTCCCGATTGAGCAGCTGCCCCGTGTCGGGATCCTTGAAATCCTGATCTTCGATCCAGGCATCAGCATACGCCACATAGCGATCAAAAAGATTCTGACCGTAGTCATGGTAGGATTCAAGATAGGCCTTCTGAATCTCATGACCAATGAATTCGGCGTAACGTGGCGCCAACTCGGCCTTTAGGAACTCCAGATACCGCTTCTCGACCTCCCCGGGGAGCTGTTCCTGACGCACCATCTGTTCGAGCACGTACATCAGATGGACAGGATCAGCGGAGATCTCCGTCGTGTCATGGTTGAAGGCAGCTGCCAGAGCCTTGAATGCAAAGCGGGTCGAGACACCATCCATGCCTTCGTCCACGCCAGCCGCATCCTTGTACTCCTGCAGGCTGCGGGCGCGGGGATCGACCTCGCGCAGGCTTTCGCCGTCGTAGACACGCATCTTGGAGAACAGGTTCGAATTCTCATGTTCCCGCAGGCGCGACAAAACGGAAAACCGGGCGAGAAGTTCCAACGTCCCCGGCGCGCAGGCCGCGTCCGTCAACTCCGACCCCCGGACAAGCTTTTCATAAATCTGCCGTTCCTCGGTGACGCGGAGGCAATAGGGGACCTTGATGACGTAAATACGGTCTATAAAAGCCTCATTATTCTTGTTGTTCTTGAAATTCTGCCACTCCGACTCGTTGGAATGGGCCATAATCACGCCATTGAAGGGGATCGCCCCGATGTTCTCAGTGCCGACGTAATTACCTTCCTGGGTCGCGGTCAGCAGAGGATGCAGCATCTTGATGGGTGCCTTGAACATCTCGACGAATTCGAGAAGCCCCTGATTGGCACGGTTCAGACCGCCGGAGTAGCTGTAGGCGTCCGGGTCGTTCTGCGACAGGGTTTCCAGCTTGCGGATGTCAACCTTGCCGACGAGCGAAGATATGTCCTGATTATTCTCGTCGCCGGGCTCGGTCTTTGCGATCCCTTCCTGCCTCAGCCGTGAGGGCATGATGCGCACGACCCGGAAGCGTGAGATATCACCTCCGAATTCATCCAGCCGCTTGCGGCACCATGGGCTGACGAGGCCTGTCAGGCGACGACGCGGAATGCCATACTCATCCTCAAGAACCGGGCCCATGTCGGCGCCGAACAGGCCAAGCGGGCTCTCAAACACAGGGCTAATCTCGTCCCCCGCCTTGAGGACGTAGATCGGATGCACCTCCATAAGCGCCTTCAGGCGTTCTGCGAGGGACGATTTGCCGCCGCCGACCGGGCCGAGCAGATAAAGGATCTGCTTGCGCTCCTCGAGCCCCTGCGCCGCATGCCGGAAGAACGAAACGATCCGCTCGATCGTTTCCTCCATTCCGTAGAATTCCGCGAAGCTCTTGTAGGCCCTGATCGTGCGGTTCATGAAGATGCGGCCGAGGCGCGGATCCTTTGAGGTATCCACGATTTCGGGCTCTCCGATCGCCGCCAACAAACGCTCCGGCGCGCTTGCGTAAAGCATGGGGTCGCTGCGACATCCCTTGAGATAATCCGCCAGAGACATCTCAGTTTGCCGCCGGGCCTCGAAGGCCCTCGTGTAGCTTGTGAAGAGGTCGTCGCTCGGGAGCATTGTGTACCTTTGCCCTAACGAAGCATTATAACCCTAAAGCGTGCCGTTGCAGAGAGTTTACGTGCTCGACTTAATAAACGCTGTTCCGGACGCTCACTTAACAGCAGGATCGCCTACAATGCGCAAATGTGCCAGCCTGTATTCGATCACAATGCTGCATACGCACACATCGTATCGAAAACTTCCGCTTATAGAATTGGTGTTTTCGATACCAAACTACAAGCGATGACGAGCGAATTGTTGCCTGGGCGCGGCAGCGTGTAGCACCCAGCGCGGGCTTTAGCGCCACGTCCGCATTTTGAACGAACGCCAGATGCGAATCGTTCAGCGCTAATCACACTATAATTCTCAAAGGCTTCCTTCGCCAGCAACGCTTGCTGATGGCGATTGCCCACGGGTGTGGCCTTCCGCTGCGCGCTGGCCAGCGCAAATGCCTTTTTCAGAGGCAACGACCTCTTCAACCAATGCTGCCGGCAGCCGAAGGATTGGAGCTGTAAGATCATTGTTGCAACGCCTTGCCTGTGCCATTCACTATCGTGCCGTGGCTGTTCGCGATCGCAGCAACCGCGCTGGATATCTGTCAGGGAAGCCTGGGTGCTTTCGGCACGGAAGTGGAGATAGGCATGGGGTTTGCAGTAGGTGAGGCGGCCGCGCGGGCTCGCGGTCCGGCGGGGGCCTCAAGGGGCGTCCAGGGCCTTGGCCTTCGCGCGGTTGTCCTCATGGCCGGGCGCGTGGTCGGCGCTGTCGGGCTGCTCCGTCATTGCGGGCGCCGGGCCGTTGTCGCCGCCCTGGCGTTGAGTTGGTGTGCCGTCCTGAGCCCTGCCGCCTTCGCGGCGCGCAGCGATGTGGTCGTAGGCATGGCGATCGAGCCGCAGGGCCTCGATCCCACAGGGGCTGCGCCGGTCGCCATCGGCCAGGTGACCTGGCAGAACATCTATCAGGGCCTTGTTCGAATCGACCGCGACGGCAAGATCCAGCCCCAGCTCGCCGAGCGTTGGACCGTGTCGGACGATGGCCGGACCTACACATTTGCGCTGCGCCAGGGCGTGAAGTTTCACAACGGCGAGGCTTTCGATGCCTCGACGGCGAAATTTGCCCTAGACCGCGCGCGTGGCGCGAACTCGACCAATCCGCAGAAGCAGTTCTTCAGCGTGATCGACGCTGTCACGGCTCAAGATCCCGCAACTCTTGTCGTCACGCTCAAGGAGCCAGCAGGAAATCTGCTCTATTGGCTGGGATGGCCAGCATCTGTCATGGTTGAGCCGAAGTCGGCTCAGGTCAACAAGACGGAGCCCGTCGGCACGGGCCCGTTCAAATTTGTGCGCTGGGCGAAGGGGGACAGGATCGTCCTCGAACGAGATCCGAACTATTGGAATGCCGCCCAGCCTGCCCGGATCCAGCGGGTCACATTTCGGTTCATCGGGGACCCGCAGGCGCAGGCCGCCGCATTGCGAGCCGGAGACGTCGATGCTTTCCCCGAGTTCGGCGCACCCGAGCTCTATGGCAACTTCCAAAAGGACAATCGCTTTGTGGCCGTGGTCGGCAACACTGAGCTCAAGGTGGTCGCCGGCATGAACAACCAGCGCAAGCCGTTCGACGACAAGCGGGTGCGACAGGCCCTTATGCTGGCGATCGACCGGCCTTTGCTGATCGAGGGGGCCTGGTCGGGCCTGGGGCAAGCGATCGGTAGCCACTATACGCCTAATGACCCCGGCTTCGTTGATCTGACCGGCGTTTATGCCTCCGACAAAGCCAAGGCGCGTAGTCTCTTGAGCGAGGCGGGCTACCCGAATGGCTTCACCTTCACCATCAAGGTGCCGCAAATGAGCTACGCGACACGCTCGGCGGAAGTGCTCCAGGCGATGTTGGCGGAGATCGGCGTGACCATGACCATTGTGCCGACCGAGTTTCCCGCGAAATGGGTCAGCGAGGTCATGACAGGGCACGACTTCGACATGACGATCGTGGGTCATGCCGAACCGATGGACATCGGTATCTACGCACGGCCGGACTACTATTTCGGCTATCGCAACGCGGCCTTCAACGACACGATAAGGCGCGCCGAGCAGACAACCGATGAGGAAGGGCGCCTCAGGCTCTATGGCGAGGCGCAGACCATGCTTGCCGAGGACGTGCCAGCCCTCTTTCTCTTCGTCATGCCAAAGCTCGGCATCTGGGACAGGAAGCTGAAGGGCTTCTGGGCAAACGAACCGATCCCGTCCAACGACCTCACCGAGGTGGTCTGGGAGGATTGATGGTGGCGCGATGATCGCTCTCATCGGCCGACGTGCAGCGGGCTTGGTGCTGACGCTAGCGCTTGTCTCGATCGTGGTATTTGTCGTGACGGATGTGCTGCCTGGAGATCCGGCAGCCATCATGCTAGGCACGTCTGCCCGGCCGGACACGCTGGCGGCACTTCGCCAGGAACTTGGCCTCGATCAGCCGGCGATTGCTCGCTACCTGGCCTGGGTTGGAGGCTTGCTGACCGGCAGCTTCGGCACGTCAATCACCTATGGGGTCCCGGTGGCGGGTCTCATCGCCGAACGGTTGGCGGTCACACTGCCGCTCGCGGGTTTATCGATCGTCATAGCGATGATCCTGGCGTTGCCGCTTGGGATCGCGGCCGGTTACCGACGCGACGAGCCCCTCGACTATGGCGCCATGGCCTTCGCACAGACGGCGCTGACATTGCCGAATTTCTGGATCGGGCTGATCCTGATCCTCATTTTCTCCACATGGCTCGGCTGGTTCCCAGCCGGCGGCTTTCCGGGCTGGAGCGCCGGATTGCTCAAAGCACTCCAGGCGCTGCTGCTTCCCGCCGTGGCGTTGGCCCTGCCGCAGGCGGGCATTCTCACCCGCGTTGCCCGCACGGCAATCGTTGAACTCGCGGGGGACGATTTTGTCCGCGCGGCCAGAGGAAAAGGATTGTCGCAGCACGTGATCCTTTGGCGGCACATCGTGCCTAACGCGCTCGTGCCGATCATCACCATTCTCGGCCTGCAGTTCACATTTCTCATCGCCGGCGCCGTGCTGGTCGAGAACGTCTTCAGTCTGCCCGGGCTTGGACGCCTGGCTTTTCAAGCGGTGGCGCAACGCGACCTCGTCGTGCTGCAATCCGTCATCCTCCTGTTCGCCACCCTCGTCATTGTCGTGAATTTCCTTGTCGACCTCTGTTATCTCCTCCTCGATCCGCGCCTGCGGGACGCGAGGTGATGGGCGAGATCCGGACACGGACGGGACATGGAAAACTAGTCCTCGGCACCGCGATCATCACGTTTTTTGCCGCCGTGGCGATCCTATCCTTGGTGTGGACCCCCGCGCCCCCCGCGCGCATGAACATTGTGTCCAAACTCAAGCCGCCGCTGACTGCCGGCTGGCTGGGCACTGATCACTTCGGGCGTGACGTGGCCTCCCTCCTCATGGCGGGTGCTTGGAACTCGCTGTCGATCGCCCTGTTGGCCGTTGCCTTGGGGGCAAGCGCAGGTGTTTTCGCAGGCTTGGTCGCTGCTAGGCAGCGCGGCATTGTCGAAGCTGGGCTGATGCGGCTCTGCGACGTCATCTTCGCCTTTCCGCCGGTGCTGTCCGCCATGGTGCTCGGGGTGCTCATGGGTACCGGCGCAACGAGCGCTGTCGTTGCGATCGCTGTCTTTATGGTTCCGGTCTTCGCGCGGCTGACGCGTGGCGTCGCTCTGCAGGTTCAGTCGCGCGATCATGTGCTGGCGGCCCGCAGCATGGGCCGTGGTGAAGGTGGAATCATGATCGCGCATGTGCTGCCCAACATTGCCGGGCAGATCGTGGTGCAGGTCATGATCCAGCTCGGTCTCGCCATTTTGACCGAAGCCGGGCTCAGTTTCCTCGGGCTTGGTCTTGCGCCTCCGGCGCCCACTTGGGGGCGCATGCTGGCGGAGGCCCAAACTTACCTTGAGGTCGCACCTTGGCTCGCGCTTGCGCCCGGGCTCGCGATCGCCATCGCGGTCCTGGGGTTCAGCCTGCTGGGCGATGGCTTGCGCGACGTACTCGACCCTCGTGATAAAGCACAATAGGCGCGTTCAGGCATTGCCCCGCACGAGGCCTGCGACATGGTCCGCTATGGCGAGCGAAGATGTAAGGCCGGGCGATTCGATTCCGAACAGATTCACCAGGCCCGCGACGCCATGGCTCTCGGGCCCCTCGATACGAAAGTCCTGTGTGCCTGCGCTCGCTGGAGCAATTTTGGGCCGGATGCCGGAATAATCGGGCTGGAGCACGCCATCGGGAAGGTCCGGCCAGTAACGGCGGATCGCGCCGTAGAAGGACGCCGCCCGTAGGGGATCAACGGCGTAGTTCACCTCGTCGATCCATTCCACGTCCGGCCCGAATCGGGCGCGGCCTGCGAGATCCAAGGTAAGATGCGTGCCTAGTCCACCCGGCACCGGTACGGGGTAGATCAGATGCGCGAAGGGTGCGCGCGTGCTCAGGCCGAAATAATTGCCCTTGGCGAAATAGGCCTGCGGCACCTTTTCCCCAGGCATGCCCTCCAACGCACGGGCTACCGCGGGGGCGTGGAGCCCTGCGGCATTGATCACGGTGCGGGCTCGAAGCGATGTGCCGTCGCCGTCCTCAATCCTCAGGACGATGCCGTCGCTGGTGACCCGTCCATCCCGAACGCGGCAATGAAAGGCAAAGCTAGCGCCGGCATTTTCCGCATCGCCCTGCAGCGACAGCATATAGGCGTGGCTATCGATGATGCCTGTCGTCGGCGAGAGCAGCGCGGCCGTGCACTGAAGGGCCGGTTCGAGCGCGCGGGCCTCATGGGCTGAGAGGAATCGCAGACCCTCCACGCCATTGCCCTCGGCATGAGCGGCAATGCCGGCGAGCCGCTCCCGCTCTGGATCGTCGGTCGCGACGATCAACTTGCCGCAGGCCTTGTGGGGGACACCTCGCTCGGCGCAGTAGGCGTAGAGCGCTCGTCGTCCCTCCACGCAAAGCCGCGCCATGAGGCTGCCATGCGGGTAGTAGATGCCGGCGTGGATCACTTCGCTGTTGCGGGCTGACGTCTCTGTGCCGATCGACCCCGCCGCTTCCAGAACCAGAACGTCTCTTCCAGCGAGGGCGAGCCGCCGTGCGATGGCAAGTCCTACCACGCCAGCTCCGATGACGACGACATCAACCTCTTCCACGCCCTGGCCTTCCTGCTTTGTCGTCGCGGCGCGACCCTTCACAGATTTGTGGTGTCATAAAAAGTCTCGATGGTGAGTTGCAGTTTAACGCTCCACTCCTGCTCATCACATGCTCAACCTTCCAATTTCGGGGGATTTTTTGACAAATATCAGTGCGCTCTCTTCTGACCTTCCGCAGTCGTAACAGCCGGACGGAGCGGGTTGCGGAAAAATATGGTTAACGAAGGCTTGCCGAGCGATGGAGCTTGCTGGCACAAGGGAGCGAGTCTTATCAGTATTTGCGTGGGTAGCCTTGTAGGGGGCTGCCGTGACCAGGGTATGGTATCCGATGCACCAACCTGAAGCCCTGTATGCTGGCGCTCCAGGCGCGGAGAACGACGACAGCCAGATGTTCGAGCTCGCGCCCGTGTCGCTGTGGCTCGAGGATTACAGTGGGCTCAGGCGCATATTTGATGACTGGCGCGCGGCCGGCGTCATCGATCTGCGGAGCCATCTCCTAGCCGACCTCGATCGGGTAAAGCAGTGCTCCAGCGCAATCCGGGTCGTCAAGGTCAATCGGAAGACGTTGTCCCTTTTCGAGGCGCAAGATGTTGGGCATCTTGTCCAGAACCTCGGTTTGGTGTTCCGCGACGACATGTTGACGACCCATATGGAGGAACTGGTCACCATGTGGGAGGGGAACACACGCTTCGCGAGCAATACCGTCAATTATACGCTGTCCGGCAAGCGGCTCGACATCCAGCTGAACGGCGTCATCCTCCCAGGTTATGAGGCAAGCTGGGAGCGTGTCCTCGTCTCCATCGAGGATGTGTCGGAACGTGAGCAGGCGCGGCGGCGCATTCTGGTTGCGGAGGAATATGCCCGTGGCTTGTTCCAGCACTCGCCGGTCTCGTTGTGGGTGGAGGATTTCTCAAGCATCAAACATCTCATCGATGAGGTCCGGGAGCGCGGTATCGTCGACTTTCGTGTCTTCATCGATGTCCATCCGGAATTCATTTCGCGCTGCATGAGCGAAATTCGCGTCCTCGACGTCAATCAGCACACGCTTGAACTGTTTCGTGCGCCGGACAAGGGAACGCTGCTGCATCGACTGGCGGACGTCTTCCGCGATGGAATGGAGCAGCACTTCAAGGAGCAACTGATCGACCTCTGGAACAATCAGCTTTTCCAGCAGCGCGAGGTGGTGAACTACGATCTCGACGGCCGGGAGCTAACCCTGCTGATGCAATTCTCCGTACTGCCGGGCTACGAGACGGATTGGTCTCTCGTTCAAATTGCTCTTACCGACATCAGCGCACGCAAGAAGGCGGAGGCGTATCTCGAGTATCTCGGCAAGCACGATGTGCTGACCAAGCTCTACAACCGCTCCTTCTTCGTGGAGGAGTTGAACAGGCTTGAACGGCGCGGCCCGCGGCCGGTGACGATCATCATGGCTGATCTCAATGGCCTGAAGCGGGTGAACGACCAACTCGGCCATGCGGCCGGAGACGGGCTCCTGCGTCGAGCGGGCGAGGTGCTTGGCAAGCTCGTTGAGAAGCCCCACCACGTGGCTCGCATCGGCGGCGATGAGTTTGCTGTGCTCATGCCGGGCGTCGAACAAGAGGACGGTGAAGCCGTGATGCTCGAGCTTGAAAATCTCGTTAATCTCAACAACCAGTTCTATTCCGGCTTGCCGCTGAACCTCTCGATCGGCGTGGCCACCAGCCAGGCTGATGAGAGGCTGGAGGCCGTCGTCAGCCGCGCGGACATGCTGATGCTCAAGGCAAAGCGCGCCTACTACGCCAATGTGCAGAACGACCGTCGCCGCGGCCGCTCAACCGCGGGGCGCTAGTGCAGGTCCGGCTTGGCGGACATTCAACCCGGGCCTGTTGACCTGCCGGTTCGTCTTCAGGAGAGCAAGTCCGCGCGGAGCGGACTGCCCTCACCAGCGCTGAGGAGGCTCGAAGCGGCGCCGTAGCTTCGTCAGCTCTTCAGCCGATAGCCGGTCTTGAAGATCCAGGTGACAGTGGCAAGGCATATCAGAAGAAAGACAACAATCATGCCAAGGCTGACAGCCACGCCGACGTCTGAGACGCCGAAGAAGCTCCAGCGGAAGCCGCTGACGAGATAAACGACGGGGTTGAACAGCGCTACTGTTTGCCAGAACGGCGGGAGCATGTTGATGGAATAGAAGCTGCCGCCGAGAAAGGTGAGCGGTGTGACGACGAGAAGCGGAACGAGTTGCAGCTTCTCGAAACCATCGGCCCAGATGCCGATGATGAAGCCCAGCAGGCTGAAGGTGACGGCGGTCAGAATGAGGAACAGCAGCATCCAGACAGGATGCTCCACCCGGAGCGGCACAAAAAGATAGGCCGTCGCGAGAATGATCAACCCGAGAATGACGGATTTGGTGGCGGCTGCGCCGACATAGCTGATAACGATTTCCAGCGGTGAGACCGGCGCAGACAGAAGCTCGTAGATGGTTCCGGTGAACTTTGGGAAATAGATCGCGAAGGAGGCGTTCGAGACGCTCTGCGTGAGCAGCGAGAGCATGATGAGGCCCGGCACGATAAAGGCGCCATAGCTCACGCCATCGATTTCCCGCATGTGGCTACCGATGGCGGCACCGAAGACGATGAAATAGAGCGATGTCGAGATCACCGGAGCGATGATGCTTTGCAGCAGAGTCCGCCAGGCGCGCGCCATTTCGAACTTATAGATTGAACCAATCGCATAGTAGTTCATGCGCCGTTCCTCACGAGACTGACGAAGATCTCTTCGAGAGAGCTTTGAGTCGTCTGAAGATCCTTGAAGGTTACATCCGCTTGCCGGAGAGCGCCCAGCAGATCGGTTATACCGGTGCGCTCGCCTTGAGTATCATAGGTGTAGACAAGCTCGTGGCCATCCGCCGCGAGCTCAAGGCCATAAATCTCAAGGGCGGCCGGAATATGATCAAGCTTCTTCTGCAGCAGGATCGTCAATCTTTTCTGACCGAGCTTGCGCATCAACTCGTGCTTGTCTTCAACTAGAATGATACGGCCCTTATCGATGACGCCAATACGATCGGCCATCTCCTCCGCTTCTTCGATATAGTGGGTGGTGAGGATGATGGTGACGCCGTTGTCCCGGAGCGTCCGTACCACATCCCACATGTCGCGGCGGAGTTCGACATCGACGCCGGCGGTTGGTTCATCGAGGAAGAGGATCTGCGGTTCATGCGATAGCGCCTTGGCGATCATCACACGACGCTTCATGCCGCCGGACAATGTCCGGATTGGGCTGTTGCGCTTATCCCATAAGGAGAGGTCGCGCAGAATCTTCTCGACATAGGCGGGGTTGGACGGCTTGCCGAAGAGCCCGCGGCTGAAGCTCACAGTTGCCCATACCGTCTCGAAGGCGTCCGTGGTCAATTCCTGTGGAACGAGACCGATCTTGGAGCGGGCAGCACGGTATTCCACGGTGATATCGTGGCCATCAGCGAGGATGGTGCCCTCACTGGGACTGACGATTCCGCAGATGATGCTGATCAGCGTCGTCTTGCCGGCGCCGTTGGGACCGAGCAGGGCGAAGATCTCGCCCTTGTTGATGGTGAGGTCTATGCCCTTGAGGGCTTGGAAGCCCGAGGCATAGACCTTGGACAGTTGGGAGATGGAAATGATGGGTTGCATCGTGGGGCTTTGGAGCGGTGAGGCTTGAACTTCGCCTGAGGAGGGCAGGGCACAGCCCCGCACGGCGTTGATTCGAGCGCAGTAAAATCGGGAGCCGGACCCTACGCGCCAAGTCTCTTCGGCGCCAGCCGCTAATGGTCAGATTTTACGTCTAATTTGGTAAAATAGGCTCATTTCATGTCGCGCTGTGCGCCACAGCACGTGTTCCTCTCTCTCGCCTATTCGAACCTCCGGGCGACGATCACCCGCCTACGGGCGGGTGATCGGCCCGTCAGTATTTGGGGGGCTCTATTTCGCGGGAGCGGCGTCCTTCACTTCCGCTGCAGGGTCCAGAGCTTCAGCTATCGCGTCATCCACACGCTCCAGCCACACGAATTCGAGACGCTTGCGCGCATCTTCCGGAATGTCCTCAAAATCTCGGCGGTTGCGGGCGGGCAGGAGGACGCGAGTCAGCCCTGCGCGTGCTGCGGCCACCACCTTTTCCTTGATGCCGCCGACGGGCAGGACAAGGCCACGCAGACTGATCTCACCCGTCATGGCCGTGTCGCTGCGTACGGTACGCCCTGTCAAGGCGGAGACGAGCGCCGTGAACATCGCGACGCCCGCGCTCGGCCCGTCCTTGGGCGTCGCGCCTGCCGGAACGTGGATATGGATGTCGTTGCGCTCAAAGAGCGTGGGATCGATACCGACATCCTTGGCCTTGCTCTTCACGAGGCTGAGCGCGGCCTGGGCGCTTTCGCGCATCACCTCGCCCAGCTGGCCGGTGAGGATCAGCCGCCCGCCACCGGGCGTGCGTGTGGCCTCGATGAAGAGGATGTCGCCGCCGACGGGTGTCCAGGCAAGGCCTGTCGCGACGCCAGGCACACTCACCCGCATCGCGACCTCGTCTTCGAAACGCGGCGGGCCGAGCAGGTCATCGAGCTGATCAAGACCGATATGCGTATGGCCAGCGTTACCCTCGGCGATGCCGACGGCGATATGCCGGAGCGCCCTGCCAACCTCACGCTCGAGGTTACGCACGCCTGACTCGCGCGTGTAATTGCGGATGATGGCCATGAGAGCGGCGTCGTCGATATCAACCTGCTCAGGCTTGAGACCGTTGGCTTCCAACTGTCGGCGGACGAGATAACGCTTCGCGATCTCCAGCTTTTCGCTGTCTGTATAGCCAGAGAGGGTGATGATCTCCATACGGTCGCGCAAGGGGCCTGGGATCGTGTCGAGCATATTGGCGGTAGCGATGAACACAACGCGCGACAGATCGAACGGCACGCCAAGATAGTTGTCGCGGAAGCTGTTGTTTTGCTCAGGGTCGAGCACCTCCAGCATGGCCGCGAAAGGGTCGCCATGCACGCCGCTGCCCATCTTGTCGATCTCGTCAAGCATCAGCACGCAATCGCGTGAACCCGCCTTGCGGATTGCCTGGATGATGTTGCCAGGCAGGGCGCCGACATAGGTCCGACGATGGCCGCGGATCTCCGCCTCGTCGTGAACACCGCCGAGGCTGACACGTCCGAACTGGCGTCCCATCGCCCGTGCGATCGACTGACCGAGGGAGGTCTTGCCGACGCCGGGTGGTCCCGCGAAGCAGAGGATCGGCGCTTTGCCCTGCGGCGCGAGCTTGCGTACCGCGAGATATTCGACGATTCGCGTCTTGATTTTATCGAGGCCGAAATGATCCTCGTCGAGGATTCGCCGCGCCTGCGCAATGTCGATCGGCTTTTCCTCGGGCAAGGCCCACGGCAGCTCGATCAGCCAATCGAGGTAGGTGCGGATCATGCCGTATTCAGCAGAGGCATCCGGCATGCGCTCCAGCCGGCGCAATTCCTTACGCGCCGCCTGGTCGACATCCGGCGGCATCTTGGCCTTGGTAATCGCCTCTGTAAGCTCGGCCACCTCCTGCGCTTTGCCATCACCCTCGCCGAGTTCACGCTGGATAGCCGCCATCTGCTCGCGCAGCAGAACCTCACGTTGGCGCTCGTCGAGCGAGGCCTTGGTCTGACGGCCGATTTCCTGGGAGAGGCGCAGCACTTCGATGCGCTTGGCGAGGACTTTTGCAACCTTCTCCATGCGGGCATGGAGGTCGACGGTCTCGAGGATGTCCTGCTTGTCGTTTGGCGAGATGTCGATGTAAGCCGCGATGAGGTCAGTGAGCGCGGAGGCCGATGTGGCCCCTTGCACGGCTGCCAGCAATTCCTGCGGCGCCTGCGGCAGGAGCTGGAGGGCTTCCGTCGCCTGCCCCTGCAAATGCAGGAAACGCGCCTCAATGTCAGAGCTGTTGCCGTCGGGTTCCTCGATGCGACGGACACGGGCTGCGAGGTACGGCGTCTCCTTGATGAACTCCTCCACATAGAAGCGGCCGTCGCCTTGGCAGATCAGATGATGCGAGCCGTCCGGCGCAGTCACGAAGCGCAGAATATTGGCGACCACGCCCATGCGGTGAAGGCCGAGCGGAGACGGCTCGGCCTCTGGATCGCGCTGCATCAAAACGCCGATCTGACGCCCTTCCCGTACGGCTTGCTGGGCGGCTGCAACGGATGTTGGTCTGCCCACGACGATGGGCATGACGACCCCTGGGAACAGAACAAAATTGCGAACGGGCACGATCACGAGCGCGTCCGGCGGAAGTTCGCTCGGGCGCTGGGCTGTGGCTGTGTCGGTGCCGGGGGCACCGCCAGCGTCGGCGGCAAAAAGGGGCAGGTTCTTGAGCATCATGGCGGGGCCCTGATCAGACAAGCTTACGCAGGACGACAAGGAGGCAACCGTTGATCACGGACGGCCTGCCGACCTCATAACGGCCTGTTGGTAACTGAAGTTGCCGTTCGAACCGGCCTTGAGGCAGCTCGAGGCGATGAATGGTCGCCGTTCTCAGTTCAGGCGGGAGGACACGTTCTCCCGCGATGATGAGGACCCCGTTGGCGATGGAGACCTGGATATGATCGGGATCGACGCCTGGCAAAGCAGCCAACACCCGCAGCTCATGGTCAGTCTCAAGTACGTCGACAGGCGGTTCCCACTGGGGCGTTGTCATCCGCCCAGCACCGGCGGCGGGGCGAAACAGATCCCGATGCATCCGCTCGGCCCGCGCCAGCATTTCGACCGCATCGGACCACATCCAGGCCTTCAGGTCCCGGTTCTTCATTACTCGGTCTCCGCAAGACTTCTTCGCCACGCCCATAGATAAGGTGCGATCACGCCTTCTGCCAATTGCCAATAACAGTCACGCCATTGCCTTCAGCAGGTCGGTCATCACCCGGGCGACGTGTTGCACCGCAATATCGGTGCTTCGGCGCACATGCCAGGCAAGATGCAGCGGAAAACCGGGGATCAGGATCGGAGGATCGAAAACGGCGAAACGCTCCCCGTTATCCGTCGGCAGGCACCGGCTGGGCAACATGGCGATGAGATCGGCGCCGTCCACCAGGGGCGGCACCATGGTGAAGCTTGGCACAACGATGCCAACCCGCCGGCTTCGACCGATCCTCGCCAGGCTGTCGTCGAGGGCTCCCCGCATCTCGCCGCGTGCGGAGACCAGCACATGCGGGAAGGCAAGCCATCGCTCCAGCGTGAAATCGGCGGCCGCCGGATGATCCCGGCGCATGAGGACACGGTAATGTTCCTGCAAAATGTCCTTGCGCTGGAACGACGGATCTGCGCGCGGGAAGACGGAGGCTGCAAGGTCAATGGTGCCCTTGGCAAGGCCGTCGAGAGCCGCGTCCGCGCCCTGCCAGGGCTGGATGACGAGATCTATGCCGGGCGCTGATCGCGCAAGATGAGCATGCAGAGGGCCCACGACGATGACGGCCGGATAATCCGCCATGACGATGCGCACAGCGCGGCGGATCTCCCGGATATTCGGGGGAGGCGGGTCGATGAGTTCCGCAGCATCCGCCAGCAAGGCCTTCAGACTTGTGCGCAGAGCCTCGGCGCGCGGCGAGCGCCGCATACCACCACGCGCGCGTTCGAGCAGCGGATCGCCAAACATTTGCCTGCAGCGCTCAAGCGCGCTCGACGTTGCGGGTTGCGACAGCCCCAGACGGTGTGCCGCACGGGAGACATGAGCCTCGTCGAGCAGGGCGTCGAGCACCACGAGCAGGTTGAGATCGATTCCCCGTAAATTCATGCGATGGATAGTATCCTATAGCTGATATCGATTGGATAAATTATCAGGCGCGTCGCATCCTCCTCTGATCGAGCATCGCTCGCCCGCTCCCGATGTTGCTTACTGAGGAGGCCGCCCATGTCTCAGCGCCATGCCAAGACCCTTGTCCTGATGTTTCATCCCGATGTGAACAGATCGCGTGCCAACAAGGCCCTGTCCCATGCGGCGGCTGCGCTCGAAGGTGTAACCGTCGCCGATGTCAGAGCCGATTATCCGGATGGCCGCATTGACACCGATGCCGAGGTCGAGCGCTTGCTTGGCGCCCAGCGGATCGTGCTGCAATTCCCCATCCAGTGGTATTCAACCCCGCCGCTCCTCAAGGCTTGGCAGGATGTCGTGCTCACCCGGATGTTCTACATGAACTACCAAAACGAAGGACGGCTTCTGGAAGGCCGCCCTTTGCTGGTTGCGGCGACCGCGGGGAACAAGGCGAGCACCTACGCCGAGACTGGTTCCAATCTCTGCCCGCTGGAGGCGCTGCTTTCTCCCCTGCGTGTCACGGCCCACCGATGCGGTCTCGCCTGGGCGGACCCGTTTTTGCTGTATGAGGCGAACACGCTGCCGACCACCGCGTTGGCGGAGGCAGCTGCGGACTACGCTACCCGTTTGCGGACATGGATCGCGACGGCAGCCTAGGATCAATCGGCATTCAAGAACGGTGGCTTACCATTGTCACCACGCGGGCTTGTCCCGGAAATCAGGCCAACCCGCGATTTCGGTCATTGGTCAGGAACGTGGCATCGCGGAGTTCTCCTGATCCCTGTGGGGCATCTTCCCAATCAGGATGGCCTGGGCACCCCCGCCATCACCGTTGGACCGAACGTCGGTCGGCCCGGGTGGTCGTGGTGCGGGCCGCCTCATCGTGATCGGGTGACTCAAGACCTATTCGTCAACGCCAACCGTCATCGTGACAACGGTGGATGCGCCGGGGGGAATGGTCGCGAGGCCCGGCTTGCGTTTGAAATCGTCGGCAAAGCCAGCTGGGTCCGGGCGCCCGTGCCAAGGTTCGATGCAGAGGAAACCCGCTCCCGGCTTCATCCACAACATGACGTCGGGACAATTCTTGTAAGCGATCCTCAGCGCGATCTTACCAGCGGGGGAGCCAAATCGAACTTCGGAGCTCTCCGGCGCGACAACGAAGAGACCGCCGCCCGCGAAAAGATCGTCCTGGAGGGCAAGATGGCCGTCCGGCACATCGATAACCGTGCTTTCATCCGTGAAGAAGCCTTGGACTGGCCGTTTGGTTGCCAGACGTCGGTCGTCCGCAAAACGCACGGTATAGGAGTCCTTCTGCACCCCGGCTTCCAGCGGCCAGCGAAAACCAGGATGAAAACCGAAGCTTGCCGGCAGCGCCTCACGCCCTGGATTGGTGATTGTCGCGGCGATGCGCAGGCCCTCCGCGCCGAGGCTGTAGTCGAGCTGCAGACGAAACGCGAAAGGATAGTGCTCGCGCGTGGCGGCGGTTGCTTCAAGCGTCAGGGTACAACGATCAGGTTCGCTCGCGGTGACTGTAAAGAGTGAGCGTTTGGCGAAGCCGTGCGGAGGCATCGGATAGGTGCGTCCGTCCACACGGATTTCGCCGTTGGTGACGAGGCCGATAGTCGGAAACAGCACCGGCGCGCGCTCGGCCCAGCTGTTGGCGTCACCGGGCCATAGGAGCGGCCGGCCGTCATGATCAAGGCTCATCAGCTCGGCGCCCGCGGGATTGATGCTGGCGCGATAGCCATGGCTTGCAATGTGCACGAGTGGTGGGGTTCGGGTCTCGGTCGATGGGGGCATGGGGTCCAGTGGGGTACGTCGCTGCCCGGCCGTTCCGGGGCGCCCAATCTAATACGCAAAGAGCGATAGTCGTCGAGACCTGCTGTGGCATTCCAGGCCCGTAAGGGACATCAATCTTGGGACGCTGCTGCGCGCGGCGCTCCCACGGAGCCTCGGAATTCAAGCGTCGCGGGAAGCTGGACATGGCGCCGAGGCTTTGGCGAGACCTGCATGTTGCGGCTGTCCTCCAGCCGCTCCATCAGGAGTTCCCAGGTGGTCTCCGCGATTGCGGTGCTCGGATGCCGGATGATGGACAGGGGCGGCGTCATGACATCAGCCCAGACCGGCTCGTCGAAGGCGACCAGCGACACATCATCAGGGCAGGTAATTCCCGCATCCCTGAACGCGCGGAGCACCCAGAGCGTGATCACGCTGTTGCTGGCGATGACGGCTGTCGGTGGGGCAGGGGCGTGCAGAGCGGCGGCGAGCCGGGGTCCGAACGCGATCTCATCCTCCCCGCTGACGAGAACTGTGGTGCGCGTCGCTTCCACGGCGGCTTGCCCAGCGGCCTCGAAGGCGGCGATGCGCTGCTGTGTTGTGACGAGGTCCGGATAGCGTGCTGTGTAGAGGATATGGCGATGTCCTCGGGCGATGAGGCCGGCGACGGTCGCTCTCATGGCTTCGCTGTTGTTCATCGTCACATAGTCGAAGCGGTCGTCCGGCCAGAGGCGGTCCACCATGATCGCCGGAACACGTGAGCGGTCGAGCAGGTCGAAAGTACGCTGCGGCGACTGGCTTGGAACGATGATCAGACCGGCGATGCGGTGGGCGAGCAGCGTTTCGACGCGTCGGTATTCCATCTCCGGATCGTGCCGGCTGAGGATCTGGACCATCTCATAGCCGCGCGTGTAGGCGATGTCCTCCAGGGCATCGATCAAGCTCGTGAAATAGGCGCTTGCCGCATGGGGCACGCACAGCCCGATGACGCGGGAACTCTGACTCTTCAGGTTCTGGGCCAAGCTGTTGCGCAGATAGCCGAGATGGGCGATGGCCGCCAGCACCCGCTCACGCTTGTCCGCGCTGACGACCTGCGGATCATTCAGCACATTGGATACCGTGCCCGTCGACACCCCCGCGCGGCGCGCGACATCATGCATGGTCGGCTTACGCATTATGTTCACGAACGGCCCCCAAACAGGTCGCGAAGAATAGACGGACCGAGCCCGACCATCCACGTTTTTCCGGCGCGGGCGCGATTGGGGGGAAACTCTGGTCGTTCACTGTTCCTCCATCGGCTCCTCCAAAGGATCCACGGGGTCTAGAGCTGCCGTGATGGATTTCGCTTGAAGAGCACCACGATTTCAATCTATCTTTGGAACGTTTCAATCACAAGCCGCGCAAACCGGGAAGACCATCGCCACATGAAAGTCACGGGAGTTGAAACGTTCAAATTCTGGGTCGACTGGTGCAATTGGCTGTTCGTCCGCATCACGACGGATGAAGGCCTCACGGGCTGGGGCGAGGCTTCCCTCCATGGACCGATCGAATCCGTGGAAACGGCCATTCGGGAGATGGCCCCCCATCTCATAGGCCAGGATCCCGGGGGGCCGGAGCAGCATTGGCATCGCCTCTACAATGCCTGGCGCTGGCGGGGCGGGGCCACCCTCACGAGCGCCCTGAGCGGGATCGATATCGCGCTGTGGGACCTTGAGGGCAAGCGGCTCGGCGTCCCCGTGTATCGCCTCCTCGGCGGCGCTCACCGCAAGCGCCTGCGTGTCTATGCGAGCCACTGGTTGTCTGGCGTGCGCACGCCCGAAGCCGCGTTTGACGGCGCGCGGGAAGCAGTGCGTCGTGGCTTCACCGGCTTCAAATGCTGCCTGATCAGCTATGACGGCTTGCGGGCGAACGAAGCGCGCGAGCTGCGACTCGCCCGCGAGATGATGGCGGCGGCGCGCGAGGGCGCGGGACCGGATGTCGACATCTTCCATGAATGCAGCGAATTCCTGTCGCCGCGCACGGCGGTGATGCTTGACGAGGCCCTGTCGCCTTACAGGCCCGGCTGGTTCGAGGAGCCCATCCCGTTTGAGAACGCGAAGGTGATGGCGCGTCTTCAGCGCGATATTCGCACACCGATCGCCACGGGCGAGCGTCTGCTGTCACGCTATGAATTCCGCGAACTGCTGGAGGAGGGCGGCTGCAAGATCGTTCAGCCGGATATCATGCATGGCGGCGGGTTCACCGAGTTGCGGCGCATAGCGGCGATGGCGGATACCTATTATGTGCCGGTCGCGCCGCATAATCCGGGTGGGCCGATCTGCACGGTTGCCTCCATGCATCTCGCGGCCAGCATTCCGAATTTTTACATCCTTGAGCAGATGGAGCCGCAACGCGCCATTCGCGACGCCGTCAGCCGTCCCGCGATCCAGTTCGAAGACGGCCATTTCATCTTGCCCGAGGGGCCGGGGCTCGGCCTCGAGCCGGATCTCGAGGCGCTCAAAGACCATGCCTTCACGCCCCAGCCGCGCGGCGAGCGCCCGGGTTCATTATTCCGCTAATAATCGAGAATTGAGGGAGGAGAGCTATGTTGAAATCGCTGCGCTTAAAACTTTTGTCGGGGATCGCGGGTGGGCTTGCGTGCCTTTCAGCCACCGGCGCCATCGCGCAGACGGCGGACAAGCCGATCGTGCTGCAATGGCAGACTGCCAATCTGACGGAGAAGCAGTTCGAGCCCGTCTGGAAAGAGATGGTCGTCGCCTTCGAGGCGGCTAATCCCGGCATCAAGATTGAACCCGTTCTCGTCGCGCGCAAGGATCATTGGACGAAATTCGTGACCGCCTCGCAGGCGCGTCGCGCACCCTGCCTCGTCTCGGTCGATCTGACCACCGCCGCCTACAACGGCTATCTGATGCCGCTCGACAAGTACTGGGACGGAGAGCCGGAGGCTTGGCGCAAGGCCTGGAGCGACGAGGTCATGAAGGCCGCACGCTGGCAGGGCAAGCTATACGGCGTGCCGATCTGGGGCGGCATCTATGCGGAAATCTACAATGAGGATCTCGTCAAGGCCGCCGGTCTTGATCCTGCGAAGCCGCCGGTGAGCTGGGCCGACTATATGACCTGGGCGAAGGCCCTGACTAAGGATGGTCAATGGGCGACGGCCATTCTTGGCGGCAAGACCGACACCACGACACGTGTGTTGCTGAGCTGGATCTACTCAAATGGCGGCGAGGTCTTCAACGCCGACATGACCGAGGCGACCTTCGCCAAGAACCCGAAGAGCCTCGAGGCGATCAAGGCCTATCTCGGGCTCGCGCGTGAGGGGCTCGCCGCGCCGGCGCCGACCACGACGAACTATCTCGAGCAGACAGTCATGTTCGCACAGAACAAGATCGCCACGATGCGCAATGCCAACTGGGCGATCGCCAAGGCCGAGGAAGACAATCCTGCACTGAAGGGCAAGCTCATCGTCGCGCCCGCGCCGCATCAGGTCCCGAACGCACCAACGCTCAAGACCGTGACATCGACGAGCGTTGCGGCCGATTGCCCGAACCCGGACGCGGCCTGGAAGTTCATCAAGTTCGAGGCCGACGCGAAATGGTCGATCAAGCGCGCCAAAATCGCGAACTGGATGCCTATTCGCAGCGATCTCGCCAATGAACCTGAGATCAAGAGCGATCCAATGCTCCTGACCTTCCTGAAGATCGGCGAGAACGCAAAGCCCTATCCCCTGCCGCTGCCGATCTGGGCCGATATCGCGGCCGGCGACATCGTCGATGCCGTCCAGAAGGCGCTCCTCGCGCCGGACACGGTCGAGACGGTGTTCAAGGACCTTGATGCCAAGATCAACCGTAAGCTGAAAGACCAATGACGGCGGTATCAGACAGCCTCTCCCGGCCGGCGCTCCCGGGGCGCCGCCGGGGCCACGCGGCCCGGCCCGGCCTCGAAAGCGAGCGCTGGCACGGATACCTCTTCATCGCGCCGGCCTTCATCTTCCTGTGCGCGGTGATTGTAGTCCCGCTCATCAAGGCGTTCTGGACCAGCCTGGAGCGCACGCGCGGGCTGAACACGATGTTTGTCGGCTTCGACAACTACGTGCGGGTGCTCGAGAGCGAGGCGTTCTGGAATTCGCTCCGGGTCTCTCTGTCCTTCACGGCTCTCTGCGTGGCCATGCACATGGCGATCGGGCTGGGGCTCGCGATGCTGCTCAATCGGGTCGCCCATGCGCGCGCTGTGCTGCGCGTTGCCTTCCTTACACCATGGATGGTGGCGCCGGCGATCGGCTCAACGATCTGGCTCTGGCTGCTGGAGCCGCAATTCGGTGTCGTGAATTATCTGTTTTCGGCCGTGGGGCTGATCGACAGCTACAAGGCCTGGCTCGGTGAACCCTCGCTGGCCTTCGGCTCCATCGTGGCAGTGGATGTCTGGCGGGGTGTGCCTTTCGTTATGCTCCTCCTGCTGGCCGGGTTACAGACCATTCCGGTGGAGCAATACGAGGCAGCGAGCATCGATGGTGCATCACCGTTGCAGCAGTTCCGCTACATAACACTGCCAAACCTGAAGTATTTCATCGTGGTCGCGTCGACGCTCGACATCATCAATACAATCCGCATGTTCGATATCATCGCGGTGATGACGGGCGGTGGTCCTGTGGGGGCAACCGAGGTCCTGCCAGCATTGCTATATAACACCGCCTTCCGCGCCAATCACTTCGGCGAAGCCGCGGCTATCGGTGTGCTGTTGCTCATTCTCGTCCTCGCCTTCTCCGTGCTCTACGTCGGCCTTACACGCACCCATGCGCAGGAGGGTTCACGATGAACCGTGTTGACCTGACACCCGCCGACATTCTGCGGTGGGTGCTCATCCTGGCGGCCCTGGCGGTGACACTTTTTCCGTTCTACTGGATGGTGAATACTTCGCTGAAGCCCGGACCGGAGGTCTTCCAGTCGCCACCGACGTTCTTCTCGTCGAACTGGTCGTTCGAGGCTTATCGCGTGGTCTTCGAGACAAGGCCCATTGGCCGCTATCTGCTGAACAGCCTAGTTGTATCGGTCGGCGCGACGGCGTTGTCCGTGGTGCTGTCTGCACTCGCGGCCTATGGCTTCACGCGCTTCTTCGTGCGCGGGGCCGCCGCATTCGTGCTTTTCCTGCTGTTCACAAAGATGCTGCCGGAAACGCTCCTGATCATCCCTTATTTCCAGATCATGGCGTCACTCGGTCTGGTCGATACCTATCTTGCACTGATCCTCGCTTATTCTTCCTTTGCATTGCCGTTTTCGGTCTGGATGCTGATTGGCTTCTTCCGCACCATTCCGCGCGACATCGACGAAGCGGCCATCATCGATGGCGCATCACGCCTGCAGACCTTCTTCAAGGTTATTCTGCCTCTGGCACGCCCCGGTCTCGTCGCCGTCGCGCTGTTCACCTTCATCATCGCCTGGAATTCTTACGTCTGGGCGCTTGTGCTGACGACGGACGCCAATATGTTCGTGGTGTCGGTGGGCATCGCCAATCTCGTCGGCGAATACCGGGTGCAATGGAACGAACTGATGGCCGCTTCGGTCATCGCGGCGCTGCCGGTGATGATCCTTTACGGTTTCCTCAACCGGCACCTCGTCAGCGCGATTACCGCGGGCGCGGTCAAGGCCTAATCCATTTACGCACATGCCTCATGGATCGGAGGCTCCCTCAGGCTTGCCCGAGGGGGCCGTGTCGATTTCGAAGGGCACGCTTTTCTTCGGCATACTGTCGCTCTCCGCGCCATTGCTTAGGCGCCACACCGCCTTCTGTGCCGGTCCGTCGATTTCGAGATCGAACTCAATTTCGTAGCGATCCGGACGAAAAAGCGCCTGGAGATAGGAGATCGGCTGGCCTGAGGCATCGCGCGAGACACGCATCATGCAGAGCAGGGGTGCGCCCATCTCAACGCCGAGGTGCTTGGCGGCGAACGGATCGGCTGATCGTGCGTTGATGCGCTGACGCGCCGTGGCGGATGGAAAGCCAGCCTGCGAAAACAGGGTGATGAGCGGGGCGCTGAGGAAGCTCTCGCGCGTGAAGTCCTTCGCAACGCGCTCGTGAATATAGGTGGTCAGCAATCCGACGGGTCGACGCTTGTAGGCCCGGAAGCGGATGGCCTTGTGCACGGTGGCGCCGGGTACGACCTCAAGCAGGCCGGCGACATTCGGTGGCGCGCTGACGAAGCCGAAATCGAGCAGCGTCGTCGTTGTCTCCCGCCACATTTCGGATAGGTTCATCGTGAAGCTGCGGGGCTGGCTGCCCGGCGGCAGCTTCGCCTTGGTGAACGTGCCGACCCCTTGCCGCGTCTTGATATAGCCCTCGCTCTTGAGGAGCTCCAATGCCTTGCGGACCGTGATCCGGGATGTCGCGAAGCGGTCCGCCAGCGCGGACTCGCTCGGCATCAGCTCCTTGTGCGGATAGAGGCCTTCGCAAATCTCCTCGCGCAGCACCTGATAAACCCGCCAGTAGATGGGGAGCGGGGATGTGGCTGCGTCCGGTGAATCAATCCACAGGTCTCTCAAAAGGGCTGCCCTTACTTCCGTTGCTTCGAGCGACGCGAAACGGCGGCTGGCCTCAGCCGCCACTCCCGTCGCCCAACCTCTATAGCACGCCAAAAAGCGTAAGCCTACGAGATGTCTACTTGTTGACTTGTCTATATGACATAACTAGTGTCTAGGTGCTGAACAAGAAAATCCAACCGAGGGGATGGAGCTTATGAGAGCGTCTCTCACGCAGACCCGTCTTGTCGCCAAAGCTCTTGCGCATGTCGCGCCGCTAGCCGCGGCCGCTACGATTTTCGCGGCCGCACCTGTCTGGGCGGCTCCGCTTGGCGATGTGACGATCGCCACGCATTTGGATCTGACGACGCTGGATGGGTCGCAGAATGTGACGGGCTGGCACCGTTGGGTCTTTCGCAACCTCTACGATCCGCTGATCACGCTCGACAAGTCGGGAAAGCTCGCCCCGGCCCTGGCGGAGAAATGGGAGCGGATCGACGAGCAAACGTGGCGGTTTCATCTGCGCAGGGACGTCAAGTTCCACAATGGCGAAACGTTCACCGCTGACGCCGTCCGTTTTTGGCTGGAGCAGGCGAAGCGACCTGAGTCGCAGGCGAGGGGCTCCCTCACGCTCATCAAGGAAGCGCGTGTCGTTGATGATTTCACGGTAGATTTCATCACGGATGGTCCGGTCTCCTATCTCCTGGAAACTGTTGCTGATCGCGTATCAGCGATACCACCCAAGTATTATGAGGAAGTCGGCCCACAGGCTTTCGCGTTGAAGCCTGTGGGAACGGGAGCCTATAAATTCGTGAGCTGGCGTCGAGGCGATCGCGTTGTTCTCGAGGGTAATGCCGATTACTGGGGGGGCGCGCCGAAGGCGGACAAACTGACCTTCTGGGTGGTCCCTGATGCGTCGGCGCGGGCCGCTGCCGCTCTCAATGGCGAGGCATCGATCGCGGCCAATATCGCGCCGTTGGAAACGCCACGCTTCAAGAACTCCACGGTCGCACGCATCGAGGCAACCGAGTCGGGCAATCGCCCGATCTGGGGCGGTCTCGTCTACGACCGCCCGATCTTCCGCGATAAGCGGGTGCGGGAAGCCGTCAATCTCGCTGTCAACCGACAGGCGATCGTCAATCGCCTCCTGCGCGGCTTCGGAAAGCCCATGGGGCAGCTTTGCGCATCGTCGATGGGCTGTTTCGACAGCAAGATCGAGGCGATGCCCTACGATCCGGAGCGCGCCAAGAAGCTCCTGGATGAAGCCAACCTCCAAGATAGGTCGATCATCCTGCATGCGCCGCAGGGGCCTGTGCCGCTCTCGTCTGAACTCACGCAAGTCATTGCCTCTGATCTTCAGAAAGTCGGCTTCACGGTCAAGATCCAGATAGACGAGGCCTCGCAATATTCGGCGAAGCTCTATGATTTCAAGGCCAACCAGAAAGACGTCGGCGACATCTTTGTCTATTTTTACCAGGGCGGGCCAGGATCGGAGACGACAATCCGGTCGCTGACGCATTCCAAGGGCAATTGGAACTGGTCGCACTACGTCAGTCCGGAAGTGGACGGTTGGTACGAGTCCTCGCGCCGCGAGTTCGATCCCGAGAAGCGTGATGCTGAGCTCCAGAAGATATCCGCGCAGGTTCGGGCGGATATCCCGTGGCTCTTCCTGTACGAACCCCTGTCCATCTGGGCGGTGAACAATAAAATCGCGTGGAAAGCGCGTTCCGACGACCAGATCATCGTTCAAGACATGCAACCGGCTTCGAAATGACCTGGTTCATACTGCGCCGCTTGGTCAGCGCGCTCGTGGTGATCGTCGGGGTGGTGACGGTGATCTTCATCCTCTCCCGCCTCGTCGGCGACCCCGTGGCACTCATGATCCAGCCAGGCATGACCGATGCCGACGTCGCGCAGTTGCGAGCGGTGTGGCACCTCGACGACCCCATCGTCGCGCAATACTGGCGGTTCCTGAGCTCGGCGCTGGAGGGTGACTTCGGGCTGTCGATCTGGCAATCGCAGCCGGCTCTCGGCCTCGTGCTGGAGGCGCTGCCGGCGACCTTGCTCTTGACCGCGAGCGCTCTCGGCTTTGCGCTGGTACTTGGAAGCATCTTCGGCGCGCTGAGTGCTATCTATCGGGGGAGCCTTCTGGATCGCGGCATCATGGGCCTCACGCTCTTCGGCCAGTCCATGCCGAACTTCTGGCTCGCCCTGATGCTGATCCTCGTCGTCTCGACGCACTGGAAGCTGCTGCCGCCCGCCGGCTTCGGCGAGCCCCGCTATCTCGTCCTGCCGATGATCGCGCTTGGTCTTTTCCCGCTGGCGAGGCTGACACGCCTGATCCGCTCGGAACTGCTCGACGTGCTCAGCCAGGATTATATCCGCACCGCGCGCAGCAAGGGTCTCCCGACCCGACAGATCCTCTTGCGTCATTGCCTGGGCAACATCGCCATCTCGTTGATCACGGTGCTGGCGGTCGATTTCGCCCTTTTGATGGGTGGCGCCGTCGTCACGGAGACCATCTTCGCCTGGCCCGGCATGGGGCGGCTGATGATCCAGGCGATTGAGCGTCGCGACTTCCCGGTCATGCAGGCCGGTGCCTTCGTGGTCGCCATGGTCGTGGTGTTGACGAGCCTCGCCGCGGACCTCGCCTATGCTGCGGTCAATCCGAAGGTGCGCTATGCCTGAGCTGGCCGATAGCCTGCCCGTGAAGATCGAGGCGGCGCCCGTCCACCGTCGGTCGCGCTTGTTCCGGCGGATCCGGCCGGCCGCGATCCTCAGCGGCGTGTTCCTCGCCGTCATTGCCTTCTGCGCCCTGACGGCGCCCTTCATCGCGCCGTTCGATCCCATGAGCGCCGATATCATGGCAAACCTCATGCCGCCGTCACTCACAGGCGAGGACGGGCTTCCGGCGCATGTGTTCGGGACCGATGTGCTCGGCCGCGACATTCTCAGCGGCGTGATCTACGGCACGCGTGTCTCGCTCATTGTTGCCATTTCCTCGGTGCTGGGCGCGGGCGTGCTGGGGACGCTGATCGGTTTGATAGCCGGCTACGCGCGCGGCTGGACCGATGAAGTGATCATGCGCCTTGTCGATGTGCAGCTGGCGTTTCCCTTCATCCTGCTCGCGATCATGATCATGTACATCCTCGGCCCCGGCCTCTGGAACGTCGTGATCGTGCTGATCATCGCCAAATGGCCGATCTATGCCCGCGTCGCCCGGGCGGAGGCGATGCGCCATGCCGAGAGTGAATTCGTGCAGGCGGCGCGCTGTATTGGCGCCGGGCGGCTGCGCATCCTGCTGCGGCATATCTTGCCGAATGCTTTGACGCCGCTGATCGTCGTCGCGGCCTTCGCGGTGCCGCAGATGATCATCTATGAGGCCGCATTGAGCTTTCTGGGGCTCGGCCTGCCGCCTGATCAAATATCCTGGGGGTCGATGCTCTCGGCCGGTCGCAGCGTGCTGGACCAGGCGTGGTGGGGCGCGACCTTCCCGGGGCTCGCCATCATGTTCACCGTGCTCAGCATCAACATCCTCGGCGAGACGCTAAGGGAATGGGCCGGGCCGGATCTGAGCCGGGACTGAGAGGACATCATGCATAATCCGGGCACCGCCCTATCGCTGGCTGAGAAGCCGGCCCTGGACCCGATCACCGTTGAAATCGTGCGCGGCGCGCTGCGGTCGGCACAGCTCGAGATGGGTTCGTTGCTCGAGCGCACCGCGATGTCGCCCGTCATCCGTGAGAAGCAGGATTACTTCACGGGGCTCGTAGACCGCGACCTCAATCTTCTCATCGGCACCAAGATGCCCTCCGGTGGTCGTATCGTTCCGCCGGTGTTAACGCAGTATCCGATCTCCGCTATGCGGCCGGGCGATATCTTTCTCTACAATGATTGCTACGGCACCAATGGGGCTGTGTCGCATTCGCCCGACATGGTCTTCGTCACGCCGGTTTTCATCGATGACGTGGTTGAAGGCTTCGTCTTTGCCTGGGCGCATTTCATCGATATCGGCGGGTCTCACTCGAGCTCGACGACGCCGGACACGGAGAACATCTTCCAGGAAGGGGTCATCGTCCCCATTGTCCGGCTCTGTCAGGATGGTGTCATCAACGACGACATTTTCCGCATGTTTGTGCGCAACTCGCGCTTTCCGGAGATCGTGCGCGGCGACGTCCGCTCGATGATCGCCGCCGTCCAGCTCGGCGAGCGGCGGCTGCGTGAAATTCTCGACCGCTTCGGCGTTGAGCGGGCCTATGCTGCCTTCGGCAGCCTGATCGCCAGCACCGAGAGGACGGTGCGTCAGCGCATGCACGCGGCGTTTCCGCCCGGACGCTACCGGTTTGCCGATGTGGTCGACGACGACGGCATGGGCTCGGGTCCGCTCGCCGTGCGCATGACGATGGAGTCGGACGGCGAGCGGCTTGTGCTCGACGCGACCGCGAGCGACGACCAGACGCGCGGGCCGGTCAATTTCCTGATGAGCAGCGTCATTCCGAGCATGGTCTTCGGCCTGTTCATGACGGCGGAAAGCCCGGACCTGCTGCCCAACGAGGGATTGTTACGCAATATCGATGAATTGAAGCTGCGGCCGGGCAGTATTCTGCAACCCAAGTATCCGGCGCCGCTTGGTCAGCGCGCGACGACGTCGCGCCGGGTGCATACCACCTGCTACGGCCTCGTCGGCGTTGCCGATCCCGCGAAAGGGCATGCGTCGAGCTCGGCCTATTCGCTCGGCAAGATTTCCGGCATCCGCGAGGAAACGGGCAAGAGCTATCTAAAGACGATGGGCTTCGGTGTCGGGCAGGGCGCACGGCCCTATGCCGATGGCATCGATGCCGTCTATTACATCGCGCAGCGCAATTTCCCGGTGGAATTCGCCGAGATGAACTATCCGATACGCGTCCGCCGCTATGGGATCCATCGGGATTCCGGCGGGCCCGGGCGGTGGCGTGGCGGCTGCGGCATCGTGCGCGAGGTGGAGCTCCTCGGCGACAGCGCGACGCTGATGCTGCGCCTGACGAACTGCATCCATCCACCCTTCGGGATCAACGGCGGCATGTCCGGCCGCGCCGGGCGCTTCACCATGAACCCCGGCACGCCGCGCGAGCGGGAGCTCCCCTATCTCGCGGAGGGGGTGCCCATGGAGCGCGGCGATATCCTGCGCATCGAGACGCCCGGCGGCGGCGGGGTCGGCCATCCCTTCGATCGGCCGGTCGAGCTTGTCCTGCGTGACGTGCTGGGTGAATTCGTGAGCGTCGACAGTGCCCGCGACGACTACGGGGTTGTGATCGATCTGGACGCTGAAGCGGTCGATCTCGCAGCTACAGAGGCGCTGCGCCGCGAGCGGCGCTGGCCGACGAAGCTTGTCCACCGCAACGGCTATTACGACGAGGACGGCTGGTATGAAGCCTCCTTCAAACTCAGGGAACCTACCTGCAAACTCAAGGAAACCGCCTGATGCCGAAGGCCAAAGTATCCGATATCGAGATGTACTATGAAATTGCCGGCGAGGGCCCGCCGCTGTTGATGAGCAGCGGATGGTCGCTGGCGGGGCGCAATTTCGGAAGCAGCCATCCGATTCTTTCGCAGAAATACATGTGTATTCGGCATGATCATCGGTGCATGGGGCGCACCGATGCGCCAGAAGGGCCGCTGACACTTGAACAGATGGCAGATGATCTTGCGGGCCTGCTCGACCATCTGAAGATCGAGCGCACGCGCATGATCGGCGGCGGCGGCATGGGCGCCCGCGTGGCCATGGCGCTCGCCATCCGTCATCCTGACCGCATCACGGCGCTCGAGCTCGGCTCCGCCGTGCTGAAGTCCGACCATTTCAGCGCCTCCCTCGCCCGGGTCTGGAAGCGCCTGCGCGCGCTCGATCCGGAATTATGGGCGGAGGAAGTCACGCTCTGGTCTTACACGCCGAATACTTATAACACGCGACCGGAGATCCCGGAGAAGGCCTTCCGCGGCCGTGCCGGGGAGAATACCTTCCCAGCGCCCAAGGCCTATGACCGGATCGTCGATGCGATGCTCGCCTTCGATGTGCGGGAGACAGCCTGCCAGATCAAATGCCCGACGCTCATCACGTCAGGTGGTATCGAGGACCTGTTCTCCGGTCCGCGTTACGCGCGCGCGGTGCATGCGGCTATTCCAAACTCCGTTCTCAAGATCTTCGAGGGAGCGGCGCACGGTTATACCGGCGAGTGCCATGATGAATACATCAAGCTTGTGCTCGAGTGGTTTGAGAAACACGGCGACTAGGGCGATTTCCGGGTTCATTGAAGCGCTCGAACTCCGCCGTCATGGCCGGGCCCGTCCCTGAAGTCGGGCTAGCCCGACCAGCTTGTCCAATGCGGAACTCGGCAACAGCCGAGTTCCTTGGCCATCCCGATCGGTGAGGTGTCGCGCATTTCCGACCGGGATCCCCGGCACAAGGCCGGGGATGACGTCGGTGGATCAGGCGTTTCACATTGATCGGAAATCGCTTTAACCCCCTCCGTAGGTACACGATCCCACGGCCGGAGCGCCATCGTCTCGCAATAGCAGCCCCTGGGGAGCGGTTCGCTCTGCTTCTCAGGACGAACATGATTTGCCATAGGTCATTCCCATAGGTCGCCCATGTCCCTCCATCAAGAACGAACCCGCCGGACACTCTCGCTCGGCATCGATACCGGCGGCACTTTCACCGATGTCTCGCTGGTGGATAGGGCGGATGGTAGGGAATGGAAGGCCAAAGTGCCCTCGACGCCCGATGACCCATCGCGCGGCTTCATCGAGGGTGTGAAGAAAGTGCTCGCCCTTGCCGGCGCTCCGGCCAGCGACGTGAGCCATGTCTTCCACGGAACGACGGTTGCCACGAATGCGATCCTTGAGATGCGTGGTGCTGATTGCGCGCTCATCACCACGCGCGGCTTCAAGCATGTGCTGGAGATCGGACGGCACGACATTCCCCGCTCCGCCAACATGTTCTCATGGGTGAAGCCGACACGACCCATCCCGCCACAGCGCATCTTCGAAGTTGCTGGCCGCATCGATTTCAATGGCGTGGAGATTGAGCCGCTCGCCGAAGGCGAGATCCGGGCTGCGGCGCGGAAGATCCGCGCGAAGGACATCCGCTCCATCGCGGTCTGCTACCTGCATGCCTATGCCAGCGGTGCGCATGAAGAGCGCACGCGCGATATCCTCATCGAGGAAATTCCAGACGCGCAGATCTCGCTCTCGAGTGAAGTCTTGCCGACTTTCCGCGAGTTCGAGCGCAGCATGACGACGGCGCTCAACGCCTATGTGATGCCGCTCATCTCGGATTATGTCGGACGTCTGGAGGCGAGGCTCCGCGACGAAGGCATCGACACGGCGCGTCTCCTGCTGGTGAAGTCGAACGGCGGCGTCACCGGTGTCGACACCATCCGGCACGAGCCGATCCAGACGGCGCTGTCCGGGCCTGCTGCCGGGGTCATCGGCGCCCAGCACATCGGTAACCTTGCCGGCGAGAGCAGGCTCATCACGCTCGATATCGGTGGAACATCGGCGGATATCTGCCTCATCGAGGGCGAGCGGCCCGCCATTACGTCAGAGGGCACTGTCGGCCAGTGGCCGGTGCATCTGCCGATGATCGCCATTCACACCATCGGCGCGGGCGGCGGTTCCATCGCGCGGGTGTCGGATGGCGGGCTCGCCGTCGGTCCCGCCAGCGCGGGCGCGCAACCCGGCCCCGCCTGTTATGGGCGCGGCGGCACCGAACCGACCGTGACGGACGCGCACCTCGTCCTGGGGCATCTGCCGGAGCGGCTTCTGCACGGCGCCATGTCGCTCGATATCGATGCGGCCTCGCGCGCGGTCGAAAGGGTGGCGCAGGCGCTCGGCACGAGCCTCCACGATACCGCTCGCGGCATCATCGACGTGGCGAACAACAACATGATCGGCGCGATCCGCGTGGTGTCGGTGGAGCGCGGCTATGACCCCAAGGATTTCGCGCTGGTGCCGTTTGGTGGTGCCGGCCCGCTGCATGGCGGCTTCATCGCGCGCCTGCTTGGGATGAAGTCCACCATCGTGGGGCTCGGCTGCGGCGTCTTGTCGAGCAAGGGCCTGCTGATCGCCGATCTCAAAAGCGATTTCAGCCGCACGTTGCTGCTGCGTCCGCCCTATGACGATCTCTCGCGTCTCGACCAGTTGTTCCGGGAGTTGGGGGAGCGCGCACGCAACTGGCTCGATGCGGAGGGGATCGCGCCCGACGGGCAGGAGATCAGCCGTTTCGTGAGTTTTCGTTATGAGAACCAGGGCTATGAGCTCGATGTGCCGTGGCAGGGGGAAGCGGTCTCGCAGGACGCGCTCGCCTGGGCGATCGACGCTTTCCACGCGCTGCACAGGCGTCTCTACACCTTCGACCAGAAGGATGCGCCGGTCGAGCTCACGGGGGTGCGTGTCAACGCGACCGGCCGGCTCGCGAAGCCGCAGGCGGCGCCGGTCGAGGCCGGCGCAAGCGTTGAGGATGCGCGCTCCGGCAGCCAGAAGGTCTACCATGCCGGCGAATGGCTGAGCTGCGACGTCTATGATCGCAGCCTGTTGCCGATCGGCGGCGTCATCGCCGGTCCGGCCATCGTTGAGCAGATGGACGCGACCACCTTCCTCCTGCCCGGGCAGGTCTGCCGCATGGATCTCCATGGCAACCTGATCATCACGGAACGCAGCACCGGATGATACCTGGCCGGCAGCCCGCGGAGATCCTCCGCGGGCGCTGCCCTCGTTGCTGTCAGCGGGAAGACAGGGCTCTTATGCGCACCGGGCCGAGGAGGCCCGAGGGCAGGAGCGGCGAATCCTTCCGATATACGGGGAAGACCGTGAAGCTGACGGTTTCGCCCGTCTCCTTGACGATTTCGTCGCCGATCATCCTATTGACCCAGAGATTGGTGACATCGACCTCGAGATCATTGTCGCCGTCGCGGACATGGTCGGTGATATCGACCTCGTAGGGCTCGGCCCAGCGCAGGCCGACCGGCTTGCCGTTGAGGCGGACGGCGGCGATCTCGCGCACGCTGCCGAGATCGAGGATCAGCCGCTCGCCGGTCTGCCGGGCGCCTTGCGGCAGGGCGAAGCGCTTGGCATAGGTCGCGGTGCCGGAGAAATGGCGGATGCCGGCGTCCGTGCTTTCATTCCAGGCTTCGAGATGCGCGAATGTCGCCTCCGCAGGCGCGCCGCGCTTCGGCTGGAAGCGCAGGTTCCATTCGCCCGCGAGCTCGAACAGCGTCCGCAGCGTCGGCGCGGAGGCCGGGGCCGTGCGGGCGCCGCCATTGCTCAGCACCACGAAGACGGTCTCCCTTGGCCGCAAGGTGAGCGGAACGACCGTGCGGTCGCCTTCAGTGCGGGCGTCGACCGGTGTGATGCGTCCGGTTTCGGGATGCCAGATTTCGGCTGAGCCGCGATTGACCCTGAAACTGAGGTCGAAGGCCGCATCGGTCGCTACGCGGCTATTGACGAAATAGATGTCGAGATCGGGCGTTTGCCGGTGCACAAACATGAGCTTGTGCGCCGGGTCGGCGCGCGTGTAGTCGAAATCGGCGTGCAAGCCGAGCGCTGTCAGGGCCTGTGCAAGCCGGCGCCCCTGGTAGAGACGTCCGCGGCCGATGCCGCGCAATCCCCGTGTCTCGTGATCACCCCACAACTCGCTGACGAGCGCGGCGAAGGCCTCGCGGTTATCGGCTTGGCTCGGGGTGAAGCGTGGGCGCTCGCCGATGACCGTGGCGCCCGCGGTGATGAGCGCCTTCAGCTTCCTGAGGACCGGCAGGGTCAGCGCCACGCTGTTGCCGCCGAGATAGAGCACGTGGTAGCGCATGCCGCTCGGTGTCGCGAGCCTGCCGTCCTCGACGGAGAAGAGATCGAGCAGGGCGTTGTCGTTCACGAAATCGAAGGCATAGCCTTCGGGAATATCCGTGAACTTGTCATGGGCGTAGAGCCCGGTGATGGGCGCCTCTTGCCCGTAGAAGTAGGCGACGTCGGCCACGAAGCGGCCCGCCTGCAGGAGATGTGAACAGCGCGTGAGATAGCTGACCCAGGCCCCGCCCGCGGGCTCCGCCCAGGTGTCGTTGCGGTTGAAATGCTGGCCATAGGGCCCGAGCGTCAGGCCGGGGGCGGCCTCCGCCAGCGGCTGGTGGACGGAAGTGTGGATGACGAAGCGGTTGACGCCGAGCGCCATCATCTCGTCCGCTACGGGCTTCAGCGAGCGCGGACTGTCGCTCCAGCCGCTGAGATCGCCGTTGGTGGTCATCGCCTCGGCCGCGACGAGGTTCTGGCCGTAGAGATGCGCGACCGAGGCCGTTTCCTGCAGGTCGACGCCGTAGTTCGGGATGTCCTCGCCGTGCTCGCGCCGCACCCAGAAGGCGCCCATCGGCACGTCGGAGCGCTCCTTGAAGGCCATGCCGTCGCCGATGGTCGGGCGCTCCCGCTCCATGGATTCGCAATAATGCAGCATGCCGTGGGCGTGGAGGGTGTCGGCGATCTCGCCGTAGTGGTTCTTGACCACGAGGTCGCCGATGGCCCGGCGGAAATCCCAGAGGAAACCCTCCGATTCCGCCACGCCGTCGACCACATAGCCGAACAGCGCCGGCATAAACGGCAGCAGCGGATAGCCGCGCTCCGCCGCGAAGAGCGCCGGCATGTCCTCCGTCCAGTTCTGGGTCCCGGCTTCCCAGCTGTCGGTGATCATGGCGGCGATGCCGCCCTTGCCCAGGGGCGCGCCAGAGGCATCGGCATATTGCGCAAGGTAAGTGTCGAGATAGGCCTTCACATGCGCCCGGTTGAGCTTGTCCACTTCAAGGCCCGTCGCCTCCGGCGAGGCCGGATGGTTCTTGGTGCCCACAAGCGAATAGCCAACGCGCAGTACGACCCATTGCCCGTCCGGCGCGGTCCAGTCGAGCGTCCCCGTCTCAGGATTGAAACGGTCCGTCAGGTCGACAACATCGGGCGACTTCACGATCGCATCCGGCGAGGCGGGATGGCTGGGAAAGGCGTAGAAGTCGTTCAAGGTGCCGAAGCCCGCCTTCTCCTCGAAGCGATTGATGCGCGCGCCGCTGCGCAGCACGAGCTGGCTGACGCGGTGGGCCTTGGGCCGCTCGCTGAAGCGGAAGGGCGAGGCGCGGAAATCGAGCGCCTCGGGCGGATTGGTGAAGGTTACGCGGAAGAAGCGCGCCGTGGTCGGTGTGATCGAGAGCGTGTGCTGCGGCGCGGAACTGCGCCCCAGCTCATAGCCGGGCACCTCGGCGACGGGTCGGAAAGTGACGCCGTCGTCGCTGGCCTCAATGGTGCCGAGCGGCGGCGCCGGCCGCCGCACCTTGGGCTTGGCCCAGTTGTCGGGAGCCACCGCCACGCTGAGCGAGCGGATGGTCTGCGGCGAACCGAAATCGAACTGGATAGAGGCGTGCGCCTCGCCGGGCAAGATCGGCAGGTCTATGGCGCCGATATAATCGTTGTCGCAGAGGATGCCTGCGTCGATTGCCCCGGCGTTCGAGGTGACCGTCGGCGTGGGCAGGGCGTTCCGCTCGCAGGCGGGTAGGGGAAAGGCGATGACGCGGCTGTCGCGGTAGAACGGATCGAGCGGCTTCGGTCCCTGGCCGCCGAGGGAGCCGACATGGCCCGCATTGGGGAAGTTCTGGAAGGTGCCGGCCACGTCATGGGGGCGGGGCAGGCTTTCAGCTGCGCTTCCGCCCTGGACGATGGTCTCGGTCCAGACCAGCTTCTTCATGGCCTGGTCGGGGCTGACCCACGGGCCGCCGGTCTCGCTCCAGCCAGGCGAGCCGGCGATCGCCATCTCGAAGCCGAATTCGCGGCCGAGGTCGACCGCATATTTCAGCGCGTCCTTCCACGGCGCGGTCATGTAGGTCAGGCGCTCGGGCACAACTTGCGGCGTGTTCCAGCCGGCGTCGAACATTTGGAAGCCGCCGATGCCGACGCGGTTCATCCATTCGAGATCGAGCCGGATGCCCTCTTTCGCGATGTTGCCGTTCATCCAGTGCCACCAGACACGGGGTTTGGCGGCATTGGGCGGCGCAAGAAAGCCAGCCTCGAGTTCGCTGCGTGTGGAGCGAGCGGTTTCCGACATACCCTTTCCCTTCCCCTGATCGTCCGTGGCGGCGAACGTTCTTGTGCCGTGATCCGCGGAGCGCGTGCCATCCCGGAGTTTCGACGTTGCGAGCGAAGTCTTGCGAACTCTTACGAAATATTGGCGCGATCTGATGCTCTTGGGCGTGTGGACAGTTGCCGCGGTGAAGCCACCGAAACCTCCACCGTCATCCCGGGGCGGGCCGCGAGGCCCGAGCCCGGAACCCATGAACACGACGGCAGACGCACAGGGTGTCAGTAGTCCGACGCATCTTCTTGTCCGACGCCGTGTTCATGGTTTCCGGGCGCTTCGCTGACGCGAAGCCCCGGAATGACCGCGACACTCCCACAAGGCGAACGTGACCAACTGTCCACATCACCTAACCTTTGATGCCGCTGGCGAAGCCTTTGATCATGTTCTTCTGCAGGAACAGGAAGGCGAGCATGACCGGAGCGATGCCGATGAGAAGCGCGGCGAAGACGATGCCCCATTGCGTCACGTATTGGTCGACGAAGGCATAGATCGCGACCGGCACCGTCGCCCAGCTCGAACCGCTGAGATAGAGGAGCGGCGTCATGAAGTCGTTCCAGATGAAGACGCCGTTAAGGATCAGCACCGTGCCGGTGATGGGTCGCAGCATCGGCAGGATGATGTGAACAAAGGCGACGAGGTCGCTCGCGCCGTCGATGCGGGCGGCTTCCTCATAGGTCCGCGGAATGGTCCTGATGAAACCGGCATAGAGGAAGATGGTGAAGGGCAGCTGGAGGCCGGAATAGAACAGGATGAGCGACAGCGGCGAGCCGAGCAGACCCATGTCGCGCATCAGCTGGTAGAGCGGGATGAGCGCGAGCTGGAAGGGCAGGATCAGACCTGTCAGGAAGAAGAGATAGAGCCCGTAGCCGAGCCGCGGCTTGCATCGCGCCACGAAATAGGCGGCTAGAGACCCGACGGCAACAAGAACCACGAGGCTGCCGGCGACGACTGTAATGCTGGAGATGAGCGCGTCGGCGAGATAGGCGTCGTGCCAGGCCGTCTGGAAGTTCCCGAGATAGGGATCGCTCGGCGGCGACAGCGGCGCCTCGCGCCATTCCGCCTGGGATTTGAACGCGAGGACCACCAGTATATAGATCGGAAAGGCGAAGACAGCCGCAAGGGCGATCATCACCACTTCGAGAACGAAGGTCCCGAATGTGTAGCGGCGGTCATCCACTGGGGATCTCCCTGCGTCTCAGGACATGTGTGGCGGCAAAGACGATGGCGGCTACAAGAAGAGCGAAGACAAGAGCTGTTGCCGACCCGTATCCGTATTCGCCAAATTGAAAGCTTGTTTTGTAGATGATGGTAGACAGTGTCTCGGTCGCGTAGCCCGGCCCCCCACCAGTCAAGACATAGATCTGGTCGAAGAACTTCAGGCCTTGAACGAGACCAATCACCACGTTGATCGTCATGGCCGGTGCAAGCAGCGGCAGGATGATGTAGCGCAGCCGCGCCCCGCTTGAGGCGCCGTCGATTTTGGCCGCCTCGATCAGTTCCTTGGGGACGCCTTGCAGGCCTGCGAGGAAAATGACCATGGCGAGGCCGACCGATCCCCACCCGGTGACGAAAATGACGGAGAACAGAGCGAGCGTGGGCTCGCCCAGCCATTGTTGAGCCCAGCTAGCTGGGCCGAGCAGCTTGATGATCTGGTTGAGTGCTCCGGTCGTGGAGAAGATGTATTTCCACGAGAACGACATGATCACCGGCGTAAGGACAACCGGCATGAAGAAGATCATGCGCAGGAAGTTGCGGCTTTTGATTTCAGTGTCGAGGGCAAGCGCCAGAAGAAGACCAACGATGATTTTGCCCACGACCAAGGCGAAGGCCATTATCAACGTGGTGCTGATTGCGGATAGCGCCTGTGGATCACCAAACATGCGCTGGAAATTGGCGAGGCCGACGTAGCTATAGTCGGGTGTGAGGCCATTCCAATTGGTGAATGCATACCCTGTGCCGGACAGCATCGGATAAACGATGATCAGGCAATAGAGCATAAGAGCGGGGATAACGAACCACCAGCTCAATCCGGCATTGAAAAGACCGCCGAATTTCCATCTTCGCATGCTTGGCGTCTTCGTTGAGAAATCAGCGGTATCGGCGATGCTGCTCATGGGATTAGCCGCCTTTCATGAGACAGGTTCGACGTCACGGCGCCTCCTTGCGGAGGAGGGGCCACGGCCCTCACCCTGACTGGTAGGCCTGGTCCATGCGCTTCAGCACATCGGCGATGGTGGCCGAGCCGGCGAATAGTTCCTGGATGCCGCTGAAGTGGGTTTGCTGCACGCGCGCGTTCGGCCATTTGTTGTCCATGAACATCGCGATCTTGCCGCTGTTCACCATTTGCATGATATCCGCGAAGATGGGATCATATTTGACGTCCTTGCCGAGGACGGGCAGATCCAGCTCGCTCCCCATCAAGCTCAGCATTTCAGGTGAGCCCATGAACTTGAGAAAGGCGAGCGCCGCGTCGGGGTTGCGGGTCTTGGCGTTGATGCCCAGGCTGTTTCCGAGGCTCGACGGCACCCGGGTCTCCGACGGATTATCGGTCGCGGGCGTCGGCCAGATGATGAAGTCGCGGTGGCCCGCGAAATTCAGGATGCCCTTCGTGCTCGGCGACGTCAGAATGGCCATGGCAGCTTCGCCGCTGCCGACCATCTGCAATGCCTCGTCATAAGAGGTGCCGTTCGGATTCGGGTTGAAGAAGCCGCGCTTGTTCAACTCCATGTACTTTTCAAGCGCTTCTCGCCAGCCGTCCGAATTCGCAAACGTGATTTTGCCAGCGCGCATGTCTTCGGCAAGTGCAGGATTGCGGGCGAAACCCGTGGTCGCGACGAGGGCATAGGTGACGAGCTGGGTGACCCAGGGCGAGCCGTTGCCAAGCGCGAGCGGTATCTTCCCAGCGTCCTTCACCTTCTGGCAAAAGGCGAGGAACTCGCTCCATGTTTTGGGCTGCTCAAGACCTAGTTGCTTGACCACCCGCAGATTGGCGTAAGTTCCGATGAGGCTTACCGTTGTCGGCAGGAAATAGGACTTGCCGTTGACGAAGAAGCTTTCCTGGAGCAACTCCGGCACCGCCGCGCCGAAATTCTCGCTCGTGAGATCCATGAGATAGCCAGCCGGCGCGATCTGACCGACGGAGAGCGGATTGCCGCTGCCCGGCCACACGGTGATCACGTCCGGCGCAGTGCCCGCACCAAGCTGCACGCGTGTCGTCGTCTGAATCTGGTCAGTGTTCGCGAACTCTGTCCGCACGTTCACGCCAGCGTTCTTCGCCACGAACGCCTTAGCGACGGCTTGCACGCCTGCTCGCAAGGAGCTGTTGGCGTAGACGCGCAGTTGCCCATCGAGCGCGAGCGCCTTCTCAACAGCGAGTGGGCTGAGGCTCAAGGCGGCCGCCATCTTCATGATAGCGCGGCGAGAATGGATATGCCCTTCGGCGTTCTTCCTAGGCATCGGGACCTCCCTGGCTCCCGTTGCGGAAGCCCTGTCTTTTTGCATTCCAGGCTTCGGCCGATCCATCCCGTTCGTCGCCATGCAGGCGCATGACAGGAGGGTCGGCATTGCCCGCGATCAAGAGAGGATCATAACTTGCTAAGGTCAGTCAAGAGCGAGCAAGTTCGATCAAAAGCGATTGACAGACTGGCATCATCCGCGGAAAGCTCACCGTGCAAAGGGGCTGGCGCAGCGGCGACGGTCGCATGGTTGAACGAAAATGAGCGATTTCGATCGAAACTCGTGGCGGCAATCGGCGCCGTGGTTTCTCCTAGGACGCTTGGACGCGATAGCAATCGCCGGCAAAGCCGGCGGGGAAGGAAACGCTGGGTAGCATCATGCAAGGCACCGATGTGAATATGATCGCCGATCTGGAGGCCGGTTTCGCCACGCCGCCGGATAGCAGCCGCATCATGATGCGCTGGTGGTGGTTTGGGCCTGTCATCGAAGAAGAGCAACTCGACCGAGAAATGCTGGCGATGAAGGATGCGGGGATTGGCGGGTTTGAACTTGCCTTTCTCTATCCAATGCATTTCGACGACGAACCCCAGGGCTTCAGGACGCATCGGTTTCTCTCCGAGGGCTTTCTCAAGCGCGTGAACTTCGTGTCGCGACGCGCCGTGGAGCTCGGGCTGCGTATGGATATCACCATCGGCAGCGGCTGGTCCTACGGCGGGCCCTACATCACAGAGGATCTTGCGGCGCAGAGGCTGCGCAGCGAAGTCCGCGAAATGGCGCCCGGCCGCGATCGCATTGCCCGACCCGTCCCCTATGAGCATGAAGGGCTCATTGCGGTCCTGGTGGGGAAGGGGTCGAAACAGGAGATGCCCCGCAGCTATGAAGTCGTCGATATCGCCGGCGAAGGCGAATTGCAGCTGCCCGCCTGGGACGGCCCGCGCGTGGTGGCGTTCTATTTTTCCGCACCGACCGGGCAGGTGGTGAAGCGCGCGACGATCGGCGCGGAGGGCTATGTGCTCGACCATATGAAGCGCGCCTCGATCGAGCGGCACCTCGCCGAGGTCGGCGACGCCCTTATGGACGCAGTTGAACCGGGGAGCGTCTACTCGATCTTCTGCGACAGCCTGGAAGTCTATGGCGGGAACTGGACTGACGGTCTTCTCGAGGAGTTCAGGCGCCGCCGAGGCTATGAGCTAACGCCCCACTTGCCTTTTATCGAGCATCAGATCGGCGAGACCTGGCCCGAGATCCGCCGCGATTTCGGGCGCACTCTGGCCGAGCTTTACGAGGAGAATTTCCTCGTGCCGATGCGGGCCTGGGCTGACCGGCGCGGCGTTCGCTTCCGCATCCAGAACTACGGCATGCCGCCGGCCTCCATCACCAGCCACCGTCACGCAGGCCTCATCGAGGGGGAAGGCTTCGGCTGGGCCGGCATCCCCCAGACGAAATGGGCGTCGTCGGCCGGGCACCTGTTCGGGAAGCCCGTCATATCCTCGGAGACTTGGACCTGGATCCACTCGCCCGCGTTCCGCGCCACCCCAGTTGATATGAAGGGTGAAGCCGATCAGCATTTCCTCTTGGGAATCAATCAGTTGATCGGTCATGGCTGGCCTTACTCGCCACCGGAGGCCGGCAAGCCAGGATGGATGCTCTACGCCGCCGGCGCGCTCTCCCACACCAATCCCTGGTGGCCTGTCATGCCCGATTTGGCGCGCTACCTCCACCGCGCCAGCTTCCTCTTGCGGCAGGGCGAGCCGGTGGCGGCCATTGGGCTCTACGCGCCGACCCATGATGCCCTCGGCGATTTCGAGGTTGGCACCAAGGAATATCTCAACCTGTGGAAGCAGACCGAGATCCGCATCGGCAAGGTCATTCCACGCACGATTCGCACTACGGGTTTTGACTTCGACCTGTTCGACGACGGGACGCTTAAGGAAGCAGAGAAGCGGTCGTTCGACTGCATCGTGCTGCCGAACGTGCGTTTTCTTCCCGAAGAATCCCGCCAATGGCTTATGGCCTTCGCGGCACGGGGCGGCAAGCTGGTGGCCGTAGGCCGGCGACCCGAGGGCGATTGGCCTGATCTTGCCGTCATCGCGGAAGAGGAACTCGGCGCATGGCTTTCGCGCCATGTCGCTCCGCATATGCAACTCGCGCAGCAAGTGCCAGATATAGGCTTCGTGCGGCGGCGTCTCGCTGATGGCGATATCTATTTCGTGGCCAATACGGGTGCGACGCCCGCGCAAATGTCGGCGCGCTTCGTGTCCGAGGGCACCCACATAGAGCTGTGGGATGCGCTGGAGAACCGGCGCTACCCTGTGGCTGGGCCAGATGTCGCGATTGATCTGCCGGCCTATGGCTCCATCTTCGTGATCCTGCGCCGGTCCGTGGGCGACCATGCATCGGAGGCTCCACGCGCTGCGGCTCTGCAAGCGAGCAGGCCGTTGCGGGATGGCTGGAGCTTCTCAGCCGATGACGGCGCCACCCAGCCCGTCATGCTGCCGCATGACTGGTCGAAGGCGCCGGGCCTCGCCTATTTCTCAGGCCGGGGACGCTATGTGACCCGCGCAACGCTCGATCAGCCGCTCGACGGCAACACGAGAGTGGAGCTTGATTTCGGCGAGGCGGGGCCGTATCGGCAAGAGCTCAACGAACACGGCACGATTCGCGGGAATTCCTATGCCGCCTCCCTGACCCCGCCGCTGCGCGAGGTCGCCGTCGTGCGCGTCAACGGCCGCGAAGTTGGCTCCGTCTTCGCGCCACCCTATGCGATCGATCTCACATCGGCATGGCAGGACGGCGAAAACGAGATCACGGTTGATGTCTACAACACGGCTATCAATCTTCTCGCCGAGGGAGGACGCCTGCCGGACATAGAGCGCCTTGTGGCGCAATATGGCCAGCGCGCGCGGCTTCAGGATCTCGACGATCTCAAGCCCTTGCCCTCGGGCCTCGTCACCGTGCCGATGCTGCGGATCCTGCGTTAAGGCTCAATCGGCAATCGGCGTTCTCAGCCGTCATGGCCGAGCTTGTCCCGGCCATCCCGATGAATTGAGGCGCCTTTCCGGTCGGGATCACCGGAACTCGGTGTTGCCGAGTTCCCTTTCAAGAGCCGAAATCGGGTAAACCCGATTTCGTGGACAGGCCGGGTAATGATAGTGCTGTCTCTTTGGCAATTCTTGAATGTCGATTGAGCCTAACGCGCGAGGCTGATATGCCCGGTGACGGCTTGGTGCCATTGCCGGGCATAGGCACGGTAGAGCTCAGTGAGAAGGGGAAGAGCCCGCGCTTCTGTATCCTGGGCCGGTTGTACAGGGGGCGCGGCACCGTGATGCTGCAGCCCGCTCTCGCCGAGAGCCAATAGGGCCGCGCCTGTGCTCGTGCCGGTCGCGCCTTCCGAGGGGATGACCGGCCGGGCGCTGACCGCAGCAAGGCAATCCCGATAGACAGCGTTGGCTGCAAAGGGGCCCTCGACGATGATCGGGCCGTCGGCGCCGATCAGTAGGAGATCAGTCAACGAAAGAAGCGCGGCATAGAGGCTTGCGACAGCCGTGCGCTCTCCCGCTGAAAGCGTGGCGGGGTCGCGCGTCCAGGTGCCGGCCCCGCTCGGGAAGGGCCCGGTTCCCGGCGTGAATGTGGGCAGCGCCATGAGCCCAGCTGCGAGAACGCGCGCAACTTCAGCTTCAGTGGGAAGCTGGGGCGCCCCTTGCGTGAGGATCTCGAATTCGCGTCCGCCCATGAAGCGCGCGGATGGCGTGGCGCGGCCGAGCGCATCGACATTGGAGAGCGTGTCGCGGGTGGGATCGAGTGTCACCGGCTTGCCGCCGACCGCGAAGGAGACCACCCAGGTGCCCGTCGAAATGACGGAGAATGGCGCAGGCCGCTGCAGGAGATAGGGCAGGAGCGACGCGTTGGAATCGTGGATGCCGGCATGGACCGGTACCGGTTGACGCCCAAGTCCGACGCGTGCGGCGACCTCCGGTCGAAGCGTGCCCAGCACGGCGAAGGAGGAGCGCACAGGCGCGAACAGGTATTGCCAGCCACGCTGTTCAGTAAGGCTGGAAAAGCAGCTTGCGTGCGGCCGCCAGAGATCCGTGTGGCAGCCGAGACTGGAGGCGTCGCAGGCGGTCTCGCCCGTGAGCCGGAAGGCCCAGTACTGCGGGTAGGTCACGATGCAGCGGGTGCGGGCGAATTCTTCCGGGTACGCCTGTTCCAGCCAGTAAAGCTGACGTCCCAGATTGAGCCCGTCGGGAAGCGCCGGCGAGGCTGTTTCGGTGAAATCAGGCCGTATGCGGTCATAGGCGGCGCTGAGCGCGGCGGGCGGCGTTGCCTCATAATCGAGGATGGGCAGGCTTAGTCCGCCGTCCGGATCATTGCCGGGCCGCCCGGAAAGCAAGGCGGCGCAGGCGCCATGCGTTGTGATCGAAATGGCGTCGATTGGGTGATCGGCGGCGATCCGCCCCAGAGCGTCGCAAATGAATCGCCACAGCCTGTCCACATCCACATGCGGATAGGGCTCGCTCGGCAGCGAGGCGTTGGCGCTTCGATGGACCACCACGTCGATCGCCATGGCAATATCATGCAGCACGAGCTTGGCATTGGTTTTGCCGATATCGATGACGGCAACGTAGCGCGGAACGCTCACGTGTCCTCCCTTCCAGCTCTGCGTGTCGGCCCTTGCGTTATCGTGTCGGCCGTGGGGAACAGGGGCCGCGTTAAAGAATCGTTGTTTCAAGTGGTTACGAGGATAAGCGGCAAGCGGGCGATTCACGCGCTTGACAACGCCATATCATTGTCGCGGCCACTCTCGCGATCTTCCTGCGCCACAATCAGTCGAATTCCTGCAGTCTCGATCATCTTGGCTGCAGCATCGGTGAGTCGATCGTCCGTTATAATGATCCCGGCGCGTTCGAGAGGAGCGACGATCATCGCTGAACGGCCGAGGAATTTCGACGAGTCCACCATCAGCACGATCTCTTCCGCTTGGCGCATGAGGCGCTGCTCGGACTGGATGATGAGCGGATCGGCCTCAGCAATGCCCATGGCAGACACGCCTTGCGCGCCCATGAACATGCGCCGGCCGCGAAAATGAGCGATGCCGTCGTTCTCGAAGGGGCTGAGAATGAGATTTTGTTCACGGTAGATTGCCCCGGCTGGCACCAGCACCGTGCATTTCGAATGCTTGAGGAGGTGCTCGGCAATTGAGAACGAATTGGTGAGCACATGCAGCCGTAGGCTGGTGAGATGGTGTACCATCTGGAAGGTCGTGGTACCGCCATTGATGATGACGGCGTCGCCCTCCTCGCAGAGGTCTACTGCCGCGCGCGCGATGGCACGCTTCTGGGCGGTGTTCAAGACCTCCGCGACATGAAAGGGCCTTCCCGAGATCGAGCCATAGGGTGAGGGGTTCAACGCCTCGGCACCACCCCGGACCTTACGAAGCTTTTTCTGCAGCGCGAGAGCGCCGATATCACGGCGGATCGTCGCTTCGGACGCGCCGGTCAGTTCCATGATTTCCTGCACAGAGGCGACCGGGCGTCCCTGGATGGCGCTGAGAATGATGCGATGACGCTCACGTTCGTGCATGAAAGCTCTCCCTCGCACAATCCTTCAGGCATCGGCGCTGCCAAGTCAATCATTGGGGGTCACAACCGACCACTCTTGATCGAATAATGACACATTATGAGCGATATTGTTGACATGTGATCGCGGGCGGGTCATTCCTTGATCATCATGACGGCCACGGGGAAACCCGGAAAGCGCCGCACCTCACGATGAGCGAGGAAACTCTATGTCCGACGTGCTAGACCGCAAGCAGAGCGACCGTCCGCTGCCGCATCTTCTCGCCAATCGCTGGGACCAGGTCCATGCACGCGGCCTGGATGAGCCGGGCTTGCTTCTCTACCGCTCAAATCTCCTGGGTAGTGATAAGCGCATCACCAATTACGGCGGCGGCAATACCTCTGCGAAGGTGCTCCAGCGTGATCCGCTCACCGGCAAGGACACGACTGTCCTGTGGGTCAAGGGCTCCGGGGGCGATATCGGCACGATGGCGCTGGATGGTTTCGCCACGCTCTACATGGAGAAGCTTGAGGCGTTGAGGGGCCTCTATCGCGGCGAGGCCCACGAGGACGAGATGGTCGGCCTCCTGCCCCACTGCACGTTCAACCTCAATCCGCGCGCAGCGTCCATCGATACGCCGCTGCACGCCTATCTGCCCTATCGCCATGTCGATCATATCCACCCGGATGCCGTGATCGCCATCGCGGCGACGCGCAACAGCCGGGCGCTGACGAAAACCATCTACGGTGATGAGATCGGCTGGCTGCCCTGGCGCCGGCCTGGCTTCCAGCTTGGGCTCGATCTCGCGCGCTTCGCCGCTGAGAATCCGCAGGCCAAGGGTGTCGTCCTGGAAAGTCATGGCCTGTTCACCTGGGGTGAGAGCGCGCAGGCCTGCTACGAGACGACCCTCAGGATCGTCAACAAGGCCATTGCTTGGTTTGAGGCCAAGACAGCCGGCGCCACAATCTTCGGTGGGGAACGGTATGAAGCATTGCCGGAGACAGAGCGGCGCGCCATTGCGGCGCGGCTGATGCCCGCGATCCGCGCCTACATCGGCCAGGATGAAAAGAAGATCGGCCATTTCGACGATCAGCCAAGCGTGCTCGAATTTACCGGTGCGCAGGCGCTAGAGGAACTCGCTGCACAGGGCACATCCTGCCCGGACCACTTCCTGCGTACCAAGATCAGGCCGCTTGTGCTGCCGTTCGATCCCACGCGCGGTAATATCGACGAGGTGATCGCCGGGCTCGAAGCCTCCATCGACACCTATCGCCAGGATTACGCCGCCTATTACGAGCGCTGCCGGCACGACAATTCGCCGGCGATGCGTGACCCCAACCCGGTGATCTATCTCGTGCCCGGCGTCGGCCTCATCGCCTTCGCACGCGACAAGGCGACAGCGCGCATCGCAGGCGAGTTCTATGTCAATGCCATTAACGTGATGCGCGGCGCAGCGACCGTCGATACGTACCAGGGGCTGCCCGAGCAGGAGGCCTTTGACATCGAATACTGGCTGCTTGAGGAAGCCAAGCTGCAGCGCATGCCGAAGCCGAAGTCGCTGGCGGGGCGGATCGCGGCGGTGACGGGGGGTGCCGGCGGCATCGGCCGCGCGATCGCTGCCCGGCTCCTGGCGGAAGGGGCCTGCGTCGTCCTCGCCGATATCGACGCGGCGGCGCTCGAGAGCGCAGAGAGCGATTTCGCCCGGCGTTTCGGCGCCGATCAGGTGCGCTCGCAGGTTATCGATGTGACCGATGAACAGGCCGTGCTGCGCGGCTTCCAGGATATCTGCAGCGCCTATGGCGGGCTCGACATTCTGGTGTCCAACGCCGGCATCGCGTCCTCGGCGCCGATCGAGGACACGGAGCTGTCGATGTGGAACCGCAACATCGATATCCTCGCGACCGGCTATTTCCTCGTCTCGCGGGAGGCCTTCCGTCTGTTCCGCGCCCAGAAGCTCGGCGGCTCCGTCGTCTTCATCGCCTCGAAGAACGGTCTGGCCGCATCGCAGAACGCGGCCGCCTATTGCACGGCCAAGGCCGCGGAGATCCATCTCGCGCGCTGTCTGGCGCTCGAGGGCGCGAGCGCCGGCATCCGCGTCAATGTCGTCAATCCCGATGCGGTGCTGCGCGGCTCGAAGATCTGGTCAGGCGAATGGCGCGAGCAGCGCGCGGCGGCCTCCAATCTCGCCGTTGACGATCTCGAGGAATATTACCGCAAGCGCTCGCTTCTGGGGCGGCCGGTGTTTCCCGAAGACGTCGCCGAGGCGGTCTATTTCTTTTCCTCAGATGCATCGTCAAAGTCGACCGGCAATATCGTTAATGTGGACGCGGGCAACGCGCAGTCTTTCACGCGATAGGTGAAACCGCTACTGGCTCTGGAAGCCATGCATCGGTGTCGCCCGCCGGGCGGTGGGTATCAGGGCTCAAAAAGACTGCGGGAGGATGGAATGGCCGATCTGCCGATCGCCGGGGATATCATCGAAGCATCGAACGACAAGCGCCGCCGCGATCTCGATACCGACTATGCGGCGCTCGGCGAGCGCCTGGCGCGCCGAGGCGTCGCCATCGATGCGGTGACCGCGCAACTCGCTGCGTTCACGGTTGCGGTCCCGTCGTGGGGCGTTGGCACGGGCGGAACGCGCTTTGCGCGCTTTCCAGGTGCTGGCGAGCCACGCGGCATTTTCGAGAAGCTCGATGATTGCGCCGTCATCTACCAACTGGGCCGCGCGACGCCGAAGGTCTCGCTGCATATTCCGTGGGACAAGGCTGATCCGCGCGAGCTTCGCGCCAAGGCTGAAAGCCTCGGCCTCGGCTTCGACGCGATGAACTCCAATACCTTCCAGGATCATCCGGGCGATCCGAACCAGCCGCTCACTTACAAGTTCGGATCTCTGACGCATACCGATGCCGCCGTGCGGCGTCAGGCCGTCACCCATAACATCGAGACGATCGAGATCGGCCGGGCGATCGGTTCCAAGGCCCTGACGGTGTGGATCGGCGACGGGTCGAATTTCGCGGGCCAGAGCGATCTGACGCGCGCCTTCGAGCGCTATATCGAGTCCATGCGGTCGATCTATGCGGCGTTGCCGGAGGATTGGCGGCTGTTCTCAGAGCACAAGATGTACGAGCCGGCGTTCTATTCCACCGTGATCTCCGATTGGGGATCGAGCTACATGGCCGCCCAGGCGCTCGGCCCCAAGGCCTTCTGCCTCGTCGACCTCGGACATCACGCGCCGAACGTCAACATCGAGCAGATCGTCGCGCGGCTCGTCCATGCCGGCAAGCTCGGCGGTTTCCATTTCAATGACTCCCGCTACGGCGACGACGATCTCGACGCGGGTTCGATCGATCCCTTCCGCCTTTTTCTGGTCTTCAATGAACTCGTCGGTAACGCCGGGGCGGTCGATACGCTCGATCCCGCGCATATGATCGACCAGTCCCACAACGTGACCGACCCGATCGAAAGCCTGATCCGCTCGGCCAACGAAATCCGCAGGGCCTATGCACAGGCCCTGCTCGTGGATCGCGCAGCGCTCGCCGGCTTTCAGGAGGAAAATGACGCGCTGCAGGCCTCCGAAACGCTCAAGGCAGCGTTCAGGCTCGACGTGGAGCCCATTCTTGCAAAGGCGCGTTTGGAGGCTGGCGGCGCAATCGATCCCATAGCGGCCTATCGCGCGAGCGGCTATCGCCAGCGCGTGGCAGCCCTGCGCCCTGCTTCGGTAGGATCTGGCGGGGGCATTGTTTCCTGAAAGCGGCGCATGCGATCGCTGCCTCAGGACGGCCCGTGATAGATGTAGCCGTTGCCGCGGGAGGTCTTGACGAGGTCGCCGTCGAGGCCGTGACTTTCCAGCTTGCGCCGCAATCGCGTTATTCGCGTGTCTATGCTCCGGTCGAGCGGATCAGTGCCATGGGCGGGAGCCAGCCTCAGGATCTCGTCGCGGCTTAGCATTCTGCCAGGATTAGTGGCGAAGGCCGCAATCAGGTCGATCTCTGTGGGGAACAGATTGACCTCGCGTCCGCCGGGCTCGAACAGCTTCCAGCATTTCAGGTCGAGCCAGAATGCGCCGAACGGCACGAGCGTGCTTTTGTCATTCCTTCTGCGCCGGAGGATGGCCTGAATTCGCGCGCCCAGCTCGAGCAGGGAAAATGGCTTGGTCACATAGTCGTCAGCACCGATCTCCAAGCCCACAACCTTTTCCGTCAGGTCATCGCTTCCAGTCACCATCATGATGCCGAAGTCATAGCCTTGGCGAAGGCGACGAGTGATGCTCAGGCCGTCCTCGCCCGGAAGACTGAGATCAAGCACGACAAGATCGGGAAGCCGCTCGTCCAACATCGCGGATAGGGTGCGGGCATCCATAGCGCAACGTACCCGATGGCCTTCCAAAGTCAGGAAATCCTCGAGCATGCCGCAGAGCGCCCGGTCGTCGTCGACAATAATCAGATCCGCCATTTTGCACTTTCTAAGCCTGCATGACCGTTGTGTCGGCCAGCCAGCCCCTACGCTCTGCGTAACATTATACCGAAAGTTCCCCTGAGCCGCGAAACTTAAGATTCCTTTCGCCCCCGATAACCGCGTCCTGCGACACGGTGACGCGGCGGGCGTCAGCCGGAGCGAGATGCCTTCTCCCCAGTTTGCCCAGCCTGCATCAGCCTGAGGTATGATAACGCGCAGGGGTGTCAATTTTTTTTACCGTGTTGCGCGTGAGTGGTCTTGCTCTACCACCAGTCTATGGCTCAGATCAGGTTGAAGCGGGATGTCGACATCGCGGTGAAACATCGGCTGAAAAGTACCAGGGCTGTCTAGGGAAATGGGGTTTTCAAGGGCTGGGAAAAGAGTCCTGTCTCGCATGTCCGGCATCGGTCCGTCGGCGCGTCTTTTGCTCGTCTGCTCGCTTCCCCTCGCAGGTCTGATAGCTGGTTTGGCCATAGAGCAGTTCGCTCCGCAGCGCCGCGCGTTATTGTCTGAGCTCAACACCTTTACGGCAGAGCAACACTTCGCGCTGCGTACGATGATGATGGGTGCTAGCCGTCAGGTTGAGCACATGCGGCTCACAGTCGAGCAGCATATCGCGATGGAGAGCGAAAACCTGAGTGAAGCCAATGCGCGGAAGTTTCGAATCGTAAACGTGCATTTGAAGCGGGGTTCACTCTCGGCGGTCGAATGGGGCCCTCCTACAAACGTGCAGGAGGATGGCAGTCTTTTTGGCATTCCGGAGCTGCCCGGCCTCCGCGGCGATGCGGCCGGGCCGGTCGATGCGGGCCTGGAGCTTCTTTCCATGCTCAGGCTCGACAAGATCGTGGGCTCGAACGCGCGATGGAGCTACTTCATGCCGGCGAATGCTGAGTTCCTCGCGATCTACCCCGGGGCTAGTCTGGCCGAGCTCGCCCAGGCCGCCGAGGATCGATTCGCTTTCGCCGACATGCGGCAGTTGCTGAGGCAGTGGCAGAATTATCCCGTCTTCCAGCTAGGCCTGCCGCAGAACAACCCGGATCGGAGGTCCTATTGGACGAAGGTCTATGACGATGCTGGAGATGCCGGTCTGATGGTGAGCCAGGCCGCGCCGGTCTATGTCCGTGGCGAGTTCCGTGGGATCGTTGGCGCCGATATCCTCTTAAGCTCCTTCGATGCCATCCTCACACCAATGAAGCAACCGCTCGGGTTGACCGTCATTCTCAATGACCATAACGAGATCCTTGGTCTTAACGGCGCAGCATTCGACGGCAATCTCTCGAAGATGCGCAGTTATCTCAACGCGGATGGACTACTCCAAAAACTACTTTCGTTGAAGCCGGACGATAGTTTCTCATTCATCGATGATAACTGGGTCATATCACGTGTGGGGCCTTACTCCGGTTATCGTCTGATCTATGTTCTGCCTGACGGGGATTTAAACGCTTATCTCTTGCCGCGTTTCATATCTTACGCCCTGATCCTCGGCGGGCTCATCGCCATGCTCGCGATCATTCTCCGATACTTGCACAAGTCTTACATTCTGCCGAGCTTCCGGTTAGCCGACTATCTCGGAGCGAAGGCTGCCGGCATCGAAGCGGCCGCGCCGTTGTTGCCGAAGGGATGGCAGCCGAGTTTCGAGAGGATATCGGAAGCTTTCGCCAACAGCCGGAATTATCAGGAAAAGCTCGAGGAAAGCGAAGCAAGGTTTCTCGCAGCAGCCTCAAGTCTAATCGATGGTTTCGCCATTGTGAGCTCCGAGGGACGCGTCGTCTTCTACAACGAGGCATTTGCGCAGCTCCTGGGATCTGAACGCCGAGCACGGATCGCCATCGGCAGCTACCTGGCCGACCTTCTCGATCAGGACTGGCTCGAGGCCCATGATCCGGAGCCGACGCTTCTCGACGGCCGCTGGTTGAGTTACCGGAAAAGCGCCATGCCGGACGGTGGGACGGTCATCCTCCTCCGCGACATCACAGAAGCGCGGCAAGCTGAGATGCAGTTGCGCGAAAGCGAGACGAGGCTGGCAGCGCTACTCGCCTACGCGCCCGTCGTGATCATGCTGATGAACGCGGAGGGCCACCTCATCATGGCCAATCCGGAGGCCGAGCGCATGCTGAACAGGGAGCTCGGCGTGATAACCGGCAAACGCATGTCGGACTTTATCAATTCGGAAGCGATGATAAAGCTCGACGCCAGAATCAAACATGTGCTGACAACGGGCGAGGTTCAGGTCAGCGAAGAGCACTATCCAGCGCGAGATCACTATCGGGACGCCCTGGCGATCCTGTTTCCGCTCCACAATCCAGAAGGCGCGATAGACGGCGTCGGCATCTTTGCCGTGGATCTGACCTTGCAGAAGGCGACCGAAGAAGAGCTGCGCCGGCAACGTGATGCACTCTACCAGAACGAGAAGCTCGCGGCCTTGGGATCCTTGCTCGCCGGCGTCGCCCATGAGCTCAACAACCCGCTCTCCATTGTCGTCGGATATGCGGGCATGCTTCAGGAACTCGCGTCAGATGAGCCGACCCGCCGCCGTGCGCGGGAGGTGCATGTCGCGGCCGAGCGGTGCGCGCGTATCGTCAAACGTTTCCTCGCCATGGCGCGCTCGAAGCCTGTCGAGAAGAAGTGGGTGGATGTCGAAGCCGTTATCGACGACGTGATGGAGCTCGCCGCTTATGGTCTGCGTGTGAACGCAGTTGAGGTGATCCGCGATAGCGCCTCTGACTTGCCGGCGATACTGGCGGACGCCGATCAGCTCCATCAGGTCTTCATGAATGTGGTGCTCAACGCCATGCAGGCGATGACGGGCATCGAAGGCCAGCGTCAACTGATCATTAAAACCCGTCTTCGTCATCAGGCGATCGTCATCGACGTGCTCGATACGGGCCACGGCGTGAACGATACGGTCAAGCAGCGGGCATTCGAGCCCTTTTTCACAACAAAGCCCCTTGGTGTGGGAACGGGCATTGGCCTGTCTTTGTGCAGCGGCATTGTGGAGGCGCATGGTGGTACTATCACGCTCGATCCCGGACCGGATGGGGGAGCGTTATGCCGCGTAGTCCTCCCCATCTCCGTGGCGCCCCCTTTGCAAGGCGCCGCTGAGCAAACGAGTCAGCGGCGGCCGCTGTCGGGCCGCGTTCTCATCGTTGATGACGAGGCCAGCATCGCGAACTTCATCGCTGAAGCCCTTGAGCGTGATGGCGCAGACGTTACAACCGTGACCAGCGGTTACGACGCGCAGACGGTGCTCGCTGAACAGCCATTTGATGTTGTACTTACGGATTTGCGTATGCCTGGCGTCGGTGGCGAGCGGCTGGTGGCGTTCATTGCGGAGGAGCGCCCCGATCTCGATGGCCGGGTCGTCGTTATGACGGGGGATGCCCTGACATCGGAAACAACCCCCCTTGGTGAGGGGGTGATCATGATCGAGAAGCCCATTGATATCGATGGCTTGAGAGCGCTGCTCCAATCGCTCCTCAACGTGTCAAATGAAGGAGGAAGCAATGAGACAGTGGTTGCAATGGAATAGCCCGACGGATAGGTGATGAACGCACCGACAGAAATTTTTGTCGTAGACGATGAGCCCGGACTCCGCAGTATGATCGAGGACTATCTCGGCATGCAGGGTTTCAGGGTGAGCGGCGCCGCAAATGGAGCCGAGCTCGATCGTCTGATGACATCCAAGACGCCCGATCTCATTCTCCTCGATATCAATATGCCAGGGGAAAGCGGGTTTTCTATCGTGCGGCGTTTGCGGAGCGCTGCGGAGCGCATGGGGATCATCATGCTGACCGCCAACGCCGACGAGAGAAGCAAGCTGCTGGCGCTCGGCCACGGCGCCGATGACTATCTGGTCAAACCCTTCGAAGTGCGGGAACTCCTCGCGCGCGTGCGCAGCGTGCTCCGGCGTATGCCCTCCCGTCCGCTGGACGTGCAGCGTCCGCGGCGGTCTCTGCCTTTAGGGCGTTTTCGCCTCGATCTCGATGGCAAGCGGCTTCTTGATGCCGCGGGCGACGATATCGAGATCAGCAGCATGGAGTACGAGTTGTTGGAGGCCTTTGCGCGCCATCCGCACCAGGTCTTGACTCGCGAGCGTCTATGCGAACTCGCCCATGGCCGGACCCTCGGAGAAGCGGACCGCAGTGTCGATATCCGCATTGCGCGGCTGCGCAAGAAACTTGAGGCAGACCCGTCCAGACCCGAGTTGTTCAAGACCGTTCGGGGCGAAGGCTATTTGTTCGCGCCTTCCGCGGGTTGCAACTAGGGCGCCGTGATCTGCGGATTGGCGCGTATTCATCCAACCGAAAGGCGTGACGTTACAGGTTCTCCTGATCGAGGTTGCGCAGGAGCTTATGGAGCGTCGCGATGAATGCGCGGAACTCGCTCTCGTCGACGCCACTGAACATCTCGTTGTACATCGCGTAGAAGTTCGGCCAGAACTGCGTAAAGATCTCACGCCCTTCCTCGGTGATGTGAATCTCGCGCACACGCATGTCATCGGGGCGTGCGCGCCGGCGGATCAGGCCCTGTTCCTCCAGCGCATCAAGCGTACGGCTCATCGTAGACTGCTCGGTCACGGCGTAGGTGGCCAGTTCGTTGATCGTAAGCCCGGAGGACACGCATAGAGTTGCTAACACGCGCATCTTCGTCGTCGTCAGATTAAAGTCCTTCAAGGCCTCCTGGACCTGAAGGTTCCATCGCGCCGACAGCCTGTTGAGCAAATAAGGCGCGAATTGATTAAGTCCGATTTCTCCGATCGACGGAATGCCTCCGTCAGGCGCGGCTTTCCCGTGAAGGAGGCCGCTGGGGAAGCGTCCGGCTTTCAATGTCTCCGCCCTTTCTCAACCCGAGCGCAGGTCGCGCCGGCCGCTCCTGAAGCCATGTTCACTTCCGGATAAAGCTGGCAGCGGTCTTCGAAATCCAGACGACGAAGCCGAGTGATATCAGGTGCCGCCAAGTTCGATGCCCGAGCCAAAATTCGACAAACCGGCAATCACGATGCCGGTTTGCGATGCTTTCCACGAGCCTTCGTCGTTGGTCAAGTCAGGATTTCGGCACGAGCGCGAGCGCGCGTACCGGGCTCCCCGTTCCGTTCAGGATCTTAAGGGGCGCCACGATGACCATCGCTCCCTTCGGCGGCAGCTTGTCCAGGTTGACAAGGCTGGCGAGGCCATAGCCGCCCTTGCCCAGGATGAGGGAATGGGCCGGGAAGGGAGGATCGAAGGCGGCGGCATTGCCCGCGTCGGTTCCGACGCATTCGTTGCCGAACCCGAGAACGCCCTTACTCACGAGATACTGCACACAGTCGACGCTCGGCCCCGGGGTATGGGGGCCATTCTCATCAGAGTTCAGGAAGGTCTCGGTGATCGTGTTGCGATGATACCAGTCTGAGCGCATCAAAACCCATGAGCCTGCCTCGATCGCGCCGTGCTTGGCCTCCCAGGCGCGGACATGGTCCGCCGTCAGGAGATAATCCGGATTCTCGGCCACCTCCCGGCTCACGTCGATGACATTGGCCGGCGCGACGAAAGTTTGTGGCGAGATGGTATCGGTTGTGTTGCGCGGCTGATCCTTACCGGAAATCCAGTGCGAGGGTGCGTCGAAGTGTGTGCCCGTATGTTCGCCAAGCTCCATCCACCCCCAAGCCCACCACGGCCCGTTGGCATCGTAGTTGGAGATCTCATGCATCTTGAAGTTGGGTGTGTTCTTCCCGAACTGCGGTGGCAGGTACAGAACGGGGGTGTCCGGCCCAAGTGTAGCGGTGAGATCGACGATACTGATATCGCCTGTCGCGAGTGCGGACGCAAGATTGCCGAGAAGTGCTTGAGTCTGCATGTCATGTTCCCTTGGAAAGGCAGCCGGTTGTTGTGTGGGAGGCTGGTTCGGTCGATCAGCTTCGCTCGAATATCGTAAAATGGGTCTATGAAACTTCAAGTATGAAAATCTGGAAAGCTGACCATTATCGTCGCTTGCAGATAACTCGATATATGAAGATGCATGAACTAAGCGTTATATTCGCCTGCCGTTGATTCCGGATTGTCCGGGTTGTCGAGGCCATTGATGGAAGACACGACGGCAGCGAGATCGCTGACGAAAGTCTCGGCATGGCCGGCCGCGCAGCAAAGCGTCAGCATTTGCAGGGTGGCCGGGGCGATAGTTGTGGCGAGGTTGGCTTCATTCGCCATTGCCACGAAATAGGCGACATCCTTGCGGGCGCTGCCAACCGTGAGCTTGCGGGCTTCACCAGGTCTGCCCATGGCAGCGAGAGCCATCGTCTGGAAGGTCGTGCTGTTCATGCCGCTTCCCGAGACCACCTCATGTATGGCGGCGATATCAATTCCAAAACGACGCGCAGCGGTCAGCGCTTCGGCCGTCGCATTGGCAATGGCCATGCCATAGAAGGCGATGATCAGCTTGGCGCGGTGGCCGCTCCCTATACCTCCGAAATGAAAGGATCGGCTGGAGAAGATCGTGAGCAAGGGCTGGATCTTCGCGAACACCGCATCCGATGCGCCGACCATGAGCGTGAGGGTGCCCGCCTGAGCGCGCTCCGGTGCGCCTGACATGCCGATATCGGCAAAATGTGCGCCCCTGTCAGCGTAAGCACGGGCAATTGCGACGCTGGTTTCAGGATCTCCAGAGGTCAGGTCGACGTGTACGAAGCCGAGCGGGGCGGCTACGGCCATCCCCTGGGGACCGTTAACCAGATCTGCAACGACTGCTGAAGAGGGCAGGCAGGTGAAGACAATGTCGCTGGTCGCCGCAAGAGCGGCCGGAGACTCCGCTACGCGATAGTTTGCCGCCAGCGGGGCGGACAGTCCTGTGGGTGTCGTCCGCGGCAGGACGGTGATGGCATTGCCGGCGGCGTGGAGGTGGGATGCAATTGGAGCCCCCATTCGGCCAAGTCCAATAAAGCCGATGTTCATCGCCACCTCATTCCCCACATAGTCCGTTGTGGATTTTGATCAAAAGATCGCAGCTAAGCCCGATCGTCAAGCTGTCACTTATCCGTCCGGCCGTGTTCTGGTGTCTGGACCGGCGCGTAGTCCGCTGGGAAAGCCGCTGCTCCTTGGCAGGAGCTCATGGCAGAGCTCAACATGAGATCGTTTGATCAAACGTCTTTACAGCCGGTGCCATCGCGGCAATACTGCATCGCATAGCGGCTCGGCCATCAGAGCCCACAATCAAGAAGCGGTGCAGGGGTTCTGGTGATGACATCTATCTTGTTGCGGAATGGCAATCTTTTCGACGGCGTGAACAAGGTCTTGCGTCCGGGGACGGACGTTCTGGTCGTCGACGGCACGATCGCGGAAGTGTCCGAAAAGCCGTTGAAAGCCAGCAGCGCGATTGAGGTTGATCTTGGCGGGCGTTTGCTCCTCCCGGGGCTGATCGACGCCCATGTGCATGTATTCGCGGTCAATCTGGTGGCCTCACGTAACGAAAATATGCCGCTGACGCTGATGACGGCTCGGGCTGTGCCGCGTATTCGTGCCATGCTCGACCGTGGTTTCACGTCTGTGCGCGACGTGGCGGGTGGCGACGTCGGCATCCGGGATGCCGTGGCGCAAGGTTTTATTCCTGGGCCGAGACTTTACGTGGGCGGGCCGGCCATGACGCAGACCGGTGGCCACGGCGATCACCGACGTCGCACCGATGATCACTATGACATCGACCACAACAGCAATGCCTTCGTGTTTTTCTACCGCTTCGCGGACGGGCCAGAGGAAATGCGGCGGGTCGTTCGCAACGAGCTGCGCAAGGATGTAGACCACATCAAGGTCATGGCTTCGGGAGGCGTCGGATCGCCGACCGACGCCATCGAGAACATCCAGTTCACACGTGAAGAGCTTGAAGTTGCGGTCTTCGAGGCCGCGCGCCGCGGGAAATATGTTTGCGCCCACACCTACACGGCTGACGCCATCCAGCATGCGGTGGCGAGCGGTGTGCGCACGGTGGAACATGCAAATTTTATCGATCGCAAGACGGCCGATTTTGTCGTCGAAAAGGGCGCTTATGTAGTGCCCACGCTCGTCTGCTACGAGGAGACGGAGAAGCACGGCGATCGCCTCGGCCTTTCGGCTTATGTGATGGATAAGCTGCGCTCAGTAAACCAGGCGGGAATAGAGATGCTAGGCATCTGCACCGACGCGGGCGTCAAGACAGGTTTCGGCACCGATCTCATGGGTGAGATGGAATATGCCCAGTCGGACGAATTCGCGATCCGCGGCCGCGTGCAATCGCCCTTCGACATTCTCTGCTCTGCGACGTCCGTGAACGCCGAGATCCTGCAGGAAAGCGGGCGTCTTGGCGTCATCGCGCCAGGCGCGCATGCGGATCTCATCGTCTGCGACGGTGATCCGACCAGGGATATTGCTCTTCTTGCCGATCCACAGAAGAACCTTCGGCTCATCATGAAAGGCGGAGCCTTCCACAAGAACGAGCTTGCGACGCGGCAAGCCTGACGGACCGGAACGGTTCTGCTGCATGGGTGGGGATGACGGAATGAGTGGTTTGGTTGATTTCGAGATCATTGGCAGGGCGCCTTTCGCTGGCGGCCATGCCTTCGGGCAGGCTGGCGCTTACGAGCGCATTGATGCCCGGGCCCATTTCGTAGTCGATCCAAGCGATCCCGCCTATGCGTGGATGATCGACATCGCGCTTGCCGAGCGGGGCAAAGATGGGCGCGTTCACGCCTCCACCGATCTCTGGCTCCTCAAGCCGGTGGATCTCGGGCGCGGCAATGGCGCGGCCATGATCGAGTTTGTGAATCGCGGCAACAAGCGAGCGCTGCAGTTCTACAATGACGGGCCCGCGAACAACGCGCCGTGCAGCCTAGGCGATGCCGGAAACGGCTTCCTCATGCGCCACGGCTATACCGTGGTCAGCGTGGCCTGGCAGGGTGATGTCCTTCCGGGAGATGGCCGCCTCGTCGCGCGGCTACCAGTGGCACGCCACTCCGATGGGCCGGTGACAGGGCGCGTGCGTGCCGAGTTCATCGTGGAGACCCGGGGCGTGACGTGCTTGCCGCTCAGCGCCAAGTCCGGGACTCGGCCGCTGCCGGCCGCTTCGCTGGATACAGGCGAGGCCACGCTGCGGCGCCGCCGCTATCCCTGGACCGAGGCCGAGCCGCTCGCGGCCAACGCGTGGCAGTTCGCTCGCGTCGAGGGCGGCGGGCGCGGCGGCGGGGGCGACATCTCCGGCGCGGAGCAGGGGATCGTCACTTCCGACAGCCACCTCTATCTCCCCGGAGGCTTCGAGCCGGGCTGGATCTACGAGCTCATCTACACCGCGCGGGATCCGCTCGTGCTCGATCTCGGCTATGCCGCCATGCGCGATCTCGTGAGTTTCTTCAAACACACGGAAGGCGGCGCCAATCTGCTGCGCGCTGAAGGCGCGCCGTCGCTGCGCTTTTACGGCTGGGGTCGGTCACAGACCGGCCGGGGTATTCGGGATTTCATCCATCGCGGCTTCAATGCCGACGCGAAGGGCCGCAGGGTCTTCGACGGGATGCTGACCCATATCGCAGGTGGCGGACGCACGACGATGAACCGCTTCACCAATCTCGTCGTAGCGGCCTCGCGCCAATATGAGGACTGGCTCAATCCATCAGACCGTTTCCCATTCTCCTATGCGACCAGCACCGATCATCTGACCGGCGCGGAAGACGGTATCCTCAAGCGACCCGAGACCGACCCGCTGGTGATCCATACCCAGACCGCGAGTGAATACTGGTATCGCCGGGGATCGCTGGTGCACACGGACACGCGCGGCAATGATTTGCCCCAGCCTGAAAATGTACGCATCTATTTCTGGGCGAGCTCCCAGCACTGGGCTGATCCGCTCGCCACACCCCCGGTGCAACGGGGCGTATGCCAGAACGCGCAGAACATCGTCGCAACATCGGCTTTCTTTCGCGCCACATTGGAACTGATGGATGCCTGGGTGCGCGACGGCAAGGAGCCGCCAGCCAACGCGGTGCCGAACCGCGCGGACGGCACGCTGGTGACTATGGACGAGTGGCGCCGGCAATTTCCGGCAATCCCAAGCGCCGCCTTGCCTGCCCGCCCGAATGAATTGCCCCTGGTTGACTACGGGCCGGACTTCGAGAAGGGCGCCGCCATCGTCGAGCCTCCGGCGGTGAGCGCCACGCAACATTACGCCGTCCTCGTGCCCGCCGTTGAGGCCGATGGCAACGACCGGGCCGGTCTACGCGCGCCCATGGTGGCGGCGCCGCTGGGCACCTATACGGGCTGGAACCTGCGCATCCGGGGACATGGCACGGGCGCGCTGCACGACTTCAGTGGCAGTTATATTCCTTTCCCCGAGACGCCGGAGGAATGCGAGATCACCGGCGACCCTCGCCGCTCGATCACCGAGCGCTATGGCACGCCTGGAGGCTACGTGACAGCAATTCGTCAGGCAGCCGACAACTTGGTGAAAGCGCGCTTCCTCCTCGCGGAAGATGTCGAACGAGCGGTCGTCGGAGCCCGCGATTGGGGGCGCACCCGCCACATTGTGCATTTGCCTTCCGACGCTGGTACGCGGGAATAGGCGAAGGTACCAGCTGCGCCGAGCAGGGGGTGCTTGCCTTGGAACACCTGACCGGCTGTCAAAGGCCGGTCGACCGCAGAACAGGGGAGGCCCGCCCATCGGCGCGATGAACCGGGGCGATCTGATGCTTCGGCTGACAACAACGAGGTTGACGTTATGACGCGATGGACGATTTCTTCAGGCTCGAAATTCGAGGACCTTGCCGGCTATTCCCGGGCTGTCGTGGATGGCGACTGGATCTTCGTATCGGGAACTGCTGGCTATGATCCAGCAAGCACCGCTTTCCCTGATAGTGTGGAAGAACAGACGCGACAGTGCTTGAAGACGATCCGTGAAACCCTGGAAAAAGCTGACGCAACCCTGGCGGATATTGTGATGGTGCGTGTCTATCTCGCAGACCGCGCCTATGTCATGCCGGTATCCGTGATACTTGGTCAAACGTTTTCCGACCCGCGTCCTACCAATACGACGATTATTTGTGGCTTCCCCGTCGAAGAAATCAAGGTGGAGATTGAGGTTACCGCCTTGAAGCGCAGGGGTGAGTGAGTGCGCGTCGGGACAACGACGGGGCACGTATCTCACCCCATAGGCTGTGCTGGGAACGGCGAAGTCGAAAGCCCCCACTGCACGGACTGCTCGGCCCCCGATCATGCCGACTGCTAGGGATGATCTCCAAGGTTTCTTGCGCAGGCCGGCTGTTTCCGAATTCGGGCAATACTGAAGATCCATCCGCGGAGGCGGGAGTAATATGAAACGCGTCGCCAAACGTATCTCCGGAACGTCAAAGAAGACTTTCGGAATGTATGAGAAAGCCTTGTCCTATGAAGGAAAGGACCTCATCCATCTTGAACTTGGGCGACCCTTCGCGGATACGCCAGATCACGTCAAGCAAGCGACCATCAAGGCGCTGCTTGATGGCCATGTTCATTATAGCGACCTGCGCGGCCTGAGGGATCTGCGGGTGGCATTGGCAGACAAGCTGCATCGCCACAACGGCCTCGATGTCTCGCCGGAGAATATCCTCGTCACCAACGGCCTGACCCACGCGGCCTTCGTTGCCTTCATGGCACTGTTCGAGGCCGGTGACGAAGTCATTCTGGTCGAGCCCTACTATCCGCAGCATATCGGCAAGATTGAGCTGACGGGAGCGAAAGTCGTCGTTGCGCAGCTCGACCCGGCCGAAAATTACAAGCTCGATCCCGAGCGTATTGCTACTCAGATCACAGAGCGCACTCGCGCTGTCGTCATCGTCAATCCGGTCAACCCTACAGGCCGCGTCTATACGTTGGAAGAGCTGCGAGGCCTCGCCGACCTCGCAATCAAGCACGACCTCATGGTGCTCGCCGATGAGGTCTATGACGAGATCGTCTACGATGGCCATCGGCATGTTAGCATCGGCGCGCTCGACGGCATGCAGGAACGCACCGTCTCGATGTACGCTTTCACCAAATCCTTCGCGATGGATGGATGGCGTGTGGGCTATCTCGCCGCGCCCTCATGGTTGATGCCGGCTCTTCTGAAGATCACAGCGAATGACGTCACTCATGTGAATACGTTCATACAGTATGGGGCACATGCCGCCGTCACGGGCCCGCGCGAGATTCTTGAGGCGCTTGTCGCGGATGATCGCCGAAAGCGCGATCTGACGGTCCAGCGCCTGAACCAGATTCCCGGAGTGACTTGCCGGCTCCCGGAGGGGACAATCTACGCCTTCCCAGACATCAGCGAGACGGGCATCCCTTCACAGCAATTGGCAGAGATGATCCTCGAGCAGACGCACGTCGTCGTGGAAGCCGGAAGCTTCTATGGCCCGAGCGGCGAAGGACATCTGCGCATCTGCTTCGGCTCAGAATCTTTGGAGCGCATTGACGAGGGCATGGCTCGCTTGGCGACGTTCTTCAATGGTCTCTAGCTTGCATGGCGCCGGCGAAGCCGGCGCTATCTGCCGTTGGGCTTCGGTCTGCGCCGAGCAAAGCGCGGACGCTAGGCTACGCTGGACTTCTGGTCATCCGCGGGGCAGAGCGTCTGGAGCAATGCCTGCGTCGTCTTGATATCTTCGATCAAATGCGCTTTTGCCGCGGCGGTGTCATTCTTCTTGAGCGCGGCGATAATCGCGTAATGATGCTGAGTGTAGATCCGCGAGTCGGTCGTCTTCAAGAGCGGCTCCATATGCCGGGTCAGCATACGCAGATAAGGACCGAAACGCAGCCATAGAGCTTCGATCAGTTGTATCAGCACAGGCGATTGCGATGCACGATAGATGGTGAAGTGGAACTCCTGGTTCCTCGCCATCATCGCATAGACACCGTCCTCAGCCTGAGCGTGGTCAGCCGCTGCCCGCTCGAGCGTTCGCAAGTCTCGCGAGGTGATATGCGGCGCAGCCAACTCCGTCGCAGCGCCTTCCACAATGACGCGCGTGTTGCACAGGTCGTTGAGGCGCGCGCGAGACACCGTCGGCACGCAGGCCGAACCAGTCGATACGACTTCGAGCGCTTTTTCCGCAGTGAGCCTGCGGAGCGCCTCGCGCACCGGCATATGGCTCGTGCCGAAGAGCTCTGACAGCGATGAGATGGTGAGAATCTGGCCAGGGTCGAACCAGCCCGTCATCAGGGCGTGACTGAGGCGCTGGTAGACTTCCTCCTGGATCGTCCGGCGCGAAGCCACGGGCCCTAGCCCCGGATGATCCGGGAGTCCTTGTCCGGTCTCACGCACTCTATCCTCCTCCTTCGCCAGTGACGACGGCCAATCCAAACGATCTTCTCCGCCGCGCGCCATGTGACGCCAGTCCCTATAGCCGAATAATCAGGGGAAATCGCCCTCCGCTCGACAAAAGCCGCATCAACCTGCGATGCCGGCATCACCGCAGCTTGGGGTCGAGCAGATCCCGCAGCCAGTCTCCGAAAATGTTGATCGACACGAGAATGAGCACGAGCGTGAGACCTGGAAAGATAACCACCCACCATTCGCCCGAGAAGAGATAGCCATAGCCGATGCGGATGAGCGTGCCGAGCGAGGGCTGGGTTGAGGGCATGCCGAAACCAAGGAACGACAGGGTGGCTTCCGACATGATCGCGAATGCGATATCGAGCGTCGCCAGCACGAAGATGGGGTTGAGCACGTTCGGCAAGAGCTGGACACCCATGATGAAGACTGGTCCGCGACCGACCAGCCGGGCTGCAGCGACATAGTCTTTTTGGCGCTCCACAAGAACGGCGCCTCGCACAAGACGCGCGAAATGCGGCCAGTGCGAAATGCCGAGCGCCAGGATCACGATTGGCATGGCGAGCGTCGCGCGCATCTCGTTGGATAGAAGCGATTGGCTGATCCCGCCGATCAGAAGCGCCAGCAGCATCGCGGGAAAGGTGAACTGGATATCTGCGATCCGCATGATGATGCCGTCCACCCAGCGGCCGAGATAGCCGCTTGCGAGCCCGGCGATCGTGCCAAGGGTGACGGAGAGTGAGACGGCACAGATGCCGACCAGCAGCGACGAGCGGAGCCCATAGAGGATCAGGGAAACAAGATCGGCCCCTTGGCTGTCCGTGCCGAGCCAATAGCGCGGATCACCGCCTTCCACGAAGGCCGGCGGCAGGTGGGAATCAAGGAGATCGAGCGCGGCGAGGTCGTAAGGATTGGTACGCGCCAACCAGGGTGCAAAAATCGCGCTGAGGGCGAGGATGATGAGCACGGCGAATGCGATGGCCGCGGCGGGCGCTCTCAACAGGCGTCTCACGAAAGCATTGCGCCAGAGAGAAGAGAGGCTCGACGACCGGGCTTTGGAGCTGACGACGGCAGACATGAATGGCCCCGTTATGAACGCGCCGACAGCGTCTTGATACGCAGGCGCGGATCAGCGACGGCATAGAGGAGGTCAACGACGAGGTTGATCCCGACGAAGAAGAGGGCGGCGACCATCAGGAAGGCCGAGATGACCGGAAGGTCGGTCTGGCCGAGGGCCTGCAGGAAAAGAAGGCCCATGCCTGGCCATTGGAAGACTTGCTCGACGACGACCGCGAAGGCAACGAGATAGCCGAGCTGAATGCCGCTCACCGTAATGATGGGGATCAGCGTGTTGCGCAAGGCGTGCGAGAAATAGACGGTGCGGTTCTTTAGCCCGCGCGCTCGCGCAAAGCGAATGTAGTCGCTCTTGAGTACGTTCAGCATTTCTGCCCTCGCGAGCCGGGCAACTAGCGCGATCTGCCCGATCGCGAGCGAGAGGGCTGGCATGATGAGCGATTTCAACCCGGAAACGGTAAGAAAGCCCGTCGTCCAGAAGCCGATGGTGACGACCTCTCCGCGACCGAAGGACGGCAACCAGCCCAAACCGAGGGAGAAGCAGAAGATCAGGAGGATTCCGACAACGAAGGTTGGCAGAGAAACACCAAGGACCGAAAGCGTCATCAAGGCGCTCGCGAAGAACTCGCGGCGTTTTACAGCCGCGTAAACTCCCAGCGGGACGCCGATCGCCAGGGAGAGTGTGAGCGCGACAGCGGCGAGTTCCATGGTTGCGGGGATGCGCTCCGCCAGCAAGGCGCTGACCGGCCTCTGGGCGGCATAGGAGACGCCGAGATCGCCGTGCAGCAGGTTCTGCACGTAATAGAGATACCGCAGCACGAACGGGTCATCGAGATGGAGCCGCGTGCGCAGGGCAAGCCGGTCGGCCGGTGTCGCATCAAGACCAAGAATGCTCGCGACCGGATCGCCGACGACATCGCCCAGTATAAAGGCGAGAATGCTGACGACGAAGACCACGAGTAGCGCGTGGAAAAATCGGTTCAACAGAAAAGCGAGCATTCCGATGGCCCTCGATGCCGACTACAAGACACATTCACTATCGAACTTGCGTCGCACATAATGTTGCGGGCGCAGGGTCAAGCCTCGGCCTGTCGAAAGTGGCATCAATCGCGAGCCACGGCGGATACTGTCCGCGGCTCGCAGCATGTCCGGTTATTTCATCTTGACGTTTTGCAGCATGACCGCTGCATCGGCACGCGCTGAAACGTTGACGGTATCCTTCATGCCCCAGCTGAGCATGGGCTGGAATAGATAGACACCATGGACCTGATCGCGTGCGATCGTGAGGCCCTTGCGGTAAAGTTCAGTACGTTTGGCCGGGTCAAAGGTCTGCACCAATTCATCCACGACCGCGTCGAACTCGGCGTTGGTCCACAGCGCCCAGTTCGTGCCGCCGCGACCCTTCGCCTTATCGCGTGTCGCCATGATCGACACGAAGGTATCCTGGATGTCACCGGAATTACCTGCGCCACCGATCAGGTGGAAGCTCGATGATGGCCCATTCACGAGCATACGTGCGAACTCTGGCCAGACCATCCCTTTGACGCGCACCTCGACGCCGATGCGGGCGAGCATGCTGGCCACCGCGCGGCAGATTTCGTCGGCGTTGGTATAGCGCTCCAGCGGACAGTTGAGCTGAATGGTAAAGCCGTCGGGATAGCCTGCTTCCGTCAGGAGCTTCTTTGCCTGCTGCACATCGTATGGCCGCCCTGTATCGAGATCCTTTTGGAAGCCATCCATTCCGTATGCGCCGCCAACACTTAGTGGCACAGCCTGATTGCGCATGACGCGCTGGACAATCAATTTCGAATCGATGGCAAGGGCGAAAGCCTTCCTGACGCGGACGTCCTTGAGCGGGTTCGCTTGGAGAGGCTTGCCGGACTTGTCGAAGATGTCGAGCGCCACATCGCGTGTGCCATCCAGCTCAAGGAACATGGCAAGCTGTTGCGGCACCTGCTCGATGTGAAAGCCAGGCGTGGACTTCACACGCTCAATATCCTGTATCGGCAGGTCGGTGATGAGGTCGAGCTCACCCGACAGGAGAGCGGCGACCCGCGTAGGCGCAGCACCGATGGGCGTGTAAATCGCCTCGGTGACATTGCCAGGGAATGGACCCCAGTAATTCGCGTTGCGCGCAAAGACGGTTTTACGGCCGGGATCCTGGGACACGAGCTGCATCGGGCCCGTGCCGTTGGCGTGGCGGAGCGAGTATGCCTCGGTGCCCTGGGCGCCCAGATCCGGAAGCTTTTCCACATTGTTGGCCTTGGCCCAGGCCTGCGACATGACGAAAAGACGGACCATCTTGCGCGGCAGGATGGGGTCTGGCGCGCTCGAGATGACATCGACGCTGGTGTCATCGACCTTGACCGCTTCCTTGATGCCGCCGAACAAGGCCGTATAGAGGGGGCTGCCTTTCTGGCGCATGATGGAAAAAATGACATCATCAACTGTCAGCGGCGTTCCATCGTGGAATTTTACGCCGTCGCGGATCTTGAAACGCCAGGTATTGTTGCCTTGATACGTCCACTCGCTGGCAATGCCGGGACCAATCTGCATGTCGTCCTTCAAGTCGACGACAGTGTCATAGATCTGGCGGACCAATGCTGCGGTGACAAAGTCATTGGTCACGTGAGGGTCCATGGTCAGGGGCGGAGTGGTGCCGCCGTAGCGGAGAGTTGCCGCAACACCTTGTGTCACGCCCGATATCGCCGTTGCCATGCAGAATGTCGCGCAGAGCGTTGTAAGCCACTTTGTCCGGATCATGGTCCGTCCCCTTCTCTGTTATAGGCCCATCGTTCACCAAAACGATCATTTGATCAAGGCACTTTACGCGGGCGGTGTTTTTCGTGCATTGTCGGGTATGCCGGCTTCGAGATTGACCGATCGAAGCAAGCCAACGCGGCCGGATGGACGCAGCTGCACGTTCGGCTGGCGCGGAGGCTGGGCCAATCAAGTTACGAGGGGAATAGCTGTGCTACCGTTGGTGACATCGGCTGCTTCTGCGATCGCCGCGCCTGGGCCGGCCTCGCCTCTGGTGGAAGTAAAAGACCTCTGCGTCGCGCTCAATGTCGAGGGAGGCGTGATCCCCGTCGTGCGGGACGTATGCTTCGACATCATGCCCGGCGAGATACTCGGGGTCGTCGGCGAATCGGGCGCTGGCAAATCGATGACAGGAACAGCCCTCACCGGCTTGATCGATCCGCCCCTTGCCATTGTTGGGGGGGAAATCCGTTGCAACCGTCGGCGCATCGACAATCTTCCCCCGGAGCAACTGCGCAAGGTGCGCGGTGCCGAGATCGCGATGATCTTCCAGGACCCGCTGACCTCGCTGAATCCTGTATTCACCGTAGGCAGGCAACTGATCGAGACCATCGAGGAGCATACAGACCTATACGGGGCGGCAGCGCGTCAGGAGGCCATCAACCTGATGGTACAAGTCGGCATCCCCGCCCCGGAGGCGCGTCTTACCAACTATCCGCATGAGTTTTCCGGTGGGATGCGCCAGCGGGTCGTCATCGCGCTTGCGCTGGCCGGTCGGCCACGCCTGATTGTTGCGGACGAGCCGACGACGGCGCTCGACGTCTCGATTCAGGGGCAGATCATCGCGCTCCTGCGCGATTTGTGCCGGCGCAACGGGACAGCCGTCATGCTCATCACGCACGACATGGGCGTCATAGCCGAGGCCGCTCACCGTGTCGCCGTCATGTACGCCGGTCGTATCGTGGAAATTGGCCCGGTAGCTGACGTGATCCGCACTCCCAAGCATCCCTATACACGTGGGCTCATGGGTTCCATTCCGGAGGTGGGGCGCCGTCTGCGTCGGCTGCCGCAGATCGCCGGCGCAATGCCACGGCTCGATGCTATCCCGACAGGCTGCGCGTTCGCACCGCGGTGCCCCTATGTCATGGACATCTGCCGAGACAGGCGGCCCGAGTTGCCACCTGCCACTCCGCATCGCGCCGCATGCTGGTTGACCGAACAGGGAGTGGCCGCGTGAGCACGAGTGCCGCATTGCGCATCGCGATCGACGATCCCGTCGCGCCCGTAGCAGAAGGCGCGCCTGCTGCTGCACTTGTTCGCGTCAGCCATCTGCGCAAGATCTTCGATGTATCTGCGCCATGGATCACCCGCGTCACGACCGGCCAAGGGCGCAAGACGCTGAAAGCCGTGGACGATATCAGCTTCGAGATCCCGCAAGGACAAACCCTAAGCCTTGTCGGTGAGTCAGGCTGCGGAAAATCGACCGCGGCCCGATGCATCGCGGGTCTGCAGAAGCCGACCTCCGGCCAAGTCAGCTATCGCGACACCTCCATCGAGGCGATCGCCGATGGCGCGAGCCCTTATCGCCGCGACATTCAAATGATCTTCCAGGATCCCTATGGCAGCCTCAATCCACGCTGGCGGGTGGGGCGGATCATTGCCGAGCCCATCCTGGCCCTGCGACTAGCGCATGAGGCGCGCGACGTGCAGGAGCGAGTCGCGGATCTTCTCGTGAGCGTCGGATTGTCCGCTACGGACGCCGACAAGTTCCCGCACGAGTTTTCGGGGGGGCAGCGCCAGCGCATCGCCGTGGCGCGCGCGCTAGCCAGTCGTCCCGCCTTTATCGTGTGCGATGAGCCGACCTCCGCGCTCGACGTGTCCGTGCAGGCGCAGATCCTCAACCTCATGCGGGATCTGCAGGATGAGCTCGGGCTCACCTATCTTTTCATCAGCCACAATCTCGCTGTTGTCGACCATATGTCCGACACGGTGGGCGTGATGTATCTGGGCCGGATCGTCGAGCTCGCTGACAAGGAAACCCTCTTCCAGTCGCCGCGGCATCCCTATTCCAGGTTATTGATGCGCGCGATGCCCACGCTCCAGAGCATTGGTGCCATTCGCGAGCCGATGCAGGGCGAGGTTCCCAACCCCATCGATCCGCCGCAAGGCTGTGCGTTCAACCCGCGCTGTCCTTTCGCCGTGGAGCGGTGTCGTCAGGAACGGCCCGAAATCCGGCTGGTCGATGGCAGCCAGGTCGCCTGCCATCGGGCGGACGAGATTGCTTGAGCCAGCCTCCGCAGGGCACCCCAGGCCCGTGTCACGATGATCGACAGCAGTGTGCAATGACCCGAGATATGTCGCGATCTGTTAGCGGTTCGCCTGAATACAGGCGGACGCTTTGGTGGCAAAATGCCGATCGGCTCGCGCCGACCGAACGGTTGACCGCCGACAAGACAGCCGATGTCGCCGTGATCGGCGGAGGGTTCACCGGGCTCACCGCAGCTTGGCACCTCGCGCGACGCGGCCTGCGGGTCACGCTTCTGGAAGCCGGGATGATAGGCGGCGGAGCGAGCGGATTTAACGCTGGCTTCGTCGTGCCCAATTTCGCAAAAGCGGATCCGCCGACGGTAATCGCGCAACTCGGTGAGGAGCGCGGTCGACGTCTGCTTGCGATGATCGGGCAGGGGGCGGATCGCGTGTTTGAGACAGCCCGCACCCATGGCATCGCCTGCGATGCCGAACAGGTGGGCTGGCTCCATGTCGCCCATTCGCAAACCATGCTCGATGTGCTCAGGGAACGCGCCGAAGCCTGGCGAAAGCTCGGCCGCCCTATCCGCATGCTCGAAGCCGCCGAGGCGCGCCAGCTTACCGCAGCACGACATTGCGTCGGCGCACTGCTCGATCCGAGTGGTGGCATGCTGCACCCGCTCAACTACGCCTTCGGGCTGGCGCGGCTTGCTGCAGCCGCGGGGGTGGCACTTTACGAGCAAGCGCGAGTCGATGCTGTCGCACGCAGCGGCTCGCGCTGGCGAGTGAGCACCGCCAAGGGCTCGATTCATGCGGACCAGGTTCTGTTATGCACCAATGCGGCCATGGGAGGCGTGGCGCGGCGGCTGGCCAGAATGGTGGTGCCCTTGCGCGTCTATCAAATCGCCACGAAGCCATTGCCCAGCGCAGAGGTGGAGCGGATCGCGCCGGCACGAAACCCGGTCGCCGACACGCGCGCCAATCTCTTCACGTATCGCCTCGATCGCGATGATCGCTTGATCAGCGGAGGTATGGCGATAGTCCCCATCGCTGCTCATGGGCGTATGGCGCGGATGATCGCAGGCCGCTTGGCTGCCGAGCTTGGTCTCAAATCGGTACCGGAGGTCGAGTTCGTCTGGCGGGGCACTGCGGCGATGACGACTGACTTCCTTCCGCATGTCTACGAATTTGCCCCAGGTTTCATTGGCGGCATCGGCTGCAATGGCCGGGGTATCGCACTCACCGCGATGCTGGGGGAGGTTCTCGCCGATGCTGCCACCGGCACGCCGCTCGCTGATCTGCCGATTCCACCCGCGTCGCCGCGCGCGATACCGTTCCATGCCTTTGCCCAGGCTGCGCCCTCCTTCGCAATCGCGCAGGCGAAATGGCATGATAGGCATCTGGCGAAATGAGATCCCGGCTGATTGTCTGATGCTAGCCATGGGCGGGCAGCTCTGATGTCCGGCAATCGCTCGAACACACCAAGAGGACTAGGCATGTCGCAAACTGAGGAAAAGTGCCTAACGATTGTCAACCCGCCAGGGCTCTATGATCCCTCGCCCTATGGCTATTCCCATCTGGCGTTGGTCGCGCCAGGCTCGCGCCTTGTCTATGTGGCCGGACAGGGGGGAGAAACCCTGGACGGGTCAATGGACCCCGATTTCCGTGCCCAGGTCCGGCAGTCGCTTGCCAATCTGCGGACGGCGCTGCAGGGAGCCGGCGCCACCTTCTCCGACGTCGCCAAGCTAACGGTGCTGATCGTTGACCACAGCGAGGAGCGCCTGGGGATTTTCGGCGCGGAGATGGCGGCCGCGTGGGATGCCGGATTGAAGCCGACGTGCACGCTTATTCCCGTCCCGCGCCTCGCGCTTGATGCCATGCTCGTCGAGATCGAGGCTGTCGCCGTGCTGCCCGCTTGAGCGAGCGAATTGCCCGTCGCTTCGCCTGGTTCGAAGGCCTGATCTCGTGCCATCATCCCCGGGCTTGTCTCGGGGACTTTGATCGGGAACACGTGAATCTCACGGATTGGCTGGCGGGAGACGTCCCGCCATGATCCTCACAGAACCAGGGTCTCAATCGATCTGGCCGTAATCCAGCGTCACGTTCTCTTGACGACCGCGATACATTCGATTTCGTAGCGGAGCGCCTGGGTCAAGCAGTTGGTGATTGTCGTGCGGGCCGGATAAGGCTCGTGGAAGTACTCGGGATATATTGCATTGAATTGCGCGAGGTCGCCCTCGTCGCGCACATAGTTCCGGGTCTGCACGACATGGGCCAGATCACTCCCGGCTGTCTCCAGAACCTTACGCAGATTTTCGATGGAGCGTCGCATTTCTCCAGCGAAGCTATCGGATATGATTTTGCCGGTCGCATCGACAGAGGCTTGGCCGGACACGAATATCAGATTGCCCACGCGCGTGCAGGGGCTGAACGGGAGGTGAGACCGTGGGGTATCGGCGTCTGAGGGATAGTCGATCATTCCGGCTTCCAGTCGGCATGGATGGGGAAAACGCCCGGGCGCAGGCGGCGGAAGGGTAGCGCCGCGATCTGACTCGTGCAGGGGCCCGCCGTCTCGACAGTGAAACTGCCGGCGGCGATGGGGTCATAGGCGCGACGGTGGGCGACCGCCGCCTTCACGCCGATCGCTTTAAGTTGCTCGGGGACAATGCCCTGTGAGCGGAACTGGGCGAGATCGAAGGGCGGCGTCTTGCGGCTGCTAATCAACACCTTGATGCCGTTGCCGACAGTGACCACCGCCGATGGACCCATCGCAAAATGGACACCCTGCGAGGCGGCGAGATGGCTGTTACGATCCTCGAGGGTGAAGTTCCCATCACTGCGGCTGACGAAGCGAACATCCACTTCGATCGGCGGATCCGCGATAGTACTTCCCTTGCCACCGAGGGAGAGACGGCGCGTCTCGCCGGGAGATGCGTCTGCCAGCGCCGCAACCGCGGCGGCGTCGGCGATGGCCACGGCCGCGTTGTCGAGACCATGCTTCAGAAAGGCGCGCAGCACCGCCGTGCCGTCGCCCGGCGCGCCCCCGCCGATATTATCTGAGGGTTCGACCACCACATAGGGTCCTCCAGGCAGCGTCTTGATCCGGGCGACCGCCTCGTCGAGGTTCCACTCCCTCGGCAGGCCCAAGGCGCGGAGATCGATCGCAAGGGCGCACAGGCGCTTCAATGCTGACTGGGCGACCGCATCATCTGCGGTTGTAATCACCGCGAAGGACACACCCGTATCGGGAGTGTCGGAGAAAGAGTAACCGGCGACGACGTTGATACCCCAGATCGCGGGCGTCTCCGTCTCGATCTCACGGGCGAGCGCTTCGAGATCACGCATCGGCCGATCTGCGGTACCTGTCCCGGTCGGCGGCCACATGATGGGCGCCGTCAGGGTGACCATATGCGGGAGCGCCCCTTCGCCCAATGCGCGCGCCAGCAACCGCGCCGAACGGATCGCCGAGTCCCGTGCATCGACGTGAGGGTTCTCGCGATAGGCAACCAGGCCGTTGGCGTGATCGGCCATAGCCCGGGTGAAATTCGCATGCAGATCGAACACGCCGAAAAGCGGCAAGTGCTCTGCCCCGGGAACCGCGCGGATGCGGCTGAGCAATTCCCCTTCGGGATCGACGTAATCCGTCGTCACCATCGCGCCGTGCAGCGCGAGCCAGATGCCGTCCAACCCGCCGTCGGTGAGCGCAGCGGTCAGCACCGTGTGCAGCTTCTCCCAGAACAGCTCGAAGACCGCATGGTCGGTGGTTCCGGAGGGAAGGGCGGTAAAGTCTGCCGCGGGCACGACCTCCCAGCCCTGCTCATCCGCGACCTCGAGGAAACCATCGACCGTGGAGCCATCACCGCGACGGTCTAGGACGTCCCGGATCGTGTAATCGTCGATCCGTGTAATCTCCTCGACGAAGGTGTGGGTCTCGTGGAAAAGGGCGGCCAGCAAGATTCGGGGTCGTTTCGTCATCTGGCGCTCTCTTCCGGGCTCTCTTTCACAGGGGAACGGGACATCTAACTGATGCGGTGAATTCTATGCGGCGGCGCCAGCCAGCAGATACCCCCGCAAGGCCGTGGAAACTGCCGCAAGGTCTAGCATGTAAAGGCTATCACCTTGTGCGCATCTTTGAACGCCGTTCACCACCGCGCAAGTGGCGATTATTCCATGGGACGAAACGATGTCTATTTGACAGCCCTTTCCTCTTGTCCGTTACTGCCTGCACGCCTGCATCGGGCCAATGAACGGAAACAGCCGGACTGACACTGTGCGGTCCGCACATCAGCGGGGATTATCGGATGCGTGTCTTTGCGGCGTCCTTGGCCACGGAAACGAATACGTTCGCGCCACTCTTCGTTGATCGGAGCGCCTTCGAGGGCGCGTTCTATTGCCCGCCCGGAACACATCCCGATACGCCGACCCTGTGCTCGGGACCCATGATCGCGGCACGCGAACTGGCCCAGCGCGAGGGCCTCACCCTGATCGAGGGCACCGCAACCTGGGCCGAGCCGGCCGGGCTCGTATCGCGTGAGGCTTATGAGAGCTTGCGTGACGAGATCATTGGGCAGCTCAAGGCGGCTCTGCCGGTGGATATCGTGCTCTTCGGGCTGCATGGCGCGATGGTCGCCCATGGCTACGACGACTGCGAGGGCGATCTTCTGGCCCATGCCCGCGCGATCGCGGGACCGCGCTGCATCATAGGCGCGGAACTCGACATGCATTGCCACCTCACCGACCAGATGGTGGAGGCGGCCGACGTCATTAACGCCTTCAAGGAATTCCCCCACACCGATTTTCTGGAACGCGGGCGGGACCTCGCGAGACTTTGCCTGAGGGCGGCACGCGGTGAGGTGCGTCCCGTGACCGCGGTCTTCGATTGCCGTGCCATAGCGGGCTTCATGACGAGCCAGGAGCCCGGGCGCGGCTTCGTGGACCGCATGTTGGCGATGGAAGGCCATGGGGACATCCTCAGTATTTCGGTGGCCCATGGTTTCCAGGCGGGTGATGTTTATGACGTCGGCACCAAGGTCCTCGTGATCGCTGACGGCGATGTTGCCAAAGCTTCTGTGCTGGCCGAGCAACTCGGCCGCGAAATTCTGAGCTGGGGGCCGGGCGGTGGCGTGCCGCCACATTACAAACCCGAGGAGGGTATTGCCGAAGCGGTGCGGCTCGCGCAGCCCGGCCGGCCGGTCGTGCTCGCCGACCGCTGGGACAATCCAGGCGGTGGCGTCGCCGGGGACTCCTCGGTGATGGTGGACGCACTTCTGAAGCATCCGGACATTCCGGCAGCGATCGGAGCGATGTGGGATCCGGTTGCCGTCGGCTTCTGCCGCGCGGCAGGAGTTGGAGCGGAATTCCGCTTGCGTTTCTGTGGCAAGGCGGCGCCGACATCGGGCCATCCGATCGATGCCGACGTCCGGGTGCGGGGAGTCACCGATGATTTGCTCATTCCTTTCGAGCAAAGTTGGGTATCGCTGGGGCCGGCCGCCGCGATCTCAATCGGGAGCCTCGATGTCGTCTTGTCCTCGACGCGCGCGCAGACCTTCAGCCCACCCGTCTTCACCAATCTTGGCATCGATCTTGGCGCGAAAACCCTCGTGGTGGTGAAGTCCTCCAATCATTTCTACGCCGCCTTCGCGCCGATCGCCGCGACCGTGCTCTATCTCGATACCGGGGGGCCCTATCCTTCGGACACCCGCATGATCCCCTACAAGAAGGCGCGACGGCCGCTCGCGCCGCTCGATCCAAACCCGCTCCTTTGATCCCCTTTACCTTCAAGGTCCGACGCGATGGCTTCGACCCACATCTCACCTCTGCCGCGGCTTGCGCTGGAGTCCTTGCGCACCGCCGTGCTCGATCGGTCGACCAAAGGCTTGCCGCCAGGCACGGAAGGGCTCAGGCTCGCCGCGGTGGGCGAGCAGGGATGGCATGTGCTTGCGGGAGACCTGCCCTTGCCTCTCGCGGTTATCCGCAAGTCGGTTCTTGAGGCCAACAGCCGCTGGATGAAGGCTTTCACGGCCCTGAATGGCCTGGAAATCTCTCCCCATGGCAAGACCACGATGGCGCCCCAGCTCTTCGACCTGCAGGCGGCGGACGGCGCCTGGGCAATCACTGTCGCGACGGTGCAGCAGCTCGATGTCTGTCGCCGTTTTGGCGTCAAGCGGGTGATCCTCGCCAACCAGCCAATTGGGCGCCAGGCCATCAATGCATGTTTTTCATCCATTCGTGAGGACGCTATCGAGCTCTACTGTCTGGCCGACAGTCTGACGGGCGTCAACCTTCTTGCCGAAGGCGCTACCCGGCTTCCGCCATCGCCTGCCAATCCACTCCAGATCCTTGTCGAGATCGGCTTCGAAGGCGGGAGGACCGGCACCCGCACCCGAGAGGAAGCGCTATCCGTCGCGCGGGCGGTCGGCCAAGTGCCCGGCCTGCAACTCGCTGGTTTCGAGTGTTTCGAGGGACTGCAGCCGACGCCGGCCGGCGCGGACCGGCTCATTGACGAGGTGATCGCCGTCGCCCGGGAAGCGGACGCCGAGGGCCTCTTTGTTACCGGGCGCGCCATGGTGCTCAGTGCTGGCGGATCATCTCTCTTTGACCGGGTCGGCGAGCGCCTGAACGCCGCCGCGTTCTCACGGCCTGTAGTGAAGGTGCTGCGGTCCGGATGCTATCTCACGCACGATTCCTTGAGCTATGCCGCCGCTTTCAAGCGCATCCTCAACGACACCTCGCTTGCCCTGCCCGAGGGCGGGCTCGAGCCTGCGCTGGAGGTCTGGGCCTATGTGCAGTCCCGACCGGAACAAGGACGTACCATGCTGACCGTCGGCAAGCGCGACATCAGTTATGATGCCGGGATGCCGGTGCCGCTCCGCTGGTATCGGCCGGACGGCAGCATGGCGGCGCCGCAATCCATGCCGCCAGGTCATACGGTGCTCGCCTTGAACGACCAGCATTGCCATCTCGGTACGCCTCTCGACAGTCCAATCGCTATCGGCGACATGGTTGCCTTCGGCATTGGCCATCCCTGCACCACTTTTGACAAATGGGCGTTCTTGGCACTGGTCGATGACAACTACCGGGTCGTGGACGGGATCCGCACGTTCTTCTGATCTGGTTCCAGGCGTCGGCTCCGGCTGCGGAAACATCGCTTTCCCGTATCTCCATCGGCGCCGAACGGTTTGGTCGACGTCTTCTCGGTCGCGGGTGTCGCATGGATGCGCTGCCGTGCGTGGGCTCAACTCACATGAAGATGGCCCGGCCTCTGCGCTCGCGCTTCGCAAGCGCCGTAACGTTTCTTGTGACGAAACGAGGGGTTCTTGACGCGAATTCTGCGCGTTACTACGCTTCGATCATGGGGACCGGACAAGGCGGAGGGTGACGCTAGCCGGGAAGTCGGAACAAGCAACGCCTTGGCGAGGAAAAGTATTTCCCAGTCAATTCGAAAATACCGGCCGTGATAAAGGCCAAAGGTGCTCGTTATTTCTGGTATTAACTTGTAAAAGGCGGGGGTGGTCAGGTGCGACTAGCGCTCATTCATATTGGCCAGGAAACCAATGACTTCAACCCGGTTTTGACCCAGCTGTCCGACTACGCCGCCTTTGGAATCCTCGAGGGCGCCGCCATCACGGCAGAGCTCAGCCAGCTTGGCCAAGTCGGCGGACACTATGCAGCGGTGGCAGAGTCCGGCCTTGCCGTCGAGACAATCCCGATCATCCGGGCCTGGAGCGGTGCGGGGGGCCGTATCTCCCGTGAAGCCTTCGACTTTTTCCAGAAGAAGATCAGTGAGGGCCTCGCCGCCGCCAAGCCGGTCGATGGCCTTGTTCTGCAACTGCACGGCGCTTGTGCGGCGGAGGGCATCGATGACGTCGAAGGCGAGCAAGTCGCCCTCTGCCGCAGCATTCTCGGGCCTGACGTTCCCATCATGCTCGGGCTCGACCATCATGCCAATATCACGCAGAAGATCATAGACAACGCCACCATTATTGTCGGACATCGCACGCAGCCTCACGACACCTTTGACACCGGCAAAGTGGGCACGGACGTCCTCCTCAGGGTCTTGCGCAACAAGCTCAAGCCAGCGATGGCATGGCGCAAGATCCCGTTGCTGTCGCACCAGGAGCAATTCCTGACGTCGAAGGGGCCCATGAAGATCTGGTTTGATCGCGCACGGGCTCTGGAGGCCGATCCTCGGGTTCTGCAGGCCTCGAACTACCCGATGCAGCCATGGCTCGACGTGGCCGAGGGAGGGTGGGCAACGGTGGTGGTGACCGATAACGACCCCGCACTGGCCGAGCGTCTCGCCGATGAACTCGCCGATCTCGCGTGGTCGTTACGCGACGATTTCCAGATCAAGGAAGCGGTTTCCGTTGACGAGGCCGTGATGATGGCCGACCGCGCTCCTGACGGCGTGGTTGTCATCAGCGATACCGGCGACACCGTTTTCGGCGGCTCGGCGGGCGACAGCAACCTCATTCTTGAGGCAATCCTTCGCCTTGGCATCAAGAGCCCGACGCTCATTCCGCTGATTTCGCCGCGGACGGTGGCGCGGCTCGCGGAGGCGGGCGAGGGTGCGACAGTGACGCTTCCGCTCGGAGGAGACGCGGCACCGGCATTCTTCTCGCCGCTTGAGGTGACGGGAACCGTACGCAAGGTCGCCGACGGCAAGATCCCCGTCGCTTTCAATCACCAGACCCATATCGACATGGGGCGCGTCGTCATTTTCGATGTGGGGCCATGCACGCTGCTGGTCTCGGAGTTGCGTGGCGTTGCGGGTAATATTCCCGCCGCCTATGAAGCCTTCGGGATCAATCCGCGCGAATACAAGATCGCGGTCCTAAAAACCGCATCCAATTTCCAGTACTTTGCGCCCATTTCAACTCAGGTCATTCGCGCCGATACGCGCGGCCCTGGACAATCCGATGTATTCACACTGCCATGGAGGAATATTCCGCGGCCGGTTTATCCGCTGGAGCGTTTCGAGGACTGGCGTAATCCACAACAATGAAGAGCGGGAACGGGACCTTGTAACGAGGCCCGATATGACAGAGTGGGAGAGCGGCATGACTTACAGGACAATGGGGCAGCGCTTGCGGATGCTCGGCATCGCGGCTTGCGCTGCGGCGGGTCTCGCGATTGCGGGTTTGGCCGTGCCGGACACGGCGTCGGCGCAGGCTTTGAAAGGCGGCACGCTGCGCATCGGCGTTCTCGACGAAATCGCCAATTATGATCCGCAACAACTATCGACGGTGAACTTCTACGTCATCAAAAACCTCTATGACAGCCTCATTGAGTATACCGCCGATGGAAAGCCGGTGCCGAGCCTCGCAACCGAGTGGAAGATCGCGCCCGACAACAAGTCGGTCACGGTGACCCTGCGTGATGGCGTGACGTTCCATAGCGGCACGCCCTTCAAGGCCGATGGGGTCGTTGCAGCCCTCACCAAGGGCGCTGACCCCGCACGCGGCAAGAACGTCTACTCGACCATGGCGGTCGTGAAAGACTGGAATACACCCGATGACCGGACTGTCACGATCAATTTCAAGGACCCGGTGCCGGACCGGCAGATCCTCGATCTTCTGCAATTTCTCATCCCAATCGATCCGAAAGGTGTTGAGACGGTGGAGACGGTGCCGGCGGGAACGGGCCCTTATCTGCTTGAAAGCCGGTCGGTTGGCCAAGGCATGAAGCTGAAGGCCAATCCGAATTACTGGCGCAAGGGCGAGCCGGTTTCGAAGGAGATCGTCTTCACGATCTTCAGTGAGGATGCCGCAGCGACAGCGGCGCTCGAGTCCGGTGCGATCGACATGGTTTATAACGGCTCCTCGCGCAGCGCAGCGCGCCTCAAGAATGCCGGCTATCAGGTATTCGATGGCCCCGGCAAGCTCGTTCAGGTGTTCCGCATCAACTCGACGCGTGGGCCCTTCCGCAACAAGAAGTTCAGGCAGGCCTTCAATTATCTGATGGATCGGGATGGCATTCTGCGCGTGGGCTATGCGGGGATGGGTCAGGTCGTCGCCTTGCCATGGGCGCCGGCGAGCCCGGCTTTCGATGCCTCCTACGCCAAGACCTACGCCTATGATCTGGAAAAGGCGAAGGCGCTCCTGAAGGAATCCGGTCTCTCTCCCGCCGAGATGCAGGACTGGAAACTTCTGGTCAACGGCAGCGATGAGCCCTCCGTCCGGATAAGCCAGGTGGTTCAGGCGACGCTTGCGCAGGCGGGCATTAAGATAGACCTCGACATCCGCCAGGGAGCCGAATTCGTCGATGCGCTGCTCAAGGGCAATTTCGATGCGGTTTTCGGCGGCGTCGGCAACGTGCAGAAGTTTCCCTCGCGGGTCGCCACGAATTCGATCTATCGCACCACGAAGAATCCGATCCTCAAGGATCCGCATCCACACCCCGACTATGTGGCGGCCATTGGCAAGGTCGACACTACTTTCGGCTCGGGCGCCGACGTGAAGGCTGCCTATGACAACCTGAACAAGGTCTTGGTGGAGGAATCCTTCGGCATCCCGACCAACTCCTACGAAGTCGGTCTGATCGTTGCTTCGGACAAGATCGGCGGAATTACACCAGACATGGACAACCTGCTTGTCGCCCGGACCATCGGGTTCAAGTAATGGGTGAAATGGGTCTGGTTTGTCTATCGGGAGATCTGTGCCGCAAGACCGCTGCTGCCGACTTCAGGCCGCGGTCACAAGACATCGACGATAGTCCCTTGCGCGGCGTCGCGGGAAGCCGTTGCTTGGTCTCTTGCTGGCTGGCCGGGAGGGGCTGCCGATGACGATCGGGCACGGCACGCCTGCCGGGCGGAGGTGGCACTCGCTGCCACCCCTGGGCTTGCTCCTTAGCGTCAGCTTCCTCGTCGTCGTGGTGTTCGGCGCGGTCTTCGCAGATGTTCTGCCGATCAATCCCCTCGCTCAGAACGTTGTCGACTCGTTGCAGCCGCCATCGAGCCGTCACTGGTTCGGCACTGACGAACTGGGCCGCGATATCATGGCGCGAGTGATCTTTGGGGCTCGCACGTCGCTGATTACCGCCGCGGGTGCTGTCGTCATCGCAGCGCTCGTTGGGGTACCGATCGGCCTCGTCGCCGGCTATTTCGGCGGATGGCGAGACACAGTCCTCATGCGTCTGATCGACGTGTTGATGGCCCTGCCGAACATCCTGTTCGCCATGGCACTGATCGCTGTGCTCGGCCGCAGCCAGACCGCCGCGCTGGTCGCCGTGGGCGTCGCGGGCATCCCGAGCTTCGCACGCATCGCTCGCGCACAGGTGCTGACCCTGCGTCAGCTCGATTTCGTCTCGGCGGTGCGCGGTTTCGGCTGCTCATCCAGCTACATCATGTTCCGCACGATCCTGCCGAATGCCTTGAGCCCGCTTATGGTGCAGGTGATCGTCCTCTCGTCGGTCGCGATTCTGCTGGAGGCAGCGCTCGCCTTCCTTGGGGTGGGTGTCCCGCCTCCGACGCCGAGCTGGGGTGAGATGCTGCGCACTGGCAAGTCTTATCTCTATGAAGCGCCCTATTACGCGGTTCTGCCGGGGCTCGTCCTGACGCTGACCATTCTCTCCTTCGACACGATCGGGAAGGAGCTCTCTATGGTTCTCGATCCCCGTTCGAGCGCCGGAACTCCCGGAGAACTCGAGCGAGCCAAGCCATGACGAGCTTCATCCTGCGTCGGCTGGCGCAACTCATCCCGGTCCTTCTCATCGCCTCCTTCGCTATCTGGGGCATGATATTCGCTGTGCCGGGCGGTCCGGTCGGCATGATGGTCGGTGAAAACGCGACAGCGGAAGAAATCGCTGCCGCTACCCGGAAGCTCGGCCTCGATCGCCCACTTCCCGTCCAGTACTTCAATTGGTTGACGAATGCGTTGCGCGGCGACTTCGGCCAATCGATCCATAGCCACGACCCCGTGACCAAACTGATCGGGGAGCGGTTGCCGGCGACGCTACAACTGGCATTGGTCGCAATACTCGTGGCGCTGCTCATTGGTATTCCGGTGGCCATCGCCGGCGCGGTGAAAGAAGGATCGTGGATCGACCGGCTGTTGAACGGCTGGAATGCGCTCGCGCTGGGCGTGCCGACCTTCTGGCTCGGCATATTGCTCATCCTTCTGTTTTCAGTCGAGCTACGCTGGCTGCCGTCCGCGTCCCGCTACATACCCCTTTGGGAGGATCCTGTTCAGGCGCTACGCAGCCTTATCCTGCCGGGCTTAACGCTCGGCCTTTATGTCTCCGGCATTTTGGCCCGGTTCCTTAAGGCATCACTCGTCAGCGAGGCGCGAGCCGACTATGTCCGGACGGCGCGCGCCAAAGGGGTCTCAGAGCGCCAGATCGTCGGGTATCACATTATGCAGAACGCGCTGTTGCCCTTCATCACGATCGTCGGCCTGATGGTGGCAAACTTCATCGGCGGTGCCGTCGTAACGGAGGCGGTATTCACCTACCCGGGCCTTGGCCGACTCCTGATCCAGGCGATCAGCACGCGGGATTATCCGCTGATTCAAGGATGCATCGTCGTGATTCTGGTGATCTACATGGCGATCAGCCTGATTGTTGACGTCCTCTATGCAGTCATCGATCCACGCATCGAGTACCGGTGAAGCTGCAGCCCACGCAATCCCGGCGCGGAGGGAAGCCGTTCTGCGTGGAGAGGACGGAGAAATAGGCCTTATCCGACGCAGCGGATTTGGCCGGATGCCCCGCGGTCAAAGGGGCTTGTCATGCGGCCGTCATCATCACGAGGGCAAATGCGGGAATGATGATTGCCGCTTCCCAACACCCTCCCTCCGGGAGGCTATTGCCGTTGGTCCATCCAGCTGCCGCGGCTGTGCCGCTGCTCGCCCTGGACAAATTCACGGTTTCCTTCAGCCATGCGGGAGGCCAAACGCCTGTGGTGCATGGCATTGATCTGACGCTTCAGCGCGGCGAGGCGTTGGGCATAGTTGGCGAATCGGGCTGCGGGAAGAGCGTGACCTGGCTTGCGGCGCTCCGACTTCTTGGCAAGCGGGCGGTGACATCAGGCCGTGTTCTGCTCGATGGCCGTGATATGTGCGCGTTCAGCGAACGCGAGATCGCAGATGTCAGGGGCGGCCGGATAGGCGTGATCTTCCAAGATCCGACAAGCTGCCTCAACCCCGTGTTGCGTATCGGCACGCAGATCGGTGAGGCGCTGCGCCTGCACCGCGGGCTCACCGGCAAGGCGGCAGAACGTGAAGCACTCCGTCTGCTCGATCGGGTTGGCATGGCCGACGCGCCGCGTCGTCTGCGCCAGTACGCGCATGAGTTGTCAGGTGGCATGAACCAGCGGGTCATGATCGCGATAGCGCTCGCCGGCGAACCGGATGTACTCGTGGCCGATGAGCCCACCACGGCGCTCGACGCGACCATTCAGGCCCAGATCCTTGACCTTATCCGCGACATTCGACGGGACACCGGCATGGGTCTCGTGCTGATCTCGCACGACCTCGGCGTCATCGCCGACCTATGTGACCGTGTGGCGGTAATGTATGCAGGGCGGGTCGTCGAGACGGCTGTGACCGACGATCTGCTCGGCTCACCCTGCCACCCCTATACGCGAGGGCTCCTGGCGGCATTGCCTTCCCTGGAGGGGCCACGCGTGCGTCTGACCCCCGTGAACGGCACGGTGCCCTCGCCGGAGGCGATGCCACCCGGCTGTGCCTTCGCGCCGCGCTGCGCCCATGCAAAAACGGAATGCAACAGTCGCATACCAGTGTTGGCATCGGCCGGTCAAAGCCATCTGTCGGCCTGCCTTCGGCTCGATGTGCTAATGGGTGAATGGAGGCGCCAGTCGGCGCGTGACGCGAGCCGCCACGATCCCGTTACGCAGGATCTCGGTTGGCAGGGTAGCGATGGGCGCCGGGAGTTGTCGGCGTGAGCGCACTCCTGAACGTGCGGGATCTCGCGCGCCAATATCAGGTCGCGGGCGATCGCGGCGAGAAACGTTGGCTGCACGCCGTGGACGGCGTCAGCTTCTCCCTTGATGCCGGGCGGACGCTCGGCCTGGTCGGCGAATCCGGCTGCGGCAAGTCAACGACCGCCAAGCTGGTCCTTGGCCTCCTGCCGGCGACCCGCGGGCGTATTACCTTCGCAGGGGAACCGGTCTCGGCAACACGCGACAGTCGGTGGCGTGCCATGCGCCGTAGCATGCAGATGGTGCACCAGGATCCTCTCGCGGCGCTCGATCGACGCCTCACCGTTGGCGAGCAGGTCGTGGAGCCGCTCGTTATTCACGGCTTGGAAGACGGTGCGCAGGCGCGACGGGAGAAGGCGCTCGCTTTGTTCGATGCCGTCGGCTTGCGTGCGGCGATGTTCGAGCGCTATCCTCACGAACTGTCCGGTGGCCAGAGACAGCGCGTCGTCCTGGCGCGTGCCCTTGTGCTCAATCCACAGCTGGTCGTCTGCGACGAACCAATCTCGGCGCTCGATGTGTCCGTCGCGGCGCAGGTCATCAACTTGCTGCAGGACCTGCAGCAGCGTTTCGGCATGGGCTATCTCTTCATCAGCCATGACCTCAAGGTCGTGCGACAGATCGCCGACGAGGTGGCGGTGATGTATCTTGGCCGGATCGTCGAGCAGGGCGCGCCTGATGACCTGTTCCACACGCCGGCGCATCCCTATACGGAAGCCCTCGTCTCGGCCGTGCCGACGGTAGCGCGCCCAGACCGCAAGCGTATCGTTCTTACGGGGGATCCGCCCAATCCGGTCGAACGTCCGGCGGGCTGCGCTTTCCACCCGCGCTGCCCGCGCGCGAATGCGGTTTGCCGGAGCGAAACCCCTCCACTGCGGCGCGTCGCGGACGGGCGGCTGGCTGCCTGCCACTTGGTGCCGGCTGCCCAATCGCAGCCCGTTGCTGCGTAAGGGAAGCCGCATCTACAGCGGCGGCATGAGCTTTGTCTATCAAGGAAGAATTGCTATGGCGCAAGATGACAAGCCGACGGTCCGCCGGGTGATCGTGACAGTCTTCGACGGGTTGCGTCCGGATCTGGTATCGCCGGAGCTTACGCCGAATATTCTCCGCGTCGCCGCACAGGGCACATGGTTCCGCGAGGCGCGCAGCGTCTTCCCCTCAGTGACGCGCGTGGCGACGACTTCCATCGCGACAGGTGCCCCACCGACGGTGCATGGCATTGTCGGCAACGCCTTCTATCATCGCGAAGCGCTACCCGATGACATCTTTCTGACCGGTGACATCGACCACATCCGCCGGGCTGAGCGCTATCACGGCGGGCGGATGGTTGACGTGGATACACTCGGTGACGTGCTAGCTCGGGCGGGTCGGCGTCTCGCAGTCGTGCATACAGGGTCGGCCGGCGCCGCGCATTTCATCAACCCGCGCGCCAAGACGAATGGCCACTGGACATTCTCGATGCACGGACCAGAAAGCACGCAGACGCCCGAGGCAGTCGCGGAGGCCACGGCGCATATTGGGCCGTTGCCGAAGCGCGAATTGCCGCGTCTCGGCGAGATGCGCTACGCGGGGAGGCTGATGGTGGACTATGTGCTCCCGAAGCTTCAGCCGGATGTAGCCATCGTATGGTTTAATGAGCCTGACACGACCTTTCACTATAAGGGGCTTGGATCGCAGGAGGCCAAGACCGGCCTCGCCGAGGCCGACCGGGCTCTGGGCGAGATTCTCGATTGGATCGAGAGCCAGCACGACGGCGAGAGCGTCGCCGTCATCGTGGCGTCTGACCATGGTCAGATCTCTACGGGCGCCGTCCAGCCGCTGTTCGCCGATGCGACGGCGGCTGGGTTCAAGGTCAATACGGGCCATGACATCAGCGATGTCATGCTGACTGTGACGGGGGGCATCAGCGGGGAAATTCGGTTGCGCGGTGACGATCAAGCCCTGGTCGGTCGCATGGCGCGCTGGCTTATGGAGCAGCCGCTCGTCGGTCATGTCTTTTCCCGCGCACGGAATGAGGTCGAAGGCGAGATCGCCGGCACGTTATCGCTCGACCTCATGGGTAACGGCCATCTTCGCCAGCCCGATCTCATGTTCATCCTGCGTTCTGACCTGTCCGAGGATCAGTTCGGCCTGCCTGGCCTTGGTGCCATGACGCCGGGCGACGTTCCGCTCGGCGGCGGAATGCATGGCGGCATCAATCCGCATGAGCTCAATACGGTTCTGATCGTCGGTGCCGAGACGGCAGAAGGTCGCGGCTCGCGGACGTCCATGCCAGCGGGAATCATCGACATCACGCCGACAGTTCTCGGGCTTCTCGGTATGGCGCCGTCCCAGACCATGCGTGGCCGTAATCTTACGCATCCATTTCCCGGGGAGCCGCAAGTCAAGCGGTATTCGGCTGGCGATGGTAGCTTCGCGCAGCATGTGGACATGGTCGAGCACGCCGGCAGACGGTTCATCCTGGGCGGCGGACATTGATCAGTCGCCTGCGCATCCCTCGCCATTGGCATCAATTGCCACGAAGAAGGATCTGATCTCCGCGCCTATACCGCATCGATCATAAGATTATCTCCCAATATCCTTTGGTTGGGAGTTCCGATGCAGCGGGCGTGGTGGTTTAAACTGGTAAATGCCTTTGTCGGATTCAGCGCAGCGTTCCGAGCGCCGGTGAACGCATCGGCTATGGGGTACGAGCAGTTTCGCGACGCCCTGGCACGTGGCGCCATGCCAGCTATTGTCGTTGACTTTGCCAGATGCCGAGACGACAAGGGAGAGAGAGGCCCGTCGGCGGTGGCTGTGATCCGCTTCCCAGCATACAATCTGTTGGATGCTTACATTGCGACATCAGGCACTCATCTTTTCGAAGCAGCTGATGGAACGATGAAGCTTGAGTATGTTCGGGCGCGGTTCAAGCCCGATAATGCCGTGGAGCTTACTCTCAAGCGCATCGATCCCGCGACTTACCAGCCAGCATCACCGATCTCGCGCTATCACTGCAATCTGCGCGATGGTTCGGTGCAGTTGAAGGGCGAATAACACGTCCGCGCCTTCCAAGAGGGGCGCCTTCTTGGGAGGGCGCTCATTGAACAGGCTGCCGGCACACTGCGGTCCATTCGCATCGAGAGCGTGATGTGGTTTTGCGATCTGCAGTGAAGATGAGGGAATGCGATAAACCGAATTAAGTAGATTATTCTATAGAATATCGTGTCTATTTCTCGAAATCTGACGCATATATAGTATATCAAATCATTCTTGATTATTCTGTTTCTTCGATCTTCTGCGCATGATATTCTCGAATATACTTGACTTCATCAAGTATTGTTTTCGGTGTAACGTCATCTGGAGAAAATCATGGCCAAAGAAGCAAAATGGTTGACGCTTGCGCGCGGCCACGTTGGCATGCGCGAGGTCCCGGGACCTGCGCACAACCAGGCCATTGTCGATTGGTGGAGGGACATGGGGGCGCCGTTCCGTGATGACGAGACGCCATGGGGTGGCGCCTTTATGGATCACATCCTTCGGAGCTCTGGCGAGGAGACGGTCGCCACGGGACAGGTTGCGCGCAAGTGGCTCAATTTGCCAGTCAAGCTCGACGCGCCGGCGGTCGGCTGCGTTGTTGTGCTCTGGCGTGATTCTCCCTCTTCATGGCAGGGTCATGTAGGCTTCCTGGTGGGGAAGACGGAGGCCGGCGATCTCCTCCTTTTGGCGGGCAATCAAAGCGATGCGGTGAGTATCGAAGCCTTTCCTGCCTCGCGGGTCCTTGGCTACCGTTGGCCGAGCGGGCAGCCTGATCGGGAGCTCTATGACCTCCCCACCCTCAGCAAAACGCAGATAGACGCTTTAAACGCGGCTGTGCCTGTTCATGACCACTCAGGGTCCGCGCGGTCGGCCCGCGCCGTCGATTTGCTCGCGGATGATGTCAGCGCACTACCGTCCGCTGACATCGACCTGAGGCCCGCCGTGGAGTTGGTTGGCCAAGTCGGTTCCGGGATGGCTACCATTGGCACCAGTCCGACAGTGGACGAGGTCTGGGCCTAGAGAAGTTCATCGCAATACTGAGACGACGTCACGCATCGGCTCCCAGCAAAGAGCGGGATCCGATGCGCTGCTGCTTACGCGACTGGTAACGATATTGATACCGGTAGCGGTGCGGATGATTACATCATATCTTTAGGCGCCGCGCTCGAGCGCGTCTTGATCGAAAGTCGAACTTCAAGGTCGCGCTATTGCCGTTCCGCTTCGGGGCGTGAACGCCTATGATGCGAGCGTGGCCTGACGTGATCCTCGCAGGTGAGCACGCCGTCGATGTTCGTTCCCGAGACCGGGGTCTCGGCGACTGTTCGTCGAGTGCAGCTACCTGAATCACAGGATCGTCGGGCCGGACAAATCCAAAAGGCAGAGATAACTGCCGCAGCAATATTGAATGGGAGGATTTGATGGGGCGTTTCGCCTGGAATCTCATGGCCGCTTGCGCCGTAGCCGCATTGTCAACGGCCGCCTTGGCGCAGGCCCCGACCAGCGTCAAGATCGGTGTGTTGAACGACCAATCGGGTGTCTATGCGGACTTTGGCGGGAAAGGGTCTGTCGAAGCGGCCCGGATGGCCGTTGAGGATATGAAGTCTGAGCTCGGCGACCTTAAAGTCGAGATCGTCTCCGCTGACCATCAGAACAAGCCAGATATCGCGTCCAATATCGCGCGGCAGTGGTATGATGTCGACGGCGTCGATATGATTACGGAGCTGACGACGTCCTCGGTCGCGCTCGCGGTCCAGGACATCACCCGCGAAAAGAAGAAGATCAACATGGTGGTCGGCGCGGCCACCGCAGCGCTCACGGGTGCGTCCTGTTCGCCCTATGGCTTTCATTGGGCCTACGACACGCGTTCCCTCGCGGTGGGCACAGGCGGAGAGGTAGTGAAGGAGGGCGGCGACAGCTGGTTCTTCCTGACCGCAGATTACGCCTTCGGCCATCAGCTGGAAAAGGACACCAGCGACATCGTCAAACAGTCGGGCGGGAAGGTCCTCGGCGCGGTACGCCACCCCTTGAATACCTCTGATTTTTCGTCCTTCCTGCTGCAGGCACAGTCATCCGGCGCAAAGATCGTCGGATTGGCCAACGCTGGTCTGGACACGACGAATTCGATCAAGCAGGCGGCGGAATTCGGCTTGGTCGCCGGTGGCCAGCGTCTGGCGGGGATGCTGTTCACATTGGCGGAGGTCCATGGGCTTGGTTTGCAGGCGGCGCAGGGGCTGGTGCTGACAGAAGGCTTCTACTGGGACAAGGACGACAAGAGCCGCGCCTTTTCCAAGCGCTATCTCGAGCGCACCGGCCATATGCCGAACATGATCCACGCAGGGACGTACTCGACAGTCGTCAATTATCTCAAGGCTGTGAAGGCGGCAGGAACAAAGGATGCTGATGCTGTCGCACGCAAGATCCGTGAGACGCCCGTAGATGACAATTTTGCCAAGGGTAAGGTACTTCCCAACGGCCGGTTCGTCCATGACATGTATCTCTTCCAGGTGAAAGCGCCGAATGAATCGAAGGGGCCATGGGATTACTACAAGTTGCTCGGCACCATTCCCGGCGAAAAGGCCTTCTTCACGGTTGAAGAGTCGGGCTGCAAGCTGGCCGGCTAAACACAGGCCCCTCTCACATCGGGCGGCGTCCTGCCGCCCGATCGTCGCGGCTGTCGGATTGGTCCCTGGTCGGAGTGTCCATGAGCGCTGATTTCGTTCTGGAAGCCTTTAACTTGCGTCGGGAGTTCAAAGGGTTCGTTGCCGTCCGGGACGTGAATCTCAAGATACGACGCGGATCGATCCATGCCCTGATCGGTCCGAACGGGGCCGGCAAGACCACCGTATTCAATCTCATCACGAAGTTTCTGAAGCCGACGTCCGGCCGGATCATCTACGACGGCACGGACATCACGGCCGAAAAGCCCGCCCAGATCGCCCGTCGAGGCCTCGTCCGCTCGTTTCAGATCTCGGCCACCTTCCCGCACCTGACGGTGCTTCAGAACGTGCGGGTGGCCCTGCAGCGCAAGGCGGGTCTCGCCACGCAGCTCTGGCTTTCGGAGCGCGTGCTCACACGGCTCAATGGCCGAGCAGGCGAACTGATCGAGGCGGTGAACCTGCAAGATTATATCCATACCGAAGCGGCCGAATTGTCCTATGGGCGCAAGCGGGCGCTGGAATTCGCGACGACGCTCGCGCTCGAGCCCACGGTTCTCCTCCTAGATGAGCCGATGGCGGGTATGGGGCACGAGGACATCGACCGCATTGCGCAACTCGTGCAACAGGCGGCCGTCGGACGAACCATCCTGATGGTCGAGCACAATCTTTCAGTGGTCTCGCGGCTATGTGACACGATCAGTGTGCTTCAGCGCGGCGAAATCGTCGCCGAAGGCAATTATGCAACCGTCTCAGCCGATCCGCGCGTGCGCGAAGCCTATCTCGGCACGGAGGTGGGGTGAGATGGCGGATGCGTTGCTCTCTGTCGCCGGACTTGAGGCGTGGTACGGCGAGGCTCATGTGCTGCATGGCGTCACGCTGGATGTGCACGAGGGCGAGACCGTTACGCTGCTCGGCCGCAATGGTGCGGGCAAGACGAGCACGCTGCGGGCCATCATGGGGATGATCGGGCGGCGCACGGGCTCCATCCGTCACCGCGGTGCCGAGACAGTCAATCTCGCCTCACATTTCATTGCCCGCCGCGGTATTGGCTATGTGCCTGAGGAAAGAGGCATCTTTGCAAGCCTTACGGTCGCTGAAAATCTTGTTCTCCCCCCCGTTGTGGCGTCAGGCGGCATGACGGTGGAGGCAATCTACAGGCTCTTCCCAAATCTGGAAGAGCGCAAGGGGAGCCAGGGCACGAAACTCTCGGGCGGAGAGCAGCAGATGCTGGCCATAGCCCGCATCCTGCGGACGGGCGCGCGCTTCATTCTGCTGGACGAGCCCACGGAGGGGCTTGCGCCGGTCATCGTACAGCGCATCGGCGAGGTCATCAGAGCCCTGAAAAGTCAAGGCTATACCATTTTGCTCGTAGAGCAGAATTTCCGCTTCGCGCAGGGCGTGGCAGACCGCCACTATGTCATGGAGGATGGCCGCGTTGTTGCCCATCTCTCCAGCACAGAACTTCCTAACAGGATGGATGTCCTGCATACTTACCTGGGAGTGTAGCCGGTGATTTCCACGCAGCTCCTCTTTGGACAACTTTTGCTTGGGCTGATCAACGGATCGTTCTACGCGCTCATGTCGCTTGGGCTTGCTGTCATTTTCGGCATGATCAATGTCGTCAACTTCGCGCACGGTGCGCAGTACATGCTTGGCGCTTTCGCCGCCTGGCTACTGCTGCGGTTTGCAGGAATCGGATTCTGGCCAGCGCTTATCGTCGCCCCCCTGATCATCGGCCTGATCGGTATCGTGATCGAGCGCCTGATGCTGTCACGTCTGTACAAGGTGGATCATCTCTACGGCCTCCTTCTGACCTTCGGCCTAGCGCTGATCATTGAAGGTGGTTTCACCCACATCTATGGCACGTCAGGGCAGCAATATGCCGTACCGGCCGCGCTGACAGGCGGCTGGAATCTCGGCTTCATGTTCCTGCCCATCTATAGGGCCTTTGTGGTGCTGGCCTCGCTCATCTTGTGCATCGGGACCTGGCTCATTATCGAAAAGACGCGGATCGGCGCCTATCTCAGGGCGGCCACCGAAAATCCGGCCCTGGTTCAGGCATTCGGCGTCAACGTGCCTTTGCTGATGATGCTGACCTATGCGGGCGGCGTCGCTCTGGCGGGGCTTGCCGGCGTGCTGGCGGCACCGGTTTATCAGGTCAGTCCGCTGATGGGCAGCAACCTGATCATCATCGTGTTTGCGGTGGTGGTGATCGGCGGCCTCGGCTCGATCATGGGCGCGATCGTCTCCGGCTACGTGCTCGGCGTTTGTGAAGGCCTGACCAAGGTGTTCTATCCCGAAGCGTCGAATATCGTCGTCTTCGTCATCATGGCGATCGTGCTGCTGCTACGGCCGGCCGGGCTGTTCGGCAAGGGGGACTGAGACGATGGACAAAAAGGCTCGCCTTGCCCTCGGCGCCGTGCTCGTTGCTCTCGCGCTGGTCGCGCCTTTCCTGCTCTATCCAACTTTTGCGATGAAGCTGCTTTGTTTCGCGCTGTTTGCAGTGGCCTTCAATCTGCTGATCGGGTTCACGGGACTTCTGTCGTTCGGCCACGCGGCATTCTTCGGTACGGGAGGCTACATTGCGGCTCACACGGCCAAGGTTTGGGGCCTCACCCCGGAACTCGCGATCCTCACGGGCATGGTCGCAAGCGCCTTCTTTGGTTTGATCATCGGTTTCCTCGCAATCCGTCGCAAAGGTATCTATTTCGCCATGATTACCTTGGCGATGTCGCAGATGATCTTTTTCCTCTACCTGCAGGCGCGCTTCACGGGCGGGGAAGACGGCCTGCAGCGTGTGCCGCGGGGTCATCTCTTCGGACTGATCGACCTCAGTCATCCACTGGCGATGTACTATACAGTCCTCGGCATCTTCCTGATCGGTTTCTTCATCGTCTGGCGGGTGGTGCATTCGCCCTATGGCCAGGTCTTGAAAGCGATCCGCGAGCATGAACCGCGGGCGATCTCGCTCGGATATGATGTGGATCGCTACAAGCTGATCGTCTTCGTCATCTCCGCCACGATCGCCGGAATGGCCGGCGGAACCAAGGCGATCGTTTTCCAGTTGGCGTCGTTGACAGATGTCACGTGGCAGGCATCGGGACAGGTCGTTCTGATGACGTTGCTCGGCGGTATCGGAACGATGCTCGGGCCGGTCGTCGGTGCCTTTCTCGTTGTCTCGCTCGAAAATTACCTTGCCGCCTATGCCGTGCCCGTGCCGGTCGTCATCGGTGTTGTATTCGTGGCCTGTGTGCTCCTGTTTCGGCGTGGCATCGTCGGAGAAATTGAGCACCGTCTGGCGCGCAGCAGGAATTGAGTGCACGGGATAGGCTTTCGAGCGGTATTCTTACCGGGACCCGCCGAGAAAAACCGACAGCACATGTTTCAGGAGAGCCACCATGCATAGCATCGCCTTCATCGGCCTCGGCAACATGGGAGCGCCGATGGCGCTTAATCTGGTCAAGGCTGGTCACGATGTTCGCGGATACGATCTCCTGCCGGCAAACTGTGAAGCCGTGCGCGCTGGTGGCGTGGCGATTGCGGAGTCTGCGCCTGAGGCGGCTGACACGGCCGAGATCGTCATCACCATGCTGCCGGCCGGCAAGCATGTTCTGGCGGTCTGGAACGATGTGCTGGCGAAGCGCGATCCGGGAAAGCCGGGCCCGCTCCTCATCGATTGCTCCACCATCGACGTTGCCAGCTCACGGCAGGCCCATGAGCGCGGTCAGGCAGCGGGCTGCCTGACCCTTGATGCCCCCGTGTCCGGTGGAACTGTCGGAGCGGCTGCCGCCACGCTGACATTCATGTGCGGCGGCAGTGCGGAGGCCTTTGCGGCCGCCGAGCCTGTGCTCGCAACCATGGGGCGGCGCGTGGTGCATTGCGGGCCGAACGGCAACGGCCAAGCGGCGAAGATCTGCAACAACATGATCCTCGGCATCTCCATGATCGGCGTGTCGGAGGCCTTCGTGCTCGGCGAGAAGCTCGGTCTCTCTCCCCAAGCCCTATATGATGTTGCTTCGGTCTCTTCAGGCCAGTGCTGGGCACTGACCACCAATTGTCCTGTGCCTGGCCCCCTGCCCACGTCACCGGCCAACCGGGGTTACAAGCCCGGCTTCGCTACGGCGTTGATGCTGAAGGATTTGACGCTGGCCCAGGAAGCGGCCGCCGCGGTACATGCCGCCACGCCGTTGGGGCTCGAGGCGGCAGCGCTCTACAACACGTTCGCGGCTCAGGGCCATGGCAACCTCGACTTCTCCGCGATCATCGAGTTCCTGCGCCGGCGCAGCGGGGATACGTCCACGCCGGGGAGCTCCGGCGTGGCGCCCTGAGGGGCTGGGCATCTGACGAAAAAGGGCGGCCGAAGCCGCCCTTTCCTGCTCATGGAGAGCTCGCGCTCAAACCTTGCCGAACGAGAGATTGTCCGGGCGCAGATCCATGAAATAGAAGGTTGTCGGACGCCAGGCGATCGACTTCTTGATCGCGTAGGCCTCGCTCGGCTGGTAGAGGATCGTAGCCGGGGCCTCGTCTTCCCAGATGTCGAGCATCTCGGTGAAGAGCGCCTTGCGCTTGGCGGGATCCGTCTCCGCTTCCAAGGCGCGGCCGGCCTTGTTGAAGGCGTCGGCGGATTGCCAGAAGCCCTGCTTCTGGATCTCGCCGTCGGCGCCCCAGGCCACCCAGATGGCTCCGAGCGGATCGGGCAGGCGCGTCGAGTTCGACCAGTTGAAGATCTGTGCACCGGGACCGCGCTGCTGCGTGGAGTTCTCGATGACTTGTAGTGAGGCGTTGATGCCGACAGCCTTCCATTGTTCGATAAGGATCTGGCCCGCTTCAAGCGCGTTCGTATAGTAATTCGCCTGCGTGCGATAGACGATCGGCTCGCCGTTGTAGCCGGCTTCCTTCAGCAGCGCCTTCGCCTTCTCCGGGTCGAAGGGCAGTTTGCGGCCTTCGACGAACATCTGGCCGTATTCCGGGAAATTGTGACTCTGAGGAACGAGCGCCGTGCCCTGCCACAGGCTGTCTACGAGCGCCTGCCGATCGATAGAGGCGACCAGCGCTTGTCGAATGCGCTTGTCGGACAGCACCTTGTCCTTCTCGTTGAAAGCAAGAACGTGGACATTGGCGAGGACGACCGAGCGAACGTCGATGTCCTTGTAGTCGCCTACCACGCTCATCTGGTCCGGCGGAATATTGGTGATCAGATCGTAGTCCCCCGCAACGAGGCCCGCGACGCGCGCCGCCAGTTCCGGGACGCGCTTGAAGGTCACGCGCTTGGCGGTGGGGCGGCCCATGAAGTAATCATCGAAGGCATCGAGCACAGTGGCTTCCGACGCGCTGTGATTGACGACCTTATAGGGGCCGGTCGCCACTGGCTTCTTGGAATAGGCCTCGAAGCCCATTTCCTCATAAGCACGCTTGTTGACGATCCACGCGCACCAGGACGCAAGGCGCTGCTCGAGCAGCACATCCGGAACCCGGGTGCGGAAACGGACGGTGTAGCGGTCGATCGGCTCGACGCTGGCCAGAACGCCAAAATAGGGTTTGCCGCCAGGGATCTGCGCCTTGTCGCCCCAGAGGCGACCGTCGCGGAAGGTATAGGCCACATCTTCCGAGGTCAGCTCGTCACCATTGTGGAACTTCACGCCTTCGCGGAGCGTCACGACAAGTTCCGACGGGGAGACGCGCTCCCATTTGGTGGCGAGATGCGGCTTCAGCTCCGAGCCGCCGCCGTCCGGCGAGCCAAGAAAATCGCGCCGGATCAGCGTGTCGAAGATCGAATAGGTCACGCGTGTGCCGACATTGGAGAGCTCGCGCGCCGGTTCGAGCGTTGCCGGGAGGTCGGCAACTGCGATCGTGAAGTTTGGGCGGTCACCAGTGGCCGCAAAGCCACGGGTCGCGCTCATCAGGAAAGGAGCCGCGACGGCTCCTTCCAGAAGGCGGCGGCGTGTAAGGGAAACCATGGTCAACTCCTTTGAAGTGTATGGATGATCTGCGCCGATAGTTGGCGTACTCGTGAAATGCGGGGCGCGCCTGGTGCCCCGCGTGGGGTTACGAGCGGCCGGAGGCGATGAGCCGTGGGTCATCGAGAAGGATGGCGTCGGGCGCGATGGCCGCGAGCCCCTCAAGCCCCTCGTGATCGATATGCCCGACTGGGAAGGGCGGATATTCGCCAGGCAAGGGTTGGCTCCGCGGCTGGCCCACCATGACCGCGAGGCGCAGGCCTTCCGCGCGCGCAGACTCGGCCCGCGGGGCGGTAGCGGCACCTTCCCACAGCCGGAACCAGTCGGCACCTGCGCGCCGCGCCTCGGGCGCTGAATCCGGATCATCGAGGAATGCGAGGATATTGACCGCGTCCGAACGCATCCGGGCGGCTTCGATCAGCGATAGATTGCGCAAGCCGAGCATGGTGCGCTCGATAGCCTCGCGTTCCGCCAGGAGCGCCATGATGGGAGCGAGGATCGCGCTGTCGGTGATCTTCACATCGAGAAGGACGCCTAACCCCCTGGAAACCGTAAGCGCTTCGTCGAGCGTCATCACGGCCGGGAGGCAGTGGCGCAAGTCGCGGAGGCTTAGCGTACTGACCTGGCGCGGGTCTCCCGCAAGCCGTGAGAGATCGGCATCGTGCACGCAGACCAGAGCACCATCGGCTGTACGTCGCACATCCGTCTCGACAGCATGCGCCCCGGCACTGCGCGCTGCGACAAAGGCGGCCGGGGTATTCTCAGACGCCAGCAGGGCGCCTCCGCGGTGAGCAATGACGAGTGGAGGCGCCGCAGGCTCCATCCAGGCAAAGGCCATGTCGGTTTATCCTCGGTCGACGGTTGGATCGAGACGGTCGCGCAGCCAGTCGCCGAAGAGGCTCATCGCGAGCGTCGTCAGGAAAATGGCACAGCCCGGAAAAACGGCGATCCACCAGGCATTCAGGAGGTAGCGCCTGCCTTCTCCCAACATGAGGCCGAGCGATGTCCCCGGCGGCTGCACCCCGAGGCCGAGGAAGGAGAGGGAGGTCTCCAGAAGGATGGTGCCTGGAAAGTTCAGCGTCGCCTGCACGACGAGTGCCGCGACGATGTTCGGCAGGAGGTGCTTGAGGATGACCCGGCCGGAACGCGCGCCGAGGGCCTCGACGGCATTGATATAGTCGCTCGTCTGTTCAGACACCACGAGACCGCGGGCGAGCCGTGTGTATTTCTCCCACCCGTCGAGGCTGACGAGGATGATGAACAGAAAGACATTGTTGCCGAAGAAAGCAAGCATTGTCAGGGCGAGCAGCAACGCGGGGATTGCCGCCTGCGTATCGACGAGCATCATGATCGCCTGGTCGGGCCAGCCTCGCAGCCGCGCAGCGATGAAGCCGAGTAGGGTGCCGAAGACGGCGCCAGTCAGCGTGCCGAGAACTGCGATCAGGATTGATGTGCGGATCGCGTAGATGAGCCGGCTCAGGATATCGCGGCCGAGCTGGTCGGTGCCGAGATAATAGGTGAAATCACCTTGCACACTCATCGGCGGCCGCAGCCGCGCGGCGAGATTCTGCGCGGTATAGTGAGCTGGCGCCAACCATTCGGCGAAGATGGCGACGAGGACCATGAGCACGAGAAAGGCGGCCGATACGATCACGACCGGCGACATGCCGAGAGAGGCGGAGGGGCGTCCGACTGGCGCCGAAGTATCGAGCGTCGCCATTACGCCTGGGCTCCCGAGGCTTTGCTGAAGCCGCCGAGGCGCGGATCGATCAGAATATGGAGGACGTCGACCAGGAGGTTTGCCAACACCATGATCAGGGTAATCGTGATGATCACCGCCTGCACCACCGGCAGATCTCGGGTCGCCACGGAGTCGACGAGCAGGCGGCCGATGCCCGGCCAGGCGAAGATGGTCTCGACAACGGCGCTGCCGGCAAGAATGTTGCCGATTTCGATGCCCAGAAACATCAACAGCGGCACGGACGCATTAGGAAGCGCATGGCGAACGATGACGCCGACCGGCATCACGCCACGACCACGAGCAGCTCGGATGAAGGGTTTGCCGAGAACTTCCAGCGTCGATGTGCGGGCAAAGCGGGCAAGGCGGCCCGCGAGGGGGAGGCCGAGCGTAACGACGGGCAGGATAAGATGAATAAGGCTATCGGAGCCCGCGGATGGAAGCACCCTGAGCTTTAGCGCAAAGAGGAGGATCAGCAGGATGCCGAGAAAGAAGACGGGTACGGCATAACCAAAGACGGCCGATGCCATCGCCAGCCTGTCAATCGCGCTGTTATGCTTGAGAGCGGCCACAATCCCGAGCGGGAGGCCAATGACGAGTGCCAACAAAAGAGATGAGAAGCCGAGGAGGGCGGTATTCGGCAAGGCCTCGATCACTGCATCGAAAGCGGGGCGGTCGTCCGCGAAAGATAAGCCAAAATCTCCGCGCAGCGCGCTGGTAAAATATCGGATATACTGGTCGTATATTGGCTGATCAAGGCCCCACAATTCACTGTAGTAGGCACGTACTTCAGGAGGGGTATCAACGGAAAGCATGATCTCGGCGGGGTCGCCCGCCAGCCGTAAAGTAATGAACACGGCTGAAACACAGATGAATAGCGTGAGAACGGCGCGAGCCGCCCGCACAGCCAGAAAGCGCAGCATGGTGAAACCAATCAGATTCTGGTGTCCATATGAAAGGACCTATGTGCTCTCTGTTCCACGACAGCCATATGACAGCCCTTGCCGCGGTGCGACTCCAGGCCCGGCCGTCCCCCGAACATTCTGCAGACGGGAGCGACTTGTCGGCTAAACCATGTTTCACTCCAAGATGCCGTCTCAGGCGCGTAGCGCTGCTGCCGGTGATTGCCGATAGGCGAGGACGGCGGGGATCAGCGCCAGGAGCGCCGCGAAGACGACGAGGAGCAGCGCGGACCAGAGATCGCTTCGGGCGAACTCCACGGGCAGCCTGACACCGCTGCCTTGGGTCACGAGCGCGGACAACGCAAGCGCTGCGGCATAACCAAAGACGAAGCCCAGCGCGATCCCGACGAGGATCAGCAGGAAAGGCTCCAGCCAGACGATGAGCGAGACTGACAGTTGGGGTGCGCCAAGCGCACGGAGCGCGCCGATCTGTCGGCGACGCTGGGAGAGATGAAGGATCGTCACGAGCACGAGGGAGGCGGCAACCAAAGCCTGCGCGCCGATCGCGACGGCGGTGAGGACGAGCTTTGCATCACCCAGCGTTGCATAGAGCCGTGTCAAGACCTCACCGGGAAAGACCGCCAAGGATGTCTCGCTGCGATAATCCTGGCGTAGACGATAGGCATCAGCGATAGATTTGGGCTTGACGAGAACAGCTGGGATGCCGGGGGTGCCAGCGCCGAAGTCCTCGTTCAGCGTTGCCAACTGGGCCTCGCCCTGATGATGTTCTTCTTCGCTCGCGTGGGTGCCCTCGCTTCCATGGGCGTGGTCCTGCTGGCCCACCTCCCCATGATCGCCATAGGCGTTCTTGCCATCGACACCTTCGCCGTTGTGACCTTCACCGGCAGGCTCATGGTCATGCCCGGCGTGGTCGTGCGCTTCCGCCATTCCATGGATGTGCCAGACGGCGCTGATCGGCACAAAAATGGCACGGTCCCATGGCGTTCCGGTCGGAGCCAGCTTGCCGACGACTGTATAGGCAAGTTCCGTATGGGTATGGCCACCGGTTTCGGCCGTACCGTGCACGGGCTTGATGACAGTATCCATTGGAAGATCAACGGCAGATCCGATCACTGCCTCGGTTTCCGAGGCGAAGAGACGGCCGGCTGAAAATCCTGATGACGTGTTCTGGACAAGGGTGGACGTCGTTCCGATGATGGGATACCCGGAAAAACTGTCGCCGAAGCCGACGGGCGCAGCCCAGACAACGCGCGGATCTTTTGTCAGATCCGCCAGGACGCCGCCACGGAGCAACGGCAAGGCTGCCGGCTGCAGAAAGACCGTGGACAGAAGAAGCTGGGTTTCGCTGCCGGGCGCGCCGATGATAACATCGAACTTGTCGGCAGCGCGCGCACTGCCGAGGCGCAGGGCGCGCTCCTGCAGAGTGACGGTGACGCCGAGCGCCGTCGCGAGGGCGACAAGGGCAATGATCACGATGGAGCCTGCCCAGAAGCGTCGCAAATCGGCGAGGATGAAGTGAAGCACAGCTGTCCCCTGGCTAGCACCGCGCCGTGTCAGCGACGATGCGTCCGTTCGCGAGCTCGATCCGTCGTTCGAAGCGCGCAATCAGGCGCTTGTCGTGCGATACGGTGATCAGTGTACTTTTCTCCGCCGTTGCCAGTTCGAAGATGAGGTCGCCAACCGCCTTGCCGTTGTCTTCATCGAGGCTGGCCGTCGGCTCATCCGCGACAATGATCGAGGGCTTGCGCAGGAGCGCACGGGCCACGGCGACGCGCTGCATCTCGCCCCGCGACATCGTCTCGACGCGTTGCTGCGGCTGCTTGAGCCCGGCGCGCTCGAGAAGATCACGCGCACGTTGCACATGCTGGGGCATGGTCGCGAAGGCAAGGCGTGCGGGAAGCAGTACGTTGTCCAATGCGGAGAGGCCAGGAAACAGGTGGAAATCCTGCATCACGAGGCCAATGGTCTCACCACGCCAACGGTCGCGCTCACCTTGCGAGAGGGTGCCGAGATCCGTGCTGTTCCACGTGATGCGTCCTTTGCTCGCGCGTTCGAGGCCGGTCACCAAATTGACGAACGTGCTCTTTCCAGATCCCGAAGCTCCGGCGATGGCGACCCGCGTTCCCGCTTCGATCCTGAGGCTCGCAATGCTCAGCACGGGTGCCGTGAGTCCCGGGAAAATCATCTCGACGCCATTGAGGCACAGATCGTGAAGCGCCATCAGACGATACTGTATTGAGCATCACGCAGGCGTAGAAGGCTGACGAAACCGGTCTCCGGATCGGTCCAGGATCCAGTTTCGAGCTTGCCATGAACTTCTATCGTCGTGCTCGGCTGAACAAAGGTCTGCTTGTCGCCGAGATAGACCACGACGATATCGTCGGGCCAATCAGCGTCTGACGAACAAAAGGGGCAAAGCGCCATCGGAATCTTTGTCAAAACGAAAAAGTTCGCTTCAGCTTTCAACGGCGGTGCCATGAATCCGCGCATCGCCACCGTTCGGCCCTTCAACGCATTGACCTTCGCCGAGAATTCGAGCCCGAGCACGCCGACCTTCCCGTAGAGCTCCTCGAATGTGAGGCTTGGCGCCGCAGCCCAAACCCTGGAGGCCCAGGCAGCGGCGGTTGTTCCGGCGAGCGTTCCCAGGATCTGGCGGCGCGTTGGGGCTGCGATGGTCTTTATCTTGGACATCGATGTCACTAATGTTTGCCAGTTTCCACGAATACAAACACACCCGGATGCGTGCCCGGGTGTGTTCATAGCCGTCGACGGGATTACTGCGTCTGCTTTACGCCGAGCGCCATGACATCGGCGAGGATCCGATAAACATCGCTCTGTTCCATGTAGCCTTTGAAGCTTTCAGAACCTGGGCCCGATGACTGCAGCACGACGTCGTCGACCGCATGGACGCCGGTGTCGTTGTCGCGCGGGATGTTGCCCGCGACAAAAACGGCGCCGGGCACGTCCTTGTAAGCCTCGTTGGCCACATATTCCTTCTTCTCGTTCTGGATAGCCGGAACGAAGGGGCCATCGAGCTTCGGGCGATAGGTCTCGTAGTGATCCGGGCCGTTGTTGGCGTTCAGGAACAGACGACGGGACACGTCGACGCGATCCGGATATCCATCGCCATTGCTATCCACATAGTTCGGGAAGCCCGCGGAGGCATAAGTGCCAACCTTCTCGCGCATTTCATCGCCGGCCTTGCTGTCGTCAACTGTACCGATGATCGACACGCCGTGGGTATGATCGCCCGTCACGATGATCAGTGTGTCAGGGTTCTTGGCCGCGAAGTCGCGCGCCACACCGACGGCCTTGTCGAACTCGATGGTGTCGATGGCTGCGCGATCCCAATCGAGCGGATGGGACATCTTGTCGATATTGGCCGCCTCGACCATCAGGAAGAAGCCATCGGGATTCTTCGACAGTTGGTTGAGCGCGGCCTGCGTCATTTCAACAAGACCGGGCTGGTTCGGGAACTTGTCGACCGTGCCCTTCTTCAGGAACTCACGGTCGAGCGTGGAGTCGAGATTGGCGGTGTGGAACAGGCCGAGCACTTTGCCCGTGTTTGTTCCGGCGACGTGAGCGAGCTCGGCCTTGTCGGTGGCAAGCGCGTAACCCGCATCCCGGAAAGATTTTATGAAATCCTTCTCGTCCTTGCGCTTCGAGCCAGGCGTTGTCTTCGGCAGGAAATAGGCGGAGCCACCGCCGAGCACGACGTCCGGCTTAATCTCGAACATCATCTCGGTGATCTCGGCCTTGTCGGCGCGCTTGCGGGTGTGGGCGACGACGGCGGCCGGTGTCGCGTCCTGCAGCTCCGACGTGCTTACGATGCCGATTGACTTCTTCGTCTGGCGGCGCAGGGCCTCGGCCAGCGTCTCCACCCTGGGATCGTCGAGACTGTCGGGGGTGCGGTCGGCATAGACGCCCAGCGCGTTGACGGCCGTCTTGTGTCCAGTCATGTAGGCGGACATCGTGTTGGCGCTGTCGGTCGCCACAGCCTCGGTCGAGGACGTGCCGATGAAGGCCATGTGGTCGAGGTCGTCCATGTTCAGACGGCCATTCGCCTTACCCTCCATCATGCCCTTGGACATGATGCGGGCAGCCGTGCGGTGGGCAACCGAGAGGCCATCGCCGATCAGGAAGATTACGTTCTTGGCCTTCGGCTTGTCGCCGGTATTGTAGACGTCCCAGGTGATGCTCTTCGTTTGGGAACCTGCCGACACATCGACCTTGTAGGCACCGGGAGTGGCGAGCGAGAGGCCGCGCAGGATGAGCGCAGAGCCGAGCACCTTGTCCTTTGCACCCTTTTCCTCGGCCACGAACTCGGCTTCCTTGCCGAAGACGGTCTTGTAGTCCTGGCCGTTGACGGTAACCTTGATGTCCTCGGGCTTCACCACACCGTCGAACTCAACCTTGAAATCGAAAGGCGAGGAGGTGAGGATGGTCGCGCGATCCAGCGGGTAGACCGTGGCTGCTTCGGCGGCGCCGGCAAGGGCCGTGGTCGCGAGCAGTGCGACAAGAAACTGCTTCATGGGTGCCTCGTAGAGCATCGGATGATCGATGCCGGGCGTATAGCCCCTCCACATGACAACTCTATTGCGGACTGAAAAGCTTACCCGGCAACGTATCCGCGGCTGAGAGGCAAAAAGTTGGAAGCCGGTGCTCCCGCTTTTGTGAAACCGGCCAGGGCGGTCGGCAGTGCGCCCCCGTCCAAACGCCCTCCCAACCGTGTGAATTACCCGTGAAGGATTGATCAGGATCAACCCTGCAGAAAGCTGACACCTTACGGTTCGTCGTTACAGTATGCCACGTTCTGCAAATCGGTTCCCTGTACGACTGGTAGGTAACGCCGTGAAAAAAGATAGTACCGTGAGAAACAAGTCCCGCGCGGGTGCTGTCGAGGCAGCGGTGATGCAGACCGGGCACGTCATGCCGTTCCCGGGGGTGTCGCAACCCTCACTGCGGCCGCAGGCACAGCCCGTGGCTTCGTCTCCAGCGGCACCCGTTCGTGCTCACCACCAGGCCGACGGCAGTGGCCATGAAGCCTTCGCGGCCGTTGACCGCATGCGCGAGGCGCTGACGGCTCAGATGACCGGGGGCTTGTCGCCGGCGGCGACGGCGCTGGCCCTGTTCGATTGGTCCGTTCATCTGGCTCATGCGCCGGGAAAGCAAACCGAGCTCCTGACAAAGGCAGTCCGGAAGGCGATCCGATTTGCGGGCCATGTTGCCGTGGCAAGCCATGAGCCGCAGACACCGCCATGCATCGAGCCGCTGCCCGGAGACAACCGGTTTTCCGGCGAGGCCTGGCAGAAGCCTCCGTTTAACTTTCTTGTTCAAGCCTTTCTGCTCAATCAACAATGGTGGCACAACGTGACACGCGATGTGCCCGGCGTGACGCCGCATCATGAGGACGTCGTATCGTTCACGGCGCGTCAGCTCCTCGATGTGGCGTCACCGTCCAACAACATTTTCACCAATCCAGAGGTCATCGCCAAATCCTGGCAGACCGCAGGCCTCAACTTTCTCGAAGGCTACAAGAACTGGCTTGACGATGTCAGTCGCCTTGCGACCGGCCAGCCTGCCGCCGGCACGGAGAATTTCGTGGTTGGGCGGGATGTCGCCGTGACGCCGGGCGAAGTTGTCTTCCGCAACCATCTCATCGAGCTCATCCAGTATAAGCCGGCGACAGCAGATGTTTTTGCTGAGCCCATACTGATCGTGCCCGCCTGGATCATGAAATACTACATTCTTGACCTCTCCCCGCATAACTCTCTTATCCGTCATCTTGTGGAGAGCGGTCATACGGTGTTCTGCGTGTCCTGGCGCAATCCGGACGGGGCTGATCGTGACCTTGGGCTCGATGACTACCGTCGGCAAGGCGTGATGGCGGCATTGGAAGCCGTCAATGCCATCGTTCCCGGTGTCAAGATCCACGCGACCGGGTACTGCCTTGGTGGCACGCTGCTGGCGATTGCTGCAGCGGCTATGGCGCGCGCAGGTGACGATAGGCTCGGTTCCCTCACACTTCTTGCCGCCCAGACGGATTTCAGCGAGCCGGGAGAGCTCGCATTGTTTATCGACCATAGCCAGATGCACTTTCTCGATAGCATGATGTGGAGTCGCGGCTATCTCGCCGCTGACCAGATGGCGGGAGCATTCCAGCTGCTGCGCTCGAATGATCTGATCTGGTCGCGGCTCGTGCATGATTATCTCATGGGCGAGCGTGCCCCGATGATCGACCTGATGGCCTGGAATGCGGATTCGACGCGGATGCCGTATCGCATGCATGCGGAGTATCTTCAGAAGCTTTATCTGGACAATGAGCTTGCGGCGGGCCGCTTCATGGTCGATGGACGCCCCGCTGCGCTTCAGAACATCAGGGCGCCGATCTTCGCGGTAGGGACAGAGCGGGACCATGTCGCGCCTTGGCGCTCCGTCTATAAGATCCACTATCTCACCGATACCGCGGTGACATTCGTGTTGACCAGCGGTGGCCACAATGCCGGTATCGTGAGCGAGCCAGGCCGCCCCCGTCGCCGCTTCCGTGTGGGGGAGAAAAAGGCGACTGATGTGTGCCTGAGCGCGGACGAATGGGCCGAGGCGACAGGGCAGCAGGATGGGTCATGGTGGCTGGCGTGGGGAGAATGGCTGGCTCGACATTCGACACCGGAGGGTGTCGCTCCTCCTGCGATGGGCGCTGAAGACAAGGGCTACAGGCCGCTCGGCGCAGCGCCCGGCTCCTATGTTCAACAGAGGTGAGGCTGAGGTGAACGATACTTTGCTCAAGAACCGGACGTTCGACGAACTCGCTCTGGGCGAAAGCGCCTCCCTGACCCGGACCGTTGGCCGCGATGATATCGACCTGTTCGCGACTGTCTCGGGTGACGTCAATCCGGCCCATCTCGATACCGCTTTCGCGGCATCCGATCGGTTTGGCCATATCGTCGTCCACGGCATGTGGACTGGAGCGCTGGTTTCCGCTTTGCTCGGCACGAAGTTGCCGGGTCCAGGAACGATCTATCTCGGGCAGGATCTGAAGTTCTGTCATCCCGTGCTGCCCGGCGATACCATCACGGTGACGGCGACGGTCAAGGAGAAGCGCGCAGAGAAGCACATCGTGCGCCTCGACACCCGCTGTACCAACCAGAGGGGTGAAGAGGTACTGACGGGCGTGGCGACCGTGATAGCGCCTCAAGCCTCGGTAAGCTGGCCGCGCATGAAATTGCCGGATGTCACATTGCGCCGTCATGACCGCTACGAGGCTTTCGTTCAAGCGGCTCGCGATCTGCCGCCTCTGCGCACCGCCATCGTGCATCCCTGCTCGCCGGAAGCGCTGAGCGCGGCCATCGAGGCGCGCGACGAGGGCCTCCTTGATCCGATCCTCGTTGGACCCGAAGGAAAGATCCGGGCGGTTGCGGCAGCGGCGAAGATTTCGCTCGCGGAACTGGCAATTGAGCCTGTCGCGCATAGCCATGCGGCCGCCGCGCGAGCCGTGGAGCTCGCGGTCGCCGGCAAGGTCGCGGCGTTGATGAAGGGCAGCTTGCATACCGATGAACTGCTCGGCGCCGTTGTCCATCCTAACTCGGGATTACGTACGGAAAGGCGCATCAGCCATGTCTATGCCATGGATGTGCCAGCTTATGGAAAGCCGCTGATCGTCACAGATGCGGCGATCAACATTCAGCCCACGCTCGAGCACAAGCGTGACATCTGCCAGAATGCGGTGGACCTCTTGCGAACGTTGGGCATTGCCGAGCCGAAAGTCGCAGTGCTCGCTGCAGTCGAAACTGTCAACGCCGCCATGCCGTCGACACTTGATGCGGCTGCCCTGACGGTGATGGCGGCGCGCGGGCAGATCATCGGCGCTTGCGTGGATGGTCCGCTCGCCTTCGACAACGCAATCAATCCCGAAGCGGCGCGAACGAAAGGAATCGTCTCACCGGTGGCGGGGCAGGCGGACATCCTCCTTGTACCGGATCTGGAGGCCGGCAATATGCTCGCCAAGCAGCTCATCTATTTCGCCGGCGCGGATGCCGCCGGCCTCGTGCTGGGAGCCCGTGTTCCTATCATCCTGACCAGCCGCTCGGACTCGCTCAAGGTGCGGATAGCGTCCGCCGCCTTGGCCAAGCTGGTTTCCGCCGGCCGTGCCATCGTCAAGGAGGCGGTGCGGTGAGCGATCGGCTGCTCCTCACGTTCAACGCAGGTTCGTCTACGGTCAAGATCGGACTGTTCGGGCGTGTCGACGGACGCTGCCTTCGGATTGGCAAGGGGACGATCGATTTCCGGCGCAGGCCGCTCACATTCCACCTCACCGAGGGGCCGGCTACAGCAGATGTAGCCCTTGCAGCGGCGCCTGACGGACCCATCGAGGACGTGCTGGCTGAAACCTTCCAGTGGCTAGCGCAGCATTTCGATATCGCTGCGGTGACTGCCGTGGCCCACCGCGTTGTGCATGGTGGCGACGCCTACTCCCAGGCGGTGCTGATCGACGACGCGGCACTGGACGGGATCACTGCGCTAACACCCCTCGCGCCATTGCATCAGCCGCAATGTGTGCGGTTGATCCGCGCGATCCGCCACCTGCGCCCAGCCTTGCCGCAAACGGCCTCCTTCGACACCGCCTTCCACCGCACCCAGGGCGACGTGGTGCGCCGTTTCGCGCTGCCGCGTGTGCTGCATGATGCAGGGATCAAGCGCTACGGCTTCCACGGATTGTCCTACGCGTTCATCGCCCGGGAACTTGCGCGGCTCGCACCAACTGCTGCCGAAGGCAAGGTTGTCGCGGCTCATCTCGGCAGCGGCGCAAGCCTCTGCGCACTCGAGGCCGGTGTGAGCCGGGATACGAGCATGGGCTTCTCAACCCTCGACGGCATTCCGATGGCGACGCGCTGCGGTGCGCTCGATCCGGGGGTGATCCTGTATCTCCTTGAGGATGGAACGCGGGATCTCGCCGCGGTCAATGATATTCTCTACAAGCAATCCGGGTTGCTCGGCATGTCCGGGATCAGCGCCGACAGCCGCGAACTGCTGGCGAGCGACGAGCAGGCAGCCCGTGAGGCGTTAGACGTTTTCGCATTCCGCATCGCGGGGGAGATCGCGCGTCTCGCTGCGACGCTCGGCGGCCTCGATGCGGTGGTTTTCACCGCGGGCATTGGCGAGAACCAGCCACAGGTGCGTGCCGCTGTCGCCAAGCGTCTCGCTTGGCTCGGCCTCGCGCTCGACGGGCGTGCGAATCTGGCGAATGCGGAGGTGATCAGCGCAGCGGGGAGCCACGTGAGCGCGTTCGTCATCCCCACCGACGAGGAACAGGTGATCGCCGACGAGGCCGAGGTGGTGTTGGCTCAGGCGCTTTCTAGCGGGGGCTAATGGAGCCGGCGCCCGACCTCAGTGGCTCGTGGATTGCGGAGCCGCTTTGGCAGGCTGGTATTCATCCGGCCGCGCGAGCCTTCCTTCCTCCGCCTTGAAGAAGAATTGGCTTGCGACCAACCAACCCTTAAGCGGCCTGAGGGGAAGGATGCAGGAAACAAGCAGCACGGGTAGGGTCGTGAGGAGATGAACCCACCACGGCGCTTCGAAGGCTACATCGATCCACAGGCCGAAAAGAACGGCCGGGATGCAGACGAACATCATGACGAAGAAGGCCGGGCCATCAGCGGGATCGGCGAACTTATAGTCGAGGCCGCAGACCTCGCACTCCGGCGCCAATGTCAGGAAGCCGTTGAAAAGATGGCCTTGCCCGCAGCGCGGACAGCGCCCACGCAAGCCTGTGCTCATGGGCGGCAACGGCGGCCACTGCTCGTTCTTCGACATCATGTCCCGGGACATAGCATGTTCCTCGATAGGGGAAGGCCGGCTGCTCACACAGTCTGTATGGTGAATGTATGCATACATAATCCGCGTTCAATGGCCAATAAGCCATGGTGTCGCTGGCGGAGCCGCACAAGGTGAAGAGAAAGCGGACTTGCGGAGGAATCCTGAGCTACGATCAGATCCATACATCATATAATTGTATGGCTATTCGCCCGTCATTTACGAAGCGGCCCTTCGCCGCCGGTATCAGGCGATGGCAGGCGGCGCGCCCGCGCCGTTCGCCTCTGGCCGGTTCCTCTCGACGCTCTCAAGTCAGGGCTTTGTAAGTTCGATGGGATGCTTCATCGTGGCGTATCTGAGCACATAGTCCGCGACGCGTCGGATCCCGCCCCTTCTTGTTCAATAAAGACGAGGCTGTCACCATGAATGCTGTCATTCAACTGCTTGGTCGCCGTTTGCGCCTCGGCCTCATCGGCGGGGGAGGGACCTCCCTCATCGGCCCGGTGCATCGTACCGCAGCCCGATTCGACGATGGCTTCGAACTTGTCGCCGGCGTTCTATCCTCCCAGTCCGACCGTGCGATGAAGGAGGCGGAAGTGCTCGGTCTGCCCCGGGGCTACAGCGACGTGGCGACTATGCTGGCGGCGGAGGCTGAACTGTCCGACGGCATCGATGCGGTTGCGATCATGACCCCGAATGATAGTCATGAGAGATTCGCCGAAATGGCCCTCGATGCGGGTCTCGATGTGATTTGCGACAAGCCGCTGACGAATGATTTGGTTTCGGCGCGTGCCTTGGTGACCAAGGCACGCGAGCGCGGCCTCATTTTTTGCCTCACTCACAACTATTCAGGCTATCCGATGCTGCGCGAGGCGAAGAGCGCGGTCGCGGCCGGTGAACTCGGCACCCTGCGGCTTGTCCAGGCGAACTACGTGCAAGGGTCGCTCGGCTCGCATGTCGAAGGCAACCCCGGCGCCATGACGGATCGCCTGCGCTGGCGTCTCGATCCGGCGCGCGGCGGGTTGAGCCATGTGCTCGGCGATATCGGTACCCACGCCCATCAGATGCTGACGTTCGTGACCGGGCGCAGGGTTGAGGCCGTGCTGGCGGACGTCGGCGCCGTCATTCCCGGCCGCGAGGCCCACGATACGGCGTCGGTGATCCTGCGGCTCGAAGGCGGCGCGCGCGGCGTGATGTTCGTGACCAAGGCGGCCACCGGTGCTGAGAACGCCCTGACCCTGGAAGCCTATGGGGAGGAGGGGGGGCTTGCCTGGGCACAGGCCAGCGCCAACGAGCTGCGCGTCATGCGCAATGCGCGGCCGGCGGAGGTGCGAACGCGGGGGCTGCCGACCCTCCATCCCTACAGCCGGCAGGCTGCGCGCCTCCCGCCGGGACATCCAGAAGCCTTCTTCGAAGCCTTCGCCAATATCTACCGGGATTTCGCATCGCTCGTCGCATCGCGGCGCGCGGGCCGTGAGCCGGACAGTTTCGCGCGCATGGTGCCGACGGCCGCGGACGGGGCGGAAGGTCTTGCCTTCATCGAGGCTTGTCTTGCCTCGACCGCAAGCGGCACATGGGCGCAGGTTCCGCACGTCTGACCGATTGTCGGGCGCAGGTCGCCGGGCATTCATACAATGACAGAGCAGGGGAGGACGTGATGACAAAGCCGGTCGTGCTTCTAGATCCCTTTCCGCGCCAGCGCCAGCGCATCTTCAATGCGGCGCAATGGGAGCGCCTATCGGCAATGGCCGAGATCATCGAGGACGAGCAGGGACCGATGCGCGATAGCCTGGTCGAGGCGCGACTTCCCGAGGCCGTCGCCATCATCGGGCAGACGGCTTTGCCGACTGCACGCGTGGAGCGCGCCGCCAAGCTGCGGGCCGTTTTGAATGTTGAAGGCAACTTCTACCAGAACATTGACTATCACGCCTGTCTGGCGCGCGGCATCGCGGTATTGTCCATCGCGCCCGCTTTCGCAGTGCCCGTGGCGGAGATGGTGCTGGCTTTGGCGCTCGACCTTGCACGGGGCATCACGGCGGCCGACGGCGCAGTACGTGCGGGGCGGGAGCGCTACGGCCTCGCAGGAAACGCCGATGCCCTGCTGATCAGCGAGGCGCGAGTTGGGCTGATCGGCTACGGCAATATCGGGCGAGCCCTTCGCCGCCTGCTCAACGGTTTCGCGGCCGATATCCAGGTCTATGATCCCTGGTTTCCGGATAACGTGTTGCGTGCCGAGCAGGTGCGGCCAGCGGATCTCGGCACCGTGCTGTCCACCTCCCGATTTCTCTTCATTCTCGCGGGAGTTACGTCAGACAACCAGGGGTTTCTTGGACGCCCGGAACTCGAGCGCATCGGGCGCGACAGTGTGGTTGTGCTTGGCAGTCGCGCGGGCGTGGTGGACTTCGAAGCTTTTGTCGACCTCGCCAATGCCGGACGTTTTCGAGGGGCAACGGACGTGTTTCCGGCCGAGCCGATCGGTGTTGGTGACCCCGTGCGCCAGAGTCGTCTATTGCTTTCTCCCCATCGCGCCGGTGGCATTCCCGCCGCGATGGAGATGATCGGCGAGATGGTGCTCGATGATCTCGGCCTCGTCCTGCGCGGCTTGCCGCCACAGCGCATGCAGCCGGCACGCTGGGAAACGGTCTGTAAGATGCGCAGCCCCCCGGCACAGGGCGGTCATCCCACCGACGAAAAGGATTGAGGGCTCGGGCCGCAACTGCCGCTATTCGGGCGGCTTGATCTGCCCTGCTTGCCAGAGAGTTGGCCGGGATGCCTCTTCACGTCCGGAGAACGCCTTCTCATGGCGCGGCTTAGCGCGCTTGTTCCTCATTCTGCATGACGATCCGCTCGGGTGGCCTGATTGATTTTCTGACGCAGAGGAGCATGCGTTGAATAGGACCTGCGTGAACGCCACCGTTGTGCTGGCCTTATCACAAAGATTAGAGAAATAATAATTTGTGATTGCTAAATATTTCCCTTCCCGTTTGACGGGGCGACTTGCGCTGAATCGAATTAGCCGATATGTGTGTGGCCGTCCGTGTATCGGAAGTATCGTTGATCGGAGGCCGTTTGAAAAATTCAGCGTCGTGATGAAGATATGATTTTTAAATTCGATTTATTCCGCTTTATGATCTATTTTTAAATATTTCAAATACTGGGATATATTTTATTGAACATTGGAAATGGGAGCGTTTTAGATTTTGCGCTGCCGCAATTTCCGAGGATATGGACCTGCCGATAATTCGGTTCGCACAGCGATGCTTCGCGAGCGGAAGCCTCCGGTGGAGATTGAGGATCGATATGAGCGTTATTCGTGAGCGCGATGTGGCGGCGGTCGTAGGAAGGGTGGACCGCTTAGTCGTTGAGGAGTTGCTGCGAACCGGTGCAACTAGACTGGAGCTGAAATGCGCCTATGCCTTTGTAAAAGGGCCGGCCAACGCGAGCGCGAGGGCCTATGACGTGCTGTCGCGACGCATGCAAAGGCTTGTCGATCTCCTGACCGTCGCGCTGGTCGATGCCGCGGATGCGCCGGTGTCCGCCGCCTCATGCGAGGAAAGGATCGGGTATCGTGCAGCGTAATACATCCTCGGAGGACAGGAGCTTCTACGAAGTCGAGCTGCGGCAGGCAGTCATGGCGGCATTCTGCAATGTGTTGCACGGCAGCCGTCTGCCGCCGATGACTGTCCTGAGCATGGCGGCCGAAGCACTAGGCTCGGTCTACAGGGAAATTCACGATGCTCATCGTGGCGACAATGCATGTCCTTGTGGTTGGCAACCGGATCCTCAAGCGGATATCGCAATGCTGCAAAAGGCACTGGTGATGACGGCGCAGCGCAGTTCCGACCCGGATCTCCGCCAAATGCAGATTGCCGGCCGCGCTTAAGTCACCGCAATTGGCTTGTAACGAGCCGCGCAGCTGTGACGTAACGCGGACCATCCTGCGGCAGGTCGCGGCGATAAATCTATCCCTCGAAGCCCCGCTTGCGTTCGCAATATTATGAACGCACCAGACGCGCGACGACCTTGTCCACCAAGGCATCCGGCGGTTCAGTGCCATCCAGGGTCAACACGCTTTCATCAGTGTCCGGTAGCTCGAGGGCTGCGAACTGGCTGTCGAGCAGCGATGGCGGCATGTAGTGGTCCGTTCGGCGCTTCATTCGTTCCGCGATCATGTCTCGATCGCCGACCTGGTGGACGAAGAGAATGTCGGGACAGCCTTCGCGCAGGCGATCACGATACCGCCTCTTGAGCGCCGAACACGCGAGCGCCACGGAGCGGCCTTCGGCGATCGAGTCATGCAGGAGCGCGGCGAGCCTTTCGAGCCAGGGAGCCCGGTCGTCATCGTTCAGTGGGATGCCGGCGGACATCTTGGCGACATTGGCCGGCGGATGGAAATCGTCGGCGTCATAGAACGCGACGCCGAAGCGCTCGGCAAGCGCGAGGCCGAGTGTGGTCTTGCCGCTACCCGCGACCCCCATGAGTACGATGGCGACCGGCTGATCAGAGTGTCGCAAGCACGCCTCCATCGACGTAAAGGATCTGGCCATTCACGAAGTTCGAGGCGCTGGAGGCGAGAAATATGGCGGCGCCCTGCAACTCCTCCACCTTCCCCCATCGGCCAGCCGGGGTACGGTTCTTCAGCCAGGTGTCGAATTCGGGATTGGCGACGAGCGCGGCGTTGAGCGGCGTGTCGAAATAGCCGGGGCCGATCGCATTGATTTGCAGCCCGTAACGTGCCCAGTCCGTGCACATGCCGCGGGTCAGGTTCTTCACCGCGCCCTTGGAGGCGGTGTAGGGCGCGATGGAATAGCGGGCGGCCTCGCTTTGCAGGCTGGCGATATTGATGATCTTTCCGCGCTTGCGCGGGATCATGTGCCGGGCGACGGCCTGCCCGACGTAGAAGACGCTGTCGAGGTTGGCGCGCATAAGTTCGTGCCAGGTCTCGGCCGGGTAATCCTCGAGGGGCGTGCGCCGCTGGATTCCGGCGTTGTTGACGAGGATGTCGATCGGGCCGACGTCACGCTCGACGATCTCGATGCCCGCGACAACGGCCTTTTGGTCGGTGACATCGAAGAGCGCGGTCGCGACGGTCAGGCCCTCGCCCCGGAGGCGCTCCGCGGCCGCTTCGAGGCGGGTGGCGTCACGGCCATTGATGACGATATGCGCGCCGGCCTTTCCTAGACCCTGCGCAAGTGCATAACCAATGCCCTGGCCGGCGCCGGTGACAAGCGCGATGCGTCCGGACAAATCAAACAATTGTAAACTCATGACGTTTTCTGTCCCGTGACGTTCCACCATCGGCGAACCGCAGTACCGAGCGGTCTTGATCATCGCGCGCCGTGTCGCTCCTCCCCGGGGCGACACCCTAGGCTCATTGAGGGTATCAGACCGGTGGCCATTCGTGATGGAAAACCCCATCCCGGTCGAGCCGGCGGAAGGTATGGGCGCCGAACAAGTCGCGCTGCGCCTGGATCAGGTTGGCGGTGCCGCGCGGCCGGCGCAGGTCATCGAAATAGGCGAGTGCGGCCGAGAGCGCGGGAACCGGGATGCCCGCGAGCACAGCCTGCGCCACCACCCGCCGCAGCGCGCCCTGGCCTGCCTTTACGCGGTTCACGAACTCTGGCACCTGGAGGAGGTTTTCCGGTGCCTCGCTCGCATCGAACGCGCGCGTGATATCGTCGAGGAAGCGCGAGCGGATGATGCAGCCGGCACGCCAGATCTCAGCGATCTTGCCGAGCGGCAGGTTCCAGCCAAAGGCTTTCGATGCCTCCTGCATGATGACGAAGCCCTGCGCATAAGCAATGATCTTGGCTGTTTCTAACGCCTTTTCGAGCGCGTCCAGGTCGATGCCGGAGAGCTTCTCGGCGGGCGCGAGATCATAAATTGCTCCCGTGCGGGCGCGTTCAGCCCGATGGGCGGAGATGATGCGTGCTGAGACCGCGGCTTCCAGGGTCGTGGCGCTGACGGCGAGTTTCTGCGCCTCGATCACCGCCCAGCGGCCGGTGCCCTTCTGACCGGCCTCATCGACGATCACATCGACCATCGGCTTGCCAGTGTCAGGGTCGATCTCCGCGAGGGTGACGCCCGAAATTTCGATGAGATAGGAGGAGAGTCCGCCCTCGTTCCAGCGGGTGAAAACCTTCGCCGCCTCAGCGGCCGGCAAGCTGAGACCATCGCGCATGATGCCGTAAACCTCGGCGATCATCTCCATGTCCGCGTATTCAATGCCGTTATGGATGGTCTTGACGAAATGACCGGCACCGTCGGGTCCCATATGCGCCACACATGGCACACCGTGGTACTTGGCGGCGATGCGCTCGAGGATCGGGCCGATGATCGCATAGACGTCGGCATCGCCGCCCGCCATGATCGATGGTCCATGGCGGGCTCCGAGCTCGCCACCCGACACTCCCATTCCGACGAAGCGGATTGGGCTGTCTTTCAGCGCTGCCGCGCGGCGGCGGGTATCGTTGAAATCAGCGTTGCCAGCGTCAATGACGATGTCGCCCTTTTCGAGGAGCGGCTCGAGCGCGGCGATCTGCTCGTCGACGGCCGCGCCGGCCTGCACCATGAGAATGATGATCCGCGGGGTGGAGAGGGCGGCGACAAAAGCGTTGAGGCTATCGGTAGGGACCAGGGACTGCGCGAGCGCCGGATTGGCCTCCACGAGTTCCTGCGCCTTGGTCGTCGTGCGATTAAACAGCGCGACCGTCTGTCCGCCTTGGTCCGCCAGGTTAAGGGCGAGATTGGCGCCCATGGTCCCGAGACCCAGAACGCCTACTGATGCCTTTGTCGTCATATCTCGTTCCTGTTTCGCGCGAAGGCGGGATATTCCCTGACCAGCAGGGCCGTCTCGCGATACGCCATCCCTGCTGAGGGCAGGGCCGAGGTTGGGCCGTCGATCAGGTGAAAGCCATCTGAACCTTGACGGCGCGTGAGCGGTCAAGCGCAAGGTTGAAGGCCTCATTCGCCTCCCGGAAAGGGATCGTGGCGGTGAGCAGCGGTTTCACATCGATCAGCCCACGATTCATCAGCTCAACCGCGAGGTTGAACTCGGAATCGAAACGGAATGTCCCACGCAGCTGCAGTTCCTTGGCCACGATGACATTGATGGGGAGGGTCATGTCACCACCGAGCCCAAGCTGCACGATGACCGCGCCCGGCCGTAGGGCGGTCAAGGCGCCCACGAGAGCGGACTGGTGTCCGGAGGCCTCGAACAGCACATCGAAGGTGCCCTTCTCGGCTCCATAAGCCTCAAGGGCATCAGGCTCGGCGGCGATATTGATGGCCCGCGTGGCGCCGACCTGGCGCGCGATCGTCAGGGGGAAATCGCTGACATCGGTGACGACGATCTCGGCCGCGCCTGCATAACGCGCGACGATCACGGTCAACATGCCGATCGGCCCGCAGCCGGTGACGAGCACGCGCTTGCCCATCAGCGGCCCGGCTTGGCGCGCGCCATGCAGGCAGACAGACAGGGGCTCTCCCATAGCGGCTTCACCCATGGTCACGGTATCCGCGATCGGCACCGCCTGTTCGGCCTGTATCGTCAGGCTCTGGCGAAAGCCGCCCTGAGCGTGCGGAAAGCGCATGGCGCTGCCGAGAAAATGCATGTCGAGGCACTGCCGCTGGGCGCCCTCGCGGCAATATTTGCAGACGCCGCACGGGCGGCTCGGATTGACGGCGACGCGGGTGCCGACGGCGAGATGACTGACGCCCGCACCGAGTTCCACCACCGTCCCGGCTATTTCGTGGCCGAGCACCATGGGCTCCTTGATCCGGATCGTGCCAAAGCCGCCGTGGCTGAAATAGTGCATGTCGGATCCGCAAATGCCGCCGGCCTCAATACCGACGCGCACTTCCCCCGGGCCTGGCGCGACAGCTGCAACCGCCTCGACGCGCAGATCCTTCGGTGCATGAACGACAACGCCCAATGGTGACGACATGTGGTTCCTCGAACAATTCTCATGGCTGGACCACGCCGGCCCATTTCCGCGTGAGAGTCTATATCGGTTTGCGCGATGTCCGTCATGATGACGAGCACGAGCAGCACAGTGCTTGTTCTACGCCCCGTATCGGGCCAACTCCAAGGATACAACGACCTCTTCCATCACTTTTTTGCACAGATGGAATGCGACGCGGCCCGCGGCATGGGTGATGATGCTTGCCGTGCCGTGGCTTGGCGGTTATCCACGGGACAGGGCATTGGCACTGCGGTAGTTTTTCCCATGGGTGAAGGCTCGATCCTGATCCGTTCGGCTGCGTCCGGCGCGCTTGGCCTGTGAATAAGCGCGAGGCACCGCCAGATGATGCTCCCGGCGCATCGAACCAAAGCACGGCGGCAGTGACATTCGTCGCCCGCGTTCAAAAACACTTCTTCTATGGTTGGATCATCGTCGCGGCTGGTTTTTGCGCGCAGATGATCACCAGCATCTCCATGCAGGGGCTTGCCATCTACGCCCAGCCGTTGCGCCAGGAGTTCGGCTGGACGGCGGCGCAGATGTCGTTCGGGCGCTCGATCCAGACGGTCGATACGCTTCTAGGGCCCTTGGGTGGTGCCCTTGTTGACCGGTTTGGCGCCAAGCGCCTGATGATTGCGGGAACGATCCTCTATTGCGCAGCCTTTGCCCTTTTTGGGACGATGAGTTCGCTGGTTGGCTTCTACATTGCCTGTCTGAGTATGGGCCTTGCCAATAGTCTGATCGGCCTTCTCACGGTCAGCCAACTCGTCAATAGTTGGTTTTCTGCACGCCGTTCCACGGCCATGGGGCTTGCTGTCGCGGGATTCGCGGTGGCGGGCTTTGTTGCGCTTCCGTTGATCGTCCTGGCTGAGAGCCATGTTGGCTGGCGTCTTACCGCTATCGGCACCGGCTTCGCGATCGTTGGTTTCGGCCTTCCGGTGATGCTGCTGGTGCGCAGCCATCCTGAAGCACTGGGGCTGAGGCCCGACGGGCAGCCAGTGCCCGTCGCGGGCGCGCTTCCCCCCAAGCCTTCCGGATCCGAGGGGCTTTCGCTGCGCCAGGCGCTCGGGACAAACGCATTCTGGTTCGTGACTGCGGCCATGGCGTTTTCGAATTTCCATCAGGCGGCGCTCCTGGTGCATCTCTTTCCGTATCTCGAGGGGGTCTCAGGCCGCGCTGTCGCTACCCTCTTTCTCGCCGAGGTGAATGTCTTCAATCTTGCCGGCCGCATCTTTGGCGGCATGCTTGGCGACCTTGCGCCGAAGCGTGTGCTCCTCGGCACCAACGTCGTCGCCGCGGCCGCGGCCCTCATGATTCTCGCTGCTTCACCCAGCGTGATCGCCATCGCGATCTTTGCCGCGATTTTCGGCTTCGCCTGGGGTACGCGCACCGCCGTATCAAGCGCCCTTATCGGGGAATATTTCGGCCGCCGCTCCTACGGCAAGATCGCGGGCATCGTGCAGACCTTCGCGGCGGTCGTCACCATCATCAGTCCGGTCGCTGTCGGGCTTATGCTCGACGCCTCCGTGGGCTATGCGCAGGTCTTCATCGCGCTCGCGGCGCTGACGGCCCTTTCAGGCCTATTCTTCTTTCTCGCTCACAGGCCAACTCCGAAAGGAGCGATGCCATGACAGCGCGTCCCATCCTGCGCTATCCCGATCCCCGCCTGCGTGACGTCGCGCAGGCTGTGGTCGCTTTCGATGGGGCGCTACGTCAACTGGCGGATGATGTCGCCGATACGCTCGAGGCAGCCGCCGGCCTCGGACTCACGGCGCCCCATATCGGGATCCTGCAAAGGGTTGTGGTCATCAGCATGCCTGAGGACCGGACCGCCCGCATCTATGTTAATCCGACGATCGTTGAGGCCTCCGAGACGCTCATGCGCCATGAGGAAGGCAGCTTATCCATGCCGGGTGTATCCGCCGAGGTGGAGCGGCCGCGCGAGGTGGTCTGGCGATATCAGGATCTGAATGGCAATGAGCACACCGAGAGGGCGGAGGGGCTCCTCGCGATCTGCCTGCAACACGAGATAGACCAGCTCGATGGCATCTTTTGGCTACAACGGCTGTCGCGCCTGAAACGCGAGCGGCTCGTCAAGCAGTACGACAAGCTGCATAAGCGAGGCTAGCGGGACTTAGCGGTCGTCATCATGAACGAAGCTGCAAAGATGGATGCGGGTTAGTCTTGCAAGCCGGCGTTCAAGCAAACCGCTTGCGCGAAAGGCGCCTGCGATCCTTTGCCGTGTCGCAAGCCGAGATGTCGCGGAAGGGGTCACGAACGGATGGCCGAACTTCTGAAAACGACGAAGTTATAGAGCAGGAAGTTGGAGACGAGCCCGGCGCCTACGCCGGCTGCCAGCGCAATGAAGGGGAGGAGGCCTTCACGTCCGAGCGCTGCGATGACGAGAAGATAGAGTCCGATGTTGATGGCGCCTGAAAAGAGCGTGCAGAGACCATAAAGGGCAAGCTCCGAGCCACGGCTACGGCCGCGGTCCCGCTGCCTGGCAAAGGCGATGCTGCGGTTGAGCACCCAAGTCGTCAACATGGCGGCGGTGAAGGAGATGCCCCGAGCCGAGAGCGCCGAGAGCTCCCAGCTGTTGAGGCCGACCCACAACAGGCCGGCATCGACCAGGAAACCGACACCGCCCGCAATAAGGAAGGCTGCAACCTTAGCAGCGCTCTCCCTGTTCAGCATCCCGTCGATCACCGACGATTTGCTGCGGGGGCTGCCAAGCTGAGATAGCTCAACAGCTTGAACTCGCGACGCGCGCGGGCGACGCTGTCGAGAACGAGCCCCGCCGTCAACGCCAGAAGCGACGAAATGACAAGTCCGGTCGCCAACAGAGCGGTCGGCAGTCTTGGCACGAGACCGGTTTCCGCGAACGTGACGACGACCGGCACGCCGAAGGCGATGGCAAGGAGCGCGAGCACGGCAGCGACTGCCGCGAAGAACTGCAGGGGCTTCTCGTCGCGAATGAGATGGCTGATCAACCAGATAATGCGGAAGCCGTCGCGATAGGTACGCAGCTTACTCTCTGATCCCTCTCCGCGCTCGCGATATGGGGTTTGGATTTCCGCCACGGGGAGACCAAGCTCGAGGACGTGAATCAAGAGCTCCGTTTCGATCTCGAAGCCGCTGCTCTTGATGGGGAAAGATTTCACCATCCGGCGGGACAGGGCCTTGTAGCCCGAGAGCATGTCGTTGTTGCGCTTGCCGAAGATCATGCTGACGAGGGTCGACAGCATCCTGTTCCCGAACTTGTGCCCGGCCCGGAAAGCGGCCTCGTTTGTGGGCACGCGTGCGCCATTCACGAGATCACAATTGTCACGCAGGACAAGCTCGACGAGGCGGGGAGCCGATGCGGCGTCATAGGTGTCGTCGCCATCGACGATCACGTAAACGTCGGCATCGACATCCGCGAACATGCGGCGCACAACGAAACCTTTGCCCTGCCGGGGCTCGCTCCGCACGATGGCACCTGCTGCCGTCGCGATGGCCACGGTATCGTCAGTAGAATTGTTATCGTAGACGAAGATGTCGGCTTGAGGCAGGCTTGCGCGAAAGTCCCTGATCACCGCACCGATCGACGCGGCCTCGTTGTAGCAGGGTACCAAAACGGCGATGCGTGGTTCGGACGACATGCTCACCTAGTCTTCGTTCGTGACAGCCTCAACGGGCTATCGCCGCCTGTTTCGGCGTTCATAGCGCATCATCCATGCGCGTTGGCAAGAGGGAAGTCGCTTCATCTTCCCGCCGAGGCCTCATCGTTCACTTCGGCGCGTCATCGAGAGGCTGGCAGGCGCTCACGCTCAATTGAGACACGGCAAAATTGAGTGGCCGTGTATCGTCCGATATCTTGAGGGTCGCTGGCGACTGGATGTCTGAATCTGTCTGGAAGGTCAGTAATATGGCACCCTCCTTGGGTAACTGCGCGGCTGGAATGCATAGATCCTGAGGGCCCGGGTCTCTTGTCAGGTTCAGGGTAGCCACCGGGGCGCCGCCGACCAAAACATGAACGACCTTGCTTCTATCTTGCGGTCGGGGCAAGGCGTGCGCGGTCAGGGTGAGGCGTACGCCATCCGGAAAATCATCGCCAACGAGGCGGAAGACGAGGGTCGCCGCCTGGCCACTGGCCCAGGTACCCCAGCTTTCAGGTCGAGACCATCCATCCGCCAGGAGAAGAGTACCTGCCTCTCCGCCAGCAAAAGAAACCTCTTCGCCCTCGCGCAGGCCGAGTGCCAAGCGAATGTCTGCTGGCTCCTTCACTGGTTCTCCAGCGCAGACGAGGAGGGGAGTGCTCTTGTCGGCGATCGTGCGGCACGGAAGGCGCAGTGTGCTGTCTCCATAGCGATGCGCCAAAAGTGTTCGCAAAGCGAGCGGGATCGGGCCGACCGGGCTCACAAGTCCAGCCATCGCCAGCTCCGGTGCCGGCGCAGCAGGGGGGGGCTGCGGTGGCGTAACAAGATGCCAAGTGAGGCTTTTAAGGTCGAATGCGCAAAGCCCGTCCGTCAGATCATGCGCTTTCGCATACTCGTAAACCCGCCAGGAGTAGTCCGGCGACAGCGGATCGGTAAGGTCCCATCCCGGCGGTATGAAGGTATGCATGCCGAGCAGAGTTGGGAGATTGATCCTTTCGGCGATTAGCATCGCTTCCGTGCTGTGAATGTAATACTTCGTATTGACCGCCGACTCCCCGTCAGAACGATAGGGATTGATCGTGTAGAACGTTTTGCACTCGCGGGGTGGTTTTCGAATGTCGCCCAGCGCTTTGACGTCCGCAGCCTTTACACGCGCGATCGGAAAGCCGGAATATTGCTCGGCGAGAACGGCCACACCCATCAAGATCGCGGCCAGGCTGCTCCAGGGCGCGCGATATCGGGCGAAAGCGTCAAGCGCGATCGCCAAGGCGATAGCTCCAAATGTCAGCAGCAATAATTCGAAGCGCACGATGACGCGTACCGCCTTCGCGCCGGGCACGACGTAATAGACGATCCCCCACAACGTGAAGCCGCCAACCTGAATGAGCAAGACGAGGCCGACTGCCAACCCCACGAGCAAGCATCTGAAGGCGAAATCTTGCCGCGTTGGCAGGATTGCCGGAAACTTGAAGGCACCAATGAGCGCCAAGACGAGCAACAGGAGGTGGAGGGGAGTAAACCCTCGCCAGAGCTCGAACTCGCCGATGCCTTCGCCGACCGTCGCAAAGCGCAGGCTCTCGAACGTCGCGCTCCATATCGGATTATCCGGACCGACATTGATGACATCGACCAGGCGGGGTGCATTATGAATGACGGCCGAGAACTGATGCATCCCGGTTATCGCGGCTGTGGGGCCGTAAGTTAACCAAAGCGGATGAAGTCCCACTGCGAAGATCAAAAGGCCTGGAACGAGGACGAGCCAGCGGTGGCCAGCCGTCAATTCGCGAGCAATCCCCATCACCGATCGACTGTCGACCACGAGCGCTGCACAGAGCGTTATGATCATGAATAGGCCGGTCATCCAGAAGGTGTAGAAGGACGTCATCGGCCAACAGGCTAGCAGAAGACCAGTTAGGCAGCCCGTGATCAGGGCCGCCCGCCGACGTTCCTTCATCAGCAGTTCATGGATGCGGGCTATCAGGCAGAACAACAGCGGGGCATAGGCGACCGTTGTTAGCTGTGTATGCATGGTGCCGAGATATATGCCGTTCGCGATCGTAGCCAGCGTCGCGCCAAAAGCCGTTGCGGGAATGGATAATCCGAAATATCGGCGCATGAGCACCCAAGCCGCAAAAAAGCCCACCGCTCGCGTACCCGCGTGGGTCACTTCCATGGCCGCGAAGGGGTTGAGGCCCGCAAACCTAAGGATTGAATAGGGAATGCTGGCTAGAAAATAGCTGTCGTTGTATCCAAGAACGTTCTCATAAGGTGCAAACACGATAGGATTGCGCCACTCGTACCAGCCGCGGAATACTCCGAACCAGTGTTCTAATATGGATGCCTGGATAACGGGATCGAACCGGTCAAACGTGTATCGGAATGTGTCTGAGCCGATATGCGTTCTGTAGAAGTATAGTAACGCTATTGCGCACAAGATGAGAGCAAGACAAGCTTCAAGAGCCGTGGAACGCCCTGAAATGCCGCGCCCACGCGCAAGATAATCGCTCGTCCGCATCATTGCTGGATATCGACGCCGGAAGGCGGAATAGCGCCAGCTCCTGCGGCGGAGAGACTCCGCGACGAGAGAGGGATGCACGCCGAAAGAGCACCGCACGACCGCATAAGATTATTTGCCACTGCGTGAGAAATACCCGTGTAGCCACGAGTTCACGCTCCTGCCTACACCGTCCCAGCGCGCCGTGGCAAGTGACATCCCCTGCTCGCGGCGCATCAAAATATGCGGCCTGTCTCAACGTGGCATGCCGTCTTCTCTAGGCAAGGTCACAATCCGTGCGTCCGCTATCGCTATCCCCCGGGAATCACGCGGCGCGCAGTTCGAAGCCCGCGATTGTACTGCGCATCACGGGCGGAGCGGACCAGGCGGCGCGCAGATCCGGATTAAGTTCCGGCCAGCGCCGATCCGGGTCAGGCCATGGAATGGCCTCAACCAAGCTGCGCGTATAGGGGTGAGCGGGCTTTTCTATGACCTCGGCGGGGGGGCCGGCCTCCACGAGATGTCCTTCGTGCAGCACCAGCACATAGTCGGCGACATGATAGGCGGTCGCCAGGTCATGGGTGATATAGATCACCGAGATGCCATGAGCGGTGCGCAGCTCCTGCATATTCGCAAGGATGGACATGCGGAGGGACGCGTCGACCATCGACACGGGTTCGTCGGCGACGATCAGCTTCGGCTTCAGCAGGAGAGCGCGGGCAACCATCAGGCGCTGACGCTGACCGCCCGAGAGCTCATGCGGGAAGCGGCCGAGAATTTCGCCGGCACGCAGGCCCACGGCGGCGCAGGCTTCTTCCATCCGTGCATAAATGGCCTTCCGCCCTTGGGCGAGGCCAAAGCTGAGGAGAGGTTGCGCGAGGGTGCGATCAACCTTGTAGAACGGATTGAATGAGCCATAGGGATCCTGGAAAATCGCCTGGACGTCCCGACGATAGCGACGCGCCGCGTCACGCGAAAGCTGCGCCAGGTTGTGCCCGCGATAGAGCACAGCGCCAGCACTCGGCGTCTCGAAGCCGAGGACGAGGCGGGCCATCGTGGTCTTTCCCGAGCCCGATTGGCCGACGACCGCCACAATGCGTGGCGCGTCGCTCTCGAGCCGAAAACTGCAAGGCGCCAGGGCCGTCTTGGGCGGGCCCGCGAAAAGACCTCCGCCGAATGTCTTGCTGACTTTCTCGAAGGCAAGCAGGGGCTCCGTCGATCGCGACGGCAAGGCACCATCCGCTCTACCATCGGGCTCCTGGCGCGCCCCAAGTGTTGGCACGCTCTCGATGAGCATGCGCGAGTAGCTGTGCCGCGGCTGGCGGAACAGGCTGCGTACTGCAGCGTCCTCGACGATCAGACCGTCCTGCATCACGATCATGCGGTCGGCGACCTGTGCCATGAGGCCCATGTCATGACCGATGAGGATCAGGCCGCAACCCATTCGCTCCTGAACTTGCGTCAGGGTTTTCATGACCTGGCGCTGGGTGATGACATCGAGCGCGCTCGTCGGTTCGTCGGCGATGATCAGGCTTGGCTTCAATGCAATGGCAATGGCGATGCAGGCGCGCTGCTTCATGCCCCCGGAGAGCTGATGCGGATAGCGCATGGCAACCGCTTCTGGCAGACCGACGCTCGTGAGCACCTCCGCCACAAGCGTATCCTGCGCGGCCTTCGCGAGAGGCCCGCCGTGGTCGGTCACGCCGTCCAGAATCTGCTCCCGGATGCGGAGCACCGGGTTCAGCGCATTCATCGCGCCCTGCGGAACATAGGAGACGTGGCGTAGACGCGCCTCACGGATCGCGCGCCCTTGCAAAGACAATAGATCCATCTCGCCGAGATGCGCGGTACCGCCCGCGATGCGGCCGGGCGGCTTGATCATACGCATGAGCGCGAGCGCCGTCGTTGTCTTGCCGGAACCGGATTCGCCGACGAGCCCGACGCGTTCGCCTGCCGCGACGTCGAATGAGACGTTGCGCACGGCATGGACGACTTTCGTGGCTGTGTAGAAATCGATGCTGAGATCCCGCACGGAGAGGAGCGGAGCTTGGAGGAGGGGGGCTTGGAGGAGAGGAGCTTGTCCGGCATCCATGGCGTCATGCCCTCCTTCGCAGGCGCGGATTGGCGAGTTCATCGAGGCCCGCATTGATGAGATAAAGACCGACAAAGAGAACGATGAGGATTCCGACCGGTGGGAGGATCCACCACCACAGCCCCCGCAGGAAGGCCGAGAACTCCATGATCCAGAATATTGTCATGCCCAGCGTCGGCTCGTTCTGTGGGCCGAGACCCATCGCCTCCAGCCCGACGCTGGCGAGAATCGCGGCCGCGACCGCGGTGACAAAGGAGGAGACAAGGAAGGGCAGAAGATTGGGCGCAATCTCGAAGAAGATGATGCGCAGCGGGCCAAGGCCCGAGAGCTTCGCCATATCGACATAGCCCGATGATCGCATCACAAGCATCTGGCTGCGGACCTGCCGGGCGGGGCGGCGCCACGCGAGTGCAGCGACGATGAGTGCCATCCCGACCGAGGTGAGGCCCGTCTGCACCACGGCGGAGATCATGACGAGGAAGAGGATGGCAGGAACCGTCAGCAGCACGTCGACGCACCAGGTGATAATGCGGTCCGTCGTGCCGCCGAAATAGGCGCTGATGAAGCCGATCGCACTGCCGACCACGACGCCGAGCCCGCCTGCGATGACGCCTGTTCGGATGGTGAGCCAGGTACCCTCGATCATCACCGCCATGAGGTTGCGGCCTTGCGGATCTGATCCAAGCGGCAAATCCGGGCCGGGTGGTGCGGCAGGCGGCGCTGAGAGGGGCGCGGCAAGCTTCACGTCCATGATGAGCCGGCCAAAAAGGGTGAAGGCACCGAGTGCAAGGATTAGCCCAAGGCCCATCACAAGGGAGGGATTGCGCAGGAGGTAGCGACCGCAGGCCAGCATCTTCCCGTGGAACGAACCCCAGTCGGCCTCTTCGGCGATCTGCACGACACGATCTGACATGGCTCAGGCCTCCACCCGCACGCGTGGATCGAGCAAGGGATAGATCAGGTCCACGATGAGCATCGACAGGGCGACCGTCAGCGTCAGGATGAAGACGATGCCGTATATCGTCGGGAAGTCGTAAAGCTTGATCGAGTCGAGTAACAAGGTGCCGACGCCGGGATACGCAAAGACGATCTCGACGAGAACTGCACCAGTGACAATCTGACCGAAATAGAGGGCAAGAGCAGTGACTTGCGGGAGTACCGCGTTGCGCATGCCGTAGCGCAGGAAGAGGCGGCCGGGGCGAAGGCCCTTTGCGTCGGCAAAGGTCATGTAGTCCTCGCCTTCGACCGTCACCATCATGCCGCGCATGCCGATGGCCCAGGTGCCGATCGAAGCGATGATGATGGACAGCGCAGGCAAGATGGAGTGGTACAGCACTTCCAGCGCGAAATCCCACGACCAGTCGGGAATGGAGATGATGCCGTAGCCGCCGGAGAGGGGGAACCAGCCGAGCTTGGCAGCAAAGAAGTAGATGAGTACGAGACCGATCAAATAGAACGGGATCGCCGAGAAGACCATCATGAGCGGCGACAACACCTGCAGTATGCGGCTGTCGCGCTTCCAGGCGGCAGCGGCGCCGAGCAATGTTCCGAGAATGAAGGCGATCAATGTCGTCGTGACCATCAGGCCGATCGTCCAGGGCATCGCCGCGCCGATCAGCGCTGAGACTCGCACGGGATATTGCGTGATGGACTGGCCGAAATCGAACGTGAATACATCATGGAGATAGCTCAAATACTGCTGCCAGAGTGGTTTGTCCAAGCCGAACTTGACGTTGAACGCTTCGGCCATTTCCTTGATCTTCGCCGGATCGACGCCGGATGTGCCCGCCATTTGCGTGAGCTTTTCGGCGATTGGATTCTTCGGCGCGATCCGAGGGATGAAAAAATTGATCGTGCCAGCAGCCCAAACAACGGCCAGCACCATCACGAGACGACGCGCTATCAGGCGAAGGGGCACGACTGCCTCCGTGTCCGCACGATGATTGATCAGGATGCCGGCTTAAGCTTCGGCATGACATAGCCAAAGCTTCCGGACGTATACCAGAAGCTCGGCTGCATATAAGGATCCTCCTCGCTCGGCCAGCCCGTCCAGTAAGTCTGGTTCATGGGAACGCGGTGGTACCATTCCGAAATGGGTGCCTCGACAGCTTCGCGCATCCAGATTTCCATCGCCGCTTTGACGAGATCCATCAAGCGCGGATCATTAGGCGGCACTTTTGCGGCCTCATCGACGATCTTGTCGTAATCGGCATTCGACCATCGGGCAGGCAGGAGGATCGGTTGCCCCACCGGCAGGGCATTGCGGCTGTGGTAGTTTTCCAGCGTCGCATAGGGATCGCTGATCGAGCCGCGATGGCCGAAGAGGCATAGATCGTATTTGCCGTCTCGCATGATCGCGCGGCTTTCTGGGGTGGAGCGGAAGCTCGCGTCGACCCCGGCGTTCTTCAATTGCTGGGCGACGACCGGCCCGATCGCATTCAGAACCGGGATTGCCTCAATCACGGCCGACAGCGGCTTACCGTCCTTCGCCCAGATGCCGGCATCGTTCTTCGTATAGCCCGCCTGCTGCATCAGCGCGTCGCCCTTGGCCTTGTCAAAATGGCCAATGCCGTATTTGTCCGCGATGGGGCGGATTGCGTCGATGTAGGGTTTGAGCGAGCCAAAACCGGGATAGGGATCGTATTTTGCCTCGCTCGCGCCGGCATAGGCGGTATCGATGAGTTGCTTACGGTCGAGATAATGGTTGAGAGCGCGGCGAACATTGACATCAGCCCATTTCTCGCTCTTGTGATTAAAATAGAGCGAGGTCGGCCACCAGTCCTTCGCTCCATAAGGCGAGTTCTTACCTGTAAAAGTCGTAATCTTCGGGTTCTGGGTGACGAGTTGCTTCATCACCTCACTGATCTGGATGTCGTTGACGATATCGACTTGGTTGGCTGCGACGAGCTGGGCCATCCGATCCCGGGTGCCGCCAGGGATCGTGATGACGCGCTCCATGGCGGGCATGGTCGCAAGGCCAGCCTTTGTCGCCCACCATTCCGGCCGCCTGTCCATGAAGATCTGATTGTCTGTGAAGCGCGTTACCTTCCACGGACCGGTGGTGAGAGGCCAGCCCTTGGCGACGTCAAAAAAGGAGAATGCCGCCGGGTCGGATATATCGCGCCAGACATGGGCCGGCAGCCATTGCAAGCCGATATCGAAGTAGTTGATCAGATACTTGAAAGCAAAGCGCGGGTCGCCTTTGTTGAGATCGATTTTCACAGTCAGCGGGTCGAGCTTGGAAACGGCTTTCACTGCCTCGGCGACGCCGGACGATTGTGTGAGATCGCGCTTCCCCTTGCCGTTCGCCATCAGCATCTCAAGCGTATAGACGACATCATCGGCGGTGAAGGGCTTGCCGTCGCTCCAGGTGACGCCGTCACGCAGCTTCACCGTGAACGAGGAATAGTCATCGTTGTTGTCAAGGCCAGCGGCAACCCACGGAATGACCTCATTCTTGTTGGAGTTGTAGTAAAACAGCGGCTCAAACATGTTGATGATCGAGCCGCGGAAATCTTCGTTATTGATCGAATAGGGGTTGGCTTGGCCGACGTTGCGATAGACCGGTGCCTCAGCCTGAACGGCGACGATCAGGGTCTTGTTGCGGGCAACACTGCCAGGCGCCTGGCTGAACGCGGCCTTCGGGGCGGCGACGCTCAGGGCGGCCATCGAGACGGCGAGGCTATTGAAACTCCGGCGGGTAATCATGCTGTTCCTCCTCGATCGGCGCTCCTGTCACGCGGAGCTTTTCTTACGAATTCTTTTGAATGGCGGAGCCTCGATCGTTACTCGGCGGCGTGCCTTCGTGAAGCGTTGGGACGCCATGGAATGTGAGCGCCGCCTGTGACCTGGATCGTCGCGCCCGTGACGAATGATGCGGCATCAGAAGCGAGATAGAGCGCCGCCCCGACGATATCATCGGGTTGTCCCGCGCGGCCGATCGGATTGGCGGTGGCCGCAACCGCCTGCCATGCCGCCGGGTCACGGCGGCGAAAGGCGTTGCGATCGGTCTGAACGAGGCCCGGGGCGATATTGTTGACAGTAATGCCATATGGAGCGTTCTGGACGGCGAGATTACGGACGAGATTCTCCAGCGCGCCCTTCGTCATGGCATATATAGGCATCTCGCCGGAAGGGGCCGTCTCCTGAACACTGCCGATAGTGACGACACGCCCCCAGCTTTGGTCGCGCATGAAGGGCAGGACGCCCTGAAGTATCGCGATATTTGACAGCACGTTGATCTGGAGCTGCTGCATGACATCGGCGTGGGATTGCTCAAGGAAGTCCTTGTGAATCTGGATGGACGCGCTGAGCACCAGAATGTCTATGCCCCCGAGTGAAGCGATAGCTTCTGCGGCGACCTGCTCTGCGCATCCGGGCAGCGTGAGATCTCCTTCGACAGTCGCGGCTATGCCCCCGGACTTTGCGATTTCGCCCCGCAGGCGATCCGCGGCATCGGCAAAGCCAGCGCGGTTGTCGGCCTGCGCGCAGTAATTCAGGGCGAGTCTCGCACCACATGCGGCGAAGCCACGCGCGATGGCGGCGGCGATGCCGCGGCTGGCGCCGGTCACCAGCACGCGACGGCCTGTGAGATCCGCCGTGAGAGGCATGGCCGCGGCAGAGGTGCGGATCGGAATGGTCATGCGTCACCTCCTGCGCCAGCGATGCCGGCAAGGCTTGCCGGGCGTGTCAAGTTTTGTGTCGTATGGCGCGCGAGGACCTGCCGATCAGGCTCTGTCCCGAACCCTGGCAAGGGATCGATCGCGATCACGCCTCCCGCGATCTGGCCGGCTGCGCCGCGGATTTCATCAAAGAGCGGGCTCTCGCGCACCTGCCGTTCAAGAATGAGGAAGGAGGGGAGTGCCGCTGCCATCTGGAGGCTGATGCGATCAAGCACCGGACCGACGGGATTGTGCAGGCTGACGGCGACACCGGATGCGGCCGCCAGTTCGAGAATTGCCAGTCCAGAGCGCAGGCCTGTCCAGCGCAGGTCCGGCAGGATGGCGTCGCATGTGCCGCGCACGAGGAAATCGCGGGCTTCGGTCATCGTCGCGAGCTGCTCGCCGCCGGCGATCCTGACCCCGCGATCATTCGCAAAGCTGCGCAACGCCCTTGCCGTTTCGCCGTCGAAGGCGTGCTCGTCAAGAGGCTCTTCGAACCAGAAGAGAGATGCCCCGTCGACGGCGCGCAGCGCCTCCCGAGCCATTACCGGTGAAAGGCGTGAGTGGCAGTCCACGAGCAGGGCCGCATCTGGCCCGATCGCTTCGCGCACGGCCTCGATCCGCGCGATGCCGTCAGCGAGCAAACGCTGGCCTGTGGCGTAGTCGGCGCGCGCCCAGTTCAGGCCATCGAACGGGGCGATCTTGACGGCCGTATAACCGTCCATCGTTACGACCTCGCGAGCGCGCGCGGCAAAGCCCGCGGGGCTGCGGTCAGCAATGCCGCGGTTGATATTGGCGTAAACGGGGATGCTCATGCGCTCGGGGCCCCCAAGGAGCGCTGCGAGCGACAGGCCCGCGCGGCGGGCGAGCGCATCAAGAACCGCCTGCTCCACCGCGCGCATGACAATTGTTCGGGCCAGGGATGCATGCGCCACGCGCAAGCGGCCGACAATCTCCGCGGGGCCGGCGAAGCCTACCCCGAGGAGCAGCGTGTTGGCGTGGGCGATTTCCGCGAGAACGGCTTCTTCCGCGCCGGCGAGCGTCGCTTCCCCCCAGCCTGTTGTGCCCTCGGCCAGGGTCAGTTCGACGATGATCCAGTGTGTCTTCTGCGAAACTGCCACGAGGTGGGCATGCAAGGTCTGGATCACCAGCGGCTTAGCCCCGTCCATGGACATTTTCTCTCCCCGCGTGTTATTAGTTCCATATCATGAGACTATTGCGATTGATGTCAACTTGATTTCTCATTTATGCAGATCTGAAACGGGAGACCGATGTGACGGAGCCGGCAAGTGAGACGGAGCAGGACGGTGATGTCCCGGGCGCGCAAGCTTTGTTGCGGGGGCTCGATGTCTTGCTCGCCATCGGAACGGCGCCGCAGCCGCCGCGCTTCCGGGACCTCGAGAAGTCCATCGGCATCCCGCGCGCGTCATTGCATCGGCTACTGGCTGCGCTGGCCAGCAGGCGCCTGATTCGCCATGATGACCGCACGCGCACCTATCATGTCGGGATGCGCGTGCTCGAGCTTTCGCGCCGCAGCCTCGATCAGAGCGGCATCATCCGCGCTGCCAAGCCCGAACTCGCCCGTGTCGCGCGCCTGCTGCAGCGTACGATCTGCGTGATGGTTCTCGATAATGAGGACGTCTTCGTTCTCGATTTCGAGGATGCTGATCCATCCTATGGGCGTCTGGTGCGCTTCTGGCCGCGCTCACGCGCCATCGAAAGCGCGGCGGGGCGCTCCTTGCTCGCCGCCCTTCCAGAAGATCGCTGTGACGCCTTCCTCAAGGGGCTGCTATCGCAGCCGCCCCTTGAAAAAGCGGCGATGGACAGGCTACGGGCCGATCTCGGCGTAGCCAAGGCTCTCGGTTATGCGGTGATGACGCGCGAGCCGGTCTCCGGGCGAGCCGGCGCAGCATCGGCTATCCTCGACGAGACGGGTTATCCCATCGGCGCCTTGGCCTGTCTGTTCGAGACCGATCAGGTTGCTGCGGAGGACCTCCATGATGCGGGCCGTGCCCTCGTCGAGGCGGCGCGCCGCGCCTCCGGCCATATCGGGATGGGCTACGCAACGCGCCCTGTTCAGCCGCGACCGGAGAGGCAGGTTGGAAGCCAAGTGGAGGTCTTGCCAACGGGACGCGACTTCGTGGGTGAGAATCCGGTCTGGAGCCATACCCGCAGGCGCCTCTATTGGGTGGACGTGCTGGCGCCGGCGCTCCGCTGGTGGGACCCGGCGAGGCGTGAGGCAGGACGCATGGAGCTTCCACGCTTGACAGCGGGCATTGCCTTTGACGATCAGGATCGCCTGATCGCCGCCGGTCAACATGGGTTGTTCCTGCTGGACACCGACAATGGTTCGGAGCGCCGGCTCGTCGATCCCGAGGCGGACCGTGTCGATAACCGCTGTAACACGGTCGGCGTCGACGCCAAGGGCCGGCTGTGGGTCGGGAGCATGGCCATCAATCACGAGATCGGGCGCGGTAGCCTCTATGCGGTGGAAGGAGATCTCGCCGTACACCGCCGCATCGATAAGGTGGGGATGGCTAAGAATGTTGCCTTCGATACCAGGAGCGAGCGGCTTTACTTCGCCGATTCGGCAAACAGTGTCGTTCTTGCTTTCGACTATGATTTGGAAAGCGGCCTGATCACGAATAGACGCGAGTTCCTGGACGCCACCGTGTTGCCGGGCAACCCGAATGGGATAACCGTAGATGCGGAGGATCATCTCTGGGTCGCGTGCCTTGGCGGCTGGCGCGTATGCCGCTATGCGCCCTCTGGCCGCCTCGCCGAGGAGATCATTCTGCCTGTCCCGATGCCGACCAACTGTGCCTTCGGCGGCGATGACCTTTCAACGCTTTACGTGACATCGACATGGATTCGCCTCCCGGCCGGTCTCTCCGCTCAAGCGCCGGCCTCCGGTCAGGTGCTCGCGATCCGCACCGGCACACGCGGCCAGCCGAGCCGGCGCTTTCGCGAAAGCGCCGTGGAGGTGCACCGCTCATCCGATTGAAGCACTGAACCTCAGCCGTCATGCCGGGCTGTCCCGGCTATCCCGAGAGGTGCGGTCCTCTGCAGTCCCGGTCCATGGGCAATATGGCAGCAGCCGCGTTGCCGTCCGCGGGTGAGGGGAGGCGCCTCACCTCGCAGCTGTTTCCCTTCTCCCTCTCCAGCCGGGAAGAGGCCCGGGGCGGCCTGCTTGGTCTCAGGCCAGCCGGACCGGACTATCCTGGCGTATCAGTCCGGCCGCCTTCAGCTCGTCCCAGAAGCCCATGGGGATAGGGAGCTGGATCATCTCCGCGGCCTGTTTCACTTCCTCTGGCGAGCTGAAGCCCGTGGCGACACTCGCAACGAGTGTATGTCCTAGCGCGAACTGCAGCGCGGCGGCGATCAAGGGAACGCCGTGGCGCTCACAAATAGCTTCGATGCGGCGGGTGCGGTCGAGAATGTCAGCCGGCGCGTCGGTATAGAAATATTTCGCCCCGTCGCGTGCGCCCGTTGCGAGTATCCCCGAATTGAAGGGCGCGGCCGCTATCACCGATATGCCCTCGCGCTCACATCGGGGAAACAGCGTATCGAGCGGCGTCTGTTCCAGCAGCGTGTAGCGCCCCGCGAGCATGAAGCAGTCGAACTGTCCGGCATCGGCAAAGCGAACGAGGATGTCGCTATCGTTGACGCCGACACCGATGGCTTTCACCTGGCCGGATCGCCGCAATTCATCGAGGGCGCGGTAGCCGCCCCCCATGACTTCATCGAAGCGCCGATCGACTTCGTCTCCGTGCCATCGCCTATTCACGTCATGAATGAAGACGATGTCGAAGGCGAGGAGTCCCATGCGCTGCTGGCTGTCCTCGAGCGAGCGCATGACCCCATCATAGCTGTAGTCGAACACGACCTCGAAGGGCAGCGGATCGACATACATGCTTTGGGGCCTGACACCGCTCGCCGGCGGGCGCAGGAGCCGGCCTATCTTCGTCGAGAGAACGCACTCCTCGCGCCTGTCGCGTAGAGCGTCGCCCAGGCGACGCTCGGCGCGCCCGAGACCATAGAAGGGCGCGACGTCGAAATAGCGTAGGCCGCAATCGAGCGCCGCGGCGACGGTCTGCTCGGCCTCAGCATTGCTCAGGCTGCGATAGATGCCGCCCAAGGGCGCTGCGCCAAAGCCCAGCACCGAAATGTCGAGCCCGCTGCGACCAAGTGGCCGCGTTGGCAGCAGCCCTTCGTTCGCAGGCGATCGTGTCATGGTCATCATACGCCCTGCTTCATGCGCACCGTCACGCCCGCTTTCTCCTCGCGCAGGCGCAATATTGAGGTCACGTCGAGGTCGGCAAGCCCGGAATTCTTCGCTTCCCGAAGGGTGGCATGGGCGGCGGCACCAACGGGTGTCTCGACGCCGAGGGCTTCGCCCATGGCGATGGCGAGGCGCTGATCCTTCTCGCCCAGCTTCACCATGAAACCGGCGCTGAAGTCGCCAGACAGGCCCTTTTTCGGCAGCGCAACGGCGAGCTGGTTGTTCCACGCCATCGTCGTGCGCATGACGTCGGTCATCAGCTCGAGAGAGAGCCCCGCCTTCGTGCCCATGACGAGAGCCTCGGTCGTCGCGGAGAGAATGGTCGCGGCGAGGAAATTGTTGGTCAGCTTCAGGGCCTCTCCCATGCCGAGCGCGCCGCAGTGGAAAAGGTCCGCACCCATGCAATGGAGGATGGGACGCACCCGTTCGATGGCGGCCGTGTCCCCGCCCACCATCAATGTCAAGGTGCCGGCGATCGCGTGATCGACCGTCTTGCCGACGGGGCTGTCGACCATGACGATACCTTTTGCGGCCAGTGCCGCGCCGACCCGGCGCGTCACGGCCGGGTCGATCGTGCTCATATCGATGAGGACCGAGCCCGGCTTCATCACGTGGATGAGCCCACCTTCGCCTAGGACTGCCTTTTCCACGTCGGGCCCGTCGGGCAGCATGGTGATGACGACATCGGCCCCCTCGGCGACGTCGCTGAGCGAGCGCGCCGCCTCACCGCCCGCCGCGACATGGGCTTCGATGGCGGCCGGATTGAGGTCGAAACCCTTGACCACATAGCCTTTGCGCAGAATGTTGCGCGCCATCGGACCGCCCATCGTGCCAAGCCCGAGAAACCCGATTCTATCCATCTTTACTGTCCTCTTCGGCTCGACGCCGTTGCTCACTTCTTGACTGTCCAGCGCTCACGCTCCCATGTCGGGAGACCACGCAGATCGCTCGCGTCGCTTGCCGTGAAAGCGCTCATTTCCGGCTTCGAACCGGCCATCTCATAGGCTTGGCGCATCAGCGGCGCGGCCTTGCCGACATTGTCGAGCACAACACTCCATTCGAGAGGCGCCGGGATGAGCTTGCCTTCCACCATGAACTTCGATGTCTCGACGATGGCACCGACGTCCCCCTGGGTCGGCCAGATCCAGCCGCGTTTGAAGAGCACCTCGTCTCCAACCACCTTGGCGCCGAGGTCGGATGGCAGTCCCCAATATTTTTCCACGCTGTCCGATATCGCAGCCGGCGACATACCGCCGAGAGCATCAACCGCTTCCTGCATGGCTACCATGAAGGCGACCGCGAGCTTCGGATTCTGCTCAAGCAGACTGTCACGCGCCATCCAGAAGGATCGATGGAGATAATATCCATCGGGGTAGAAGGCCGACTTTTTGACCGATTCCAGGAGATGTCCAGCGCCTTCTCCGGCCGGACCCTTGTAGTGATCCTCCGTATAACCGAAGGAATTGACGATCCCGACCGTGCCCACCTCCTTCTGGGCCTTGAGAAAGGCCGGATAGATGAGGACCGCCGCATCCATGCCGCGTGGAATGGTGGCGGCCTGCGCCTGGGTCGGCGTGTTGATCATCTTGATGTCGAAGTCGCGCGGATTGCCCGACCCAAGTTCCGCGAGAATGATCTGGGAAAACGCGTTGTAGGGGTCGCCACCAAGAAGTGCGCCAACGGTCTTGCCCTTGAGATCCTGAATGTTCCGGATGTTGGAATCGGCCCGGGTCGCAACGACGAAGCGGAAATGGCCCTCGCCCACATTGAGGACGCTCCAGGGCTGCTTGGCCGCGAGGCCACGAATGATTGGCGTGTTGCCCCACATGCCGAGGTCGAGGTTATTACTGACGAATGCTTCGACCATGGGCTGCGCAGACGGGTAGTCGCGCCAGTCGACCGTGAGGTCGTAGCCGAGCTCCTTCGCTTTCTTTTCGAAAGTCTTGTTGTTGATCATATATTGTGTTGTCGGCGAATTACCCGCGGCCCAGGGCTGACGGCCGATTGAAATCTTGGCTTCTTGCGCCCGCGCAAGGTGCGGTGCGGCGACTAGCGCCGTACCTGCGGCAGCTGCGGTGGCGATGAAGCGCCGCCGGGAAAATTGTTTCTCTGTCATGCCTTGTCCCTCCCTTGTCCGCTTCGTGCGGTGTTCATTATGAAGTTCAGTGCCTGTCTATCGTCGCCTCATAGGCCTCATGGCGGATGAGCTGCCAGATGTCGTCCGCGAGCTTCTGGAACTCCGCTGTCGCGCGCAGGCTCTCGCGGCGAGGTCGCGGCAAATCGATCGTCATAAGCGTTTTGATATGTCCCGGATTGTTGCTCATGACCGCGACGCGGTCGGCCAGAAAGACAGCTTCATCGATGCCATGGGTAATGAAGACGACCGTCTTGCGCTTGGCGCGCGGTAAATCTTCTCCCCAGATGCGCAGCAGTTCTTCCTGAAGGATCAGGCGCGTCTGCGCATCGAGCGCGGCAAATGGCTCGTCCATGAGCAAGACTTCAGGCTCGTTCGCAAGCGCCCGCGCGAAAGCGCAGCGCTGGCGCATGCCGCCGGAGAGTTCATGCGGATACTTCGCTTCTGAGCCCGTCAGCGAGACAAGATCGATATAATGGCGCACAAGCTTGTCGCGCTCAGTTGCGGGCATCGGCGCCGACGCCCTGTAGCGCGGGCCGAATTCGATATTCTCGCGCACGGTTTTCCACGGAAAAAGCGCATAGTCCTGGAAGACCACTCCCCTTTCGGCCCCGGGCGCGCGAATGGGCTTGTCGTCCATCGTCAAGCCGCCCCGGGACGGTGCGGCGAGCCCGGCGATCATATTCAGGATCGTGCTCTTGCCACAACCGGAGGGCCCAACGATGCACAGGAACTCGCCCTGGAAAATGTCCAGAGACACGTCGGAGATTGCGAGCGTGCGCTGGCCGGTCCGCGGCGCAATATATTCCTTCGTGATCCCCTCAAGGCGGATCTTGGGTACCGCTAAATCTAACGCTTCCATGGGATCATCCAGTGTTCGATAGCGCGTATGCCGCGATCAATGACCAGCGCAACCAACCCGACGCCGATCATGCAGACGATTATACCGGAGAGATCGACGCTGTAGGCGTAGAACACGAACATCATCTGGCCGATGCCGCCTGAGGAGCCTCCGCCGGCCTTTGCGCCGACGGCGAGCTCGGCGGCGATGATCGATGTCCAGGCCATGCCGAGCGCGAGCCGCGCGCCGACGAAGAGATTGGGGAGCGCGCCCGGCAGAACGATGGTTCTCAGGATCGTGGCCTTGCCGACGCCGAGCGTGCGCGCTGCCCGGATAAGCCCCTGGTCAATGCTGCGCACGCCGTGAATGGTGTTGACGAGCATCGGAAAGAAGGCCGCATAGCCGACGATGAAGGCCGCAGCTGGCGTTCCCGTGCCGAACCATAGGATGGCGAGGGGCAGCAGCGCGATGGGCGCGATTGGCCGGAAGCTCTCGACGATCGGATCAAGGTTGCGACCCACGGGCTCGAAGGCTGCCATGGCTGTTCCGAGGACGAGCGCGAGCGATGCGGCGCAAGCGAAGCCAAGGAGAACGCGCTGCAGGCTTTGGATCATCGCAAGCGGGAGCTCACCGCTGGACAGAAGCTGCCAGCCCGTGGCGACGACCTCGGCTGGAACCGGCATGCGGCTCGTCGAGGCGTAAGTCATGGCCGCGATCTGCCAGACAGCGAGAAGCAGTAGAGGCAGGACGAAGGGCTTGTAGCGGAGCTGGAGGTTCACGCGACAGTCCCCCCCGCCTGCGACCACGGCGTCAGCCGGCTTTGGAGGCCTCGCAACAGCCGGTCGAAGAGATAGCCGAGAAGACCGATGATGAAGACGAATGCCAATACTTTCGGAGTCATCAGCAATTCCCGGTACCACTCGATGGCGAAACCGAGCCCCGATGGCGCACCGATAAGTTCAGCAGCAACCATTGCCATCCAACCCGCGCCGGCTCCAAGCCGGGCGCCCACCAGAATATTCGGCAAGGCAGCCGGCAGAACAACGTGGCGCACGATGGAGTGCTGGTTGACGCCGAGAACCCGGGCGGCGTGGATCAGGCCGGGATTGACGGATGTGACGCCGACGACAGTATTGATGACGATGGGGAAAAAGGCGCCATAGAACATGATTGCTGTCGGCAGAGCTTCGCCAACACCCAGAATGAACATGCCAAGCGGGATCCAGGCGATACCGGAGATCGGCCGCAGCAGCTCGATAAGGGGATCAACGAGTTCGAAGACGGTACGATAGAGGCCCATGGCAAAGCCGAGGGCAATTCCACATATGAGCGCAAGCCCGAAGCTCACCGCGAGCCGAGATAAGCTTGCCGCTACATTGCTGAATATTTCTCCATCGGCAAAGAGTTCAAGCAAGGCCTCGAAGCTGTCGAGCGGCGAAGGCAGAAGAATAGGGTTGGCCACCCACATCGAGCCGAGATGCCAGACCACAAGGAACACGGCCATCGAACGCAGATAGACGAGGAAGGCGCTCAGCCAGCCGAGCAAGCGCACCATTGCAGGCGAGGGCCAAGCAGCACGCGAATTGGCATAGGCGCGCATGTCCTTGGCCGCTGATGCGGCGATGCCGTTGTCTTGTCGAGCCGCCAATGGGCTCCTCCCAAACGATTTTTGTTGAATTGCGAAGAATGGTACCGGTATCATTCGACAACGTCAAGCGACGAGAGTATGCGACAGGCATGGTCGATGTCTCGGAACCTCCAGGGCGCGGAATGAAGCGCGCCGGCATTCGCGATGTGGCGCGGCTCGCAGGGGTCGCGCCGATGACCGTTTCGCGCGCCATCTCCTTTCCGCATCTCGTGTCTGAAGAAACGCGCAAGAAGATCTCGGTTGCCATCGCGGCGACCGGCTATATTCCGAACCGCGTGGCGAGCAGCCTGTCGTCAAACCAGACGATGACCATCGGCGCGGTTATTCCAACCCTGCGCAACTCGATCGCTGCCGATTTCGCCGACGGTTTCGGCCATGTTCTCAAGGCGCGCGGTTATCATCTGCTCCTCGGCAACAGCGAATTCGCACCGAAGGATGAAGAGACCATCGTCGCTGAATTCCTCGCCCGGCGGGTTGACGGCATCTATCTGACAGGCGCGACCCATACCACCAGGACCCGCAAGATGCTGCGGGACAATGCGATTCCGACAGTTGAGATCGCGATCCTGCCGCAGGATCCCATCGATATGGCCGTCGGCTTCTCAAATTTCGACGCAACCTATGACGTCACCCGCATGTTGGCCGAGCAAGGTTACCGTAAGGTGGCGCTCTTCACGACCTTCACGAAGGACAATGAGCGGCAGAGCGAGCGACAGGCAGGATACCGTGCTGCGGTGCGCGATTGCGGGCTCGATCTTGATCCCGGCTTAGTCGTGGAATTGGAGATGAGCCTGAAGGCGGGTGGCCGCGAACTGCGCGCACTGATCGATCGGCGGCCGGACGTCGAGGCGCTGTTTTGCACCGGTGACTATATCGCCGCGGGCGCGCTGTTTGAGGCGCAGCGTCTCGGCATTCGCGTGCCGGAGGACCTCGCCCTCGCCGGTTTCGAGGGTTTGGAAATCGCCGAAAATCTCAATCCGTCGCTCACGACGGTGCGGATCCCGCGTTTCGAGATCGGCGCTCGTGCCGCCACAATGCTGCTCGACCGTGTGGCCGGGTTGCCGGTCGAACAGCGCGTCGTCGACATGGGATTCGAGATCATCAGGCGTGGCTCGACGGCTGCAACCGGCCGGAACGCGCCGGCTGTGGCCAAGAAGAAGGCGAGGGGAAAAGCAACGTGAGGGCCGTCACACAGGCAATAGACGTGCTGGGCGAATCGCCGGTTTGGTCGCAGTGCGAAGAAGCACTTTATTGGGTCGACATTCGCGCGCCGTCCGTGGCCAGACTTGACGCAAACGGCGTTGTGACGCGGTGGCCGCTGCCCGAGCTCGCGGGTGCGGTGATGTTGCGTCGTGGAGGAGGGCTTGTTCTGGGACTGAAGTCCGGCCTTTATGCGTTCGATACCGCCACCGCGGCTTTGCTGCCGCTGCTGCCGGTGGAGGAAGGCCACGCGGATAATCGCATCAATGACTCGCGATGCGACGCGCGAGGGCGCATCTGGTTCTCGACGATGTGGGATTTCGGACGCGCCACCACGGGAAGCCTCTATTGCGTCGGTCCTGGTGTGTCCTGCAAAAGGGTCCTTGACGGCTTGACAGTTCCCAACGCGATCTGTTTCTCCCCGACGGGCGACAGGGCCTATTTCGCCGATTCCTCACGCGGTGCGATCGAGTGCCTGGATCTCGATGTCGATACCGGTGAGATCAAGGGGCGAAGGCCATTCGTCCCGGCCGGCGTGGCGCCCGGCAAGCCCGATGGCGCGACCGTCGACGCGGAAGGCTTCGTCTGGAACGCGCGCTTCGGCGCGGGCCGCTTGGCGCGCTTCTCGCCGGATGGACGCCTTGACACGCTCGTGTCATTACCTGTCTCCAATCCCACCTCCTGCAGCTTCGGCGGGCCGGGGCTGCGCACGCTTTTCGTCACCACCGCGACGCAGGGTCTTACCCCGCAGCAGCGGGAGGCGGAGCCGCTCGCCGGCGCGGTGCTCGCCTTCGAGCCCGGCGTTGCAGGGCTTCCTGAGCCCTTCTACGCCGGCTGATCGCGACGACTGACAACAGTGACGTCCAAAGGAAGAATAGAATGGGGAAGGTTCAAGAAGTGATGCAGGGTGACACTGCGAGCTTCCTTGGTTTTCCGCGCGCGCACGGCCGGGCGGGTGTTCGCAATGGCTTGCTCGTGCTCGGGATCAACGGGTTGATCGCGCCCGCGGCCCATCGCATCGCGGCGGCCTTGCCCGGGAGCACATGTGTTGCGACACCCTACGGGCGGGGCCAGCTTGGGCCCGACAAGGCCATGCATACCGCGCAGCTGGTCGGTCTCGGTTGCCATCCCAACATCGGTGCGACATTGATCGTCGGCGTCGACAGGCCGAGCGCCGACGGCCTCGGCGCGGCTATCACGGCGCGGTCCGGCAAGCCCCTCGCTATCATCACGCTCGATGATGTCCATGAGGACGCGCTCCTGCTCACGGAGCGCGGCATTCGCCTTGGGGGCCGGCTCACGCGCGACCTGTCGGAGGAGCGCCGCAGCATGGTGCCCGTCAGCGATCTGTTCATCGGCATCGAATGCGGACATTCGGATGCAACCTCCGGCATCATAAGCAACCCCCTCGTCGGTGCGATCGCCGACAGCCTCGTTGATCTGGGCGGCACGGCTGTCATCGGCGAAACGCTCGAATGGCTGGGGGCGGAGCATGTGCTCGCCGAGCGCGCCGCTGATGCAATCGTCGGCGCAGCTGTGGTCGCTGCCGTCACCCGCCGAGAGCAGGAGGTCGCTGCGCTCGGCGTCGACCTGCTCTATAACAACCCCGGCCATGAGAACGTGCGCGGCGGGCTCTCGTCAATCGAGGAGAAATCGCTCGGCGCGATCGCCAAGGCGGGCGAGCGACCCATCCGATCCGTGCTCGACTTCGCCGAACCGCCATCGGCGCCCGGGCTGCATGTTATGGACGGGCCGGGCTTCTCCCCAGAATCGTTGACGGGCTTCGCTGCCGCTGGCGCGCAGATCATGCTGTTTACAACCGGTCCTGGAAACAGCTTCTGCAGCCGGCTCGCCCCGACGATCAAGATCAGTGGCCATCCCGGCACCGTCCGCGTGCTCACGGAGCAGATTGATTTTGATGCGAGCCCGCTGTTCCGTGGCGAGAAGGCTGCAGATGCCGTCGCGGCCGAGCTGTTCGACCTGATGCTTGCGGTCGCCTCGGGCACTGCGACCTGGGGCGAGATTTTCGGCGAAGGCGACGAGTGCTTCGCCCGCTTTGGAGGATCATTTTGATGGCCGCCATCCATGCGCCCAAGACCGGCGAAGCCTGGGATGCGATGGCGATCCATCCTGACGACACGGTCGCCGTGGCCTTGCGGGACCTTGCCGGAGAGGCGCAGGTGCGGATTGGTGGGAGTATCCATAAGGTCTTGCTCCGCGAGCCCATCCCCCTCGGGCACAAACTGGCGTTACGCAGTCATGGGATCGGCGAAGCTGTCCTGAAATACGGTCAGTCGATCGGGACCGCGACAGCGGCAATTCCCGCCGGCGCCCATGTCCATGTGCATAACATGGCGAGCCGTCGCGCGCGTAAGATGGACTAGCGTCGCCGCAGTGAGACCGGCCTGTCTCCTTGGGTTACTCACGCGGCAGTCCGCTTAACGGGCAGGGCCAGCTGGAATCAACGCAGGGCCTCGATGCAGCGGGAGAGTAATGCAGCCGCTTCCTCGTGGCGCTGCGCGATAGTCCAGGCGCCATGAGGCAGGCTGAGCGCGGCCACATAGCCGGCAGGGGTTGGCAGGCTGGCGACAGCGAGACCGGCAAGCTGAGGATGAGGCTGCAGCAGCGTGATGGCACGGGGGACGGTATCAGGAGGCGGGACGCTGAAGTCCACGAGCGGCACGGAGAGGCCTGTCCCTGCCGCCTTGAGGACGGCTTCCTTGGCTGTCCAATACTGATGGAACAGAATATCACGCCGGACTCGCGGGGCAGCCTCGATGGCGGCCGCCTCCATTGGGCTGAACCATTCACGCGCAAGCACCAGCGCGTCGCTGCCCGCGATTTCCTCAATATCGATTCCAGCCGGACAATCGGCCGTCGCCACAGCGACATACGTCCCAGAATGGGCGAGGCTGACATGTATGCCGTCCTCTTCGCAGACCCATTGCCCGCTCGTCTTGCGAATGAGCGGAACAGCAGCCGGGTGGCGCCCGATCTTCATGCCGAGCGCTGCGCGCAGCAGCCCATGCGCCGTCACGAAGCGGCCGCGGTCGGCAGCATGGCGAAAGCCTTCGGCGCGCGTGATCTCGCTCGGTGCGAGAACGTCGGTGAGCGCGGCGAGCTTCGCCGCATCGGTCTCGACAGACGCGAGGGTGACTTCGGCATGGAACGTCTTCATGAATGCCAGACCCCCGCGTCATGCGATTTGCGATCATAGGGTGAGTTGCGACCATCGCAAAAGACCGGTCTTTGTCGTCAGCCATTGGTGCCAGCCGGCGACCATCACTGGCAGCCAGGACGCGGCCCTTCTGCCCGATCAGGTAAGCCCGAACACGGTGGCCGACATCTATGTGGACGCTGACGCAACTGAGTACACCTGATGTGGCGAGACGCAGGGATGCGCTTCGCAGCGTTTGATAATATTCCTCGATCTTACCGACGCGTAATATTACGATCGACAAGAATAAGTGTCACCCCCGCGACCAGGCCGCAAATCCCCGCCACGACGGCCGCCACGGAAAATCCATCGGCGAAGGCCTGCGAGAGCATTGCCCGCAGCACGCTATGCGCCACAGCCAGCTCCGGAGCCGGCGCATGTCCTTTCATCAGGTGCGCTGCTACGGCTGAGGCGTCCGCGACGGCGTGGGATGAAAGATTGCGGGTGAGGGAGGTGACGGCGCGCTCGCTCATAAGAGACCCAAGCAGGGCGATCCCCACTGTCATGCCACTTTGGCGCAGGGCGTTCATCATCGATGAGGCAGCGCCCGTTCGCTCGCGTGGCGCTGCCATCATGACGGCGGTTCCCGTGGAGGGGACCGCAAGTCCCATGCCGCAGCCAAGCAGCGCGAAGAGAAAGGCTATCGTCCCATAAGGCGTCGTTGGAGTGAAGGTGCTCATCGCCAACATCGCGAGGCTGATCAAGGCATATCCCAGCAGCATCAGGCGGGGGATGCCGAAGCGCCCCGCCAGCCAGCCGAAGTTCGACGACATAATCGCCATCGCCATGAACACGGGCGACATGCGCCATCCCGTGGCTGATGCCGACCATCCTTGCGCCTGCTGCAGAAAGAGGGAGAAGAAGAAAAGGCTCGTATAAGCCGAGAATCCCAAGACAAATGAGATGAAGTTGATATTGGCGAAGCTCGGATCGCGGAACAGATCAAGCGGCAGCACGGGCCGCGTTACCCGCATTTCGATGATGAGGAAGGCCGGTAAGGCGACTGCGGCGACAAGAAAAGCCGTCAGCGTGGCCGGAGCTGTCCAGCCGCTGCTGCCGACGCTGATCAGCGCGTAGGTCAAGGCTCCGAGGAACAGGATGCTGAGCACTTGGCCCCACGGATCGAGAGCCGCATGCGTTGGATCGGAACTCTCGGCGATGCCACGTATGCCAAGGCTGATCGCGAGTATGCCTATCGGTATGTTGATCAGGAAAATGCTGGGCCAGCCGACGTTGTCGACCAGCAGACCGCCCAGCATCGGTCCAAGCACCAGTGAGACGGCACCAAATGAAGACCAGCCGCCAATCACGTGGGCGCGCTCCCGCGGATCGCTGAACGCCTGGGTTAGTATCGACAGCCCGCCGGGAACAAGGAGAGCGCCGCCGACGCCCTGCGTCGCGCATCCTGCGATGAGAACCGCGAGGCTAGGCGCTGCCGCCGAAACTGCGGACCCGAGCGTGAACAGTCCAACCCCCAGGAGCCAAATCCGTTTGCGGCCGTAGCGATCCCCCGCGGAGCCTGCCGAGAGCATGAAAGAGGATAGTGAAAGCGCGTATGAGCCCACCACCCATTGCAGGCCAGCCAGATCCGTCCGCAATGCGACCTGTATCGCGGGCAGGGCAACGGTCACGATGCTGATCGCGAGGGTTGCCATGAAGGTGCCGAGATAAACAGCTGCGACGAGGATGGTTCGCTGAGGAAGGGACATGAAAAATGCACGTCGTCCGAAGGTATCCAGAGGTGTTAGGGATGATAAGCGGGCGCGTCAATTAAAATGAAACCGGCGCGAGATTATCGCTTGTGCCTCAGATCGAAATTTTCAACGGAACGTTCCAGGGAATTGCATCAGCGATGTAATGCTTGCGTTATTTGCTCAATACCTGGAGGAAAGCTCCGCGAATCGTAACCCCGGCGCTCGTCCGCCCCGTAGCAACAGTTCGCGGAACGGTACATGGACGAGCTTGGACAGGCGCTGTCCAAGAACAAGGTGCTGGATCGGCAGGTGAGGGCGCTATACCTATAGCTCCGGAACGAACCAAGTCCGGGAGCAAGGCCATGACCGCGTTCATCTGCGTCACCTGCGGAACGCAATATGCGCCGGGAGATGCGCCGCCCGAGCGCTGCATCATTTGTGCGGAAGAACGGCAGTTCGTGGCGCCGGGGGGCCAGACGTGGACGACGCTCGCGCGCCTGCAACGTTCCCACATGCCGATCTTCCGCTATGAGGAGGAGTTGATGGCGGTCGGCATGGCGCCGGCTTTCGCGATCAATCAGCGGGCGCTCATCGTGCCATCGAGCGGCAGCAATATCTTATGGGACTGCGTCAGTCTCGTCAGCGACGCCATGGTGGATCTCATCAACGGCATCGGTGGTCTCAAGGCGATCGCCATCTCACATCCACATTACTACACGACCCTGGTGGAATGGAGCCGCGCGTTCGGCGGCATCCCCGTCTATCTCAACGCGGCCGATCGGCAATGGGTAACGCGGCCAGATTCCTGCGTCGTCTTGTGGGAGGGCGATTCCCTGGAGATCGACCCGGGTGTCACGCTCGTGCGGACCGGGGGGCACTTCGATGGAGGCACGGTGATGCACTGGGCGGCAGGGGCAGGCGGGCGAGGCGCGATTTTGTCGGGGGATCTGCTGCAGGTCGTTCCCGATCGCAGGCATCTCGGCTTCATGCGCTCCTATCCCAACCTCATTCCCCTCGGCGAGGACGCGGTGAGAGCGGTGGCGGCCCGGGTTGAGCCCTTCGCCTATGATGCCATCTACGGCGCGTTCTGGGACCGCGTCATTCAGACCGGCGGCAGAGAAGCCATGGCGGCTTCGGTCGCGCGCCATATCGACTGGCTTGGCCGGCCTGCGCCCTGAAACGGCTTCCGCCCGCCCGCGCATTGCGCATCCGCAGAAAATCGATCACAGAGACAGCGCAGAGACAAGCGAGGATGCATCATGGGCGGGGTCTGGGAGTTGATCGCCAAGGCGATCCCGATCGGTATTGGAGCCACTTTACTTTTTGACATCTGGCAGCAGGTTCTTCGCTTTGCCCTGAGTGGTCCCGCCCCGTCCTGGAAACTGCCCGGGCGCTGGTTCGGTTACATGCCCCGCCTCACATTCGTCCATCCCGAGGGGGTCGCCAAGGCGGCGCCACTGCCGGGGGAAGACGCCATCGGCTGGATCATGCACTATGTGGTCGGCATTTCCTTTGCCGTCGCCCTGCTCGCCATCTGGGGCACGGACTGGACAATCGCGCCGACTTTCGGCCCGGCGCTCATTGTCGGCCTCGTCACCGTCGGCCTCGGGTGGTTCCTTATGCAGCCCGCCATGGGAAACGGGGTTGCCTGCAACCGGGCGCCCAATCCCACGAAAGCCAGGGCGCTCGGCATCATTGCGCATGTGGTCTTCGCGATAGGCCTTTATGGCACCGCGTTGCTGTTGGCTTAGCGCATGAATACGCAGGTGTGCGTATCCCTCAAGTATTGGCGTTTCCGATGTCAATCATCTTCTTGGCGAGTATCGCCGCGGAGAAGCCGCCGTCGATATTGACCGTGGCAATCCCGGGCGAGCAACTGGCCAGCGCCGTGCTCAGCGCGGCCTGGCCGCCTGCCGCGACGCCATAGCCGACCGAGGTCGGCACGGCGATGACGGGCGCCTTGACGAGGCCCGCGAGCACGCTGAACAGGGCGCCTTCCATGCCGGCGACCGCGATAACCACGTCGTGGTGCCGGATCTCCTCAATCCGCGCCATCAGCCGCCATAGCCCTGCGACGCCGACATCGGCGATCAAAGGCGCGTCGATACCGTGAAACCACAGCGTCCGCTGCGCTTCCAGCGCGACGCCGAGATCCGATGTGCCGGCGGCGACGATCACCACGGAACGCGATGGCTGGGGGCCCGCGTCTCGCCCCCCGAGACAGGCGGTCCGCGAGCGTGCGTCATAGTCGAGCCCGGCGCGGCTCGCCTCGGGAAGGCCGGCCCAGATTTCCGGGCTGAGGCGCGTCAGGAGGAGGGGCCTTTCTTCGCCGCGCGCGGCGGCGATGATCGCGGCGATATCGCCGGCCGTCTTGCCGGCACAGAACACGGCCTCCGGCACGCCGGTGCGCGCCTCCCGCTCCCAATCCAAGATGAAATCTGCCATGATGAAATCCGCCTGATGCAATCCGCCCCGGTCAGGCCCTCAGGAAGGCCGATCCGCGCCTGTAGGAGCGAATGCCGGCGAATTGGCGGCCCGCCTCACGGCACATGTCGCGGGCGATGGCCGCGACGGCTGCCCTGTCGCCGTCGCTCTCGATGACGATGCCCTGATGCGTGACCCGGCAGCGCAGGGGAGCAGCCCGTCCCGCACCCGCACCGACGGCCGCCGCGAGACGCGCTTCCACTGCCTCCACGAAGGCAAGGTCCTCGGCACGCACGGTGAGCCCCGTCTCGATACGGCTCGACAGGCAGGGCTGGGCCGGCAGCTCGGCGAGGTCGTCGAGGCCGTGGACGGCGGCGAGCGCACGGACGGCGGCCTTGTCCAGAGCCGCCTCGATATAGGGATGAATGACGGATCGCTCCTTGGCCGCGATCAGGCCCGGCCGGTAGTCGTCGAGATCGTCGAGATTGGCGCCGGATGCGATCACCGATTCCCCGCTCAAGGCGCGGATGCGGTCATAGAGATGAGTCTTGCAGAAGTAGCACCGGTTGACCGGATTGCTGAGATAATCGGGATCGTCGAACTCTCCGGCTCCGACCACGTCGAGCGCCCAGCCGTGGCGCGCCGCATGCGCCTTCACCCGGGCCGTCGCCGCAGCCGGGACAGCGGGCGAGACGGCATGAACCATCCTGGCTGTCCGGGGATGCCAGCGATGGGCGACATAGGCGAGGGTCATGCTGTCGACCCCGCCCGAGACGGCGATGGCCAGCGGCTGGAGCTTTGCAAGAACCACGCGGAGCCGGTCCTGCGCGGCGATGGTGCGTACCTCCATCATGGCTTCCCCCGGCGGGCGTAGCCCGCAGCGAGCCGGCGACGGGCGGCCAGACCATCCGCAGCGGCAAGCGCGTCGCTTTCGACCTTGATCGTCGTGCTGCCGTCCGGCCGCGAGGCCTCCTTGGCCGGCAGCGCCGCCCCTTCATGCTCCACGGTGACGACGGCCCGCTGCAAGATCTCGCGCGCCGCGTGATGCCAGCGTAGGCCAAGTGTCGAGGTTTCGAGGAAACAGACCTGCGCCACCGCCTCGCGCCGGGCTGGCTCGACAAGGAGCCGGAAGGTGTGGATGAGCCGTCCCTTCTTTCCCGAGGCCGTCGCGACGACGACATCGCGCACGCCGGCGGTGGCGCGCAGCTTGTCGGCGGCGATGGCGATCTCCTCGCCGGTCATGTCGTCGATGTCGAAGGCCATCACCACGACCTCGTCCTGGGCGGGTGGACTTTGCGTCTCGGCCGCGACGGGCGCGCCGAAGGCCAGCGCGCGCAGAATGTTGGGCATGACCTTGAGGTCGCGTGTGCCGGCTCCGGTGCCGGTTGCGACGAGCCGGCCCGCGGCGGTGGCCGCTCCGTCCGGTGCCGCTACCAGATGCTTGAGGATCGCCGCGCCGGTTGGTGTCACCCGCTCGCCGGCCACGCCGTCATCGCGGAAGGGAAAGCCGATCAGGATCCGCGCGGTCGCAGGGGCCGGCACAGGAAGAAGTCCATGCTGGGTCTGGACGAGCCCGGCCCCCCGCGGCAGCGCGGAGACGCTCCATCGGGTTCCCGGCAGGGCGGCGATGATTGAGCCGGCGGCGACCACGTCCGCCAGCGAGTCCCAGTCGCCGATCTCATGGAAATGGACCTCGTCGATCGGAACCCCGTGGATGAAGGCCTCCGCTTCCGCCAGAATGCTCAGGATCGCGATCGCGTGGGGAGCGGTGCCGGGCTTCAGGTCGGCCTCTTGGATGCGTCCGACCATGTCAGTGAACCGGCTGCCAGGCCCATGATCCGCATGCCGGTGGATCGCAACATGCTCCGGGGCAGCGCGCTCATCGCTGCGCGCCTCACTGTCACCGTTTGGATGGTTGTGATCAGCTCCGCCACCGTGACGGCTGCTTGTGTGTCCGCGGTGGTGGTGCGCCTCCGGCGGTCGCGTGGCCTGGAGCTTGAACCGCTGTACCCGGATCGCGCCGCTCGTGCCAGCCGTAAGCGAAGGTCGCCCGGCCGCTTCGGGCAGAACCGCTTCCAGATCCCTCAGCACCCGCTCCATGAGTTCCGGAAACGTGTCGATGAGCGCTGCGCAGAACATGTCGCCGGCAACGCCGCCAACCGCGTCGAGATGGATATGGGCGATGCCCTCGCTCATGCCGCAACGACCGGGACGACATAGGGTCCTTCGGGGATTATGGCGATGCTGCGGTCCTCGTGCCGTGCGATGCTTTCGGCGATGGCCGCGTCGAGCGAGGTGGTGATCTCGACACCCGTTGCGGCCCTGTCGGCATCGTTGAGGCCAGTGGTGTAGAGAACCACGCGGCCGGCATTCAACGGCTTCAGCTGCATCTGCGTCTGCCACTCGTCGATGTCGGCGAGTGACTTGGCCTTGAGCGTCGCGAGAAAGCGCTCGGGACCCAGCGCGACGAGCCGCTCCTGCGCTTCGCGGAACTCCTGCGAGCCGAAGCCTTCCGAACATTCGGAGGCGATGATCAGGGTGCCGCCCGGGGCGAGGATGTCGAGCGGCGTCACCATGCCCTTGATGGTCTGGTAATAGGTCTTGTCGAGCGGATAACCGGCGGAGGACGTGATGACCGTGCCGAACTGCCGGCCGACGGGGATGCGCGTCGCCGCATTGATGAAGCTGACGGCCGCGAGATGGCTCTCGATGATCTCGCCAAAGGTGACGTGAACGAGGTCGCGGTCCTCGTCGAGCACGGTGTTCAGCGCGTAGATCTCGCCGATCTTGCGGACGATCTCGAGCTGCTCCTCATGCAGGGGGTTGCCGACAAGGTTGCATTGCACAGCCAGCGGATCGGCCATGAAACGGGCGGAGTGAAACGTGCGGATCGTCTCATGACCGGCGACACCCGGGGCCACCACTTTCCGGCCGCCGGACCAGCCGGCCATGAAATGCGGCTCGACGAGCCCCGTAGCGATACGCAGGTCCGCCTCCACGAAACGCCGGTCGATTTTGACCGGTGTCCCACGCGTCGGCGTGGGGCCGAGATCGACATGGGCCTCGTCATCGCGGGCGAAGTGGTTCTCAACGCGGATCTGGGACAGGACCCATGGGTCGCCGATCAGTTCCGCGAGCTCCTCTCCCTCGTTCGGGCGGTGCAGCCCGGTCGCGACGAGAACCGTGACGCGGTCTGCCGGCACGCCAGCCGCGATGATGGTCTCGATCATGGGCCGCAGGAAAAGCTTGTTCGGCACCGGCCGCGTGATATCGCAAATAAGGATGCAGGCGCTCTCCTTGCCTTTCGCCAGCTCGGCGAGAGGGCGCGCGCCGATAGGCTTCGCGAAGGCGTCGAGAATGGCCTGCCCCTGGTCGGGCAACTTCGGCAGCACGGCCTTTCGAATGACCGTGACGTCCACATCGCCTGGCACATCGATCGGTAGATGGCCGCGGCCGAAAGCAAGCGATAGCGACGGCGAGTTGTCCATGATCGAGCTGGCCTTCTAAAAACATCCACAATTGTCAGTGAGCGCACTGCGCGGGATCCGTCAAGGCGGGCGCGTCGCAGTGCCGCGCGCCCCTCGTGCCGGTCTCACGTCACACGGATCGCTTTAGGCCACGTTCGACAACCGGCGAGCGCGCGAGGTCTTCCGTCAGACCGGTTGCGCTCGCGCCGCTGACCGCCGGACATCAATGCGCCGACCGAGGTTGGGCGGGAAGAGGCTATAATCGTCGCTCTCCTCATGGCGGGACGTGCGATTGTGCGATAAGGGAGCGCATCGGCGTGCCGGCGCAGCCGATCCGTCCTTATCGCCTCCACGTCAAGCGGTTTCCATGACCATCCCCCTTCTCCAAACGCCGGGCGAGTGGCGGCAGCGCATCCGTTCACTGGTGCGGCGCAGCGAATTCCTGCTTGTCGTGGTTGCGGCAGGGATCGGCTGCGCTGCAGCCGCAGCAGTCGTGGCGATGAGCCGCTTCGCACATCTCGCGCACTACGTCCTGTTCGGCGTCGCGCTCGATGAAGGTCTCAGTGCCGCGACCTATCTGCCGCCGTATAGCTTCTTCGTCCCGGCTGCGGGCGGGCTTCTCCTCGGCGCCATCGCCTATTGGATGCGGTTGCGCAAGGTGCGCGTGGCGGTTGATCCCATCGAGGCGAACGCGCTTCATGGGGGCGTGATGTCGACCCGCGATAGCCTGGTCGTTGCGGGACAGACGGTCCTCTCCAACGGTGTGGGCGCCTCGGTCGGCCTCGAGGCCGGCTATACGCAGATTGGCGGCGCCCTCGCCTCAAGGGCCGGCCGCGCTCTGCGCTTGAGGCGGCAGGACATGCGCGTGCTGGTCGGTTGTGGTACGGCGGCGGCAATTTCGGCGGCGTTCAACGCGCCGATTGCAGGTGGTTTCTATGCCTTTGAGCTGATCATCGGCGCCTATTCGATCGCCACGGCCGCGCCGGTGATGGTGGCTGCATTCACGGCGATGCTGGTTACCGACATGCTGGGCGGTGTAACCGTGCCCCTGCAGTTCGATCCGCTGCCGGCCGTGACGACGATCGACTTCCCCCTTTATATCCTGCTCGGAGCCATTGCGGGCTTCGTCGGCATCGGAATCATGCGGGGCGTATCGCTGGTTGAGCGGTGGGTCGGTTATACGCGCATACCAATGCTGCTGCGTCCCGCTATCGGCGGCGGGGTGTTGGGCTTGATGGCGCTGCTGACGCCACAGGTGCTGTCCGCTGGGCATGGCGCGCTTTTAGTCGAGCTCAACAGCCATACGCCGCTCGCCCTTCTCGCGGGCGTGTTTTTGCTTAAGGCTCTTGCTTCGGCGATCTGTCTGGGCTGTGGTTTTCGCGGAGGCCTCTTCTTCGCGTCGCTATTCCTTGGAGCCCTGCTCGGCAAGCTTTTTGGCGGGCTGCTGCTCCTGGCATGGCCCGCCTTCGACGTGCACATCAATACGTCGGCCTTCGTGGGCATGAGCGCGCTTGCGGTCGCTGTCGTCGGAGGGCCGATGACGATGACCTTCCTCACACTGGAGACGACGGGCAGCATCGGTGCGGGCAGTCTCGCACTCTGCGCGGCCATTGCCTCGAGCATGATCGTGCGCGAATTCTTCGGCTATTCATTCTCCACATGGCGGCTGCATCTGCGCGGTGAGACGATCCGCAGCCCCTATGACGTCGGGTGGATACGCAATCTCACCGTCGGACGCATGATGCGGCCGACGAGCCGCACGGCGCGTGTCGACATGCCCATCGAGGCCTTTCGCAAGGCTTTCCCGCTCGGTTCGGCCACGCGGGCAATCGTCCTCGACGCAAAGGACCGCTATGTCGGGATCGCTTCGGTTGCCCAGGCCCACGCGGCTGGCAGCGAAGGCGGCGCAGAGGCGCATACGCTTGCCGACATTGTGGCCTTCCGTGACCAGGTGCTCCTGCCATCCATGAATGTCAAAGAGGCAATGGCCGCGTTCGATTCCGCGGAGACTGACGCCTTGGCGGTCATTGACAACCTCGCCGAGCGGAAGGTTCTGGGCGAGCTCACGGAAGCCTACGCCCTGCGCCGCTATTCTGAAGAACTCGACCAGGCGCGACGCGGGATTGCCGGCGACGTCGGCGCCTAACCCTCTGCGAGGTCGGGCTTATCAGGCCGCCTTCTCCTGCCATTCGGTGTAGCTGACCTCGGGATGATCGAGCCAATAGTCGGCATAGTACGGAATGAGCGGCTTATAAGCATCGAAGGCGCGGCGCAGGTCTCTGACTGCGTCCCCTCCGTCCTTGGGCAATGGATTGGCCATGTCGATCCGCAGGTCGACCAGCGGCCGCTCGCAGCCCGGTGCCGAAACGACGAGGCCGGCGGAGGCTTGTCCTTTTGGTTCGCCGCCGGCCGCGTAACCGGCCTCGATGGCGCGGACGAGCCGCTCGGCAAAATCGATACCAGTGTCGCTGGCGAAAGTGTCATGGATTGCATCGACGACCTGGGGGCCAGCGAGGCCGTTGCCCATCGCGACGAAGCCTGTGCCAACGCGATGGCCAGTCCAGGCCGCGCCTTTGGGCGGGCTATGGGCCGCAGCGGCGCCGTCGACCGTCACGATACCCACTTGGCGGTAGGCGTGAAAATGGGGATCATAGCTCGCGAGCAGGCGCAGGATTTCGTCAGGCGACAGACCGCGGGCGGCGAGATCGAGGCCAATATGGCCTAGCCGCCAATTGCTGTGGCACTGGGAGGAAATGGCGGCGACCCCGCCACGAACGTGGGGACAGCGGGATGCGACACCAAGAGGGCTCGTGGCAAGGCAAATGCCGAGCTGGCGGGTGTCTGGATCACGGGCGACGATGGTGAAGGTCATATCAATCCTCCTTTGCCCTGGCGCCCCGGCCGATCAGGTCGGATGCGGCGACATGGAACGTTTCTGGTAAATCTCGGTGAGTGGCAGGTAGCGTTCAAACAAGCGGCGCAGATCAGCCAGCGCGCATCCGCCGGCCTCGGGCGGATCGCGCGCGAGATCCACCCGCAGATCAATATGAACCGTTTCGTCCGGTGCACGTACGAGAAGGGAGCTGGAGACGAGCGGGCTTTCGGGTCCGAGATGTCCGCGCGCGGCCTCGAGGGAAGCGAGGAGGCGCTCTGCCATCGGCTGCCCCTGCCCATCGGCAAAACGCCGCTGCATGGCGGCGAGCACCGAGGGGTCGGGCAGACCGTTTCCAAGGCATACAAAGCCGCTCCCGCTGACATGGCCCGCCCAGTTCACGTTCATGGACCCGGTGTGCACCTCAATATCGCCGGAGGCTGCCACGATGGCGATCTGGCGGTAGTCCATCCACCGGTCGTGCTGGCGCAGGGCCTGCATCGTCTCCTGTACGGTCAGGCCGCATTGGATAAGGTCCAGCGCGAGTGGTCCCACCTTGAGGTTGCTGAAGCCCTGGCTCGCGACGACAGCCTTGCCGACAACAAGATGTGGGCAGCGGGCTGCCACGGCAATCGCCGACGAGGCGAGGGCGATGCCAAGCGTCTGGTCGCGCGGATCGCAGGCGAGCACGCTGAGCATGACGCCGCCGAGATCGAGCGGATTGTTCACGGCAAATCCTCTTGCTCTCCATGAGGGCCGGTGTCCGCTTCGTTGGCGATCATGGTTGCGGCTACGTCACGGGCAAAGCGTTCGATCAGAGCTTCGAGGCGACGCTGGGCGGCCGGATTGGTGAGCTGGGGGATGGTCAAAGTCATCGTGGCGCTGCCGGGTCCTGATTGGCCGCGCCCGAGGATCTCCGAGGCACGCTCGGGATGAGCGGCGATATAGGCGTCGAGGAACATCCGCTCCTCATTTGGCTGGAGGCCCGCGATCTTGACGATCGTGCGGACATGCTGCGCCGGGATCGCGAGATCATAGGCCGGGCTCGTGATCTGGGTGATAAAGCTGCGCGTATTGCCCAGTGCTTCGGCGATGGCTTGGCGGCTGCCGGAGCCGCGGCGCTTGAGAAAAGCCTGAAGCAGCATCTTGTAGCGACGAACGGGCATGAGCTCATCATAGAGCTCGAAGTCCCGGGCGGAGCCGGACGGCGTTGCGACGGCATTGGGCGAGGCAATACGTGACATGCAGACATAAGGCCTTAGCTCCTCGCTGCTCGCAAGCGAAATGTTTAGCTGGACATGTCGAGCGTTAAGTGCGGACGCTCACCTGTGCATGTTTTCGCGGCATTTGCGCTGATGAGGCGGCGCTTTTCTCTAGTGTGGGAGGCATACCCTACAGCGTGTTCCACGGCGCGCCGCAGCGGGATTCTGCAATAACATACTCAGAAATATGCATATTCGTCGCCCGCGGTGGATCAGTCATAAAAGTATTTCGCGCTGGATAAAATTTAAGCTTGTTGCCCAACAAGTTTAATAGCTAAACTTTTGTCACTCGCTTGGCGAGCCAAAGTCTCCTGCAATGAGAGACCAGAGGGGTAAATCACATGCGTGGATTTGGAATCGTGCTGGCGGGAACGCTCGCCGCTCTGATCGCGGGGGCCCCGGCCCGCGCTGCGGATCCCTTGGTCATCGGCATGTTCGGTCCGATGACCGGTGAACGCTCGGCGTTGGGATTGCGTTTCCGCGAAGCCGCCGACATGTTCGTGGGGGAAATCAACGCGAAGGGTGGCATCGGCGGCCGTCTTGTCGAGGTCCGCATCGAGGACAGCCGCGGGGTGCCCCGCGAGGCGGCGAATATTGCCCAGAAGTTTGCGCAGGATGCGGCCGTGCTGGCGGTCATCGGCGGCCAGACGAGCACCGAATCAATGGCTGCCGGGCCGATCCTGGCGGAAGCGCATATTGCGCAGGTTGCCCCGACCGCCGGCCATCCGGACTATGTCAAGATCAGTCCTTACCAGTTTCGGACGACGCCGACTCACGCATCGATGGTGCAGCCTCATGTCGATCTCCTGACCAAAGTGATGGGCATGAAGAAGGTCGCCTTGGTCTATTTCAAGGATGACTGGGGCATGGTGACGAATACGATGGTTTCGAAGGCGCTGAAGGACGTGGGCGTCGAGGTTGTCTTGTCGGAGGCGATGATTCCGGAAACGCGGGATTTTCGTCCGCTCATCACCAAGATACTTTCTGCGAAGCCCGACGGCATCTTCCTTGTCAGCCACTACGCAGAATCTGCTCTCTTCATGCAGCAGCTGCGTCAGGCCGACCCCGGCATGAAGGTCGCCGGCACGGATACGCTCAATGATCCCAAGTTCATCGAGCTTGCGGGCGGTGCCGCCGAAGGGGTCATCATGCCGACCCCCTTCCTGGCCGAGGCCCCGGAGTCGGCCGCCTTCAGCAAGGCCTATGAGGCGAAATACGGCAAGGCGCCGAATTACTACTCGGCCTTTACCTACGACGCCATGCTCATCGTGACGAAGGCCATGGAGGCGCTGGCCGCCAAGGGGGCGCCGATCACACGGCAGGCTATCCGCGACCAGATTGCCGCGTCGGGTCCGCTGCAGGGCGTGAGCGGCACGCTGAAGTATGAAGGGTCTGGTGATCTTGGCCCGCGTCAGATCAACTATATCGTGGTCAAGGGCAATACCTACGCTCCGTATAAATAAATAAAGCGCGGGCTGATCATTTAACCAGCCCGCGATACCGATCCTGCACTTTCCGCGCCTTGTCCGCGTTCGTCGCGGCGGGTCTTCCGATCCTCCCATCCGGAGCGACGCGGCACATGATCGAATTCCTTAGCCAGATCCTCAACGGCCTTGTCATCGGCAACGTCTATGCGCTCGTTGCGATTGGCTTCTCGCTGATCTTCGGCGTTACCAATCTCATCAATTTCGCGCAGGGCTCGCTGCTGATGTTCGGCGCGTTCCTCGCCTATACCGGGATCAACCTGGGACTTCCGCTCGGGGTCGCTGTTATCGCATCGATCCTCGGCACGACGCTCCTCGGCATGGCGATAGAGCGCATCGCTTTGCGCCCTCTGGAGAATGCGCCCTGGATCGCGCCGCTCCTGTCCACACTGGCGCTCACCTTCATGCTCGACCAGGCGGCGGAGATCATCTGGACGCCCGAGGCGCATCGCTTTCCCAGCCCGTTCTCCAACTACAGCTGGGTTGTGGGCGCGGCCTACATCACCGGTGTCGATATCGCCATCCTGGTCCTGTCGCTCGTCATCATGGTCGGTCTCTGGCTGTTCCTGACTTACACCTGGTCAGGCCGAGCCCTCAGGGCAATGTCCCAGGATCTCGATGCAGCGCGCCAGATGGGAGTTCCGACCGATCGGCTCCGGCAGCTCGCCTTCGGCCTTGGGGCCGCGCTCGCCGCCATCGCCGGCGTGATGGTGGCGATGTACTATCAGAACCTCTATCCGCAGATGGGCGTGCCGTTCGGGCTCAAGGGGTTCACCGCCGCCCTGCTCGGCGGGCTTGCCAGCATACCCGGCGCCGTGGTGGGCGGCCTTCTGCTTGGCGTGCTGGAGGCTTTGGCTGTGGGTTATGTCGGCGAGGGCTTCCGCGATATGGTAGCCTTTGGCCTGCTTCTCCTCATTCTCACCGTCCGCCCGCAGGGCTTGCTCGGCGACAAGCGGCTCGATGCCCTAGGCGGTTCGCGTGGCGCATCGGGCGTCATGCCGTCGACCAGCATCATGATCGGGCAGGGCGGTCAGCCGCTAATGACCGGCCGGCCGCTGAGCATCCCCTATGTCTGGCTCGCGGCTGCCGTCGCCGTCCTCGCGCTCCTGCCTCTCGTTGGCCTGTCGGACTACGTGGTGCAGGTCGGTCTCGTCATCGTCATCTTCGCGCTGCTCAGCGTGGGCCTGACGATGCTATCGGGAGCGGCGGGTATCATGTTCCTCGGCTTCGCTGGCTTTTTCGGCGTCGGTGCCTATGTGGCGGCGCTCGCCGCCAAGCTGTGGGGCGTGCCCGCGGAGTTTGCCTTCCTGCTCGCGGCAGTCACCACTGCCATCCTGGCGGCCATGATCGGCCTGTTGTGCGCCTCGCTCACGGGCCATGTGGTCGGCCTCGCGACCTTGGCGATGGGCGTCCTCATCTGGCTCGTCCTTCTCAACTGGACGGATGTGACCGGCGGCCCGAACGGTATTTTCGGCATTCCGCGTCCACGCCTTCTTGTGGCGCCAGGGGTGTCGATGAGCAGCCTCGCGGCACAATATTGGCAGGCGTTGGCGCTGCTTGTGCTCGCGATCTTCGCGGCTGGGCGCTTTCTGGCTTCCCCGGTCGGCCGCAGTTGGCGGGCGATCCGCGAGGACCGAGTCGCTGCCCATGCTGCGGGCTTGCCGGTGCGGCGTTATCTGGTCACGTCCTTTGCTTTGGCGGGCGCCTGCGCCGGGCTAGCCGGAGGAGCCTTCGCCTTCCTGCATCGCTTCATCAGCCCGGATAGCTTCCGTCTCGACAGCTCCTTTCTCATGGTGGCCATCATTGTCCTCGGTGGGCTCGGCAATCTCACCGGTGCCTTGATCGGCGCCGTGCTTCTTCTGGTGCTGCCGGAAGTGCTTCGCGATTTCGCCGACTACAGGAGGATCCTGTTCGGCGCGATCCTCTATCTCACGCTGCGGTTCCGTCCGCAGGGCATTGCGGGAGTTCGTTGATGACGGTCGCCGTGCTTCATCGCCCCGTGGCAGCGCCCGCCAAGGCTGCCGACGGGCTAGCCATCGAGAATGTCAGCGTGAGCTTCGGTGGCCTGAAAGCCATCGATGATGTCACCATCCATGTGAGCCCGGGCGAGTTCATCGGCATCGTCGGCCCCAACGGAGCCGGCAAGTCGACACTCGTCCAGACCATCACCGGCTTCGTGCGGCCTACGGCCGGGCGGATCACCTTCAAGGGCAGCCGCCTCGACGGGCGTTCGCCGGAAGCGATTTCCGCGCTCGGCGTGGCACGTACGTTCCAGACAAGCCGGGTGTTTCCCGCCCTCACGATCGCGGACAGCGTAATGGTCGGCACTCAGCGTGCGTTGATCGGCGGTGGCGCGAAGCCCAAGCGCTTCGGTGCCTTCGCAGAACCCATCGCAGCGTTGCTCGGATTGCCGGCCTATCGGCATGCGGAAGAAGAGGCACGGCAGCGAGCCGAGGCGGTGATGGCATTGTTCGGTGACCGCCTGGTCTCGCGCAAGGACAAACCCTCACACAGTCTCTCCTATGCCAATCGTCGCCGTCTCGATATTGCGCGCGCGCTGGCGGCCGGGCCAGATGTTCTTCTCCTCGACGAGCCGACAGCGGGCATGAACCCGACCGAGAGCCATGAGCTGGCGGACCTGCTGCTGGACTTGCGCAAGAGTTTTCCCGCCATGGCGATCATCATGATCGAGCACAAGCTAGATATCGTTCGCCGCCTGGCGGAGCGCACGATCGTCATGGCGCATGGCCGGGCGATTATCGACGATAAACCGGACGCAGCCTTCGCGCATCCGGAGGTGACCGCTGCCTATCTCGGCAAAGCGATCAGCGGCGCTCTGCCAGCCACGCCCGCCGCGACCGGTGGAGGCCATCTCCAGCATGGCCCCGAGCAGGACCTGCTCGGGGATCCCAGAACGCCGGCGGTCGCGCTCAAGAACATCGATGTGTTCTATGGACCGGTTCAAGCCTTGTTCGACGTGTCGCTCCATATCAATCGAGGCGAGGCCGTCGCCGTTCTCGGCGGCAATGCGTCGGGCAAATCGACCACCATCAAGACCGTGCTGCGGCTGGTGCAGCCGCGCAAGGGCGAGGTCGATTTCTTCGGCAAGCCGCTGGAAGCCCGCACGACCGCCGAGGTGATCGACCAGGGTGTCGCGTCCATTCCCGAGGGGCGTCGCATGTTCGCGGAATTGACCGTGCGCGACAACCTGCTCATGGGCGCTTTCTCTCGTCGCAAGGGAGATGCGAAGAAGCTGGAACAGGACCTGGAGCACGTGATCGCGGAATTTCCGTGGCTTGGCAGCCGGCTGAGCCAGCTGGCGGGTACCTTGTCCGGAGGCGAGCAGCAGATGGTGGCGATGGCGCGCGCTTGGCTGCGACGGCCGCGGATCCTGTGTATCGACGAGCCGTCCATGGGCCTCTCGCCGCTCATGGTCGACCGGGTCTACGAGATCCTCGCGCGCTGGAAGGCGCAAGGATTGACGATCATCATGGTCGAGCAGAGCGCCAATCACGCACTGGAGCTGGTCGACCGTGCGTACGTCCTGCGCAACGGTGTCGTCGTGCTGGAAGGCGAGGCGGCCAAGCTTCGCAACGATCCGGCGATCCAGGAGGCCTATCTCGGCCTCGGCCGGGAGAAGACGACCAAGGCCCAGGCCGCCGTTTAGTCGCGGCTCTCTTGGATGGGGGGATTACCGCCGTCGCACTCGCGCGGAGCTGGTGCGCTGTCGCAACTATTCTTCATAACCATAAGTTGAATCTCATAAAAATAGTACGCCGCGCCCTGGCGAGTGGGTTGATCTGACCTTCAAAGCGTTATTAAGTAGCTAAACAAATCATCCCAGAGAGGGGTTTGAGATGGGTCTGCGTATCGGCATCGATATCGGCGGCACTTTCACGGATTTCGCCGTGCTGGATCCGGAGACGGGCAGCTTCAATATCGGCAAGGTGTTGTCCACGCCGGCTGATCCCGCGGAGGCGGTGTTTGAAGGGTTGCGGGGCCTGATGGCATCTGGCTCGCGTGATATGTCCGGCGTCTCGGAGGTCGTGCATGCCACGACGATAGCAACCAACACGGTGATCCAGCGGAAGGGGCCGCCAACGGCCCTGATCACTACACGCGGCTTTCGCGACGTGATCCTGATCGGCCGTCAGAAGCGCTGGGAACTCTACGACAACGCGGCGGGCCGTCCGGCTCCACTTGTGCCACGTCACCATGTCTTCGAGGTGCCGGAGCGCATGCTTTGGGACGGTTCGGTCGAAACGGAGCTCGACGAGGCGGCCGTGCGTGACGTGGCGAAACAGCTTCGCGCCAACGGCATCGTCGCGGTCGCCGTGTGCTTCCTCCACAGCTATGCCAATCCCGATCACGAGCGGCGGGTCGAGGCGATCCTCCGGGAAGAGGTGCCGGAGATCATGGTCTCGATCTCCTCCGACGTTTCGCCGCTCTATCGCGAGTTCGAGCGCACGAGCACGACGGTCATGAACGCCTATGTCATGCCGGGCGTCGCCAACTACGTGGAGCGGCTCGACGAGGAGCTGAAGCGCATGGGCGTGGATGGACCCATGCTGATCATGCAATCGAACGGAGGCGTTGCCACCGCCGATGTGGTCAAGCGTTTCCCGATCCGCATCATCGAGAGCGGGCCGGCGGCGGGTGTGCTAACAGCGGCCCGCTTCGCGCCGGCGGCCGGCACCGACAACCTCATTTCGTTCGACATGGGCGGCACCACCGCGAAGCTCTGTCTCGTCGAGGGCGGCAAGCCGCTGCTGACGAGCCAGTTCGAGGTGGACATGACGCATCTCAAGAAGGGCAGTGGGCTCCCCGTCAGCATCCCGGCCGTCGATCTGATCGAGATCGGCTCGGGTGGCGGCTCGATCGCCAAGGTCGAGCTCGGCGGTATCTCGATCGGGCCGGAAAGCGCGGGGTCGGTGCCTGGGCCGGTGTGTTACGGCCGAGGTGGCAAGCGGCCAACGGTGACAGACGCAGACCTGACGCTCGGTTACCTTAATCCTGACTATTTCCTCGGCGGCGAGATGAGCCTGGATGGAGCTGGCGCAAGGGAGGCAATCGACCGCGAGATCGCCCAGCCGCTTGGTCTCGATACCATGCAGGCCGTATGGGGCATCCACGAGATCGTTACCCAACAGATGGCTCAGGCCGCGCGGGCCGTCACCATCAGCTGCGGCAAGGACCCGCGCAGCTTCGCGCTCGTGCCCTTCGGCGGCGCGGGCCCGGTGCATGGCGCGCGGCTTGCCCGCATGCTCGGCTGCCCGAAGGTCGTGTTTCCGCGCGCGGCCGGCGTCGAATCCGCGGTCGGCCTCCTCATGGCGGAGACCTCGCTCGATCTTGCGCGCACGCAGGTCATGACCCTCGACGAGGCCGTCATCCCGACCCTCAACGCGCTATTCGCGGATCTGGAGGCGCGCGCTCGCGAACAGATGGAGCGATCCGGCGTCATTCCGGAGCGCCAGCGCTTCACGGCGAGCTGCGACATGCGCTTCGCCGGCCAGGGCTACGAGATCGCGGTCGATCTGCCGCCCTATCCCTACACGGCGGTGGACCTTCCCGCGCTGCGCCAGGCCTTCTTCGAAGCCTATGCGCGCTCCTATGGCGCGCGCACCTTCGAGACCGGCTGGGATGTCGTCGGTGTGCACTGGCGCCTGCGGGCAACCGCCATCGGCTCGGTCCTCACCATGGAGGATCTCGAGCCGCTCGAGGGTGACGTGACGCGTGCCGTCAAGGGCGCGCGCCAGGTCTGGTTTCCCGAGACGGACGGTTTCACGAACTGCACGGTCTATGACCGCTACCGTCTCAGCGTGGGCGATGTGGTCACAGGTCCGGCCATCGTCGAGGAGCGCGAATCCACCATCGTCCTGCCGCCCGACAGCACAACGCGTGTCGATCCGCACGGCAATCTTGTCACCGAACTCAGCTGAGAGCGCCCGCCATGAGCTCGATCGAACCCTTGGACACGACCATCGACCCCGTGACCTTCTCGGTGGTCTGGGGCGGCCTTCTGTCAACGGCCGCGGAGATGGGAAGCACGCTCCTGCGCACCGCCTATTCCATGACCGTGCGCGAAGGATCCGACTTCTCCACCGGCGTCTTCGACGCGGAGGGCAACATGGTGGCGCAGGGCGACTACAGCCCCGGCCATCTCGGCTCGATGGCGTTCACCGTGCGCCAGATGCTGGACTACTATCCCGTCGGCAGCCTCGGGCCGGGTGACGCCGTGATCTGCAACGATCCGACCATCGGCTCCGGTCACCTCCCCGACTTCTTCATGGTCACGCCCGTCTATCTCGGCGAGAGGTTGGTCGGCTACGCTGTCAACATCGCCCACCATATCGATGTCGGCGGCAGCGCGCCGGGCAGCGAGGAGGTTGTGGGCGTCCGCGAGACATGCCAGGAAGGGATCCGCTTCCTTCCCACGCTTCTCTTCAAGAACGGGGAGCCGAACCGCGAGATCCTGCGGATCATAGAGGCCAACGTGCGCGTCAAGGACGTCATCGGCGACCTCCACGCGCAGTTCGCGGCAAATATGGTGGGCGCCAACCGCATACGCGCGCTGGCCGAGCAGTATGGCCCTGAGCAGTTCGCAGCTTGCATGCGCCAGATCCTGGTGCAGAGCCAGGAAGCGATGCTGGCGGCTATCGATGAGCTGCCCAAGGGCACGTACCACTTTTCCGACAAGCTCGACGACGTCGGGCCGGGCACGGAGCCTGTCCACATGCAGATGGCGCTGACCATCGCCGAGGATCGCATCATCTGCGATTTCGAGGGGACTGGTCCGCAGCGGGACGCGGGCATGAACGCCTACATGCAGTACACGCGGTCCTATTGCATCGCCGCTGTCAAATCCGTGACCCTGCCGCGAGCGCCGCAGAACTTCGGCATCATCCGCTGCATCGAGATCCGGGCGCCCCAGGGCAGCTTCGTCAATCCCCGGCCGGGTGCCGCCAGCGGCGCACGGGCCGTCACCGCCAACCGCATCTATGAGGTCGTGATGGGAGCGCTCGCCCAGGTCGTCCCCGATCGCGTCATCACGGCAAGCTCCGGCTTCTGCAATCCCAAGGTGAGCGGTTCTGTGAGCCCCTTTACAGGCAAGCCGTTTCTGGCATGGATGTCGGCGGTCGGCGGCGTCGGGGCGCACCGGCACCGCGACGGCCAGGAAGCGACCACCTCGCCAACCAATGGCACGAACACGCCGGTCGAGGTGCAGGAAATGAACGCGCCGGTCTTTATCGAGCGCATGGAGCTCATTCCCGACTCAGCCGGGGCGGGGCGTTTTCGCGGCGGCATGGCGTTGCGCAAGGACCTGCGCCTTGTCGCCGATGTGGGGCTTGTCACCAATTTGGGCGATCGCTACGAGAACCATCCCTACGGGCTGGAAGGAGGCCTCCCCGGCACCTGCGCCGCCACCGTGCTCAACCCCGATACCCCGGAGGAACGTTACCTCCATTCCAAGGGAACCTACGCGCTGAAGAAGGGTGATGTGCTCAGCATGCGCACGGCGGGTGCCGGTGGATTTGGTGCTCCGAAGTTGCGCGATCCCGAGCGTGTCCTCTGCGACGTGCGCGCTGGTCTCGTATCGATCCGGGCCGCGAGTGACATCTACGCCGTGGCCATTCGTCCGGACCCGCTCGCCATTGACGAGACGGCGACGGCGAAACTCCGGATCGCAACCTCTCCAAGCGTCCTCGAACAGGCAAGCTGACCATTGCCCTCTTCGAGCGATGAGGGAAGACGGGGGCAGTCTCGATTATGCCGCGGTCATCCTGGGAACGGCACAGGCGGTATCCCCGAGAACGAACAACTGCGCTCCACAAGGCTGCCCGTCTTCGACAACGATTACCAGACTATCACAGGTCGCCTCGGCGATGATCCCGGGCTCAAGCGCGCGGCTTGCCCCGGAATGACCGGCGTGGGTACCATGTCAGCCCTGAATGCCGGATGGCTTAAGGAGCGCTCTGCGCGCGACCCTTTGCCAGCGCCTTCGGTCCCGGCCCGCGCATATAGTGGCGCTCCGGCTTGTAGCCGTCCCGCTTATGTCGGATTGTCTGCAACAGTTTCGCCAAAGTGGCTAAACGCCCGCCTAGCCTGGCCTCCTGTGAGGCCTTTGCCCAGATCCTCATGGTCGTGGTCTCTACAACTCGGTTACATCAACGGCGTCAGATAGTTCGCGCATAGTGACTCGTAATTGGTAAATACGTCTTTCACCGGGCACGAGCTTATTTTCTGTACCGCTCAGCCCGCCATCCCGTCGCGCGCTCGTGCAAGGTTCTATGCCGAGCACGCAGGCGTTGGGGCGCAGATCGTGCCAGAGCTGCAGATAAGGCAGAGATGCGCGTCCCCAGGCGAAGTCGATTCCCAGCCCTGTGGGGCCAAGTGACGGCGTTGCAACCCGGCAGCGCGCAAGGTCGTCGTTCTCGATCGCCGTCGTGAAGCTGTCGCGAGATGCGGTCGCGTCCGGCACCACGAGCGGACCGAGCAGTCTCTGCCCGTCGCGCTCGACGCGTGTTCCATCGGCAAGCGCGGGAAAGCCAAGATTGAAATGATAAAGGCTCGCTTGCGGACTGGGCGACGTGCCGATGTTCTCGACCTCATCCGTGATGGAGAGGAAGCACCCGCCAATAGCTGCTTCGATGCGCCGTTTAAGACGGAAGGCGTGTCCACCGAGGCGCGCCTGGACGACTTCGCCTTCGCAGAACAGGACCGGCTCGTCGCGTTCCCAATCCTCTCCATAAGCCGTCACCCGCGCCGGCGTGAAGGGGAGCCGGCCATGCAGTGGATGGCCATCCGCAGGCTGCCGGATGTGGTCGAGGCCGCAGGTGACCAGAAAGCCGGAAAAACTCCTGTTGAAGCCGAAACCTTGATCGCCCTCCGCATCGTGCAGGGCGGGGCTCATGAAGCCCGTGGGGGCTTGCCAGGCAAGCGGCAGACCGCGCCACCAGAGCGGTCCGATATCGAGCGAGCGATCGGACAGCACCCAGAAATCGAGCCCGCCCCCCGTCGAAAAGGCGAGCGCCCGCACGCCGCGTTCCGGGCCATCATCCAGTGTGATCCGGCGAACGGCCGCGAACTGTCGCAAGTCGCCGGATCGCGTCCTGATGGAGGCCGCCCTCATGACCCTGTCGCAACCTCTTCGGTTTCCCGCGATGCCGGCGCGGGCAGCCCGAGACGGGCGAAGGCCTCCGGGGGGGCTTCATTGTCAGCCATCAAGCGGCTCATCAAGGACACGAGCCGTTGCTCCGCATCGGGGTCGGCCAGCGGCCGTTCCTGCCCGGGATCGGTGACGAGATCATAAAGACGGGTCCCGTTCTCGATGAGCGCGCCGGGGCCATAGACATTGTACATCGGCGAGCGATCGGTGACGGGCACTTTCAGCACCTTCGCGCCCTTGGTGAAGGGAAAGCCGTTGGAGAGGCTCGCCTGCGACAGTTCTTCCGTCGAGAAAGGCGAGAAGATATGGGTGGGCATCAGCGTATACTGATAGATCTCCTGGTTGTTCAGATCCGCTGGAAAACGGTGGTAGGTATAGCGCCCATCGGCAACATTCACAGCGCCACCGAAATAGCCGAACAAGGCTGCCTCGCGGAGTTGCATGCCTCGCGCGGCGGCAAGAAGGGAGCGCCCTTCCATCTCGGGCGCCGACGCGACGCCGAAGAGATCGAGAAAGGTCGGCGCGAGATCGACCGCTTGGGTCAGCGCGGCGCAGCGCTCGCCATTCCTCGGCTGGCGGGGATCGTGCAGGAAGAGGGGGATATGGGCGATCTCCTCATAGAGATTCATGCGGTTCTTCGCCCAGAAATCGTGCTCGCCGAGCAGAAAGCCATGGTCGGTGGTCACAACGAGCGCCGTGTCCTTCCACAGGTCATGCTTGTCGAAGTAATCGAGCAACTCGCCCATGAGAAAATCGCACATCGAGACGATGGCATAATAATTCGCGCGCAGCTCCTCGCATTCTTCCGGCAATTCGTCGACCCGGCCATAGCGGGGCCAATCACGGATGGGGCCGGTCCAACCGGTATCGAACGCCTGTTTGAAGCGCGCGGGCGCCGTGAAGGGCTCATGCGGATCGAAGGTCTCGATCTGCAACAGCCAGTTGTCCGCATCGCGGTTACGGTCGAGAAATTCGAATCCATGCGCGAAGCATTGAACCGAGGGGAAGTCCTTTTCTTCCCGGATGAATTCCCGATTGATGATGTTCTGCGAAAAATACTCGCGGCGTTCGGTGGTGAACTGGCGAGCGTGATACATCTCCCGCAGCCGCTCCCAGTGCGGCTGGACCATGGCTTTCCAAGGATCACCTTCCTGCCCGCGCACGAACTCATAGGTATCGTAGCGATTGTGGTAGGTGGCCCCGCCATCCTCCCAATAATGGAAGTGGTCGGTGATCAGGTGGCTGTATACGCCCGCGTTGTGGAGGAGTTCCGGAAAGGCGTTGTCGAAAGGCTCCAGCGGGCCCCAGCTGCGATGAAGAAAGGTCAGCCGGCCGGTGAGCATGTCGCGGCGCGCCGGCATGCAGGGGAGGCTGCCGACGTAATGGGTGTCGAAGGTAAGACTCCTCGCGGCGAGCCGATCAAAATTCGGGGTCGGCACACGCGTGCCGCCATAGGCTCCCAGCATGTGCCGGTTGAGCGAATCGAACAGGACGAAGACTGCTTTCATGGTCACTTCCGTTGAACCGGCCCGCGACGGCGGGCAGCCCTTACTCGTGGCGGTCAATCACGGCGTTACTTCACCGCGCCTTGGGTCAGTCCTTTGACAATGTAGCGTTGGCCGATCAGCAGAAGGATGAGTGCCGGGAGGATCGACAGCGCCGCGCTTGCTGCCATCTGCGTGTAGAGAATCTCGAAGTCCTGCGCGAATTTGGCGATTGCGACCGGCACCGTCGCCGTCTGCTTCATGGTGAGATTGAGGGCCACCGCGAATTCGTTCCAGCTGAAGACGAAGGTCAGGACGCCGGTCGCTGCAAGGCCGGGCGCGATGATCGGCAGTACGATCTTGCGCAGCAGCAGCGGCGTGGAGGCTCCATCGATTGCCGCTGCTTCTTCGAGTTCCCGCGGAACCTCTCGCACGAATACGCCCATCAGCCAGAGCGCCATCGGCAGGTTGAGCACGGTATGGGCAAGGATCAGCGCCGTGAAGGTGTTGTCCAGCCCGACCGCCCGCGCCATCGTGAACCAGGCGCCCGCCAGCGCGATCGGCGGGATCATGTGGAACAGGAGTGCCCAGGCGAGGAAAATATGGACGACCCAGCGCGGCCACCGCATGCGATGAAGCGACCAGGCTGCCAGCGTCGCGATCACGAGGCACAACGCCGTGCTGATGATGCCGACGATGAGCGAGTTCCGGTAGTTGACGAGGAAATCGGAGGTTTTGGAGAACAGGACCTCTGTGAAGCTCGTGAGGACCGGGGTGAAGAAGAACTCGCCCGTCAGCAGCGAGATCTGTGTGCGGAAGCCGGCCGCGACGACCCAGACGACGGGCGCGACGACCGCTATCGCCGCTGCAATCAGAAAGACGTGGCTGCCGACGTGGCGGGGCGCAGCAGAACCCGTTCTCATGCGGAAGCCTCCGAACGCCGCCGGGTCGTCAGCGCCAGCACGAGCAAGAGCGAGACAATGAAGATCACGGCGATCGACATCGCAGCGCCATAGCCGACCCGGTCCTCCGTGAAGAAGCGCTGGTAGAGTGTGAAGCTGACGACTTCCGTCGCAGTGCCTGGTCCGCCGCTCGTGAGCAGATAGACCTCGTCGAAGACCTTGAAGGCCAGCACCAGTCGGAAGGCGAAGGTGACGATTATGGCGGGCCACATCATAGGCAGCGTGATGTAGACGAGCTCCTGCCAACCCGACGCGCCGTCGACGCGCGCGGCTTCGTACACGTCCTGCGGAAGGGATTCGAGTCCCGCGAGGAAGAGCAGGAAGCAGAACGGTGTCCAGTGCCAGATATCGACCACAATGACCGAGGCAAGCGCCGTCTCACTCGCGCCGAGCCAGTCGCGAGGATCCATGCCAATCAGGCCGATAGCCTGATTGATGAGGCCGAAGTCGTAGTTCAGCATCAGCTTCCAGATGGCGCCGACGACGATGCCAGGGATGAGGATCGGCAGGATAAAGACGGTGCGATAGAGGATCCGCCCATGGGCGACACGGCTGCAGAGCAGCGCGAGCGCGAAGCCGATCACCATCTGACCGCCGACCGCGCCCACTGCGAAGATGAGCGTGTTGAGAAGGCCCGCGCGAAACAGGGCATCGGCCGGCAGCGCCCTGTAATGCTCGAGGCCCACGGGAGCCCAGGTGGCGGTCCCCTCCGCCCACGTCACATTATAGAAGCTCGTGACGAACAGATTGGCGAGCGGCAAGACGCTCAGCATCAGCATCAGCAACAGCGCCGGACCAAAGGTTGCCCATCGCCAAGTCCGGTCGTCGCCGAGTTTCGCGGGGGTGGAGGATCGCCGCACCGCGACGTCAGGTGCGGCGATTGCGATGCTGCGTGAAGCCATGGGCACACCGGCCTCAGCGCAACGGCGGCAGCTTGCCGGTATTGTAGTTATACTTCGCCATAACAGTCTGGATCTGGTCCGACATGGAGTTGAGCGCCTCGACTGATGTGATCTCGCCCGCGACAGCGCGGTTGAGACCAAGTTCGAGAATGGCAATGACTTCGCTGGCCTCGGGGAACTGGTAGATGTTCACCGCATGCGGCAGGGATTCCGCCAGCGGCTTCATCCAGCGGAATTGCCGTTCTTGAGAAATCGGATCCCGATAAGCTGCGGCGTTGATCGGAATCCCGCCGAGCTTGGCTGTCGCGACCTGCGCTTCCCTGGTCTGGAACCAGCGGAGAAATTCGACGGCCGCGCGCTTGCGATCATCCGGCACGTTGCGCGCGATGCCGCCGAGCCAATGACCCAAGCCTGGTGCGGTCGGCAGGCCGGGAGCATGGGGCGTGGGCGCGAATTCGACCTTGTCTACGACAGCCGATTTGGCTGGATCGTCCATCTGGGACCATGCTGCGATGACCATCATGATATGGGCGGTCTTGCCAGTCACCATGTTCTGGATGACTTCGGCCTGGTCGAGCGAGGCGGTCTTCGGATGACCCGCCTCCTTCGCGAGGCGGACATAATAGTCGAGAGCCGTGCGTCCCTTCTCGTCGTTCAGGACAACGGAATAGTCACCCGCCGCCTGGTCCTTGAAGATCCCGCCGCCGAAGCCATAGAGATAGGGATAGAAGTCGTAGGCGACCGTATGCGGGCCACGCGCGCCGCGTTGGACAATGCCGTACATGCGCGGGGGCTTCTGGAAGTGGCGCGCGTTAGTCTCCAGTTCCGCGAAGGTTTCGGGCGCCTTGAGGCCTGCCTCCTTGTAGAGGTCGCCGCGATAGTAAAGGAGAGGGATCAATGGCGAGATCGGCATGGACATCAACTTGCCGGTCTTCGTCATCGTCTTCTTGACCGGATCAAAATAGATCGTCTCACCTAGCGAGTACACATCCGGATCGAGCTTAAAGCCCGGGTCGATATCGGAGATCGCATCGACGAAGCCGCCGAAGTACATCTCCGCGAACCAGCCGGAGTTCATGATCAGAAGATCATATTGGCCACGCGCCGCGCGCACGGAATTACGCTGCTTCTCTAGAGAGCCCGCGAAGGGATTGACGTCGAGCTCGACCTTGTTGCCCGATTCCTTCTCGTAAAGCTCGACCGTCTTGCGAAAGCTCTCAAACCAGGGCGACTGGTTGATGACGATGGTGAATGGCGAGACAGACGCTGCTCGCGCCCTCCTGGCCGTGGCCAGCGTCGACAGCGCGAATCCGGCACCCGCGCCAGCCAGCATCTCACGACGGTTCAAGAAGCGCTTCTTGTGATTCATGAACATCCTCCCCAACGCGGGCCGGGCGTCTCGCGGCCACTTATTTTGAAGAAGGAGCGTTGCACATCCACGCTATGCGCACAAACAACTTTTAATGCCGCAGCCATAGACGGAGTGAATGGCTAATCGTCAGTTCTCCGGCTCCGCCGCACAGATTGCCTTTAATGCGTCCGCGACGTGCTGCGCGGCGGGAGATAGCCAGCCCCCGCGCCGGATTACGATACCGGCCTCGCGCCTGACAGTAAGGTCGGGTGCGTCTAGCATGGCGAGGTCCTTGCCTTCCCGCGTGACCAGGGTTTTGGACACGGTGAAGGTCAACGCGTCCGAGTGAAGAAGGACGTTGATCAGGAACGCGAGTGAGCCGGTCTCGAGACAACTCGTCGGCGGGGGGAGATCGTGCGTGACGAAGAGGGCGTCGAACCGACGATGGGCGCGCGTGGTGCGCGGCGGCATGACCCAGGGATAGGTGAGAAGATCACGCATGGGTATGCGCCGGCGCCGCGCGAGCGGATGTCCGGCCCGGCAGACCACGCCGAGATTATCCGATGTCAGCGGGATGACCTCGACGTCGCGCCTGTCGTCTGGTGAGGGAAGCTCCGCGACCACGAAATCGAGCTCGCCGTCACGGAGGGAGCGAAACAGGGCTTCGTCGAAACCGCCCTCGACGCGCAGCTGAATGCCGGGATGTTCCCTCATCACTTCCGCCACCGCCAGCGGAAGATTGCGCCGCAGCCAGGCAGGCCCCGCGCCGATCGTAACTGTTCCGAAAGTGCCGCTGCGCAGCGAGGCAATCTCCTGGCTTGCGTCACGGACTTGGACATGTACGGCTTCGGCGTGGCGCAACAAGCGCAAACCGACGTCGGTCAACGCAACGCCACGCGGCAACCGCTCGAACAACTTGACGCCGAGTTCATCCTCCAGAAGCCGAATGCTCTTGGTCAGCGTGGGCTGGGTAATATTGAGCTCTGCGGCAGCGAGCGAGATGTTGCACCGTTGCGCAACACGCAGGAAATATTCAAGCTGCCGCAGGTCCATCGCCCTCTCCGATTGCCTCGGGGGATTTGTAGAGCAATTGCTGGAATGCAGAAATATGGGAGAGCAAGTCCGCCTCTCGCGGACTTAAAAATGGACACGGACGCGTGGGGCCTTGACGGAGGAATATGGGCCAACCAAGCCGGCTTGCTTTCGGCCGGGTTTCCGCCCTGAGGCATCGGATTTCCGCCGTCATTCCGGGGCGGGCCGTAGGCCTGAGACCGGATTCAGGGACCGATATCCTATCCGCAAAAAGCGCTGTTGGACGATCGTCGAATTCAAAATGGTATCTTTTATCGATTCCGGGCTCGCCGCCATGCGGCGCCCCGGAATGATTACGCCACTCTAAGAGGCACGGGGCGCCAACTGGTAAGGCCACCTGCCCCGAGGTGAAAGGGAGCGCGGCTTCAGCCTCGCTCACGGCTTCAGGCATTTGGATCAGGGGCGTGAAATCAGGCGCTCGCCGAACAGACGGCTGGTCACGGCGCGCGGCTTCACGGCATCCTCGGGCGTCGTCGGGACGAACGAACTTTTGCCGCCTTCGAGCTCCGCCGGCAGCACCATGACACGCACGAAGGCGTTATTGCCATCGTTGATATTGGTGCCGATGACCGGATCGTCGCCGGTTTCGAACCATGCCTGGCCCGCCGCGATCCGCTCGACATGGTCGCCGACCTCGGCGATGAGACGCCCGTAGACGAGCCGGCGGATACCCGGGCCGCGGTGGCCGTGCCGCGGCGTGGCTGCGCCTGGTGGCGATTCGATCCGGTCCGCGCGCATGAGCCAGGGACCATCGAACGCGACAGTGAGGGGATGGGAGAGGATGATGCTCTTGTCCCATCTGAAAGCGGCGCCCGTCGGGTCCACTTCATAGATCCAGACACGGCCTTCGCCGCGCAGCCGCGCTTGCCCGTCCAGGAAAAGGCCGTCGTCGGCGGTGCAGGTCCGCGCTCCGCTTGCATCCTCGATGGTGAGCGTCCCTGTCTCGACATAGGCGAAGCGATGGGCGCCAGTGGCCAGTTCCATGGCGGAGCCAGCGAGGTCGTGCTCATAGAGCGTGATCCGCGGAAGCGCGTCGGAGCCTGCGGTCATCATCCTTCTCCGGCGGGGGCGAGCGTCTGGCGCACTACCGCGCGCATGATGGGGCTCTCGGGATCGAGATACTGGTTGATGATGTCGAAGTGGTTGTAGCCTGGAACCACATGGGTCTCCGGGTCTCGCCCATGCCTGTGGAGATGGTGGGCGTAGCGGAACGACTGGTCGATCCAATGCCAGGGTTCGATGCCTCCCGCGAGGATGGTCACCGGGCAGTCGATCACCGGCGTGCGTCGTTCGACATCGTGCCGCGCCGCGATCGCTGCATCGAGATTGAGCTCCGCGTTCACGGTCGTGCGGATGGCCGGAGCGGGATCGTAGATGCCGCTGATCAGTACTGCACCTCTCAGAAAAGTCGGTGCTACGCCGCGCGCGCGCCAGTCAGTTGCGATCACCTCGGCGCCGAGATGCGCACCGGCGGAATGGCCAGAGACCGTGATCGCGTTGGCAGCGCCACCATAGTCCGCTATCGAGCGGTGGGTCCATTCCATTGCCGCGAGAGCGGAAGCGACCACACCGTCAAGGGTCGAAGCCGGGCAAAGTTCGTAGTTGGCGATGACCGTCGTGATGCCGAGCGGCACCAGCGCGCCGGCTATGAAAGCGAAGTTCTCCTTGTCCTGGGCGCGCCAGTAGCCACCGTGGAAGAACACATGCACAGGTGCCGGACCGGCCGATCCCGAAGCTGGATAGACGTCGACCTTATGCAGGGGATGGTCGCCATAGGCGATGTCCCGATGGGAAACCAACTCCTCGCGCGCCTTGCGGTTCGGCACGGCGCGCCCCGCCTGATAGTCCTTGAAATTGGGAAAGGCGTTCTGCGGGTTGTACTGAAACTCGTGCTCGTCGGCGGACAAGGACGACCACAGGCGCGGCGCGTCGGTCATCAGCGGTTCCCCTGGTTGCTTCCTGGAACGGTTGCGGTGGTGGTTTGTGCAGCTTGCCTTTTGAGAGCGGCCGAACGCAATTGCGAGAGGCTCGACCGCACCGAGAGCGCCTCCTGCGGCACGATGAGTTCAATCAAGCCGCCGCTCGGGCTTGCAAGGACCGCCTCGAGAGCCTGCGCGAAGTCCTCGGTCCGCTCTACTCGATGCCCTGCAAGGCCATAGGATCGCGCGAGCATCGCGAAGTCGGGGTTGTGCAGCTCAGTGCCGGAGACACGGGTTGGATATTCCCGCTCCTGATGCATGCGGATCGTTCCATACATGCCGTTGTTGACGACGAGATAGATGATGGGCGCGCCATACTGGACGGCTGTCGCCATCTCCTGGCCGTTCATCAGGAAACAGCCGTCGCCGTTGACCGAGAGAACGGTGCGGCCGGGATAGGTAAGCTTGGCCGCGACCGCTGCTGGCACGCCGTAGCCCATAGCGCCGGAGGTCGGTGCAAGCTGTGAGCGGAAGGCGGAAAAGCGCCAGTACTTATGCACCCAGCCCGTATAGTTGCCTGCGCCGTTCGACACGATGGTGTCACTGGGCAGGACCTCCTGCAGATGTTGAAACACCGCCGTCAGGTCCAGATCGCCCGCATTGGAAAGAGGCGCATAGGTCGCGTCGTGCTCGGCTTTCAGGCTCCGCACCCAGTCCTGCCGGTCCGCGGCGCCCGCAGTTGCGTCAAGGACAGCGACCGCGGCCGCGAAGGGCGCAAGACCCGCATTGATCGGCAGATCGGCCTGATAGACCCGGCCGAGTTCCTCAGGGTCGGCATGAATATGCACGAGCTTCTGGCGTGTCCGCGGCACGGTCAGCAGGCGATAACCGGCCGTGGTCATCTCGCCCAATCGTGTGCCAAAGGCGACGACAAGATCGGCCTCTCCCAGCCGCTTGACCAGCTGCGGCTCGGCGCCGATACCGAAGTGGCCGACATAGAGCGGGTGGGTGTTGGGCACGTAGTCCTGGCAGCGCAGGGAGGCGGCGATCGGCAGCTGAGCCCGTTCGGCGAACGCGAGAAGGTGGTCGCGTGCATCGGTCGTCCACCCCCCGCCGCCCAGAATCATCATCGGGCGCTTGGCTTCAGTGAGGAGCGCGGCAAAAGCTGCGATCTGGTCTGGCCGCGGCGCGGCTGCAAGGGGATCCGCGCGCAAGCCCGCGTCGGGGGGGACTGCGACCTCCTCGCTCAGCATGTCCTCCGGCAGGACGAGGACGACGGGTCCCGGGCGGCCGGCCATTGCCGTCTGGAAGGCGCGGTGAATATATTCCGGGATGCGCCGCGGGTCGTCGATCTCCGCCGCCCATTTAGCGAGCGGGCGGAACATGGCGACGAGGTCCACTTCCTGGAAGCCTTCGCGATCCTTGAAGCCGCGCGCCACCTGGCCAATAAACAGGACCATCGGGGTCGAGTCTTGGAATGCGGTATGCACGCCAATCGAGGCATTGGTTGCGCCCGGCCCCCGCGTGACGAAGCAGACGCCCGGCCGGCCGGTGAGCTTGCCGTACGCGTCGGCCATATTGGCCGCGCCGCCTTCCTGGCGGCAAACGACCAATTGCACCTCATCGGCAACACCATGAAGTGCGTCGAGCACCGCAAGATAGCTCTCGCCCGGCACGCAGAAGACCCGGTCAACCGCCTGACGGCGCAGGCAATCCACCAAGATCTCGGCGCCGGAACGGCTTGCTGCCCCACCTTCTGTCGCAGCGACTTCAGCCGTCATGAGCGTCTCCTTGCATGGGCTCGATTTGGGAGGATGTCGGATGAACCAATCCGATACCAATTATTGTCCAATTCCGATCCAATTTACAACCCCTTCGACACCAAGTCGACGACCAACACTTGCGCGCTGCGGGCATTTAGCGGCATGGTACCAAGGCGCCCAATTACTTCTCGGCCCAGTCCCCGTCCTGGCGCGTCAGACAGAGGAAAGAGACTTGCTCGATACCGCCGTTTCCAGCCAGGACCAGATGTCGCCCCCGACAGTTGGCGTCCGTGCCCGATCCGAGGTGGAGTCGCGCGCGCTCTATACGCGCATCAAGTCGTCGATCACCGAGGGGCGCTTCCCGCCGGGGGCGCAGCTGCCTACGGAGCGCGCGCTCTCCATGGAATATCGCGTCGCCCGCAACACCGTGCGCAAGACGATGGCGCAGTTGATGCAGGAAGGCCTGATCGTGAGGGAGGTGGGCCGGGGCACCTTCGTGACCGATGCGAAGCCCGCAGGCGCGTCGCCCGCCGAGCCGGAATTCTCCCTGCCGGAGCTGTTCGAGGCGCGTCTCCTGTTTGAGCCAGCCCTCGTCGATCTCGTCGTCGAGCGGGCCACCGAGGCGGATTTCGCGGCCTTCGACGCGGCGCTCGCCGACATGAAGGCCGCAGATACCTGGATCGCCTACAAGGAAGCGAAATACGCCCTGCACCTGGCGATCGCGCGCGCCTCGCTCAACCGGTTCGTAGCGCGTGTGCTCGAGATGATCATCGCCTCGCGCAGGGCGGCCGGCTGGGGCCGCCCGGGCGGACATCCCGGCCCGCTTGCCCTTGTTCGCGAAACGGCCTGCCGCGACAATGCGGCGATCATCGCGGCCCTGCGCGCCAGAGATGCGGCGCGGGCCCGGGAACTCATGCGCGACTATCTCGTGCGCACGCTCTATTCCGTCTCCGGCGCCTGACATCAGCGGCGATCGGAGCTGCGCTGCAGCGCACGTCCCGTCAGCATCAGCGCGAAGGCGGTGATCAGCACGGCAATGCCCGGGAAGAGCGAGATCCAAGGGGCAAGCAGGATCGTATCCTTGCCCTGCTGGAGGATTGCGCCCCAGTCGGGCGTCGGCGGCTGCACGCCAAGGCCAAGGAAGCCAAGCGCTGCCTGGATCTGCAGGACGAGCGGGAACAGCACCATGTACTGCATCAGCACAAGCGGCAGGACATTGCGCAGAACGTGCCGATAGAGCACCGTGATCTCGTTGAGACCCACGCAACGCGCCGCTTCCACATAGGTCTTGCCCGCTTCTCCCAGCGCGCCCGACCGGGCGATGCGGAAGAACATCGGCACGTGGATGATGCTGAGCGCCAGGATCAGGTTCGAGGTGGCCGGGCCGAGCACGCCGGTGATAATCACGCCAAGAATGATGGGCGGGAAGCTCAGCACGACATCAACGACGCGGCCAAGGATCTGGTCTATCCAGCCCCCAAAGAATCCAGACAGCGCACCGACGAGCCCGCCAACCAGCGCCGCGATCAGAAGGGAGCCGGCGCAGATCAGCAGCGTGACCCGTGCCCCATAGATGACACGAGCGAAGACATCGCGGCCCGTATCGTCCGTGCCGAAGAGATGCGCGGCGGACGGCGGCTGCAGGGCGTCATCGATATTGATGGTGTAGGGCGATTGCGCGGTGAAGAGGCCGGGCGCGACCACGATGACGAGGAGCAGCGCCATCACGGCAAGGCCGCAGAGAAGGCCGGGCTCGCGCTTGAGGCGGCGGAGGAACTTGACGATACCGCTCGTTTCGCGGGGAGCTGTCGCGGCGGCGAGGGGCGATGAGATATGGGACATGTCGCTGACCTCAGGACAACCGCACGCGGGGATCGATGACGCTGTAAAGCAGGTCGATGATCAGGTTGACGGCCATCGCCGTTACGACGACCACCAGCAGCGCGCCCTGCAGCATGGGATAATCGCGTGTTTCGATCGCGCTGATGAGTAGGCGACCGAGCCCCGGAATCGAGAAAAGCGTCTCCACGATCACCACGCCGCCGAGGATCTGAACGAGGACCAGGCCCATGAAGGTGATGAGCGGTATGAGAATGTTCTTGAGAATATGCTTGAAGAACAGGATGCGGATCGTCACGCCCTTGGCGCGGGCGGTGCGCACATAATCCTGGTTCAGCGACGTCACGACATTTTGTCGCACGAACTGGCTGTAGGCGGCCGCCTGCAGCAATCCGAGCGACAGGATAGGTAGCATCAGAATCGACAGGTTCTCCCATAGCGATTCTGTGGGCGACGTATAGATCAGCGGCGGGGACCAGCCGGCGAAGGATGACACCGCGACGAGCAGCATCAGCCCCGTCCAGAATACCGGCGCGGCGAGGCCGAGAAGGTTGAAGATCTGGATGAGGTTGTCCGGCCAACGTCCCTCATAAATACCGGAAATGATGCCGAGCGGAACGCCGACGATGGTGGCGAGCGCGAGCGTCAGCAGGCCGATTTCCAACGTCACGAGGAAGGCGTCGAACACAGCCGGGCCAACTGCTCTGCCCCCGGTCCAACTGATGCCGAGATCGCCCGAAAGGGCGGCGCTGATCCAGCGCCCATATTGGATCCACACCGGCTGGTCGAGGCCAAGGAAGCCTCGGAGAGAGGCGGCGGCCTGCGGGTCGCTGACCTGGCCTAGCATCTGCGCGACCACATCCCCCGGGACCGCCCGGACGATGAGGAAAACAGCAATCGAGGCGACGAAGGCCGTGACGGCCGACGCCGCCAGTCGCCGGGCGAGATAACCACCCATCGAAAATTTCTCCGCGGCGGGGACGCGGCACCAAGGCTTGAATGCCAGGTACCGCGTCGCGCCGTTACTTCTTGATGTAGGCGCGCGCGAGACCGAAGAACCAGCCGGTCGGGTGCTGCTGGTAGTTCATGACATTCTCATTGCGCACGCTGACGTGATCGGCACTGAAGAGCATGACGGTCGGCACGGAGTCGGCAAGGATCTTCTGGAAGTCCACGTAAATCGTCTTGCGCTTGGCCTGGTCCGTCTCACCCAGCCCCTGGTCGAGGAGCGCGCTTGCCTCTGCGTTGTTCCAGTTGCGGAAATCCGCGCCTTCCGGGGCTTTGTGGAAGTGACGATAGAACAGGAGATGCGGATCAGGCTGGGTGGCCCAGTCGTTGAAGGTGAAGCCCATCTGCTTCGACTGGAAGTTCTTGATCCAGACGCCGAGATCGACGCGCTGGATGTTGAGATTGATCCCGGCGCGGGCGAGCTGCTGCTTCATCGTGACAGCGGCCGGATCCATCCAGTCATAGCCGTTGATGGTCGTCAGCGTCAGGTTGAGGTTGCTGTGGCCGGCCTCCGCGAGGAGCTTCTTGGCCTTCTCGATATCAACCTTCTGGTTCGCGAGCTGGTCGAGCGGTGCACCCCAGGCGTCCTGCATAGCCGGAACCATGGTGCCGATGACCTTGCCGTAGCCGCCGACCGAGGCCCTCATGATCTCGTCCTTGTCAATCGATAGGGCGATTGCCTGACGCACGCGCGGGTCTCCGAGCGGCGACAGCTCGGAGCCGAGATCGAGCGCCTTCTGGTTGAGAGATGGCCAGCGCTCCATGACGAGCCCCGGCGCTTTCACGACCTGCTGGATATCCTGCGGGCGCGTCAGCAGAGCGAGGTCCACACGCTTGTTGCGCAGGGCGACGATCAAGCTCGCACTATTCGGAATGAACAGGATGTTGATGCGGTCGAGATAAGGCGCGCCTTCTTCCCAATAGGCGTCGTTCTTCACCAGAGCCAGATGGCTGTTGGGCTTGAACTCGGCGAGCTTGTAAGGCCCGGTACCCACGCTCTTGGTGTTGAAGGCCTGCTTGGCGTCGGCAGCATCGAAGTATCCTGCCGGAACGACGCCGCCGTATTTGTTGCCGAGCGTCATCGGCAGAGCGCCGTTAGGCTTCGACAGGGTGATGCGCACGGTGCCGTCATCGACCGCGTCGATCGACGAAATCAGAGTGAGGTCGCCCGCGCCCGGCGAGCCGTTCTTCGGATCTCGAAGGTAGTTGTAGCTATAGGCCACATCCTTCGCGGTCATGGGCTGGCCGGTGTGAAACTTGACGCCTTCCCGCAGTTTGATGGTGTAGACGAGCCCGTCCGGCGAGACCTCATATCCGCTGGCGAGCAACGGCATTGCCTCGCCGGTCTCGGATTCGTAGAACAGACCCTGGTACATCAGCACCGTGAAACGGATACGTCCGTCAGCGGCTTGATGGTATGGATCAAGGCCGGGAGGCTCGACGAGCGAGCCAAAGGTCAGGGTGCCGCCCTTGACCGCATCGGCGGCTTTCGGCCCATAGAGGTCGGCCGTTGCGGCTCGCGCCGGCAGCGATGCTAATGTCAACGCCATCGCGGCAGCGAGAGCGTGAACCGCCCCTCGCCACGGGCGCCGTCTGTTTCCAGACGGAAGAATTCCCGCAATCATTGCTTCTTTCTCCTCTGATTATGCTTTGACGATCGTTCGTTGGGCAGAACTCAATCCGTGTAGCTCGCGATGAATTCAATCTCGACCGCAGCATTACGCGGCAGCTCGGCGACGCCGACCGCCGCACGGGCGTGGCGGCCCGCGTCGCCGAAAATGGCGACGAGCAGGTCCGACGCCGCGTCGAGAACCTTGGGCTGCGCATTGAAGCCGGGCGCGGAGGCGACGTAGCCGTTGACCTTCAAGATGCGGTCGACGCGGTTGAGATCGCCCAGCGCCTCCGCCAGGCAGGCGAGCCCCTGCAGGATGCAGATGCGCGCCTCTTCACGGGCGGTCTCCAGGCTCACTTCGGCACCGACCTTGCCGAACACCCGCACCTCGCCATCGACCTTCGGCATCTGGCCGCTGACATAGGCGATGCCGTTATGGAGCGTGACGGCCGCATAATTAAAGGACGGCTTCGCGGGTTCGGGCAGGGTAAGCCCGAGGCTTGCCAGTTTCTGCGCGATCATGAGGGCTCCGTGGATGATGATGTCGCGACGGCTCTCCCGCCTTTCGCCATGTCGGTGACGAGGCCGGGAAGGTCGAAGGCCGGCGTGAAACCCGTATCGCGGCGGAAGCGGGCATCGCTGATGAGCGGGAAGAGCATCGCCGGTTCGGTCACGTCCAGCGCGACCTCGAGGCCCGGCGCCTCTTTTTCGACGGCAGCGGCTATGTCCCGCACCGAGGCGGTGAAGCCATTGATATTATAGATTGTTTCCAGCGGTTTCGGCGCCGTCAGGACCGCGAGGCAAGCCGCGGCGACGTCGCTGACGTGCATCAGGTCGATCGGGCGGTCATGGAAGGCGACGTGATGCGTGCCGCCACGATTGCCGGCCCGGAGAAGTTCGGCAAGAGCCGCCGCCGCGCCATTGTACCAGAGGCCCGGCCCGAGAATGAGCGGCAGCCTAAGACCCGTGATCGACAGACCATGTCGCAGCGCCGCGAAATCGGCGACCTCCTCGGCGATGTGCTTGGTGAGGCCATAGACCGTGCGGGGGCGTTTGGGCGCATCCTCATCGACAGGTTCGGAGGCATAGTCGCCGGCTGGTCCATAGACGACCGTCGAGCTGGTCCAGACGAGACGCTGGATGCCGGCCTCCGCGACCGCCGCGATGAGATGCCTGAAGCCGTCGACATTGATGGCAAAGGCCTTATCGCTGTCGCTCTCGCCGGATCGCATGAGGCCCTGATCGCCCGCGCCAAAGGCCGCGCAGGAGACGAGCGCGGCGGGCTTCACAGTGGCGAGCATGTCGCGCAGCAGAGCCCGATCCTCTAGGCTGCCGACGGTTTCACCAAATTGGCCGACCTTGTCAGCAAGAAGGTCTGCCGCCATTGCCGGACCAAAGACATGCGGCTTGTAGCCCTTGGCGATGAGCGCCCGGACCACATGCGAGCCGACGAAGCCGCGGCCGCCGACCACGACGACGCTGGCTCCGGGTGCGATGGGTGGAATGTTCGGCTGTGAGGTCATCGCAACTCTTATGGTCTTCGAAGAAGAGAGCAGTCGGCCTGTCTGCCGGACGCGAGAAGGCCCGAACGGGCAGAACTTCGGTGCCGCTACTGCGTGAACCGGTTGACGGCGTCCCAATTGAGGCTGACGCCAAGGCCAGGAGCGGTCGGCACCGCGAGCCCGCCATCGACCGCGACCAGCGGCTCCGTCAGGATGCTCTCGCGCAAGGGGTTCTCCCCGACGTCATACTCGACCAATGTAGGCCAGGGGGCGTTTTGCCCATGCGGATAGGGCGAACGCGACGCGACGTAATGGACCCCGGCCGCGAGCCCAATTCCCGAGCCCCAGACATGGGGGGACAATCTGAGATGGTTTGCTTCGCCGAGGTCTGCGATGCGCCGGCCTTGCCAGAAGCCGCCACACAAAGAGAGATCCGGCTGCAGCACGTCGACAGCGTGCCGATCGCTCAACCTCTTGAAGTCGAAGATCGTATAAAGGGCCTCTCCAGTAGCGATAGGAACCGGGCTCGCGCGCTGCAGGATCTCATACCCATCGATATCCTGCGGCGTGAGAGGCTCCTCGACCCAGGCGATCCGGTAGGGTGCGAGGCGAGCGATCGACGCTTTGGCGAGATCCAGGGTGTAATTGGAGTTGATGTCGACCATGATGTCGACCTTCTCACCGAGTATGTGACGCGCGGTGCGGACGCGCGCTTCATCGGAATCCGGGCCGAGACCGATCTTGATTTTCACCGCCTTGTGACCGGCGGCCGCCATGGCCTCGATCTGGGGCGCGAAATCCTCGTCCGAATTGTCCGTGATGTAGCCGCCGGAGGCATAAACAGGCACGGTTTCACTGCCCCGGCCACCGATGAGTTGGCAGACGGGCAAACCCACGACCTGACCCAGAGCGTCCTTGGCGGCCATGTCGATACCGCTGATTGAGCCCATCAACTGGTTCTGGACGCCGAAGTGATAGTGGCGCGCAATGATCCGCGTGAAGACCAGCTCCACATCCGCGACGTGGGCTCCGACCAGATAATCCTTCAGGAGTGGCAGATAGGCGAGATTGATCGCTGGCATGCCCCAGGCCTCACCAATGCCGCTGACACCCGCATCCGTTTCCACAACCACCAGGGTTGTCTGCCGCGCACTCGCCAGCGATTTCGCCATGCCATAGGGCTTCGGGAGCGGGCAGGAGAGCGGGATGAAGCGGATATCTCGAATGCGCGCCAATGCGATCTCCTCTCGCAACTCCCGAACTGCGTCGCAGCGCAGGGGATCCGCAAACCAATTACAACCAATAGCGGACTTTCCGTGAGCCAATGTCACCAGTTTCACAGGCTTCGTCAAGCGGTCGCGATAAAATCCTCACCGTTGGGTGACGGCTTGTTTCATCATGCCGACTGGAACGCGGACATCCCTTCGGGGTCGCTCGCCACGCATGAGTGAGGCCAATTTCCGCGCCGGCGGAGGCCAGCCGTCTTGGAAGCGGAGCGCCATCATCTGGACAGTTCGCCGGGCGCCCCTATCATGCCGGACATCGGGAGGAGCGGCCAGTCATGACCGGGCGAAATGTAGAGCAATCAGGACGGCGAGTTGCCGTGATCGGGCTGGGGTCGATGGGCTACGGCATGGCATCGACACTGCTGCGCGAAGGGTTCGATGTCGTCGGCTTCGACGTCAGTTCAGAGGTCCTGTCACGCTTCGCGCAGGAGGGCGGCCGCAGCGCGGCAAGCCCCGCCGAAGCGGTCGCGGGTGCGGCGATTGTCGTCTGCGTGGTGGTCAATGCCGGCCAAACCCACGACGTCCTTTTTGGTCCCGGGGGCTGTCTCGAGGTGATGGAGCAAGACGCTGTCTTTCTGTCCTGCGCCACGCTTGCACCGGAAGAGGCGCGGGCCTTCGCCGGAGAGGTGACGGCGGCCGGCCGCGCTTATCTCGATGCGCCGATCAGTGGGGGCGCGCAGCGTGCGGCTACCGGAGATCTCACAATCCTGGTTTCGGGTTCCGGCACGGCGTTGAACGCTGCCCGTCCGGTTCTGGATGCCATGGCAGAGCGGGTCTATGAACTCGGCGAAGCGGTCGGCGATGCGTCGGCGTTCAAAATCGTGAACCAATTGCTTGCGGGCGTGCATATTGCAGCGGCCTGCGAGGCCATGGCCTTTGCCGCCGCCCAGAATCTGGATTTGCGTCGGGTCTATGAAGTCATCACCCATTCTGCGGGCAATTCGTGGATGTTCGAGAACCGCATGCCCCACGTGCTCGATAGTGACTACAGGCCGCGCAGCATGGTGGATATCTTCGTGAAAGATCTCGGCATCGTCGCGGATATCGCCCGCAAGGGCCGCATTCCAGTGCCTGTCGCCAGCGCCGCTCTGCAGCTCTTCCTGATGACCTCGGCTGCCGGCATGGGACGGGATGATGATGCCTCGGTCGCGCGTCTGTTTGAACGCATCAACGGCGTGCCGGTGACGGGCAACTCGAAAGAATAGATCGCGTCTCATCAGTCCGCCTGTCACTAAGGTTCATGGTGTCGGCCCTTCTTGATGTGTAGTGTGCGGCTAAGGACCAAAATGAGAAACTGATCTAGATGGGTGGACGAAACGCGACACGGGAGGCTTTCGATACGGCGCTTTGTCATCTCGGTGACATCGAGCTCACGATCGAGCGCCACCGCCATCTGGTCCAGCGGTTACGCGCGGCCGGTTGCTCCACGCAATTTGCCGAGGCTTTGCTATACCGCTTCGAGCGCATTCGGGCAGAACAGGCACATATGCTCGTCCGGCTGAGCACCCCTGACATGTGCTTATCATTGGAATAGGTTCGGCCCCACCGGCTCCTTATACGTGCAGGTGAGCCATCGTCGCGCTCACTGCCGCCCCCATGAGTACGATGATCCATGGCGGCAATCTGTACCGGATGAGCAGCACGCCATAAGCGAGTGCGAGGGCAGCGGACGCCCAGCCAGTTATGGCAGCGGTGGCAATGGGGCTGACGAGCGCCGCGGCGAGAATCCCAACGACAGCAGCATTTACCCCGTGGAGAGCGGCCTGAACATGCGGGCGCGTTCGGAAGAGGTTCCAAAAGGGCGCAATTCCGCCGACCAGTAGAAAGCCTGGAAGAAAAATCGCGACCAGGGCAAGTATTGCTCCTGCCAAACCGGTTGGCGGAACATCCAGCGACATGCCGAGATAGGCGGCGAAGGTAAAGAGCGGCCCCGGCACCGCCTGGGCAGCTGCGTAGCCCGCGATGAATTCCGACGGGTTGATCCAGCCCGGCTCGACGACGCGCGCTTCCAGAAGCGGCAGCACGACGTGCCCTCCACCAAAGACCAGCGCTCCCGAGCGGTAGAAGGCATCGAACATGGCAAGCGCATGAGATGCGGTCAGATGAGCAATGAGCGGCGTGGCGAGGAGGAGAAGCAGGAAGAGAAAGATGGCCGTGCCACCGGCCTGGCGCGACACCGGCAGGGCGACGACTCCCGCGGAGGTCGCACCCAGGCGCCGGCAAAGGGCAAGACCCGCTATGGCGCCGGCAGCCAGCGCAACGATCTGGCCGAGGGATCCCGCCGCAAGAGCTGCGACAACGCCTGCCGCGAACGCAATCGCGGCGCGGCGAATGTCGGGGCACAAGGTGAGCGCCATGCCCCATACGGCTTGCGCCACGACAGCGACCGCGACGAGCTTCAGTCCTGCGAGAACGCCGGTGGCCACCGGGCCCCCCAGCCGGTCGGCACCGGCCGCGAAGGCCATCATGGCAAGCGCTGACGGCAGGGTGAACCCGAGCCACGCCAGCAAGGCTCCCGGCCCACCGCCCCGTAGGAGCCCAAGCGCGAACCCGACCTGGCTCGATGTCGGACCTGGCAGAAACTGGCAGAGGCCGACGATGTCCGCGTAGTCCTTCTCGGATAGCCAGGCGCGCCGCTGCACGAACTCGTTGCGGAAGTAGCCGAGATGGGCGATGGGACCGCCGAATGACGTGCAGCCGAGCTTCAGGAAGGCGGTAAAGACTTCCAGGACTCGCTCCCGAGGCGTCCGGTCGTCCGCTTGTCCTATGTCCACGTTGCTCTTGTCCACCGTGCTGTCCAGACTATCAGGGGGCTAGCAGCTGTGTACGACAAACGCATGGCGTGCAAGGGCAATGCCGGCTGATCCCGAAGCTCAATAAAAACGCTCTGGGGGCGCACCTATGATGGTATTGATCACTCCCACGTGATGAAATATTCGATGATATTCACCTTTGGCAATATATATGGTAATTAATTATAATATATAAGAAGGATAATAGTTATGTTTGGCATTGATCCCTTTGTTGCAGCCGGGGTGGTTCTCGCCACTGGCGCCACCGATGCTGCCTATGTTTTCTTTAACGCTGCAGTTGGCGCGCGGCATCGCGTTCGCGCTGCTAATTGGAGTGCCATCTGGTACATGCTGTCGGCCTTCGCCGTGATCAGCTATACCGAACATGCAATCTATGTATTGTTCGCGGCAATCGGTTCCTGGATCGGTGCCTTTGTTTCGGTGACCTGGCTCATCCGCGCACCTATCGCACGCCCCGTCGCAGTGCCCGAAGCTTAGAACAATTGCCATTCCAAGACGCGGGTCGTTGTCGTCCTACCGGTTCCAGCGACGCGCGGCGGCGGGGAATTGCTCCATGGGCTATAACGCTTACGCATCGGATTTCCGTCGCGGGCTCACACACAGCCCGTTGCGGATGCTATCTCCGGTCCCGCAAGAGCTACGCTGCCAAGAGCGCAACCTCTCCAAGGAAACACGTTCCAGGCTGTTCATGGATGCTCGGGGCCCTTGCGGAGACCAAATCGTGCCGCTGTCAGGGCTGGAGTGTCGATTGGCCCGGGGGAGGGCGCCCTTCTTGCCGGCAATGGGCTCGGATACATCCAATCACGCACTTTCACGGCTCAAGATCTCGAAGCTCAGCCTGACTGCGCGTTGCGCCGGTGCCTGACCCTGCAGGCGGCCGAGCAACAGCTTGCCGGCTTCGATGCCTGTTTCACGCACCGGGAATTGCACGGTTGTGAGGGACGGGGAGATCCACCGCGCGATGGGCGACTCGCCGAAGCCGGCGATCGCCAGCCGTCCGGGCACGTCAATGCCAAGGTCGAGCGCGTGGCGAATGGCGCCCACAGCCACCTGGTGGCCCGCGAAGACGACGGCATCGACCTCAGGCGCATCGCGCAGGATCGTGCTGACGACCTCGCCGCCGTTGCCGGAGCCGGGATCGCTGGTTATCTCATAGTGTTTCGGGGAGGGCGCATCGTGAGCCTCGCAAACCGATTGCAGCCCTTCCAGGCGAGCCATCATGCGGCTATCGTCAAGCCCTGTGTGTCCGACATAGGCGAGATGCTTGCGGCCACGCGCCAACAGGTATTGCCCGAGCGAGGCGCCTGCATCGAAATTCGATGAGCCCACGCTCATGTCGAGCGGCGTCGGATTGTAGTCGAACATTTCCACCATCGGGGTGCCGGAGCGACGCAGCAGTTCCAGGCATTCCTCGGCATGATCCTTTCCTGTAAGCAGGATGCCGTCGACGCGATGGCCGAGGAAGGTGCGCACCAGTTCGAGCTCATTGCCGCGATGGAAATGCGAATTGCCGAGCAGCAGCTTGTAGCCGGCGGGCTCCAGAATGTCAGCCGCGCCTTGCAGCACCATTCCGTGGATAGGATTGGCCAGGGTGGGCACCACCACCCCGACCACGTTCGAGCGCGCGGATACAAGGCTGGAGGCCACCAGGTTCGGGACATAGCCCATGGCACTCGCCACCTTCAGCACATGTTTGCGCGTACGCTCGGAAACGCGTCCGGGATTGCTGATACAGCGCGAAGCCGTGATCGTGGAGACGCCAGCCGCGGCCGCCACATCTTCCAGCCGAACGGGAGCCGCACTCGTGCGGTTCTCCATTCCCGATTGCCGACTTGACTCGAATTCGCTCACAGCCTACTCATTCTGCTGATGGACAACGATGTCCATTAGGGTTTCTTGTATCTCGAAAAGCTGTGCTGTCATAGAAAAAATCGCTCAGCGCGAGTTTTCGTGTTTCAGCATGGACAACGCTATCCATTGTTGGGCTTCACGAGGAGTGGGATTTGCCGGAGTCTCAATTGCGTGCCGCCGTTGTCGGCGCCGGTTGGTATGCCGCCCAGAATCATATCCCGGCGCTCGCCGCGCGGCCCGAGGTCGTGCTCGATGGTGTCTGTCGTCTCGGGCGGGACGAGCTGGAACGCGTCCGCGACCACTTCGGCTTTGCCTTCGCCTCAGAGCGCTTCGAGGATGTGCTGGCGCGAAAACCCGACATCGTCGTCGTCGCTTCACCGCATCAGCTGCACTACCGGCATGCAGCGGCGGCCCTCGAAGCCGGCGCCCATGTGTTGTGCGAGAAGCCTCTGACGCTTGACCCGGCGGAAGCCTGGGATCTCGTCGCGAAGGCCGAAGCACGGGGACGCCATCTCGTGACGGCCAATGGCTACCAGTATCTGCCGAGGGTGGACGATCTCCGCCGACGCATCGCGGAAGGGGCTGTCGGTGCCATCGAGCATGTCATGGTGAGCTTCATTTCGGCCACGCGGGATGTCTTCACGGGCGAGCGGGGATTGGATACCTGGCGCACGACCTTCTTCCGCCCCGACCGCTCGACGTGGCAGGATCCCGCGAATGGCGGCGGCTTCGCCTATGGCCAGCTTTCCCATGCGCTGGCGATGATGTATTTCCTGACAGGCCTTGAGCCCGAAGCGATCACCGCCTTTGCCGTGTCCTCGGATCGCGTGGATATCGCGGAAGCTGGCGCTCTGCGCTTCACGACCGGCGCGGTGGCCAGCATCTCCGGTGCGGCGGCCATGCCCCAGGGCAATCGCGGCCTCCTGCGCCTGTTCATCACCGGTGACGCGGGCCTGCTCACCGTCGAGTTCGATCGCGATGCCTGCGAGATCCGGCGCTTCTCAGGAGAGGTGGAACACCTGCCGCTGGAGGAGGGCGACTGGGTGTACCGCTGTGATGGGCCGGTGAACACGCTTGTCGATCTCGCTCTGGGCCAGGGAGCAAATCTGTCGCCGGGCGTGATCGGCGCGAGAACGGCGGCGACGATCGCGGCACTTCTCCAATCGGCCGCGGCCCGGGGCGCAGTGCAGCCAGTTCTGGGAAGGCGGAGTTGATCATGGGCGATCCAGATCTTCATGTATCGGGATTTCTTTTGCGCGTGCGCCCAGGAAAAACTGACGAATACAAACGACGCCATGCCGAAATATGGCCGGAGATGCTGCGGGCACTCCGCTCTTCCGGGGTGGTGAGTTACGACATCTTCCTGAACGAGCCGAACGGTATGGTTTTCGGCCATCTCTTCCGCCGCCATGCGCCAGAGCCGAACGCCCCGGAGGATCCGGCGATCATTCGTTGGCGCGCGTATATGGCCGATGTGCTGGAAATGGACGGAGACCAGCCCCTCAAGGAGCCGCTTGAGCACGTCTTTCACATGGAATTCGACACCGGTGCCCATCCGGGCGTCGTTCCCGACGCGTGAGGGCTGCCTTGGCGATCTCCGCGGGCAAGCCGCGCCCTGCGGGTCGGAGGGCGAGAAATGTGGGGCTGAGAGAAGATTGGGCGGTGTACGTCCACTGACAAGATATGGGAGGAGGCAGAACAATGAACAGACAACATGGACTTTGCCGCTGGCTGATAGCCGGCGCCGCATCAGCAGCCATTATGGGGGGACTGGCGGGAGCGGTTGCGCAGGACCTGCCCAAGGTGCCGCGCAACCGCACCTTGATCAGCCAGGGATGGGACTTCTACAATCAGGTTCCATCAATCGATAACTTCAACCCATACGCGGGGGTTCTGCTACATCAGCGGAACAACTTGCACTATACAGTCTACGAATCGCTCTTCTATACAAACCATTTCACCAATGAGTTGATCCCCTGGATCGCGGAGAGCTATGCCTACAACAAGGATTTCACAGAACTTACAGTTAAATTGCGGGACGGTGTAAAGTGGAGCGACGGCAAACCACTCACGGCCGAAGACGTCGTCTTCACGTTTGACATGCTCAAAGGTGCGGCGCCGGAACTGCTGTTTTCCTCCGCGATTGCCGAGTGGGTCGATTCCGCAAAGGTCGTCGATCCGCTGACCGTTTCCATCAAACTGAAGAAGCCGGGACCGCGCTGGGCGGCCGATTTCCTCGCGACTGGACAATCGACTCGCTTTGTCGTCGTACCCAAGCATATCTGGCAGGGCAAGGACCCGAAGACTTTCGCCAATTTCGACCTCACCAAGGGTCTTCCGGTCGGCACGGGTCCCTATAAGCTCGTGAAGTCGGACGCGAGTTCCCTGTTCTTCGATCGCCGGGATGGCTGGTGGGCGAAGGACGCGGGCCTCGTCAAGGATATGCCGAAGGTCGAGCGCGTCATCTATGTGCCGGCGACGGCGGAAGCCATGCCGCAGCTTTATGCGACGAACCAGATCGATATCGGCCGCAATATCCAGTCAGGCGTATTCGAGGCCATCAAGGTCCAGAACCCCAATCTCACGGCCTGGAATGCCCAAGGGCCCGTGTGGGGCGCCCCGAATGGATGCGTGATCGGAATCCGCTTCAATGTCCAGAAGCCGCCCTTCAACGACGTGGCCTTGCGCCAGGCGGTCAATGCGGCGATCGATCGGGACCAGATCGTCAATCTCGCTTATGAGGGCTCCGTTAAAAAGGCCGTCCTGCCGTTCTCTTCCTATCGCGGCATGCTCGACTATGTCGATGGCATGGGTGACATCATCCAGGCCGCCGCCCTCGACAAGCGCAGTGTCGAGCGGGTCGCCGAGATCCTGACGAAAGCCGGTTACAAAAAGAATTCCGCCGGCCGCTGGCAGTTGCCTGACGGTTCTCCATTGGAGATCCGTGTGTCAGTGGGCCAAGGTGACCCCGTGGGGCCAGTGCTCGGTGAACAGCTCCGCTCGGCCGGCTTTGATACCGTGGTCAATGTTCAGCAGATCACGGCACAGACCGAGGCGCTCACGGCGGGTAATTTCGGCCTCAGCGTCTATCCCCACTGCGGGAGCCTCTATGATCCCTGGCAGACGCTGGAGCATTTCCACTCGAAATACGCGCCAAAGGAGGGTGAGGCCGCGAAGAACCTGCGCGCGCCGACCCGCTACGCCAATCCGGAGCTCGACGCGATCCTCGACAAGCTAGAGGCGCGGCAACCCTCTCCGAAGGACCCGGATTATGTGGCCCTTGCCAAGCAGGCCACCGCGATCATCGCGCGCGACCTGCCTGAGATTGCCTTGTTCGAGGAAATCCAGACGCAGCCGTTCAATACGACTTACTGGACCGGCTTTCCCTCATCGGCTGAGCCCTATGTAGCCCAGCCCCTGCCTTGGGAAGGCTTTGCGCTCGTCATCCATCGTCTGCAACCGAAGCAGTGATCGGCAAAAGTGGAGGCTCGGGGCCCGAGGAATTCGTGGTAACCCCCGAAGCCTCCACTCGCCGGATGCGCTTGGCAGAACCTTTTCGCGTGAGATCGCCGTGGTGAAGATCAAGGAAGTCCGTGCCTTTCCCATCCGCAATGAGATGGTAGGCGCGCTCTACAAGGAAGGCAAACTGGCGAACGGCCCCACCGCGACGCGGCCGCCCTGGACGCGTGATGCGGAAGTCGCCGGACCCTTGTCAGGCTATCCCCGCTTCAAGGCCAAGCGTTCAAGTTGGCGTTTCGATGGATCGGTGGGGTGTCTCGTCACGGCTGAGGACGGGACGACGGGCTTCGGCGTCACACGCCATGGTCAGCCGGTGATAGCGCTCATCAACGATCATTTCGCCGGCCTGCTGGCGGGCGAGAATGCGCTCGCGACCGAGCGCGCCTGGGACATCATGATGCGCGCGTCGTCGCCTTACGGCTCTGGCGGGCTCAGTGCCTATGCGATCAGCGCGGTCGATCTCGCCCTGTGGGATCTCAAGGGCAAGATCCTCGGCGCGCCGGTCTACGCGCTGGCGGGCGGTCCGGCGCATGACCGCGTGTTCTGCTATGCCACGGGCAACGACACCGATTGGCATATGGAGCTTGGTTTCCGCGCCACGAAACTGGCGCTGCCTTACGGCGCGTTCTCCGGCCTCGATGGGCTCGCCCGTAATGAGGAACTCGTGGCGCGCACCCGGGCGCTTGTCGGCGCGGATGTCGAGATCCTTCTCGATTGCTGGCTGGCGCTTGATGTCGATTTCGCCGTCCGCCTCGCCGAGCGCTTGAAGCCCTACAACCTCGGCTGGATCGAGGACGCGCTCCTGCCCGAGCCGATGGAGGCCCACGCCGCCCTGCGGAACCGCCTGCCCTGGATGACCTTGGCAGGAGGCGAGCATTGGTACCTGCCTGCTCAGTTCCTTGAAGCGGCCAACCGCCAGCTGCTCGACGTGTTCCAGCCGGACATCTGCTGGGCGGCGGGCCTCACGGGCTGCCTGCGCATCAACCACATCGCAGAAGCCGCCGGCATCAAGGTCATGCTCCATGCGGGCATGAACACGCCCTATGGCCAGCATCTCACCTTCGCTTCCGCTAACATGCGCTGGGGCGAGTTCTTTGTCGGCTCGGCGCCGGGGCAGCCGCTCGCGGACGCACTTGTCTTTCCGGGGATGGCCGTGCCGGAGAACGGTTGGCTCGTGCCGAGCGATGAACCGGGCTTCGGCCTCGGCCTGACGGAAAAAGCGCTCGAAGCGCTCGTCCTCTGAGCCGGAGGGCTGACAATGTATGCACAGTACGTCGCGCGCCGCTTCGGCATGATGCTTCTCGTCATCGTGCTCGCGGTGTCGATCAACTTTCTCCTGCCCCGGCTGATGCCAGGCGATCCGGTGGAGGCCCAGCTCAACCAGCTGCTGGCGACCGGCGGCGGCGGTGGCGATATCAGCGCGATGGTCGAAGCCTACCGCGCCCGGTTCGGGCTCGATCAGCCGCTCATCGCCCAATATCTGTCCTACTGGAAGGCCGTCTTCAGCCTTGATCTCGGTGTGTCGCTCGCAGCCTATCCCGAACGCGTCTCGCACGCCATTCTCGCGGGTCTTCCCTGGACGTTAGGCCTTCTCGGCTTCGCGACGGCGGTCAGCTTCGTCATTGGAACATGGCTCGGCGGATTGCTCGGCTGGCCGCGGACGCCACGCGTAACCCGCGCTTTTGGTACCAGTCTGATCCTGTTCTCGTCGGTTCCCTATTTCCTGATCGGAATGGTGCTTCTCTACCTCTTCGCCATTGTTTTCCGGTGGTTTCCAGCGGGTGGTGGCATGCCTTTCGGCCAGTCGGTAGGGTTCAACTGGCAGACGCTGACGGCGATCGCTTGGCATGGGACTCTGCCGGCCGCCTCCATCATCCTCGCCGAGATTGGCGCCTGGGCGCTCGGCATGCGCGGCATGATGGTCAGCGTGCTCGGTGAGGACTACATCACGCTCGCAGAGGCCAAGGGCCTCAAACCGCGCCGGATCTTTCGCTGGTACGGCCTGCGCAACGCACTGCTGCCGCAACTTACGAAACTGGCCATGGCGCTTGGCCATATTGTATCAGGCGCTATCCTGGTGGAGGTCATCTTCTCCTACCCAGGCATCGGCTTCCGCCTCTATCAGGCGATCCAGGCCAACGACTACTTCGTGATCCAGGGCATCGTGCTGCTGCTCTCGGTGTCGATCGCCATTGCCATGTTCATTCTCGATCTTGCCTACCCGCTCATCGATCCGCGCATCACGACGGGGAGGGACTGAGATGGCGATTTTCTCCAACGGCCCCGCCGGCCTCAAGCGTAATCCCCCTCTCACGTTCGGCCTGTTCCTCCTGCTCGCGTTGTGCCTGCTTGCGGCAATTGGCCCCTTCGTGGCGGATGAGGCGCTGGCGCGGGTCGGCGCCACCTTGCCGCGACAGCCGCCATCCGCTGCGCATTGGCTTGGCACGGATTCGCAGGGACGCGACATGGTGACGGTGCTGATGCTCGCCATGCCGCAGACGCTCAAGATCGGCCTTGTGGCCGGGCTTATCAGCCTTTCCGTAGGCGTGGCGCTCGGCCTTATCTCTGGCTTCGCGGGCGGCGTGGTCGACACCGTGATCCGCCTGGCCTCCGACGTGATGATGACGATCCCCGGCATCGCCATTCTGGTGCTTGTGGCGGCTAATGTGCGCGAGATGACCGTCGCCGTCATGGCGGTCATCGTGGCCTCGCTTTCCTGGATGGTAACCACCCGGACCATCCGCGCCCAGACGCTCTCGCTGCGCGAACGGGGTTATGTGCAGATCGCGCGCCTCAACGGCTCGTCGACGACACGGCTCGTCTTCGTGGAGATCCTGCCCAATCTCCTGCCGTTTATCGCGGCGAGCTTCGTGATTGCCGTATCGAACGCGATGCTCGCGACCATCGGCCTGGAGGCGCTTGGGCTCGGGCCGCAGAAGGAACTGACGCTCGGCACGACGATCTATTGGGCTCAGTTCTATGGCGCCATCCTGCGTGGCATGTGGTGGTGGTGGGCGCCGCCCATCCTCCTGATATCGCTGATCTTCATCGGCCTCATGCTGACCTCCGTCGGTCTCGATTCCTTCGTGAACAAGCGCGTGGCGAACGGCTCATGACTGTGCTCGATATCCGCAACCTCACCGTCGAATACCGCACCCCGCGCGGACCCTTTCACGCCGTGCGCGATGTGAGCTTCTCGCTGGAGGCCGGCGAGCGGTTTGGGCTCGTCGGCGAATCCGGTTCGGGAAAGTCCACGACCATTCTGGCACTGATGCGCATGCTGCGCGGCGGCATGATCACCGGTGGTCAACTGCTGCTGAACGGCAGGGACCTCGCCAAGGTGCCCGATGCGCATTACCGCGACATCCGCTTTGCTGAGATGTCGCTGGTGCCGCAGGGTGCGATGAGCTCCCTCAATCCGGTGCTGCGCATTGGCCGACAGATCGGCGACATCTTCTCCGATCACGGCATGCGCCACGGGCTTGAGGAAAGGCGCGGTATCATCGGCGACCTTCTGAGGCGGGTGGGGCTCGCGCCCGAAGTACAGGATCGCTTCCCGCATGAATTGTCGGGCGGCATGAAGCAGCGGGTCTGCATCGCCATGTCGATCGCGCTCAAGCCCAGCCTCATTCTTGCCGACGAGCCGACAAGCGCGCTTGATGTGATGGTGCAAAAGCAGGTGCTCGCCACCCTGGGCCGTGTACAGACGGAGCTGGGCGCCGCGATCGTCCTCATCGGCCACGACATGGCGCTGATGGCTCATTTCGTGAGCCGTCTTGGCGTAATGTATCGCGGAGAACTGGTGGAGACCGGGCCGGTGCGGGAGATCTTCACAAATCCTCAGCATCCCTACACGCGGATGCTGATCGACTCGCTGCCCTCATTCGATCGTCTCGCGAGCTTCCGCACCGCGAAGCGGCCAGCGTTGCAACGCGGAGAAGCGTGATGGCGAAAGTCCTCGAGGTCCGTGACGCGGATGTGGCCTTTGACGTCGGTCGCGGCATCAAGAAACAGGCACTCTCCAATATATCCCTGGCTGTCGGCGGCGAGCGCCCCACCATAACCGCCGTGGTGGGCGAGAGCGGCAGCGGCAAGACCACGCTCATCCGGCTGCTGCTCGGTTTCCAACAGCCAACGCGGGGAGCGGTCCTGTATGATGGAAAGCCCGTCGCGAAAGGGGATCAAGCCCTGCTTGCAGTCTTCCGGCGTGAAGTCCAGGCGATTTTCCAGGACCCCTTTGATGTCTTCAATCCCTTCTATCGGATTGACCACCCGCTCCTGACCCCGCTCAAGCTCTTTGGTCTCGCGAAATCGAGAGACGAGGCCTACGCGAAGATCGAGAAGACGCTCACGAGCGTGGGCCTGAAGCCTTCGGAGACGCTCGGCAAATATCCGCACCAGCTGTCGGGCGGCCAGCGCCAGCGTGTGATGATCGCGCGGGCGCTGTTGCTCGATCCAGCCATCATCCTGGCGGATGAGCCGGTGTCCATGGTCGACGCGTCCCTGCGCTCCACGATCCTGGCAATCCTCTACGAGATGAATCGGGATCTTGGGATCTCGCTGATCTATGTGACCCATGATCTGACGACGGCGTATCAAGTTGCGGACTCGATCGTCGTGCTGCATGGCGGCCACGTGATGGAGGTCGGGCGCGCCGAGGATGTCATCCACCGCCCTCAGCATCCCTATACGCGTGCGCTGATCGAGGCCGTGCCCTCACCCGATCCGGACAAGCCCTGGAACCTCGACGATCAGACAGCTTCACCTGAGCGTTATCTTCCGGCGGATGGCGTGGTTGGCCTTTACCAGATCGAGCCGCTCAGGGCGATCGCCGCACCGCTGCGTGCGGGGGAGGCCACGACCACCGCGGCTGCCATCCAGCTCGCCATCAGCGCCGATCTCGATCGTGCCCCACCGCTCGAGGTGCCGGCGTGATCATCGACAGCCACTGCCATGTCTGGGAGAACTGGCCCTATGAGCCAGCGAGCCCCTATGCGGCGGCGCGCGGTCGGGCCGGTGAGCTCGTCTATGAGATGGATGCCCATGGTGTCGCGCGCGCTGTGATTATATGCGCCCGCATCGGCGACAATCCCGGCAATGTCGACTATGCCTATCACGTCGCAAGGGCTCACCCCGGGCGCTTTGAGGTCTTTCCCGACATCGACTGCCGGTGGTCGGCCGATTATCATCGGCCAGGCGCCGCACAACGGCTTGAGGCGGCCCTTTCACGGTGGAGTTTCAATGGCTTCACCCACTACCTCGATGAACGGGATGACGGAGTTTGGCTGACGAGCGCGGACGGGCTTGCCTTCTTCGGCATTGCCGACGCGCGACATCTCATCGTCAGTCTATCGGTGCTTCCGCACCAAATCCCGGCTGTTGTTCGGCTCGCGGAGCGATATCCGGATCTCGCAATTCTCGTCCATCATTTTGCCTTTCTCGGTCCGCGCACGGCTGCGACGCTCAATGGGCGTGGCCTCGTGCGCGCGGCGGCGGCTTGCCCGAACATCCACATCAAATATTCCGGTCTCGGCAACGTCGCAGCGCCGGAACAGGATTTTCCCTATGCCCCGCTGCAATGGATTCTGTCGGATGTTGCCGCAGCTTTTGGACCGGAGCGAGTGCTTTGGGGTTCCGACTTCCCCGTCTCACGCAAGCATATGACCTATGCGCAATGTCTTGCCCTGTTGACGCGCCATGGCCCTTTTGCGGTGTCTGACCTGCCGGCGGTGCTCGGCGGCAATATGGCGCGCCTGCTGGCGGTCCCAGCGCCTGGATGACCCGGTCGGCGCGCCATAGCAAACAGGCGAAAAACGCTGCTGCTTGCGCCATCCGCGCTCCAGGTTGCGCTCGATAAGTCAAAGAGAAAAAGATCGGTGGCTCAACAAATTTGCCTGTTGCACTGCTGCCCTTCTTCCACTTGCGCTTTGCCTTGTTTCACTTCGCCGCTATCTTCGGGCAGATTGCTGCATGGGCGAAGGAGGCCGAGGTCGATTGTGCCGATGCAACATAAGCGGTATCGGATAGCCTCGCGAAAGGCGTGATCGCCAGAAGCGGGCAGCGAGAATCGAGATCGAAAGATCGCGGTGAGGGAGGGTACATGCGGGATAAGCGTTACGAGGACGGATCGTCAGCCTTGGACGACGTTCTATTCGACGGGATGGTGATCATGGCCGGTGGCTTCGGCCTGTGCGGGATCCCCGAGCATCTGATCACGGCGATCGCGCGGAAGGGAACGAAGGACCTGACCTTCATCTCCAACAACTGCGGTGTGGATGATTTCGGGCTCGGCATCCTGCTCGGCAAGGGCCAGATCAAGAAGATGGTCTCGTCCTATGTGGGCGAAAACAAACTGTTCGAGAAGCTTTATCTCTCGGGTGAGCTTGAGCTCGAGTTCAACCCGCAGGGAACCTTAGCCGAGCGCATCCGGGCAGGCGGCGCCGGCATTCCGGCGTTTTTCACCCGCACCGGGGTGGGCACGATCGTTGCCGAGGGCAAGGAAGTCCGCCAGTTCAACGGTGAGGACTATGTCATGGAGACAGGGCTCACCGCCGATCTTGCCATTGTCAAGGCCTGGAAAGGCGATGCCGAAGGCAACCTGATCTACCGGAAAACGGCGCGCAACTTCAACCCGATGATGGCAACGGCCGCCAAGGTGACGGTGGCCGAAGTGGAGCACATTGTGCCGATCGGCAGCCTCGATCCGGACAATATCCACACACCCGGGATTTACGTCGACCGGATCGTCGAGGGGCACAACTACGAGAAGCGGATCGAGCGCGAGACGACGCGTCCGCGGCCGGTGGCAGAAGCGGGAGCGAACTGATGGCGTGGTCACGCGAGGACATGGCCGCGCGGGCGGCGGCGGAGCTGCGCGACGGCTTTTATGTGAACCTTGGCATCGGGATCCCGACGCTGGTGGCGAACTGCATCGCGCCCGGCCTGACGGTGACGCTGCAGAGCGAGAACGGGCTCTTGGGCATCGGGCCGTTTCCCTACGAGGGTGAGGCGGATCCTGACCTCATCAACGCGGGCAAGCAGACGGTCACAGAGATCCCGGAGTCGTCCTATTTCTCGAGCGCCGACAGCTTCGCGATGGTGCGCGGTGGGCATATCGACCTGTCGATCCTCGGCGCGATGGAGGTGTCGGAGCGCGGCGACCTCGCGAACTGGATGGTGCCGGGCAAGGTGGTGAAGGGCATGGGCGGCGCAATGGATCTCGTCGCCGGCGCCAAGCGCATCATCGTGCTGATGGAGCATGTGGACAAGGCCGGCACGTCGAAGCTTGTGAAGGAGTGCAGCCTGCCGCTGACGGGACGCCAGGTGGTCGACGTGGTCATCACCGACTTGGCCCTGTTCAGCTTCCCGGCGCGTGGGGAAACGCTGCAGCTCACGGAACTCGCGCCAGGCGTCAGCCTCGACGAGGTCAAGGCCAAGACGGCGGCACATTTCGAGGTGAAGCTGTAGGACAGCGTCACCCCTCCGGGCTCACCTGACCAGACCTTCAGGATGTCCGGGGCAAACACGGGTCTTTGGAGCCGAGGCGATCAATCGTCTCGGCTTTTTTTATGCGATCGTCAGCGGGTGCACGCCACACGGGGCCAACGCCGCCAGAATGGTCGATGAGATGCATGACGTCACCGCCAAACGCGCCGCACGAAGAGGTCGTCGGTGCCGATTTCCCGAGGGCACGATTGTCCTTTCCCGTTATCTCGCAGTCGCGTGCAGCCTTCTTGAGGCGAAGGGGTTTGACCATATTCAGTTAGATGATTATATTGAATCGAAAGCAGGCGGACGAAGATTCCGCAGTTCGGGAGGCATCATGAGGGGCATTGGGCCGCGCTGTCCTGGCGCTGCCGTCTTTGATCCTTTCATGTCTGTCATGTGCAAGGCGTCACGATCGGCGGCACCGCGATAGCAGCGGCGCGTCGTCCCTGATCGCCGAAATGGTCGGAGCCGTGCGACGCCATGAATGTCAGTGACAAGAAGAACATCCTGACAGGGATCTTTTTCATCGGCTTTGGCGCTGCGGTCGCCTACGGCGCGACGAACTACGCGATCGGCAGCGCGGCCCGCATGGGTCCGGGGTATTTTCCGCTGGGCCTCGGTCTGGCGCTGGCGTTGACGGGCGTCGGTGTCCTTGTCTCAGCGCTTTTGCGGGCGACAGCCCGTTCCCAGCTCGAGCAGTGGCCGGTCAAGAGTGTCGTCCTGGTCCTGGCCTCGGTCGTGTTGTTTGGCTTGCTGATCGAGCGGGCTGGACTGGTCATTGCGCTGCCGGTTTTGGTTGTCGTCTCCAGCTTCGCCCATAGTGCCTTTTCCTGGCGCAGCGCTTTGCTGTCGAGCGCCGTCTTGCTGGCCCTGTCCTGGATCATCTTCATCCTGATCCTGGGACTTCAGGTGCCTCTGTTGCCGCCGGATTTGAGCCCCTAGGAGCGCTTCATGGACCTTTTCGGCAATCTGCTGATCGGCTTCGGGACCGCACTGTCGCTGCAGAATTTGGTGTATGCATTCGCCGGCTGTCTGCTCGGAACCCTGATCGGTGTGCTGCCCGGGCTCGGGCCACTCGCTACAATCTCCATGTTGCTGCCTTTCACCTTCGGGCTGGATCCGACGGCGGCGCTCATCATGCTCGCGGGCATTTACTACGGCGCGGCTTATGGCGGTTCGACCACGGCGATCCTGGTCAACCTGCCCGGGGAGACCTCGTCCGTCGTCACCGTGCTCGACGGATATCAGATGGCCCGGCAGGGCAGGGCGGGAGTGGCTATCGCAACGGCGGCTATCGGTTCGTTTTTTGCGGGTTGCGTTGGCACCCTTGTGCTCGCGGCCTTTGCCGCTCCATTGGCGAATGTCGCCTTTCGCTTCGGTGGTGCGGAATACTTCTCGCTGATGGTGGTCGGGCTGATCGGCGCGGTCTCGCTCGCCTCCGGATCGGTGCTCAAGGCGATTGGGATGATCCTGATCGGCGTCATCCTTGGCACTGTGGGCACCGATCTCAATTCCGGCGTGCAGCGCTTCACGTTTGGGACGCCCAATCTCTGGGAGGGCATCGACTTTATTGTGATCGCGGTCGGTCTTTTCGCCTTCGGGGAAGTCATCGCGAGCCTTGAGAACGATGCGAGCCGAGAGACCTTCACCGATAACATGGGCCGTCTCATGCCCAATGGGGCGGATTTCAGGCGAATGACGCCAGCGATCTTGCGGGGAACATCCATCGGTACCCTGCTCGGCATCCTGCCGGGCGCTGGCTTGTCTCTGTCTTCCTTCTTTTCCTATAGCCTGGAGAAGAAGGTCTCGCGTTTTCGCCACGAGCTCGGCAAAGGAGCGATCGAGGGGGTAGCGGGCCCTGAATCCGCAAATAACGCGGCGGCGCAGACCGCATTTATTCCGACGCTCACGCTTGGCATTCCCGGCAGCCCCACGATGGCGCTGATGCTCGGCGCGATGGTCATGCACAACATTCAGCCGGGTCCGCAGGTCATGACAAGCAATCCAGACCTCTTCTGGGGGCTCATCGTTTCCATGTGGATCGGCAATCTGATCCTGATCATCCTCAATCTGCCGCTCGTTGGCCTCTGGGTGCGGTTGCTGCGCATACCTTATGGCGTTCTTTATCCCGCAATCCTCCTGTTCTGCTGCCTCGGTGTCTATTCCGTGCAGTTCTCGACATTCGACCTCTTTCTGGCCGCGGGCTTCGGCCTTGCCGGCTATGCTTTCCGCAAGCTTGAATGTGAACCGGCGCCGCTCGTCCTGGGCTTTGTTCTCGGGCCGCTGCTAGAAGAAAACTTCAGGCGAGCGATGGTCCTGTCGCAGGGTGATTTCACGATTTTTGTTCGGGAGCCGATATCTTTGTGCTTCCTGCTGCTGGCTGTTGCGCTTCTGGTTGCCGCGACACTTCCCAAGATGCGGCGGGAGCGTGATGCCATCCTTCGCGAAGAAATGTAAGGCTTCATCCCCAGCCGAAAGAGCGGCGAAGCTGACAAGCATAAGTGATAACGGGAGGACTAGATGAAACGCATCCTCGGAGTTGCTCTATTTGCCTGTGCTACCCTTTTTTCAGGTTTGGCCAGCGCTCAGGACTTTCCCTCCAAGCGGGTAACGATCGTTATTCCCTTCACACCTGCTGGCTCGAACGACACGATTGGTCGGTATCTCGCCGATGGCTTGTCGAAGCTCTGGGGCACGCCCGTGGTGGTGGAAAATCGGCCTGGCGCAGGTTCGGCGATCGGCTCCGCGCACGTCGCCCAGTCAAAGCCTGATGGCTACACGCTGCTCTTCGTGTCAGGCACCTTTACAACGAATGCGGCAACCCAGGCCAATCTGCCGTTCGATCCGGTGAAGGATCTGAAGCCGGTTGGCATGGGCGCCCTCGGGCAGATGGTGATCGTCACCGGGTCGCGCGTGCCGACTTCAAACCTCGCGGACCTCGTGAAGGCGGCCAAGACGCAGAAGGTCTTCTACGGCACCACCGGCGTCGGTAGTTCCACCCAATTCGCAGGCGAACTCCTGAATGACGTGGCTGGCATCAAGATGGAGCCCGTTCATTACAAGGGTGGCACCGATGCGCTCGTCGACATGGCCGGCGGACGCCTCGACGTCTATGTGGGCACCGTGACGCAGGTGCTGTCGAGCGTGACGAGCAACAAGGCCAAGCCGGTCGCCATCGCCAGCAAGACGCGCTCCAAGGCTCTGCCTGACGTGCCGACGGTGGCCGAAGCCGGCTTCGCGGGCGCCGAGGCGGACATCTGGTGGGGAGTCTTCGCGCCTTCCGGGACGCCTGATGCCGTGGTGACGAAGATCAACCAAGGTATCAACAAGGTCATGGCGTCTCAGGAGGCAACAGAATTTCTCGCCAAGCATGGTGCCATGCCCGCTGAAATGAGCGTTGCCGAATTTAGCGACCATGTGACCAAAGAATTGGCGAAGTGGCGGGAGCTGGCCGTCAAGCACAACATCAAGGCAGAATAGTTGCAGGGGCTGCTGCAGAGTGGCGATGCTTTTGGGCTTTGCCAGTGTCGGGGCAAGTGCGGTGAGGACGGGGCATGGCAAGTATCGCCAGTATTCATGATATCAAGGCTGACGGAGATTTCGCTGCCGATTACGCGGCGTTCGCCTCGGCGCTGACGCTCGATCGCATGCCGCAGGTTGTCGTCGAGGCCGCCAAGGCCAATCTCTTCGATACGCTCGCCTGTGCGACGGCCGGGGCCTCGGCGGCGGGGGTCGGCGAGCTCAAGACACTTGTCGCGGAATGGGGCGGCAAGCCCGAGGCGAGCATCTGGTGCTCGTCGATCCGGGTCCCGGCCCACCACGCGGCCTGGGTGAATGGCATGATGGCGCATGCCCGCGACTACGATGACACCCATGACGGGGCGGTGCTGCATGCCGGTGTGTCCGTCATCCCGGCGGCCCTGGCCGCGTCCGAACTCAATCCGAATGCGACCGGCGCTGATCTCATCGCCGGCATAGTTGCGGGTCTCGAGCTCATTTGTCGGCTCGGCGTCGCGACATCGATCGGCATTATCGAAAGCGGGTTCATGTATACCTCGCTCTTCGGGCATTTCGCAGCGACGGTTGCGGCTGCGCGGGTGGCCGGGCTTGATAGGGACCAGACGATCAATGCATTCGGCGTTGCCTACAGCCAGGCGGCCGGGACCCATCAGGTGACGCGTGATGCAGCATTGACCAAGCGAATCCAGCCCGGCTTCGCTGCGAAGACCGGGCTCGTCTCGGTCGCGTTGACAAAGGTCGGGATCCGTGGCGCCCAGAACACCTTCGAGGGGGTAGACGGGCTGTTCCGGAGCTATCTGCGGGGGCGCTATGATAGGGACGCGTTGAGAGGGGGGCTGGGTGAGCGGTTTGAGTTTCTCAATCTGAGCTACAAGCCCTATCCTTGCTGCCGCTTCAACCACACGGCCATTGACGCTGCCCTCATCCTCCGACGCGAGTTGGAGGCACGCGGCGCGACCCTTCAAAGGCTCACCGCACGGGTGAACAAGCAAGCTTTCGAGGCCGTTTGTACGCCTGTCGAGATACGCAAGCGCCCGGCGACAATCGTGCAGGCACAATTCAGCCTGCCCTATACCGTGGCCTGCGCCCTGCATAATGGAGCCGTGGGCCTGCGGGCTTTCACCGAGGAGGGCCTGTGCAACGAAGATGTTCTGGCGCTGTCTGCGCGGGTGCATGCCGTTCTGGACGCCGACATAGAGCGGAACTGGTCCCGGAATATCTCCCCGACGCATTTGCTTGCCGAAACAGATCAAGGTTCGATTGAGGCTAGGGTGGACATCCCGCGCGGACACCCGAAATCGCCCATGTCCGCCGCCGACTTCGATGCGAAGCTTTCGGATTGCCTGGGCATCAGCGCCCTGGACTGGCCAATCACTGCGGGGAGCACTCTGCGGCAGACGATCGATGCGCTTCAGGCTGCGCCGCGCGGGGCCACGATTCTGGATGCGATAACCCGCTAAGCCAATCGCCGACAGACGGACTGCTCGAGGAAGCAAAAAGCCTGTCGGTCACTCATTCGTCTAGCGAGTGGACGGTATGGCTCCCCAAGGCCGCTTGCAAAGGACGTGTTGCCGCTTATCGGCCCTTGTTCGTGACAACCCAGTCGGGCGCGCGCGCTTCCGGGACAGCACTACCAGTTTCCGGCCAAATGCCCATTTGCTCTATTTCATATAAATGATTTGACTCAAATGAGCCCGGGAACTACCTTCTTTGCAATGGTTGGGAGGAGTGATGTCGGTTTACAGGCTGCAATCATCGCCGATGAAAGCCGCGCCGGTACGGCCGGTGGCTTTCGACTTTGATGGCGTGGTCGCCCGGTTTGGGGCGCTTCATGCCATGGGGCCGACCACTCTGTCCGTGCGGCAAGGCGAGTTTCTGGCGGTGGTCGGGCCGAGCGGTTGCGGCAAGTCCACTCTGTTGAACATGGTGGCGGGCACGCTTAGTCCGGCCGAAGGCGTCGTGCGCTACAAGGGTGAAGAGGTAACCGCGATCAATCACGATGTCGGTTACATCACCCAGAAGAATTTCTGCCTGCCGTGGCGCACGGTGGAGGCAAATGTCCGGCTGCCGCTCGAATTCCGCAGGATTCCAAAGGACGAGACCGAGCGGCGCGTGCGCGTTGCCATCGACAAGGTAGGGCTCGGCGGCTTCGAGAAAGCCTACCCGAGGCAATTGTCAGGCGGCATGTTGCAGCGTGTGATGATCGCGCGAACGCTTGCCTATGAGCCAGATATCTACCTTATGGACGAGCCGTTCGGCAGCCTTGATGCGCAGCTACGGACGCGCATGCATGGCGAGCTCCTCAAGCTGTGGCAGGACACCGGCGCCACCTTCGTCTTCGTGACGCATGACCTGCAGGAAGCGATCACCCTGGCGGATCGCGTCGTGGTCATGTCCGGTCGGCCCGGACGTCCAAAGCTTGTCGTGGATATCGATCTGCCGCGTCCCCGCGACGTCATCGACATCCAGTCCAATCCTGCCTTTGGAGCTTATGTCAAAGAGCTCTGGGCAGCCTTGGACGTGCATTGAGGGAGCGGGTGGCATGAGCGCGGGCACCAGCTTTTCAGGTAGCACACATCGCAAACGGGTACTCTCTGGCGATGTCTTTCTCCAGTTCGGTCTGGCCATCGTTGCCGTCGCCGCTTGGGAATTCATCGCGCGGAGCTTTGGCACCGAATTCTGGACGAGCAGCCCAAGTGCGGTCGCGGCTGAGCTTGGGCGGTGGGCGGCATCCGGTCAACTTGCGATCGATCTGCAGCTTACGTTGACTGAAGCTGGCGTAGGCTTCGTCATCGGCAGCCTTGCCGGTGGATTGATCGGCTTTATTCTGGGGTGGATGAGACGTCTGGGCGATCTATTTGAGCCGTTTATCCTTTCGCTATACACGTTGCCAAAGATCGCACTTGCTCCTCTTTTTGTTCTCTGGTTCGGGATCGGCGCAACGAACAAGATCATGTTCGCGGCGATGCTCGTATTCTTCATGGTCTTCTTCACGACATACCAGGGCACTCGCCAGGTCGACCGCGATCTCGTCGAGAACGCACGCCTCCTTGGCGCCGGCAAGTTGGATATCTGGACGAAGATCGCCATTCCCTATTCAGCGGTTTGGATCTTTACCGGTATCCGCATCGGGCTTCCCTATGCGCTGATCGGCGCGATCGTCGGCGAATTCGTCGCGGCGGAAGCCGGCGTGGGATTCCGGATCAAAGAGGCGACGTCGTTCTTCAACACGGCCGCCGTCTTTGCCGGGCTGATCGTGTTGATGGTCATCAGCCTCGTTCTGCTCGGCCTGTTGAAGGTCGTGGAAAGCCGTGCGCTCGCCTGGCAGAGCGCAGGCAACCGTGTGAGCGCGGGAGACCCCGCATGACCAGCCATCTTGAAACAGAGCACCCGCTTCGCCTTCGCGCGTCACACGGTGCCGAATAGCAGAGCCACAGTTCACAAAGGTTTTATGTCGTCTTATGAAGCCGAGCTCGACATTTGATTTCAACGATATCCTGCGAGCAGGCGACACGATTGCTTGGCCACAGGGGTCAGGTGAGCCGCGGGGATTAACCCGGCGTCTTGTGGAAACGCGGCATAGCCTGCCGCCCGTGCGCCTGTTCATTGGCATGGTCACCAGCGACACCCTGTCTCCTGAATGCGCCGATTGCTTCGAATTGACGGGTCTCAACGGTGCGGGAAACAACCGCCGGCTGACCGCAGCCGGGGTGCTCCAGGTCATTCCCGTCCATGTCTCGTCCATCGCCCGACTGATTGACGAGGGGACGCTGCCTGTTGACGTGGCCCTCGTCCGCGTCCGTCCGTCGCGCGCCCCAGGGCATTACACGGTCGGCGTCGTTGCGGATTACACTCAGGCGCTCGTCAGGAATGCGCGTTGCGTCGTCGCTGAACTCGACGAGCGCATGCCAGAAACAGCCCATGATGCGCTCGTCGCGGCGGACGACATCGATGTCTGGCTCGAAGCTGACAAGGACCAGATCCTGTTGCACGACGCGGAGCCTTCGATCGAGGAACGGGCCGTCGCCCGCCATGTTGCATCGGTCATTCCCAACAGGGCGACTGTGCAATTCGGCATAGGGGGGCTGTCCGTCGCGGTCGCGCAAGCCTTGAGGGATCATCGCGACTTAGGCGTCCATTCGGGTGTCGTATCCGACGCGCTCGTCGATCTCATCGAAAACGGGACTGTCACCAACGCCTACAAGGGAGTCGACGAGGGGGTATCCGTCACGGGCTGTCTCTTCGGCAGCGATCGCCTGAACGCGCATGCCAGCGGCAATCCGGCGGTCGCGTTGCGTGCGGCGACGCACACGCACAATGGCGAAGTCATGGCCCGACTCAAGAGCCTCTACAGCGTGAATTCCGCGATCGAGGTGGACCTGACCGGGCAGGTCAATGCGGAGCAGGCGGGCGGTCGCTATCTCGGGGCTGTTGGCGGACAGATCGATTTCGTGCGCGGAGCCCAACTCTCTCCAGGCGGCCGTTCCATTATCGCGTTACCGTCGACCACGCCTGACGGACGAACCTCGCGCATTGTCGCCTCGCTCGCGGGACGACCGGTGACGACGGCGAGGTCAGAGGTCGATCTGGTCGTTACCGAATATGGGGTCGCCGACCTCAGGGGCTGTTCCTTCGCGAGGCGGATGGAGCACTTGGCGGCCATCGCGCATCCCGCGTTCCGTGATGCTTTGCTTCGGGAGGCGCGCGACGGCGCGCGGCCAAGGCCAGCATCCCAGTCAGTAGTCTCCGAGGCGCGTCATGTCTGATCCCGAGCTGTCATCACAAGCGCAGGTCCAAGGACAAAGCAAGGAACAGGTCGACGAACCGACCATCCTCGTCAAGCGCCTTGCGACGGGAGCGGTCGAGATCTGGCTCAACCGGCCCGGACGTCTCAATGCGCTCGGCGTGGCGATGGTCAACGATCTCCAGGCCGCTGTCGGGGAGGTGATCGCGGAGAAAGCGACTGCCATCGTCCTGCGGGCGAAGGGGAGAGCGTTCTGCGCCGGCGCCGATCTCAAGGAGCGGCAGACCATGGAAGAGGCGGCGCGCCATGCGCATAACCGCGCGATCAACGCCGCGGTCAATGCCATCGCCGCCGCTCCTGTTCCGACGGTCGCGGTAGTCAACGGCCTTGCCCTCGGCGGGGGCTGCGAACTCGCGCTTGGCTGCGACATCCGCATTGCTGCATCAAGCGCGATGATCGGCCTGACGGAAGCCCGTATCGGCGCCATTCCGGGGGCGGGGGGGACACAACGCCTGCCACGGCTCATCGGCGTCTCGCGCGCGCTGGACATGATGTATTCCGGGGAGCCAATCACCGCGGCGCGCGCGCATGAAATCGGCCTCGTCAATCTCTGTGTGGAAGACGATGGGCTAGACGCAGCGGTTATGCGATATACGGAGGTGCTTGGTTCGCGCTCGCCGGCTGCTGCGAGCACCTTGAAGAAGGTCGTGTACGAAGGGGTGGAGATGTCATTGGCCGGGGGACTGGAACGGGAGCGCGAGGCGCTGGGTGTCATCTTTGGATCGGCCGATTACGCGGAAGGGTTGGCAGCCTTTGCGGAAAAGCGGCCACCGCAATTTTCACGATAGGTTCTTGATCCCATGGATGCCTCACCCACGATGCCGAAAAGCAAGGCTGAGCATGTCGCGCAGCGCCTGCTTGACAAGATCATCACGGCGGGCCTTGCGCCCGGCAGCTCCTTCGGCACGGAGGCTGAGCTTCTTGCACAGTTCGACGTCAGCCGCCCGACGCTTCGCGAAAGCCTACGCATTCTGGAATCCCAGGGTGTGCTGGAGCTCAGGCCGGGCCCGCGCGGCGGTATCATGGTGCGCAAACCGAGCACCGATATCCTTGCGCACGGACTGTCGGTCTATCTGCGGCTGCATGATGTGCCGTTCATCGCGGTGCTGAAGGCACGCGAGGTGATCGAGCCTGCCTTGGCCTCGGAAGCTGCTATCAACGGTACGGAAGAGGACTTCGACGAGCTGGAAGCCTCCATCCGCCGCATGAAGGCGATCGACAAGGACCAGACGGCCTTCATCGAGGAAAACCGCATCTTCCATAGCATCATCGCCCGCGCCAGCGGCAACAAGGTGCTCGAAACCTTCTGGCATACGATCAGTATTCTGGCGACCGGGGAGCATCATGGTGTCCGCTACTCCTTTGGCAACCAGCAGCATGTGATCGAGGCTCACCAGGGCATCCTTGATGCCTGCCGCGCGCGCGACAACAAGGTGGCTGCCGCCAAGATGGAAGCGCATGTCACCGAGCTCGAACATCTTGTCCGCAAGCGTTACCAGAACCTGCTGACGCAGCCGACGAGCGTCGTTGGCCGCCAGGGCCGTCGCATAGCCTGACGATCCCGCGCCGGTTGCCCCCTTTAAGGGGCAACTGCGCCCTAAAAATTAAATGATTTAACTGAATTGGGGACAGGACATGGACTTTCAGCTCACCGCCGACCAGCGCGAGATGGTCAACACCGTGCGGGCCGTGACCCAGGAGAAGATCAAGCCGCGTTCGCTGCAGTACATGGACGGCACCTTTCCGTGGGAAAGCATGAAGGATCTCGCCTCGATCGGCGTTCTCGGCATGGCCGTGCCGGAGGAATACGGCGGATCGGGCCTCAGCGTGCTGGACACGGCCCTTGTTCTGGAGGAAGTCGCCAAGGGCTGTTACGTCACTGCGATGGCGCTGATGGGGGAGGTCGGCGTGCAGGTGCGCATCATCTCCACCTATGCACCCGAGGCGATCAAACAGCGGATTCTGCCCGGCGTTTGCACAGGCGAGCACATGCTCGCGGTCTGCATGACCGAGCCCCACGCGGGCACTGACGTGGCGAATTACCGGACCAATACGGATATCGTCGGCGACAAGCTCGTGCTTAATGGCACCAAGACACTGATCAGCCGGGTAGACGAAGCACAAATGTTCGTGGTCTTCACGCGCATCAACAAGCAGCCAGGCCGCGAGGGTATCGGTTGCGTCCTCATCGAGCGCGATACACCCGGCTTCCAGTGCACGGCGCGCTATCACACCATGGGTGGCGAAAACCTCGCCGAGATCACTTTCGAGAATTGCGAGTTGCCTCTCGAAAATCTTGTCATTCGCGAGGATGGCTTCCGCCGGCTTCTCAGCGCCTTCAATACCCAGCGATGCCTCAATCCGAGCGTATCGCTCGGGCTCGCCGAAGGGGCCTTCGAGGAATCCGTGAAGTATTGCCGCGATCGCACGGCCTTCAAGCGTCCGATCGGCGAATTCCAGGGCATGCGCTGGAAGCTCGCCGAGATGTATCGCGACATCGAGATCGGCCGCAGCATCCTTTACCGCGCCTGTGCCACGGCGAACCCATTCCCTGATCCCTATCAGGCAGCGCTCGCCAAAATGTACTGCAATGAAATGGCCATCCGCGTGACGAGCGAGGCTATCCAGGTGCACGGCGGTTATGGCTTCACGGACGAGTATCCGGTCTCGCGCTTCTATCGTGGCGCCCGCTACGGTACGCTCGGTGGCGGCACCACGGAAACGCTCAAGGAGCTCGTGGGCAAGAAGATCATGACCGACTTTCCCCATGACGGCTTCCTCGGCATGGGCAGTTTCTGACGGCCGATGATTGGGGTCTGTTGACGTATATGCCCGCCCGGATCTGGTGTCCGGGCGGGCATACTACTAACGGCGGGATCGGCTTTACTTGACCAGCATCGATGCTGGATCGACGGCATCGATCTGGGGCAGGGAGGTTCCGGTCGATTTCACGAACGCTACTTCATGCGCCATATCGGCGGCGGTCAGCGGCCTTGCCTTCCATGCGGCCGCTTCGCCGGCATAGAGCAGATCGAGGGTCTTGGCGTCGACATCCGGATAGAGCTTCGCGACAGCGGCCTTGACTTCGGCTGGCCGCTCTTCGATGGCTTTGCCGAGGTCCGCGACGACTGAAGCCAGCGCCTTCATCAGGTCTGGGTTGGCGGCGGCGAAGTCCTGCATGGTCTGCAGGCTCACTGAGCTCGCCGGCAGGTTCTGGGGCGGAAGCTCGGCTTTCGGGCCGCTCAGCCACAGGACGGCCTTGTCCCTCACCACGGGTACGCCCCAGAACGGAGCTCCGGCGATGAAGCCCTGGATCGCACCTTTTTCCAAGGCGGCGACCATGGCGGGCTGGGCCATATAGGTGAAGCGGATATTGGCGCCGGCCGCCTCCGCTGCCCCCTTGAACGATACCGTGTAGGACGAAGTCGCGCTGGTCGAGCCGATAATGAGCCCGTCCAGCGCCTTCAAGCGTTCAGTAGGGGATGCGGTCGGGGATACGCCAGTCTTCTCGGCAACATCCTTGGCCAGGACGAGCGATGCGCTCAGACCATTATACGTGTTGGCGATCGCGACCACCTTTTGGCCGCGGCCCTGGGCCGCGACGAGCTCGCCGGGGCCGGAGAGGACAACTTCGACAGACTTGGAGATGAGGGCCGTCGTCGCGCTGTTGGCGTTGTCCATAACGATGATCTTGGCATTAAGCCCATGCTTCTCGAAAAGCCCAAGCTCTTTTGCGATCCGAATGGCGGCGGTGCCGAAGCTGAGCGAGCTGATTGGTATGCTGATATCCCGCAGCTGCGCCATCGCTGGCACGGAAACAAGGCAGGCTGCGCAGACCAGGCCGCGTAGCCAATACTTCATAGGCCGCATGGTAACCCTCCCAGTTTATTTGTCTTGTATGTTTCAGAATGGCGATCGAAGAAAATCGTCGGAACTAAACCCGCTAGTTCAGAACGAAGAAGCGTTCTTCCGTCATATCCTTGATCGAATATTTCGGGCCCTCGCGCCCGACGCCGCTGTCCTTGACCCCGCCGTAAGGCATCTGGTCCGAGCGCCAGCGGGACGTGCCGTTGACGATCACTCCACCCGTGCGCACGCCCTTGATGGCGGACAGCGCAAGCGCGAGCGAATTGGTGAAGATCCCGCATTGCAGGCCGAAAGGGCTGTCGCTGATGGACTTAAACAGCGGTTCTATATCCTCATAGGGCTGCAGGCTCATGGCGGGGCCGAAGATCTCGTCGCACATCACGCTCATATCGGAGCGGACATTGGTGAGGATGGCCGGGTCGAGCTGCGCACCGTGCCGTGACCCGCCACGCAGCAAGGTCGCGCCGGCCTCGACAGCCTGGCCGATCATCCCCTCGACGCGGATCGCCGCCTGCTCGTCGATCAGGGTGCCGACCTCGGTCTGCATGTCCATTGGATCGCCCAGCGCAAGGAGCCCCACTTCATCGTGCACGGCTGCGACGAAAGTCTCGTAGACGGGCTTGTGAACGAAAACATTCTGCACGGAGATGCAGCTCTGGCCGGCGAGCAGCATCGCGTTGCGAGCGCAGGCCTTCGCGGCTGCGGCCAGATCGGCATCGCTGTGCACGAAGGTGGGGCCGACGCCGCCTAGCTCAAGGGCAACGCGCTTCATGCCGACCGTGCCCCGGATGATCTTGCCGACGCGGGTGGAACCCGTGAAGCTCACGAAATCAACCCGGGGGTCGGAGACGAGCTGTGGCGCGATCGCATCGCCATAGACGGTGTTCACGGCCCCAGCTGGCAGTCCGGCGGCGACAAAGGCTTCCACGAAGAGATGGACGCAGAGCGGCGCCTTCGGCGATGACTTGAGCACGATGCTGTTCCCCGCCGCGATCGCAGGGCCAAGCTTGTGCGCGGCGAGATTGACAGGCGCGTTGAACGGCGTGATCGCTGCGATGACGCCCGCTGGGAAACGCATCACCATGGCGATTTTTCCAGCGCCTATGGCGCTCGCATCCATGGGGATATGCTCGCCCTGGATGCGTACCGCTTCCTCTGCGCAAAGGCGCAGTGTGTCGGCCGAGCGCTGCGTCTCGAAGATCGAATCGCGCAACGCCTTGCCGGTTTCGCGCGACATGGCCCGCGCGATCTCGTCCGTGCGGGCGGCGACATTATCCGCGGCGCGGCGCAACACGGCGGCGCGCTCGTAGCCGGGCATGGCTGCCATGGTCTCCTTAGCCCGAAAGGCGGCGTCCAGGGCATCGTCAAGATCCCCCGCCGTCGATACCGGCGCGAACGCCACAACTTCCCCACGGTAGGGATCGCGAATTTCCGTGACCTCTTCAGGCTCTCGCCAATGGCCACCGATGAAAGCCTTGATGGATACGGCTTGCGGTGCGCGGCCCTGCGCGTCGAGCATGGACGTCCTCCCGATCTTTGGCTGGAATATAACTATATCATCTAAAGGATTTGACACGAAACACAAGCTTCAATAGCGTCCCTCGTCGATGGTTCGGACGCGGGGAGCTCAGGAGAAAGCGCCCCCTTGTGGGAGGATGCCGCCATGCGCATGGTCGCCGCTGTCATGTATGAACAGGGCCTGCCAACCCCCTATGCGGAGAGCACGCCTTTCCGGATTGAGGAGGTCTCGTTGGAGGGGCCCGGAGAGGGCGAGGTGCTGGTCGAGATCGCGGCCGCAGGCTTGTGCCATTCCGATCTATCGCAGGTTGCGGGACTGCGTAAGCGCAAGCTTCCCGTGGTCGGCGGGCATGAGGGCGCCGGAATCGTGCGTGAGGTCGGGCGCGGGGTTACGGCGGTTCGGCCGGGGGACCATGTGGTGATGACCGCCGTCTCCAGCTGCGGCCATTGCCGCCCCTGTTCCGAGAGCCGGCCGGTGCTGTGTGAAAGCGTGACCGTGCCGCGCACCCAGGGCCTGCTGTCCAATGGCGCGCGGCGGCTTACCCTGAGGGGGGAACCCGTTTATCACTACAGCGGCGTCTCCTCCTTCGCGCAATATGCGGTGACCGTTCCGAATTCGTTGATCGTCATGGATCCCGCCATTCCCTTGGACGTGGCGGCCATGTTCGGTTGCGCGGTGGTGACCGGCGCCGGCTGCGTGTTCAATTCCGCCAAGGTCAAGCCCGGTCAGAGCATCGCCGTCTTGGGGCTCGGCGGCGTGGGGCTGAATGCTGTCATGGCCGCGCGCATCGCCGGCGCGGCGCATATCATCGGCATCGATATCAACGAGACCAAGTTCCCGTTGGCGCAGGAGCTGGGCGCGACCCACGTGTTCTCAGCGCTGGATCCTCAGGTCGTCGAGAAAGTCAGGGATCTCACGCAGGGGGGCGTCGATTTCGCCTTCGAGATCTCGGGGGCCAAGGCGGCGATGAGCTCCGCGAATGCCATGACCCGCAAGGGCGGCGAGATCATTTGCGTCGGGCTCGGCGCCTCCAATGACATGTACCAGTATGCCCATGCCGCACTGGTCTCGGAAGAGAAGGTGTTCCGCGGGTCCTTCATGGGCAGTTGCGTGCCTGAACGGGACATTCCGCGCTACCTCGGCCTCTACCAGGAGGGCGTTCTGCCGGTGAACCGTCTGAAGAGTGACACGATGGGCTTCGAAGGCCTCAATCTCAGTCTTGATCGCCTCGACCGTGGCGAGGTGGTGCGGCAGGTGCTGCTGCCGAACGGCTGAGCCGGGCCGGCGCTTCGCCACGGTCGGAGGGCGTGATCCGGTCAGATCACGCCTTCGTCCTTGAGCGCGGCGAGTTCTTCTTCCGAATGTCCCAGCCATGCGCCGAACACGGTATCGTTGCTCGCACCGAGCGGCAGGCTCGGCTCGATCGGCCGGCGTGGCGTGCCCTCGAAGACGAGGGGTGAATGGGGCAGAACGACCCGGCCGAGTTCCGGATGGTCGACCCACTGCAGGCTTCCACGCGCATGCATGTTTTCGTCGAGGATGACCTCCGACAATTCGCGTACCGGTGCGCAGGGCACCGCTGCAGCCAGCATCAGCCGCGCGATCTCGGCTTTCGGCATCGTCCGCGTCCAGCTCTCGATGAGCTCATCGACATCCGCGAAATTCACGACGCGTGTCGAGCGGGTCAGGAAACGCGGATCATCCTTGAGATCCCCGCGCCCCATCACCTCGAGGATGGCGCGGAAATGGTGATCGCCGGGCGCGTTGAGAACGACATAGCCATCGCGGGCGGCATAGACGTTGTAGGGTGATATGCCAAGGCCGCCATGGCGATTGCCGGTACGGGCGGGGGCGGCGTCGCCGCGCGCGTGGAGCATGCCGAGATTCGAGGCGAGCGAGGCATAGGTGGCGTCCTGCATCGAGACCTCGACCACGCGGCCCTTGCCCGTGCGTTCACGTTCGTAGAGCGCTGTCATGATTGCTGCGTAGAGATGGATGCCGGCGCTGAAATCGCACATGGCCGCCCCGGATTTCACCGGCGGTTGGTCGGGATAGCCGGTGGAGTTGATGACGCCGCACATCGCCTGCATGACGAGATCCATGGCCGGATAGTCGCGGTAGGGGCCTGTCTTGCCGTAGCCAGAGCTCGAACCATAGATCAGCCGAGGGTTGACACCGTGCAACGTGGCCGCCCCCAGGCCAAGGCGGTCCATGACGCCTGGCGCGAAATTCTCGACGAGGATGTCGGCGTGCGCCGCCATCTCCTTGAGAAGCGAGCGCCCCTTGTCGGATTTCAGGTTGAGCGTCACCGGCTTCTTGTTGGAATTGAGCATCGCGAAGGGAAGCGCCGCCCCGCCCATATCACCCCGGCTGCGCAGGTGCTCGCCATGATGCGGTTCCACCTTGATGACTTCCGCCCCGGCCATGGCCATGAGAAAGGTGGCGTAGGGCCCGTTATAGACATGGGACAGATCAATGATCGTTATCCCGGCAAGGGGCAGGCCCTGATTGTCCTTGCCGTCCTCGGCGCCTTGATTGGCTGTCGCCTGAAGCATGTCTCGTCCCTCTACCCTGTTGCGCGGCCTTCAGCCTGCCGCCGCTTCACCGCCTGCTCTTCTCCGCTGTCGGTCCGGCAACTTCGCCCGGGCGACGGCGTGGGGCAGGCGTGGAACATATAAAACGCCTTTCGCAAAAAAATAAAATCATTTAGATGAAATAATGCAATTCTCTCCATGATCGTTGCGGATGCCAAGGAGCGCAGCCATGCAGACCGAGGCCGTGCAGACTTCCCGGTCTTTCCGCCATTTTGCGCCAGCCACGCGCCTGTACTACGGCGAAGATAGCCTCGAATCTCTCCGGCTGGAACTGGACCGGGCTGGTGTGAAACGTGCCGTAATATTCTGTGGTCGCTCGCTCTCGCGGCATCCCCTAGGGTTGCCGCATGTCGCCCGGCATCTCGGCGCGCTCCATGTTGGCAGCTTCACGGACGTCACGCCGCATAGCCCCCTTCCTGCGATCATTGCCGGCAGGGATATGTTGCGCGCGACACGCGCAGACGGGGTTGTCGCGCTCGGTGGAGGATCCGCCATCGTTTCCGCGCGTGCAGCAACGATCCTGCTGGGTGAGGACCGTCCGCTCGATGCGCTGGTGACCCGCTTCACGCCCGGTCAACCACCACGGAGCCCGCGGCTCCAGGCGCCGAAACTACCCCAATTCGCTGTGGCGACGACACCGACAACAGCGATCGCCAAGGCGGGCACTGCGGTCCTCGATCCCGCATCCGGCAAGCGGCTCACCATGCTCGATCCGCGCACGCGCGCGCAGGCCATTTTTATCGACCCGCGCCTTGCCCAGCTGACGCCTGTGGACGTCATTCGGGACGCCGCTCTGAATGCCTTCGCAATGGCGGTGCAGGGGCTGGAATCCCACATGCGGCAACCGCTGGCTGACGCGTCTCTTCTTGAGGCCGTGCGCCTGTTGCGCGACAATCTCCCACACCTTGGCTCACGCGTGGACGGCGCCGACGTTCGCGGCGCGCTGCTGCTTGCAGCGGTGCTGACCGGACAAGGGACCGACCAGACGAGCTCTGGCCTGACGTCTGCGCTCGGCCATTGCATTGGCGCGCGCCATCACACCGCGAACGGCACGATCAACGCCATCCTGCTGCCGCATGTCATGCGCTTCAACGGACGGGTGACGGGCGAACGCATGGCGGCCGTTGCCGCGATGTTGGGGGTCGACGCGCCAGCGCAGATGGGAGCGGCGGAGGCGGCTGCACGTGCCTGTGCCACTTTCTTCGCGCGTCTCGGGCTGCCGTCCCGGCTCAGCGATATCGGTATCGATACGGCGGCGTTCGAGCTGATCATCGCTGATCTGCAGGAGGATTGGTTCTTCCATCAAAACCCCCGCCAGATCGAGTCCTCGCAGCAGGTTCGCGACATTCTGCAAGCCGCGCTGTAGAGCGGTGAAGGCTTGCGTGGAGGATCTGGTGGGACGCTCTCGTCGCGATCAGTCCGCCGCCAGGTCCCTCAGCGTCGACAAGTCATGAACGGCAGGTTCCTCATGTAGTGCCGTGAGCGTGACGCCGTTGATGGTGATCGAGGGATAGAGCTCGCGCACCAATGGGTCATGTCCAGGAATGATGCGGTCGACGGCGCCGGCGATCTCCAACATGCGGCCGTAGGAGCGCAATGTCGCGGCAACGTCCACCGTCAAGGCGAAGGGAGCGCGACGAAGAAAATTGGCATAGAGATGGCTGACGTCCGAGGCGAGCAGTACCGGTCCGCGCTGTGTCTCGACCTTGACCGCTTGTAATCCCCGGCTATGGCCTGGGAGGCAATGCAGCGAAATGCCGGGAAGCGGCGCGGCATCTCCGTCGTGGAAGTGCACACGCTCCGCATAGACATGCCGCACGAAGGTGACGACATCCTCCACATCGAACGGGAAGCGCAGCACCGGCTCGCACATGCAGCGTCCCGTCGCGAAGGCGGCCTCCGCATCCTGCACATGAAAGCGCGCTTTCCCGAAACGATCGATGTTTCCCGCATGATCATAGTGAAGATGCGTGAGGACGATGTCCTCGATCCTATCCGGATCGACGCCAATCCGCCGCAATGCCTCTACCGGGTCGAAATCGAGCGGCCGCTGTCGCTCATCAGCGGCGCGGGCGCCGAAGCCGGTATCGACGAGCACCGTGCGCGCTGCGTTGCGCAAGATCCACAGATTGAAGTCGAGCGGCATCGGCCCGTCATGCATGTCCCGCCGGAGGAAATTCTCATGCACACGGCGGCCGGGCGCTCTCGCATAGCAGAGCTGATAGATCTGGTAGGTTGCGTCGTCAGTGGTGTCCGTTATTGGCAAGCTGTCCGGCACTGTCCCCTCCCAGATAGGCGTGTTGAATCTTGTTGCTCGCCAGCAAGTCACTGCTCCTGCCTTCGAGTACCACCGCGCCGGTCTCCAGCACGTAGGCATGGTCGGAGATTTTCAGAGCGAGCTTGGCATTTTGCTCAACAATGACAACGGTGATGCCTTCGTCATTGATTGTACGGACGAGCCGCGCCACCTCATGGATCAGCTTGGGCGCGAGGCCGAGCGTGGGCTCGTCCAGCATCAGTAGGCGCGGGTGGCTCATCAATGCACGCGCGATGGCAACCATCTGCTGCTCACCACCCGAAAGGCTGGCGGCGACCTGACTGCCGCGTTCGGCGACACGCGGAAAAACGGCATGCAGAAAGTCGAGCCGGCTGCGGAATAGCGCGCGATCCTGAACTCGATAGGCCCCCATGCGGATGTTCTCGTAGACTGTCAGTTCCGGAAACAAGCGGCGCCCTTCGGGGCAGAGGGCAATGCCTCGGTCAAGCCGCTCATGGGGCTTGAGCCCAGTGATCTCTTGTCCCGCGAAGCGGACAGCGCCGGCGTTCGGTCTCACTACACCGGCGATCGCCTTGAGCAGAGTCGATTTGCCCGCCCCGTTGGCGCCGATAATGGAGACGACGCCCTTTTCCGGGATGACCGCCGACACCTTGTGGAGGGCGTGAACGCCCGCGTAGTCCACCGAAAGGCTCTCGACCTCAAGCAAACTCATAGTCATCCCCGAGATAGGCGTCGACGACGGCGGGATCGGCCTTGACGGCATCAGGCGTGCCGATCGCGATCGGCTTGCCTTGGTTGACGACGAGGATGCGGTCGCACACGCCCATGACGAGGGGCATGTCGTGCTCCACAAGCAGGATGCTGATGCCGCGTTCGTCACGAAGCCGGCGAATCAAAGTGCTCGCGGCTCGTTTCTCCGACGGATTCAGCCCCGCGGCCGGCTCATCCATCAGCAGGAGTCTCGGTGAGACCATCAACGCCATGCCGATACCGAGCATTTTCTGCAGGCCATAGGCGAGCCCGCCAGCCGTCTGATCAAGGAGATGCCCGAGCCCGACGAAGGCGGCGACGTCCTGCAGCGACGGCTCGGTGCCCGCCGGTCCCCGCGCGCGAAGATAGGCGAGGGGGCCGTGACGGGTTGAAAGCACGCGGGCGCGGCGTAGGTTCTCGGCGACCGTCTCGCCGGCGAAGAGGTGAACGGCCTGGAACGTCCGGGCGATGCCGAGGCGGGCTATCACGTCGCTTCTGAGACCCGATATGCCGCGGCCGCCAAATGTGGCCGTTCCCGAGCTTGGCTTGTAATGGCCGGCGATGACGTTGAACAGCGTGGTCTTGCCCGCGCCGTTGGGACCGATCACGCCGAAGATCTCGCCTTCGTCGACGGCGAAAGAGACATCGGACACCGCCGTCAGGCCGCCGAAGCGGCGCGTGAGCCCCTGGACGTCGAGCAGGGGGCTCATGCTGGCTTCCTTCGCGGTCGGTCCACCAACGAAACGAGCCCCTGCTTAATGAAGATGAGGAACACCATCAGGCAAAGCCCATAGATGAGGAGTTGATACTGCCTCGCCTCACGTAGCAGTTCCGGCAGCGGCACGACCACGATCGCCCCTAGCAGGGGGCCAAGAGCGGCGCTCGTCCCGCCAATGACATTCATCACGACGAGATCGACAGAAAGCTGAAAACCGAAGGCCTGTGGCGACAGAAAACCAATATAGAAGGCGTAGATGCCACCGCTGACGCCGGCGATTGCGGCGCTGAACGTGAAGACCGCGATACGCCAGGCGAGCGCGTCGGCGCCGATCGAACGGCTGAGCATTTCGTCTTCGTTCAGGGACTGCAGGATCGCGCCAATGTCGGAACGCTCGATCGCTCGTACCATCCAGTAGGCGAGGGCGGTGAAGAGCAGCGCGAAGACATAGTATTGCGGGACGGCGGTAAGACGGTATCCGGCTAGGGAGAACTTCGGGATGCCATAGAGCCCGCTGTTTCCGCCGAACAGCGATGTCCATTCCTGGAAGACGAGATTGACGATCTGTCCAAAGGCATAGGTCAGGAGTACGAAATAGACGCCCTTGATGCGCAGAAAGACCGGGCCGAGCAGAAGCGCAACCAGCGCCGCCATGAGGCCGCCCGATGCGAGCGAGGCGACCGGCGGCAGACCGAGCCGCATGGTCAGAAGTGCGCTCGCATAAGCGCCTATGCCCATGAAGGCAGAATGCGCCATGGACAGCTGGCCGATGCGCAGCATGAGATTCATGCTCAGGGCGAGCGGCGCCATGATCGCGATCATGGTGGCGATGTGGAAGACATATCGATTGTTGGCGATCCAGGGAACCGTGGCGAGAAGGCCGATCGCGGCGAGAAGGACAAGGCGCTTCATGGCGCACCTCGTCCCATCAGGCCAGTGGGGCGCATCACCACGATCAGGAGCACGATCGTGAATGAAGCAATCAGCGCCGTCGTGGAACTGAACAGCGTCGACAAGACCGATTCGGACAACCCGATCAGCAGCCCACCGAGGACGGCGCCAGGCACACTGCCGAGGCCTCCGAGGATGACGACCACGAACGCCTTGAGCATGGGCAGTTCCCCCATATACGGGCCGATGGTGTAGATCGGCGCCATGAGCCCCCCTGCGAGGCCGGCGAGGGCACAGGCGATGCCGAAGGCGGAGGCATAGATGAGCCCGGATTCCACGCCCATCAGACTGGAGGTTTCGCGGTCCTGCGCGACCGCCTGCATGGCAAGGCCAAGCCGGGAATGCTTCAGGAACAGGTAGAAGACCACGAGAATGATCAATGCGGCTATGGCCACGACCGTACGATCCCATGGCACGACGGCGTTGACGAGTTGCCAGGTGCCGGAAAATGGCCGTTGAACGGATTGCTCCGATGGTCCGAACAGAATGAGAGCGATCGACTGCAGGGTGATGCCGACGGCAAGTGACATGATCATGCCGGGCAATTCATCGCCCACGAGCGGGCGGAACAGCACACGCTCGATGACGATGCCCAGCGCGGCGGCCAAGATCCCGGCTGCCGCGACGGCGAGGAAGAAGTTCCACCCCAGAGCGCCGAACAGAAACAGCACAACCACCGCCCCTGCCATGTAGAACTCGCCGTGGGCGAAATTCACAATACGCATGATGCCGAAGATCAGCGTGAAGCCCAGCGCCATGATGATGTAGATAAAGCCAGCCAAGAGACCGTTGACGATCATCTGCTCGATCATCGCAGCCGTTCTCCCTGGACATGCAGGCCCTCTGCACGCCGATATGCCATATCATCGTTCCCCAAATCGGAGGCGTGACCCAAGGCTTCGGGATCCGACCGAGCCCGGGGGGAGGCGCGGAGCACCTTCCCCAATGCGGCCGCCGTTAAGCTGGTCCTCGCTACTTTGTCTTACCGATCACGACTGGTTGGCCGTCCCGAATGACGCCGATGTAGTTGACGGTCATGATCTGGTTATCGACCCCCGAGATTGCCTTGCCGCCGAGGCTCAACTGATCGCCCTGCACGGATGGCATGGGAAGGACGGAAGCGAAGGCTGCGGCCACCTTGGCGGTGTCGCCGGGGTCGCCTGACTTCTGAATGGCCTTCAGGAGGACATTGGCGCCATCGTAGAATGACACCAGAATTTCGTTCGGATCCTGTCCGACAGACGTCTTGTAGGCGGCCGCGATGCGCCGGTAGCCCTCGTTGGCCGGGTCGGCGTAGAGCATGTTGATGACACCCTCGGCGGCCTTCGCGCCCGCGCCCGCAACGATTTCGGCCGGTCCGGCGCCACCAGTCTTGCTGAACAGCTTGTCATAGCCGAGTTCGCGCGCCTGGCGGATGATGAGGCCGGCAGTGGCGGGCGACGTGCCGCCAAGCTCGATGATATCGGGCTTCATGGCGATGATCTTGGTCAGGAGCGGCTGGAAATCCTTCTGAGCGCGCTCGAACATTTCATGGCCAAGAACCTCGAAACCATTCTCCTTGAACAGCTTTTCGCTGAGCTGTGTCTGATCCCAGCCCGTCTCGTCGTTGGGATTGAGGATGACGACCCGCTTGTCCTTCACATTGTCCTTCATCCAGGCAATGAAGGAGGGCACGTAGTCAGCTGGCGTGCTGTACATACGGAACATGTACTTGGTCGAGGGCTCGATTGCCTTGGCGGTATAAGCGGCTGTCACCGCGACCACCTCGTCGTCCTCGACGTTCTGCTTCAGCGCCATCGTGGCCGCTGAGCTCAGGATGATCATGTATTTGACGCCGTCCTGATTGACCAGGCGGTTGTAGGCGGCGACCGCTTCGGCTGCCTTGTACTGATCGTCATAGGCGACGACCTCGACCTTGTAGGTCTTACCACCGACTGTCAGTCCACCCTTGGCATTGATGTCTGCCGCCAGGATCTTCGGCGCCTCAGCGGCCGCAATTCCCCACGGCGCGCCGGCGCCTGTCAAAGGGGCGATCACGCCGATCTTGATCGTGTCGGCCGCCATGGCCGTCACCACACTTATGCTCAGCGCCAGGACCGTCGTTGCAGCCGCAAGATAGGGCTTGAATTTCATGGTTGCTCCTCCCTATACCGCTCGTTCCGAGACGTTATAAATCATATAGATCATTTTCATCTCTGGCGTCAACGGAGGCTGCTGATGCCGTGAGACGTCCGGACGCCTGCCATGTTGCCTTCTCCCCGTAATCCAGGCATTGCGGTGGCGAACTGGCGCGCCATTCTTGGACGCCGGCGATCGTCCAGGCAGAGGTAAACCATGACTGAAGTGCGGCTTGAGAGCGAAGCTTTGTTCGCGACACTCGATACGAGCGGTGGCGTCATCTGGCGGCTCGTGGCGAAGACCGCGCGTGGGGAGGTCCCGCTTCTGCGGCCGCCGGCTGAGGAAGCGCCCCGCCTTCCGCGCCGGTCGGGCTGCTATCCACTCGTGCCTTTTGGCAACCGGATCGCCGACAATCGCTTCACCTTCGAGGGTGAGGAGTACACATTGGCTCCGAACACGGATTGGGATCCTCTTGTGCTGCATGGCGATGGCTGGCTCAAATTGTGGAGCGTCCGTGAGGCAACGCCGAAGCGCGCTGTCCTCGCCAGTGAGACCCGGGACGAGGGCGCCTTCCAGTATGATGCCGAGCAGATCTTTGCGGTCGAGGGCTCTGCGCTGACGGTCACGATGACGATCGTCAATCGTGCGGCCCGTGCCATGCCCTTCGGCTTCGGGTGGCACCCGTATTTGCCGGCCCATCCGGACACGACGATCAGGGCGACCACGTCCGACTATTGGGAGGAGGGGGAGCTCTCACTCCCCACGCGACGGGCGCCCTTGCCTGCGGACCTCGATTTCTCGGTGCCGCGCGGTGTTCCAGGGCGGCGGATCAACAATGGCTTCGAGGGCTGGGACGGTCGGGCGGAGATCACGGCGCCCAGCACCGGCGTGACCACGCTCATCACGGCGACGGAAGAACTGCGACGCACATTCATGTTCGTACCGGATCCGGTGGATCCGCCGGTTCATCCAGTTCCGTTTTTCGCCTTCGAGCCCATGAGTCACACGGCCAACGCCCACCATATTCCGGCAGACGGAGGCTTGAAGCGTCTCGCGCCGGGCGAGAGCCTGACCGGCTCGATGACGATTGCGTGGTGCGCGGCATCCTGAACCCGTCGCCGGATCGGCTTGAAGATCGGCGACTGCGCCCCAATCTGCACGAGACCGGAGCAGGAGCACGGGACAATGGGCCGAGTGCCTCATCGCTATTGCATCTTCGAGACCGCTGGTGGTTTTTGCGGCATCGCGTGGAAGGACAGTGGCATCACGCGCTTTCATCTGCCGAGCCCCACGGCGGCGGCTGCGGAACGCGGTCTTCTGCGCCGTTCCGCCGACGCATTGCTGGGCGAGCCCACGCCTATGGTGGTCACGGCGATTGCCGCGGCCCAACGGTACTTCAAGGGCGAGCCTGTCGACTTCTCGGATCTGACACTTGATCTCGGCGAGCAGGATCACCTGTTCGTGGCGATCTATTCGGCCACGCGCGCGCTGCGGTGGGGCGAGACGACGACATACGGCGCGCTCGCGAAAGCGCTCGGAGCGGGACCTGAGGCTGCGCGCGACGTCGGCCAGGCTATGGCGAAAAACCCCGTGCCGCTCATAATCCCGTGTCATCGGGTGCTGGCAGCGGGCGGAAAGGTCGGCGGCTTCTCAGCTCCCGGCGGAGCGGCTTCCAAGATCCGGATGCTTGCCCTCGAAGGGCATGATCTATCACCACCGCAGCCCGCACAGGGCGCCTTCAGCTTTTAATCGCGGTGCGAAGCAGCTTTAGGTTGTCGCGCTAATAATCTCTGCCGGAAGAACAAATCATCTTGCTTGCGAGACGTCGGGAAGGCCCGGAACATGCAGCCCAGCTCCGAAGGCTCAATTTCCATATGAGGTTCCATAATCACGCTTATGCGAAATGAGCTCTCCCGCGTAAGTGCTCTTGGTGCCCTCATCTTGCATGGGACAGACGCCAAACGTCCGAGGGGCATTTCACGAAGAACGCTCCAATTTTCTAGGTGTTCGGGCTTTTCGCCCTCCTGGACAACATTCCCCATCAGCCCCCACCGCAAGCGGGCGTCGATGGTCACAACCGGCACGGCCATCGGAGACTACGCGCATACGGAGCCCGGTGGCGCGATTAGGTGTTTTCTAGCCCGCCTCCCAGACCTACCGAGGCCTGCGGCTATCCCGCGGGCTTTTGGAAGATATCCGCGAAGCGCTGGCGCAGGATGTTCTTCTGGACTTTGCCCATGGTATTGCGGGGCAGCTCATCGACGATGAAGACGTGCTTCGGCTGCTTGAACTTGGCCAGACGATCGGCCAGGGCCGCGCCGACGGCTTCCGGATCAGCCGGGCTTTTCGGATCGGGAACCACGACGGCGACAACGCCCTCGCCGAAATCCGGATGCGGCAGGCCGATGACTGCGCTTTCCACCACGCCCGGCAGATCGTCGATCGCCTCTTCAATCTCCTTGGGGTAGACGTTGAAACCGCCGGAGATGATCAGGTCCTTGGCACGCCCGACGATATGGACATAACCGGCTGCATCGACCTTGCCGAGGTCGCCGGTGATAAAGAAGCCATCGGCGCGGAACTCTTCCTTCGTTTTCTCAGGATTTCGCCAGTAACCTTTGAAAACATTAGGCCCCCTCACCTCGATCACACCGATTGCATCGGCCGTGACAGGCTGGCGTGTGTCGGCGTCGACCACACGCAGTTCCACTCCCGGCAAGGGATAACCCACTGTCCCGGCAATGCGGTCGCCGTCATAGGGGTTGGAGGTGTTCATGTTGGTCTCGGTCATGCCGTAGCGCTCGAGAATGGCGTGGCCCGTGCGCTCGCGCCACTCCCGATGCGTCTCGGCCAAAAGCGGCGCTGAGCCCGAGACGAACAGTCTGATATGGGCTGTAGCATCGCGTGTCAGCCCCTCGTGTTGGAGAAGCCGGGTGTAGAAGGTCGGCACGCCCATCATGCTCGTTGCTTCCGGGAGAAGCGCCATCACCTTGTCCGCATCGAACTTCGGCAGGAAGAGCATGGAGGCGCCGGCCGCCAGAATGGTGTTCGTGGCGACGAACAGCCCATGGGTGTGGAAGATCGGCAACGCGTGCAGGAGAACGTCTTTGTCGGTGAAACGCCAATAGTCGACCAGCGTCAGCGCATTCGACAGGAGATTGTCGTGGCTCAGCATGGCGCCCTTGGAGCGTCCCGTGGTGCCCGAGGTGTAGAGGATGGCGGCCAGGTCATCCGGCCCGCGCGGCACGTCGACGAAAGCCGTGGCCGCGGCCTCCGGCAGGGCGGCCGCCTTGTCCATGAGGCTGCCCCTGCCCGCTCCGTCCAACGTCTCGACCGCAGCGATGCTGTGCCGGCCGGCGAGCTCCTTGATCCCGTCGACTTTGGCCGGATCGCAGACGACGAGGCGCGGTTCGGCATCCCCGAGGAAATAGTCGAGTTCGGCAAGGGTATAGGCGGTGTTGAGCGGCAGAAAGATAGCCCCGGCCCGCACAGTCGCGAGATAGAGCACGATGGCCTCGGCGCTCTTCTCCACTTGAACCGCCACGCGGTCGCCCGGCTGAACCCCAAGGTTTACGAGCGTCGCGGCCAACCGCGCGCTCTCCTTCACCAGATCGCCATAAGTGATCGTCCGTCCCCCGTTCACGGCAATGAACGGCTTGTCGGACGCAGGCGCTTTGGCCATCAGTCCGGAGAACAGATGCGAGGTCATAGGGCGTAAGCTCCGATCGTTTATTGTTCTAAGGGCTTCAGTCCGCCACCGTAGCGAGCGCCCGCTGCGGCTTGTCAGCCTTGAGGAGCTTGCGAATGGCGGGCGCGGCGATGATGTCGCCGGCGCGCGCATAGGCTTCGTGGTTGGCCTCGATATCGTCAAGGGCATAAAGATAGTTCACCATCAGCCCATGGGATTGCTTCAGCCCCTTGGGTGAGGGATCGCCCAGGAAGTCCAGCTTCTCCAGCCGAGCACCATTGCCGAGGTGAAAGCGCGCGACGGCATCGACCGGCGTTCCACGCGGGCTCTTGGCCTTGAGGAAATAGTAGGCTGCCGCCTGCAGCATCACCTTGCGCAGGGCAGGCAACTTGTCCTTGTCCTCATGCCAGCCGGGTTCGTCGAGAGCGGCGAGCGCGGTTTTGTCCGCCTCGTCCAGCGCATCGGAGGCTTCTGCCTGGCGTTCACGATTGAGCCAGCTGGCAAAGCCCGGCACCGGCGAGAGGGTGACGAAGGTCTTGAGGTTGGGCAGGTCGCGCTTCAGATCCTGGACCACCTGCTTGATCAGGAAATGACCGAAGGAGATGGCGGCCAATCCCTTCTGGGTATTGGAGATGGAATAGAATACCGCCGTCGTGGCATCCTCGGCGCGGATTGGAGCACGCTTCTGGGCAAGAAGCGGCGCGATGGCACCTGGAATTTCGCGCGTCAGCGCTACCTCCACGAAGATCAGCGGCTCGTCGCCGAGCTGGGGGTGGAAGAAGGCAAAGCAGCGCCTGTCCGCAGGCTCGAGGCGCCCGCGCAGGTCGTCCCAATCGCTGATGGCGTGCACGGCCTCATAGCGGATGATCTTCTCCAGGATATGCGCCGGCGAGCTCCATTCGATCGGCCGCAGCACGAGAAAGCCGCGGTTGAACCAGGATGAGAAGAGATGCCGGAAATCGCTGTCGACTGCTCTGAGCGCCGGCTCGTCGCGCAGATGCTCGAGGATATCCTCGCGCATTTTTACCAGCGCCGCGGTGCCGCCGGGGGCCAGGTTCAGCCGACGGATGAGCTCCTGCCGCCGGGCCTCCGCCGCGTTGTGGAGGCCGTGGATGGTGTCGTCATCCGGGTTGGCGCGGAAGGCTTCGAGCGCCCGCTCGAGCTTGGCGCGGTCAGCGCCGAAACGCTCAGCCAGCACACGCAGGAACGCAAGGCGCACCTGTGGCGAGGCGGCGGCGTAGCTATCGAGCAGGGCCTGCGCCAGCGCGACGCCCGATGCCTCGCCGCGTTCGGAAAGCAACTGCTCCGCGAGAGCGCTCGGGTCGGCCGTCAGGGCCGGATCAGGCGGAAGGCCGAGGAACGTGCGGCCGCGGTTGGTCAGCGTTTGCAGCAGGTCGTTCAGAAACGACGTTGGCATAGGAGCTCCTCGACAGGCATCAATGTTCCGGGTCCGCCTCCCCCTGGCACCAGCAATTCTGTCTGATGACGAGGCGACTGTCAGCGGAAACAACAGGCGAACAGCCAAGTTCCCGTTTGTTTGATCGTAAGAGCCGCAGTATGTGCGGAGCGTGACGCTCGCAACGTGTTGTGCTGGCCCGCGATATCGCGATCGGACGGATCACCAGCGGCGTCAGGTCGCAATCGCGTTCTCACGGATTGGTCAGGCTTGCCCTCTTACTTTAGAATGATAGTAGAAGCTCCAGCCGGGAACCAGACGGGAGGTCACTGTTCATCATGTCTCAGTCGCGCCACGCGAAAGACCCTCTCGCGGTCACGCCGAAGGAATTGAGCGGCGCGCAGCTTGATGAGCTGTTGACAATCATCGCCGGTTTCGAAGGCGTGGAGGGCGCAGCACTGCCCATCCTCCATGCGATCCAGTCCGCCTTCGGCTATGTTCCTCAGGCGGCCGTGCCGATCCTAGCGGACAAGCTCAACCGCTCGCGGGCCGAGATCCATGGCGTGGTCACGTTCTACCACGATTTTCGCAGCCAGCCGGCCGGGCAGCATGTCGTAAAGCTGTGTCGTGCGGAAGCCTGCCAGTCCATGGGTGGAAACCATGTTGCCGAGGTGGTGGAAGCCGGCCTCGGCATCGGTATGGGCGAGACGACGGCCGATGGCCGGGTGACGCTCGAACCGGTTTATTGCCTCGGCCTTTGTGCTGTTGCGCCTGCGGCGATGGTCGATGGTCGCGTCATCGGTCGCTTGGATGAGGCAAAAGCCGGCGCGCTGATCGCTGAGGTGGCGCCATGACGCTGCGCATTTTCGTCCCCGGCGATTCGGGCGCACTGGCTGTCGGTGCTGATGAGGTCGCCGCCGCGATCGCCGCCGAGGCCGGCAAGCAGGGCCTCGCCGTCACGCTCGTCCGCAACGGCTCGCGTGGCCTCTATTGGCTGGAGCCGCTGGTGGAGGTGGAAACGCCCGCCGGCCGCATCGCCTTCGGGCCGGTGACGCCCGATGAAGTGCAGGAGCTTGTTGCGGGTCTGGCGAGCGCACCGGCTGATCCCTCCCCTCCAGGGGAGGGGCCTCCGCGCAGCGGAGGGGGTGGGGTCGGCGCCTCTCCGGAAGAACCCCACCCGTCTCAGAGCTTCGCTCGGATCCCCTCTCCCCTGGAGGGGAGGGATCGGGCGGCCGCGCCTTTCACCTCGCATCCGCTCTATCTCGGCCCGACCGAGGATATTTCCTTCCTCAAGCGCCAGACGCGGTTCACCTTCGCACGATGCGGTGTGATCGATCCGCTGTCCCTGGAAGACTACAGGGCAGCCGGTGGCCTCAAGGGCCTTCAGGCAGCGCTGGCGCTGACGCCGGAAACGATTGTCGATCAGGTGACGCAAGCGGGCCTGCGCGGGCGCGGCGGCGCGGGCTTTCCAACCGGTATCAAGTGGAAGACCGTGCTGGCCGCCGAGGGGCCGCGCAAATTCGTCGTGACCAATGCCGACGAGGGTGACAGCGGCACCTTCGCCGATCGCATGCTGATGGAAGGTGATCCTTTCGTGCTCATCGAGGGCATGATCATCGCCGGCCTCGCTGTGGGTGCTAGCCACGGCTACATCTACAGCCGCTCGGAATATCCCCATGCCAACAGGGTGATGGAAAAGGCGCTCGCCATTGCCGAGAGCGCTGGCCTCCTCGGCATGGATATTCTCGCCTCGGGACGTACTTTCACCATCGAGCTCCGGATCGGCGCTGGCGCCTATGTCTGCGGCGAGGAGACAGCTCTCCTCGAATCGATCGAGGGCAAGCGCGGGCAGGTGCGGGCCAAGCCGCCGCTGCCGGCCATCAAGGGTCTCTTTGGTGCGCCCACGGTCATCAACAACCTGCTTACGCTCGCCTCGGTACCCTTCATCCTCGCCGAAGGCGCGGCCGCCTATGCTGCCGTCGGCTTCGGCCGCTCGCGCGGCACCATGGCAGTGCAACTCGCGGGCAACATCCGGCACGGCGGGCTGTTCGAGACCGGCTTCGGCGTAAGCCTCGGTGAGCTGGTGGAGGATATCGGCGGCGGTACGGCCACGGGCCGGCCAGTCAAGGCCGTGCAGGTCGGCGGACCACTCGGCGCCTATTTTCCCCCTTCCCTGTTCGACACGCCGTTTGACTACGAGGCGTTCGCCGCGCGCGACGGCCTTATCGGCCACGGCGGCATCGTCGTCTTCGACGACACCGTGGAGATGGCGCAGCAGGCGCGCTTCGCCATGGAATTTTGTGCCATCGAGAGCTGCGGCAAGTGCACGCCGTGCCGCATCGGCTCCACCCGCGGCGTCGAGGTGGTGGATCGCATCATCGCAGGTCACGACGTCGAAGCGGATGCAGCGCTTCTGGCCGATCTCTGCGACACGATGAAATTTGGGTCGCTCTGCGCGCTCGGGGGTTTTACGCCCTACCCCGTGATGAGCGCCCTGACCCATTTCCCCCAAGATTTCGGTATTGTGCCGCCCAATGGCAGGATGGAGGCGGCGGAATGAGCCGTATCGTGTCGTGGCCGGGCTTGTCCCGGCAGTCCCGACTTGAAGGTCACAACGCTTTTTGGATCGAGAAGGCCGGGACCCACCCGGCCGTGTCGGCAGAGCATGAGAGACACGTGGAGCACCGGCCATGACCCTCGTCCACGAAACCGATTACGGCACGCCCGCCGCGCGTTCGGAGGCCATGGTCAGCCTCACCATCGATGGACGCAGCGTCGAGGTTCCTGTCGGCACCTCGATCATGCGGGCGGCGATGGAGATGGGAACGCAAATTCCGAAGCTCTGCGCGACCGATATGGTCGATGCCTTCGGCTCCTGCCGCATGTGCCTTGTCGAGGTCGACGGCATGCGCGGAACGCCGGCCTCCTGCACCACGCCGGTGGCAGCCGGCATGGTGGTGCGCACCCAGACCGAGCGCCTGGCGCAGATTCGCAAGGGGGTGATGGAGCTCTATATCTCCGACCACCCGCTGGATTGCCTGACCTGCGCTGCCAACGGCGATTGCGAACTGCAGGACATGGCCGGCGCCGTTGGCTTGCGTGAGGTGCGCTACGGTCATGACGGCGAGAACCACGTGGTCCCGAGCCGAGCCGGCGTTGTTAATGACCGCTTCCTGCCAAAGGACGAGTCGATCCCCTATTTCACCTACGATCCCTCGAAATGCATCGTCTGCTCGCGCTGCGTGCGGGCCTGCGAGGAGGTCCAGGGCACCTTCGCCCTGACCATCGAGGGGCGCGGCTTCGACAGCCGCGTCTCGCCCGGCATGCACGAGAGCTTCCTCGGCTCGGAATGCGTGTCCTGCGGCGCCTGCGTGCAGGCCTGCCCAACGGCCACCTTGACCGAGAAATCGGTCATCGCCATCGGCCAGCCGGAGCATGCGGTGGTCACCACCTGCGCCTATTGCGGCGTCGGCTGCACGTTCAAGGCCGAGATGCGCGGCGAGGAAGTCGTGCGCATGGTGCCGTGGAAAGACGGCAAGGCCAACCGCGGCCATTCTTGCGTCAAGGGGCGCTTCGCATGGGGCTATACCACGCATCGCGACCGCATCCTCAACCCGATGATCCGCGAGAAGATCACCGACCCCTGGCGCGAAGTCAGCTGGGACGAGGCGCTGTCGCATGCGGCAAGTGAGTTCCGCCGCATCCAGGCCACCTACGGCAAGGCTGCTGTGGGCGGCATCACCTCCTCCCGCTGCACCAACGAAGAGACCTACCTCGTCCAGAAGCTGGTACGCGCCGGCTTCGGCAACAACAATGTCGACACCTGTGCCCGGGTCTGCCATTCGCCGACGGGCTACGGCCTGAAGACGGCCTTCGGCACGTCAGCCGGCACACAGGATTTCGACTCCGTGGAGCACAGCGATGTGGTGATGGTCATCGGTGCCAATCCAACCGACGGCCATCCTGTCTTTGGCTCGCGCCTCAAGAAGCGTTTGCGGCAAGGCGCGAAGCTCATCGTCATCGACCCGCGCCGCATCGATCTCGTGCGTACGCCGCATGTCGAGGCCGCTTTCCATCTGCCGCTGAAGCCCGGAACCAATGTCGCCGTGCTGACAGCGATAGCCCATGTCATCGTCACGGAAGGCCTCTTCGATGAAGCTTTCGTGCGCGAGCGCTGCGACTGGAGCGCCTTCGAGCATTGGGCGTCGTTCGTCGCCGAGGCACGCAACAGCCCGGAAGCCGTGGAAGCGATCTCCGGCGTGCCGGCCGACGCTATCCGCGGTGCAGCCCGGCTCTACGCCACTGGCGGCAACGGGGCGATCTACTATGGCCTGGGCGTCACCGAGCACAGCCAGGGCTCGACCACCGTGATGGCTATCGCCAATCTCGCCATGGCGACTGGCAATCTCGGCCGGCCTGGCGTCGGGGTGAACCCGTTACGCGGCCAGAACAACGTGCAGGGCTCCTGCGACATGGGGTCTTTCCCGCACGAAATGCCTGGGTACCGCCACATCTCGGATGACGCGACGCGCGACATTTTCGAGAAGCTGTGGGGGGTGAAACTGGACGATGAGCCGGGTCTCAGGATCCCCAACATGTTCGACGCCGCGCTCGACGGCTCGTTCAAGGGCCTCTATGTCCAGGGCGAGGACATCGTCCAGTCCGATCCCAACACCCATCACGTCACCGCGGGCCTCAGCGCCATGGAATGCGTGGTGGTGCACGATCTCTTCCTGAACGAGACGGCGAATTACGCGCATGTCTTTCTGCCCGGCTCGACCTTCCTGGAAAAGGACGGCACCTTCACCAACGCGGAGCGGCGCATCCAGCGCGTGCGCAAGGTGATGACGCCGAAGAACGGCTATGCGGACTGGGAGGTGACCCAACGCCTCGCGCAGGCGATGGGCCTGCCCTGGACCTACAATCATCCATCCGAGATCATGGACGAGATCGCCGCGACGACGCCGAGTTTCGCTGGCGTCTCCTACGACAAGCTCGAGGCGCTCGGGTCCGTGCAATGGCCGTGCAACGACAAGGCGCCGGAGGGCACGCCCGTGATGCATGCGGCCGGCTTCGTGCGCGGCCAGGGCCTGTTCATGATCACAGAGTATCTAGCGACCGACGAGAAGACCGGGCCGCGTTTCCCCCTCCTGCTCACCACGGGGCGCATTCTCAGCCAGTACAATGTCGGCGCGCAGACCCGGCGCACCGCGAATGTGGTGTGGCATGAGGAGGACCTGCTGGAGATTCACCCGCATGATGCCGAGAACCGGGGCATCCGCGAGGGCGACTTCGTGCGGCTCGCCAGTCGGGCGGGCGAGACGACGCTGCGCGCGACGATCACCGACCGCGTCGCGCCGGGTGTTGTCTACACGACCTTCCACCACCCCTTGACGCAGGCCAATGTGGTCACGTCAGACTATTCGGACTGGGCGACCAATTGCCCCGAGTACAAGGTGACAGCGGTGGAGGTCACGCCCTCCAACGGGCCGAGCGACTGGCAACAGAGTTACAGCGAGCACGCGGCCCGGAGCCGTCGCATCACACACCGGCTGGACGCTGCGGAGTAGTGTGGTGGTTGCACCGACAGAGATGCGCGCGGTCATGCGGTGGCATGACGGTGTCGCGAGCGAGGCCAAGCGGGAGGTTGCCGAGGAGACCGCCATCGCCCTGACCTATGGGGGCAGCACCCAGGCGGTGATGATGGCAACCCCCTGCGATCTCGAGGACTTCGCCGTCGGCTTCAGTCTGACTGAGGGCATCGTCGCGTCGGCCGCCGAGATCGAGCATATGGACATCGTTGAGTCTGAGCTCGGGCTCGACATCCAGATGCAGCTCGCGTCGCCGCGTAACGCCGCTTTCGTCAGCCGCCGGCGAGCGATGGCCGGCCCGGTCGGGTGCGGCCTCTGCGGCATCGAGAGCCTTGCTGAGGCCATGCGCCCCCTGCCCTCTCAGGCGCCCGACGGTCGACGCGTGAAGGCGGATGTGATCGCCAGCGCATTGCGGCGTTTGCCCAAGGCCCAGGTCCTCAATCGCGCCACGCGAGCCGTTCATGGCGCGGCCTTCGCCACGTCGGCGGGCGTGCTCACGGTGCGTGAGGATGTTGGCCGGCACAATGCGCTCGATAAGCTCCTAGGGGCGCTCGCCCGCTCGGGCGTCGATCCCGCCGTTGGTTTCATCATGGTCACGAGCCGCCTCTCGGTGGAGATGGTACAGAAGGCGGCGATCGCGGGCGCACCGGTGCTCGTTGCGGTCTCTGCGCCAACAGCGCTCGCCGTCCGGAGCGCCGAGGCGGCGGGCATGACGTTGGTCGCCGTCGCGCGGGAGGATGGGTTCGAGGTCGTGACGCACCCGAGCCGGATTGATTTTTCGCGTCTCAATGCCAGTGCTGAGGATAGCCAATTCGATGTCGCCTGATACGCTCGTGCGCATGGCCAATCAGATCGCCGCCTTCTTCAGGGCGCAAGGCACCGAGACGGCGCCGGCCGCCATTGCCGAGCATCTCCGGTTGTTCTGGGAACCGCGTATGCGCAACGCGATCATTGAACTCGAAGGGAACGGGGCGGCCGCCGGTCTCGATCCCCTCGCCGCCGCGGCTGTGCGGATGCTGAAGCCCGTGGAGACCGCCGCTAAGCTGGTTTGAGATCTACAGAAGATCTTGAGGAGACCGACGTCGTCACCGGGCTTGTCCCCGAAATCGATTGACCCGATTCCGGCTATTGATCAGGAACTCGGCAACAGCCGAGTTCCGGTGTCCCGCCCGAACGGGCGCCTCAATTCATCGGAGGATGGCCGAGACAAGCCTAGCCATGACGGCGGTATGATGCTGTATGTCGATTGATGGCCCGCCAGGTCTGCGTGGCCAAGTCCCGACGCAGGCTCTATCATCCGCGCGTAGAACAACCGGAGCCCTTGCCTTGTCCGAGACCGTTGCATTGCCCGCGACCATGACGGCGATCGCCACCGATGGCTTCGGCCCGCCCGAGGTGCTGAAGCCGGTGGAGCGCTCCCTGCCGCAGCCGGGCCACGGAGAGGTGCTCATTCGGGTCGAGGCGGCCGGGATCAACCGGCCCGATGTCGCCCAGCGGAAAGGGGGATATCCGCCACCGCCTGGAGCCCCCGACATTCCAGGTCTCGAATGTGCTGGCACGATCGTTGCCGTTGGTCCGGATTGCCAACGCTACCGGCGCGGCGATAAGGTCTGTGCGCTCGTCGCCGGTGGCGGTTACGCCGACTATTGTCTCGCGCCGGAGCTGCAGGTGCTGCCGGTTCCCGGCGATCTGACGATGATCGAGGCAGCCGCTCTGCCCGAGACCTTCTTCACGGTGTGGAGCAATGTGTTTGACCGCGCGAAGCTGCAAGCGGGCGAAAGCTTCCTCGTTCACGGCGGCACCAGCGGTATCGGAACGACGGCGATCCAGCTGGCCAGCGCTTTCGGCGCTCGGGTCTTCGCAACGGCGGGCAGCGTTGACAAATGCGTTGCCTGCAGGGATCTCGGCGCTGATGTGGCGATCAATTACCGCGACGAGGATTTCGTCGCCCGTGTGAAGACGGAAACTGACCGTCGCGGTGTGGATGTCATCCTCGACATGGTCGGCGGCAGCTATACCCCTCGCAACATCGATGCCTTGGCGTTTGATGGACGGCTGGCGCAGATCGCCTTCATGGGCGGAGCGAAGATCGAGGCCGACTTCACCAAGCTGATGACCAAGCGCCTCACCTGGATCGGCGCGACGCTTCGTCCCCGCTCCATCGCCGACAAGGGAGCGATCGCTGCGGCGCTGGAAGCCAGGGTGTGGCCGCTGATCGCGCAGGGGCGCATCAAGCCGCTGATCTACAAAACATTTCCACTGATCGAGGCGGCCAAAGCGCACGCTCTGATGGAAACGAGCGAACACATCGGCAAGATCGTGCTGGTCAACGGCTAAATCGGGCGGGTTTCGCGGTGAGCGACGGTCCTCCGAGTCTCGCGCCAACGGGAGCCGGGAACGCGTTTAAGTACGACGGCAAACAGGGGTCCGATCTGACATGTCTTCCGGTCTGACCCCGTCTTCATGGTCTCCGGACTCGGGCCTTTTGGCATACCCGGAACGACCGGGCGCCTCCTGAGCTTGCAATGCGCGTCGATTGATCTTATTTTGAGCGCATGATGATCAATTCGCGATCGGAGGCTGCCATGAACGCCGCTGCCCTGGAAATCGCCGTGACCCGCTTCCGCGAGGGAGACGCGCCTTTCCTGTCGGCACGACGCATCGCAGCCCTGCTTGGCGTGACCTTGACGGAACTCGCCGGGCTTACGGGCGTCGCCCGTAACACACTCACCGCCAAGAGCGGCGCCCGCAAGGTGGATCAGGCTCTCAGTCCTGTTGCGCGGATCGTCGCGATGGCATCCGAGATGGCGGGCGGCGACGAACGCGCCGCCCTCTGGTTCAAGCATCAGCCTATTCCCGGGTGGGCCGGCAAGACGGCCTATGATCTCGTCCGCGAGGGCAAGGCCGACAAGGTTCTCGCCTATCTGGAGGCGGTGCGCTCCGGCGTCTATGCCTGATAGGCCCAGACCTTCGGCCGATACCTTGCTTATTCTTTGGCGCGCGTATGTGCCCCGCTGGGCGCATGAGCCCTTGTCCGGAGACGGTGCCGCCCAGTTCGGCGGCCGATGGAACCCCGTCGGCGTCCCGGCACTCTACGCCGCACGTGAATTGTCGACCGCCTGGGCAGAATACAACCAGGGCTTTGTTCAGCACCCCGCCACGATCGCGCAGATCAGTCTCAGCGGCGCCAAGCTCGCCGATCTTTGCGATGCCGGCGGCCTCGCAACCCATCATGTTGACGAGACCATCCATCGCTGCGAATGGCGTGCGGCCCTCGACAAGGGTGAGATTCCCACCACGCATCGGTTGCAGAGGCAGTTAGTCGAAGCCGGGTTTGACGGTGTGATCTATCCATCGTTCATGTCGCCCGGCGGCAGCTGCGTCGCGCTCTGGCGCTGGAACGTCACGGAGGGGCCAAAGCTCAGGGTGATCGATCCCGAGGGTCGGCTGCCGAAGTCAGCGGCGTCGTGGCGATAGGGCCGCTGCGTTCGTCGCGGCCGGCGTCATTTTTCAAGTGTGAATTCCACATCTTGAAGGTCGGCCGCGTTGGCCCCGGTCATTATACGGAAGCGTCCGGCGTCAGACGCCCACCGGCCGTCCGAATGCCAGTAGGCCAGGTCCTCGTCCTTCAGCGAGAGGGTGACTGTGCGCGTTTCGCCAGCCTCCAGCGCGACATGATGAAAACCGCGCAACTCCTTGACAGGACGCGCGATCTCGGAAACGGGCTGGTTGACGTAGAGCTGCACAAGGGCTGTGCCAGGCCGCCGACCGGTATTAGTGACGTCCACCGAAACTTCAATGGGCTCACCCCTCTTGACGATGGATGCCATGCGGGGCGGCGAGAAGGCAAATTCGGTGTAGCTGAGCCCATAGCCGAAGGGGAAGAGCGGATCCGTGCTCTCGTCAAGATAGCTCGCGGTATAGGGACGCGGCGGGTTGGTAGCCGGGCGTCCGGTCCGCAGGTGGTCGTGGTAGATCGGGATCTGCCCCACCGAACGTGGAAAGGTCACCGGAAGGCGGCCGCGGGGCTCGTTCTCGCCGATCAGCGTACGTGCGATGGCGAGCCCGCCCATGGAGCCGGGGAACCACGCGGAGAGAATGGCAGGCGCTTCCTCAACCAAGGGAGCAAGCGCCAGCGGCCGGCCATGAAACAGCACAACCGCCGTCGGCTTTCGCAACGCCAACACGTCACGGGCGAGGTCCATCTGGTTGCCGGGCAGGCCAAGGTCTGTGCGGCTTGCCGCCTCACCGCTCTGAGTCGATTTTTCGCCCAGCGCGAGCACGACAACGTCCGCCGTGCGCGCCACCGCGACGGCCGCTGCGCGATCGTCCGGCGAGCTCCCGTTGACGCCGCCCGCGGAGACAACCTCGACCACGGCCTTCGGCAGCACCTGCCTCAAGCCTGCTGCCAGGGTGATGGCGTCTTCCGGTTGGCCGTTCGCCGCCCACGGCCCGAGAGTATCCGCGCGGTCGTCCGCCAGCGGCCCGATGACCGCTATGCGACGCACATCCGGGGAGAAGGGCAGAGTCCGACGCTCGTTTTTCAGGAGAATGAGCGATTTTTCGGCGAGCTCAAGCGAGGCCTGGCGGTGGGCCGGGGCGAACAGGGTGGCGCGCTCCCGCGCCTCGTCCATGCGGCCGAACGGCTTATCGAACAGTCCGAGTTCTTCCTTGAGCATGAGGACGCGACGGACAGCCGTGTCGAGCGCCGCCATCGGCACCGCTCCCTCGGCGACCAGGTGCGGCAAGTCCCGCCGGTACGCCTCACCCTGCATCTCGATGTCGGTGCCTGCAGTGAGCGCGCGGCTCGCGGCTTCCCTCCGATCGGCCGCCACACCGTGCGTGACGAGTTCCTCGACCGCGCCAAAATCGCTGACAACAACGCCCGGGAAGCCCCATTCCTTCCGCAGGATATCCGTGAGCAGATGCCGGTTGGCGACGCCGGGCACACCATCGAAGGTGTTGAAGGCGGCCATGAAGCAACGCACCCCGGCGGCGACCGTCGCCTTGAACGGCGGCAGGTAAGTCTCGCGCAGAGCGCGCTCGGACAGGGATCCCGCCGTATAGTCGCGGCCCGACTCGACTGCACCATTCGCGCCAAAATGCTTGACACAGGCCGCGACGGAATCGTCGGCATCCAGCCGCTCGCCCTGAAATCCGCGCACGCGGGCGGCCCCGATCTGAGCGCCAAGCCAGGGCGACTCGCCCGCCCCCTCAGCGATGCGCCCCCAACGTGGATCGCGCGTCACGTCCAGCATCGGCGCATAGACCCAGTTGATCCCGGCAGCGGCAGCCTCACGCCCCGCGATCCGCTCCGCGCTTTCGATGGCCTCGAGGTCGAAGCTTGCCGCCTGACCCAAGGGAATTGGGAAAATCGTCCGATGACCGTGCAGGACATCAAATCCGAAGAGAAGCGGAATGCCGAGGCGGGTGCGCTTGACCGCCGTTTCCTGCAGCTGCCGCGTGAAAGATACGTCATAGGTGTTGAAGATGCCGCCGAGTTCGCCCCTTTCGAGCGAGCCGGTGACGTCCGGTGTGGTGTAGGGACCAGTGACAGCGCGGTTGCTCGACAGAAGCACAAGTTGCCCGACTTTCTCCGCGATCGTCATCCGCGCGAGGAGATCCTCGACCCGCGCCGAGCCGCGTTCGGGCGTGTTCTGCGCTGTTACCGCCGCAGCGGGTTGCTGCGGCACCGGCGTCTGCGCCTGAGCCGGGTGGAGCACGACTGCCAACCATGCCGCGGTCAGGGTCGCGATCTTACAGACATGCGTCATGAACTGACCCCGCTTGCTGCGGTCCCTGTATGCGCTGACGCGGTTATCAGCGAGTGATCGGTGCTAAGGCCTTTGGCGCATTCTTCTCCGAACGAGGGGGCTCGCCCGAAGTCAGGGTGGGCTTCGGCGTGCCCGCTTCGACCACACCAGCTCGGAATTGGCTCAATGTGACGTCCGGCGCACTGGTATTATGGCGCGAGGGCGCCGTGCGACCGAGCCAGAATTCGGGGGTCGACGCACGTTTGAACCCCATGACCGGTTCTTCGCCCCAACCTTTGCCGTCCTGATGGACCCAGGCGACGCGAGCCGCGTCCGCATTGGTTTCAGTGACATACATCGAGCGCAGCGCGGCGAAGGGGTGATCATCCGGCACGGCATCGTCAAAATTGACGGACAACGCCAGCCTGTCCTGATCAAGGGCCGCAATGGCGAGGGACCCGGCTCCGCCGCGCGCGAACTCCATGCGGAAGTCACCCGTTGCCGGATCAAAAGCCAAGGTTTTCAGGGCAACGATGGGCCTGCCTTCGGTCTCGACGGGACCGACAAGGAAGGAGGTGCCATAGGCGCTGTTGCCGAGATGCTTCGGGCTCAGAGGCCGGCCACGCCAATAGCCGTCCTGGGGATAGACTACCACCACCTCTTCGGACTGGCCGTTCTTCTCCTTGGCCCAGAGTTGGAGAAGATGGACACCCTCCTCGCGTTTGTCGCCGATGATCACGGGGACCGTGCTGGGCCGCCACAATGAGGGGTAAGAATAGGCAATCAGGCGAAACCTGTCGTTATCGATCAGCGTCGTTTCTCGGGGCTGTCCGAGGAACACCGGATCGGCCGTCATGTCGCATTGGGCCCAGTCGGGCGCCTGCCGGTCGGCGGCCAGCGTCCCGATGTAGGCGGGGTGCAACACCTCGATACGGAAGCTGCGTGGCATGGGGCCGTTCGCTGACGCCTGGAACGGCAGATAGACATTGTCCTTCTCGGCGCAGCGCACCGGCTCACTCAGGTTGTGCACCTCCACCGCGATATCACGCGGGTCGGCGAGAGCCGGTTGTGGGAAATTGAAGGTGCTGAACGCAGCGAGGAGAGGACTTGCAAACGCAACGAACCGGAACAACGAGCAGCGATCGGGCATGGGGCCCCTTTCGGAGTGTTGTTGAGGGATGAACGACAAGAGGTAGTCAGGAGCAGCGAGCCGCAGGACGAGTGCTGCTGTCAATTGGCCGTCGCCACCGAAAGGATCCTTGATGGCAGAGTTATGACGATTTCGCCGTTTCGTTACGTTTCTGCAACTCCAGCCGTTACCGGAAGCTTCAGGCGGCGCGCAAGCCCTTGACGCGGTCGTGCACCCATGCTGTATTTGTAACTATACGGTTACTTACAAATCGCCTTCCCTACGGCGATGAAAAGGGGAAACACCATGGCGGTACAGCGTCTCGGCCTGATCATGCACGGCATCACCGGTCGCATGGGCTATAATCAGCATCTCGTCCGCTCGATCTGCGCCATTCGCGACCAGGGCGGCGTGGTGCTGCCGAACGGCGATCGGGTCATGCCCGACCCTATCCTCGTTGGGCGTAACGGCGAGAAGATCGCAGAGATCGCGAAAAAGCACGGCATCGCACGCACCTCGACGGACCTCGATGGCGCGCTGGCCAATCCCCAGGACACGGTCTTCTTCGACGCCGGCTCAACGGTCATGCGTGCGGGCTTGTTGACCCGCGCGATCGAGGCCGGCAAGCATGTCTATTCCGAAAAGCCCATTGCCGAGACGATCGAGGAGGCGCTCGCCGTGGCGCAGCTCGCCCGGGCGCGCGGCGTCAAGAACGGCGTGGTGCAGGACAAGCTCTACCTGCCGGGTCTGCGCAAGATCAAGATGCTGAACGAGGCCGGCTTCTTCGGCCGCATCCTCTCGGTGCGCGGTGAATTCGGCTATTGGGTGTTCGAGGGCGACTGGGGACAGCCGGCGCAGCGGCCGAGCTGGAATTACCGCAAGAGCGATGGCGGCGGCATCATCCTCGACATGCTATGCCATTGGCGCTACGTCCTCGACAACCTGTTCGGCGAGGTGAAGGCGGTGAGCTGCCTCGGCGCCACCCATATCCCAACGCGCATCGGTGAGGACGGCAAGCCCTACACCGCCGATGCCGACGATGCGGCCTATGCGACCTTCGAGCTCGAAGGCGGCATCATAGCCCAGATCAACTCGTCCTGGGCCGTGCGCGTGAAGCGCGACGACCTCGTGACCTTCCAGGTCGACGGCACCCACGGCTCGGCTGTCGCGGGCCTCACCCGTTGCTTCACCCAGCATCGCGTGAACACCCCTCGCCCCGTGTGGAATCCCGATCAGCCTCAGACCATGCAATTCGCCGAACAGTGGGACGAGGTGCCTGATAACCAGGTCTATGACAATGGCTTCAAGGCCCAGTGGGAGGATTTCATCCGCCACGTGGCCGCCGATACGCCCTGGAAGTTTGATCTCATGCAGGGGGTAAAGGGCGTGCAGCTGGCGGAGCTCGGCCTTAAGAGCTGGGCCGAGCGCCGCTGGCTCGATGTGCCGCCGGTCGAAACGCTGGCACAGGCACGGTGACAGCCATGACGAGTCTTATTCTCCCGAGCCTCACCCTTCCCAAGCTCGATGGCGGCCTTGAGACCTATACGGTCCGCAATTCCCCCCTGCCCGCCCCGGCGGCGGGCGCGGCGCCACACTTCAATCGTATCGCCTACGCGGCTGTTCATGTGGTCGCGGACCCCCTCGCCGATAACGATCCGTGGCTCGATATCGCGATCGACTGGGACAAGACGATCGCCTTCCGCCACTACCTCTGGGATCTCGGCTTCGGCGTCGCTGAGGCCATGGACACCGCCCAGCGCGGCATGGGCCTCGACTGGGCGAATGCCCAGACGCTCATCCGGCACTCGCTGGAGGCCGCGCGCGCCCGCCCCGGCGCGCTGATAGCCGTCGGGGCTGGCACCGACCAGCTGGCCCCCTCCCCCGATGTCACGATCGACGACGTGATCCGCGCCTATGAGGAGCAGATCGAGACGATCGAGGCGATGGGCGGCCGCATCATCCTGATGGCGAGCCGTGCCCTTGCAAAGGCAGCCCGCAGCCCGGACGATTATGCGCGCGTCTACGGCCGCATTCTCGAACAGGTCAGGGAGCCGGTCATCCTGCATTGGCTCGGCGAAATGTTCGACCCGGCACTGGAGGGCTATTGGGGGTCAGGCGACCATGATGCGGCGATGACGACTTGCCTCGACGTCATCGCGAGCCATGCGGACAAGGTCGACGGCATCAAGGTCTCTCTCCTTTCGAAGGAGAAGGAGATTCGCATGCGCCGGCTCATGGCGGCCGGCAACGCCACCGCCGGCGTGCGCATGTATACGGGCGACGACTTCAACTATGCCGAACTGATCGCCGGTGACGACGAGGGCTATTCCCACGCGCTGCTCGGCATCTTTGATGCGATCGCGCCAGCGGCCTCCGCCGGCCTTGCCCGGCTCGGCGCCGGCGACGAGGCGGGATTCCACGAGATTCTCGCGCCGACCGTTCCGCTGTCGCGGCATATCTTCAAGGCTCCGACCCGCTTCTATAAGACGGGCGTCGTCTTCCTCGCCTATCTCAACGGCCTGCAGGACCATTTCACGATGCTCGGCGGCCAGCAGAGTGCCCGTTCCATCGTGCACCTGGCCGAGCTCTTCCGGCTGGCGGACGCCGCCCGCTGCCTGAAGGACCCGGAGCTTGCGGCCGCCCGCATGCGCAAGGTGCTCGCCGTGGCGGGCGTGGAATAGAGCTTCAGGCAGTTCATGACGACTTCCGCTTGTCATCCCCGAAGCCGCCATAGGCGGCTGTCGGGGATCCATGAACACCGGCAGTATTGATCTGGATCGACAGTGTTCGTGGATCCTCTTCCCGGCGCTACGCGCCGCCGAGGATGACGCTCTGGAAAGTCGCGACGCGAGCTATGCATCCGCGCTTTCACCTCTCCCTCAAGGGAGAGGGAACGCTAGCGGGTACAGGTCGCGAAGCAAGCCGGCCGGCTGCAACGACAAGCGGCGAGCGCCGCAATTGAGGAGAGAAGCGTGCCCGTGGAAGGTCTGTCCATCAATCTCGCGACCGTGCGCCAGCAGTGGGATATGCGCCAGGCGGTCGATGCCTGTCTCGCCGAGGGCATCACGGCGATTGCGCCGTGGCGTGATCAGGTCGCAAAAATCGGCCTCGACGAGGCGGCCCGTCTCGTCGCGAGCAACGACCTCAAGGTCACCGGGCTTTGCCGCGGCGGCATGTTTCCGGCGGCGGATCCGGCCGGTCGCGCTGCCGCCATCGACGACAACAAGCGGGCCATCGACGAAGCTTGCGCGCTCCGCGCCGACTGCCTCGTGCTGGTGGTCGGCGGCTTGCCGGAGAAGTCACGCGACATCGTCCACGCCCGCGAGATGGTGGCCGACGGCATCGCCGCCATCCTGCCGCATGCCCGCGCCGCCGGCATGCCGCTCGCCATCGAGCCCCTGCATCCGATGTATGCGGCCGACCGCGCCTGCGTAAACACGCTCGGTCAGGCGCTCGACATCTGCGAATTGCTGGGGGACGGCGTCGGCGTCGCCATCGATGTCTACCATGTGTGGTGGGATCCGGACCTTGCCCGGCAGATTGCGCGGGCCGGTGCCCTAAACCGCATCCTCGCACATCATATCTGCGACTGGCTGGTGCCGACGCGCGATCTCCTGCTCGACCGCGGCATGATGGGCGACGGCGTCATCGACCTCAAGGGCATCCGGGCCATGATCGAGGCGGCCGGTTTCCACGGCCACCAGGAGGTAGAGATCTTCTCTGCCGAGAACTGGTGGAAGCGCCCGGGCGAAGAGGTCCTCGCCACCTGCGTCGAGCGCTTCAGTACCGTGTGCTGAGGGTCAGTCCCTCCCTTCCGGGGGTGGCCTGGCTTCCCCTCGAAGCCAAGCCGGGTGGGGGGCCCCGCCATCTCTCCGCGCGAGCCACCTCCCCCGTTCGGGGAGGATCGGCGCGGCTTGACGGGGAATTGATCGCCTCAGATCGGCGAGAAGGGGTTACGGAAGCCGCAAGCTCCCGCGCCCCGTGCCTTCAAGCCGCCTTCGGCGTGATGCCCGCGACGATGGCTTCCGCTTCCGCGATCGCCGCCAGCACGTCGGCCTCCGAGACGGGCTTTCCGGCGACCGTCAGCACCTCGCGCACATGCTCGATGATGAGATGGCGATAGGACTTCGGCCGCCGCAGCACCTCGCCGGCGAGGAAGGTGCGGATCGCCGGCGTCCAGATCTCGTTGTAGCGCTCGCGCTCCGGGCCGAAGGCGAACAGCGGCACCTCACCATGGGGCCGTGAGGCGCGCTCCGCCTCGGTCGCCGCCATGTCGACGGCCTCGGCCGTGGCGATGACGCCATAGCGGGCCTTGGCCTCGGCGGGGCTGAGAAGCTCGGCCTCAACGTCGCGGCGCACGAGCTCCGGATCGCGCGCGAAGGGATCGCCGAAACCGCCGCCCGACGGCGTGATGATCCGCACCGCGTCGCCGCGCTTCATCTGCAGCACGCGGATCTTGCCGATCGATTCCTCGGGCTTGCCGGCCGGCTTGAAGATGACTTCGCCAAGCTTGCCGAAATGCCCGCCACGGAAGCCCCACGGGCGGAAGTTGAAGCGGTTCATGCCGCGCACGGTCATGCTGGCCTCGAGCCCGGTGTTCTCGATCTCCATCACCAGAGCCGCGCCGCTGCGCCACTGCCCGGCCGACTGGGTGTCGGGCACGAGATGGCAGGCGCGCATATGCATCACCGTTTCCACCTCGATGATCTCGGTCGGGATGCTCTTCAGCGCGCCGGAGCGGCCGTCGACGCCGTCGATGCCGTCAAGGCCCGTGCGCCCCCCGCCGCCGCCGATGATCGGGTTAAGCACGCTGACGCGCGCCCTGCCGGTCCCGGGATCGCGGGCATTGACGACGATGATGCCGACCATGCCGGCCCCCGCCGCCATGAGGCCTTCCGGCAAGGCCTGGTTGAGGCAGCCGAGCACGGTGTCGAACACGCGCGTGCCCGCCGCTACGCGCGAGCCCATGGCCGCCGGAAATTCGGCGTTGATGACCGTGCCGCGCGGTGCCTTCATGGTGATCGGCCTGAGCAGCCCTGCGTTCTTCGGCGCGCTCGGCTCGAGGCTCATGATGTAGTAGGTCAGCGCCTGCGTCACATAGGGATGCGTGCGTTCACCGATGATGAAGTTGTAGGCCGCCGCCACCTGCGGGTCGGTGCCGGTGAAATCGAGTTCGATGTCCTCGCCCTTCACGCGCATGGTCGTGATGACATGGGCGTGCTGGTTTTCCTCGAGGCCCTCCAGGTAATCCGAGAAGGTGTATTCGCCGTCGGGAATGCGCGCGATGACGGACCGGGCCTTCAACTCCGCGAAGTCGATGACCTCCCTCATGCCGGTGCGCACGGTCTCGACGTCATAGCGGTCGCAGAGCTGGTTGAGGCGCCGGTCCATGCTCTTGAGAGCCGACAGCATCGCCTGGAAGTCGCCCCACATTTCCTCGGGAATACGGCTGTTGTCGAGGAAGATGTTCTTGGCGTCGGGGTTGAGCTCGCCACGGCGGAACAGCTTGATCGGCCGCACGCGAAGCCCCTCCTGGAAGGACTCGGTGAAAGCCGGCGAGATGCTCCCAGGCACCGCGCCGCCGATGTCGGACGCGTGGACGAAGGACCAGCCGAAGGCGATGAGTTCGCCGTTGCGGAAGATCGGGTAGATCATGGTCACGTCCATCATGTGCGTGACCAGCCCGTCCGTGAAGAACGGGTCGTTGGTGATGTAGCAGTCGCCCGGCTCGAAATTCTCGCGGCCGATGCGGTCGAGCGTTTCCTGCAGGGGCAGGCCGATGAACACGGTGACGCCGGACTGGCTGGGATAGGCGAAGATGTCGCCATCGGGCGTCGCCAGCGCGCATTGATAGTCCTGCACGAGCTTGACGAAGGTGGTATGCGCCGTGCGGTGCAGAACGGCCGAGGCTTCCTCGACGATCGCCGTGAAGCGATTGTTCATGATGGCGGTGCGGACGGGATCCATGGCATTTACTCGCGGGACAGGATGAGATCGCCGAAGTCGTTGACGGCGGCTGTAAAATCGGGCGGCACGAGGATCGTCGTGTCGTCCTGCTCGATCATGGCGGGGCCGGGAATGCGGGAGCCGGCGGCGAGGCGCGCGCGGTCGAACACCGGCGCCTCGCGCCAGCTGTCGGCGATGCGGATCGGGCGGCTGCCTGCCTGCTCGACGGGCATGTCGCGCAGCTTCGCCGCGTCGGCGCCCGGCGCCGGCAGCGCGCCGGAGATGCGCACCCGCAGCTGCAAATACTCGACCTCGGCGCCGGGGTCGGAATGGCTGTAGAGCCGGTCATGCTCGGCGTGGAAGGCCTCGGCGAGGCGGCCGAGATCGCCGGCGGCGAGCACATCCTCGGGAACATTGACCTGCAGCTGGAAGGACTGCCCGCGGTAGCGCATGTCCACGAAGCGCTCGATCGCCACCTTGACGAGGAGCTCCGGCGCGATCTGCCCCGCCAGCCACGCCCGGGCGCGGGTCTCGATATCGGCGAATTGCGCCTTGAGAACGCCGGCATCGATCGTCTGGCCGTGGACGGTCGCTACCGTGTCATGGACGAGCTGCGTGACGAGACCGCCCGAGGCGCAGAACACCGAGGGCGTCGGCGGAATGAGCACCTGGCGGATCCCCATCTCGCGGGCGAGCAGCGGGCCGTGCAGCGAGCCGGCGCCACCATAGACGACGAGCGTCACGTCTTCCGGGTCCACCCCGTGGCGGGCGAGATAGGGCAGCACGCGCGCCACCATGTTGGAGGTCGCGACCGTGAGCGCGGCCTCGGCGGCGCGCCCCATGTCGAGCCCCGCCGCGTCGCAGACGGGCTGCATCGCCCGTTCGGCGGCGGCGCGGTCGAGCCGCATGCGGCCGCCGAGGAAGTTGTCGGGGTTGAGATAGCCGCACAGGAGATAGGCGTCGGACACCGCCGGCTCCGTGCCGCCATGGCCGAAGCAGGCCGGCCCCGGCCGCGCGCCGGCGCTGCGCGGACCAACGCGCAAAACGCGCCCGTCAAGCGAGATGATGGAGCCGCCGCCGGCGCCGATCGCCTCGATCTCCGTGACCGGCATGCTGAGCGGGAAATCACCGACCTCCGCGCTCGAGGAGACGGTCGCCGTCGCGTTACGGATCAGCGAGACATCCGTCGAGGTGCCGCCCATGTCGAAGGTCAGGAATTGCCCGCCGCCGAGCCGCTCGGCTACCGCCAGCGCGGCGGTGACGCCGGAGGCCGGACCGGAGAGCAGCGTCTGCACGGGGAACTGGCGGGCCTCGGCCGCCGCCATCGCCCCGCCGTTCGAACGGGTGATGAACAGGCTCGCCTTCGGCAGGGTCTTAGCCAGGAACGCCTCGATATCAGCGATATAGGTGTTCATCTTCGGCTTCACGAAGGCGTTGAGCACGGCAACGACTGCGCGCTCATATTCGCCGATCTGCGGCCAGATCTCGCTGGAGAGCGACACGTCGACGTCGCCGAGCTCCTCGCGGATCGCCTCGCGCGCCGCCAGCTCGTGCGCCGGGTTGCGATAGCTGTGATAGAAGGCGAGCGCGAAGCCTGTCGCGCCCCGTTCGCGCGCGGAACGGGCGGCCAAGCGCACGCCGTCGAGATCGACCGGCTTGCGCACGGAGCCATCGGCCATCAGCCGCTCCTCAATCTCGAAGACGAGATGGCGCGGCACCAGCGCCGGCACGCGCTGGTTGAAGATGTCGGTCGGCTGCTTCAGGCGCAGGCGTTGGAGGTTGAGCACGTCGCGGAAGCCCGCGGTGGTCAGGAGCGCGATCGGCGGCGCCGAGCGCTCGATCACCGTATTGGTGCTGACGGTGGTGCCGTGGACGATCATGATGTCCTCGTCAGCGCCTGCGTCGACGCGTCCGAGCATTTCCGTCAGGCCCGCCTTGAAGCCCTCGGCGTAGTTCGGCGGGGTCGACGGCACCTTGAAGGACACCGTCTCGCCGCCGGCAGAACGCCAGGCGACGAAATCGGTGAAGGTGCCACCAATATCGATGCCGATGCGAAGCATTTCACAGTTCCTGTTCAACGACGCGATGGGCCCAGCCGCGGGCCGGGATCATCGCAGCTTGGGATCGAGCCGGTCGCGCAGCCAGTCTCCGGAGAGATTGACGGCAAGCGCGGTGATGAAGAGCGCGAGGCCGGGAAAAACGGAAACCTCGGGATAGGTGCCCATGTAGTTGCGGCCCTCGGCGAGCATGCGCCCCCAGCTCGGCCATGGCGGCTGCACGCCGAGGCCGAGGAAGCTCATGCCGGCCTCGAGAATGATGACGCGCGCCAGCTCGAGCGTTGCGATGACGAGCACCGGCGTCAGCACGTTCGGCAGGATATGGACGAAGATGATGCGCAGGTTGCCGACGCCGATCGCATAGGCCGACTGGACGAACTCACGCTCGCGCACCGCCAGCACCTGCCCGCGCACGACGCGGGCGTAGCGAACCCAGCTCGTCAGGGCGAGCACGATGATGAGGTTCTGCAGGCTTGGCCCCAGCGCCGCCACGACGAGAAGCGCGAGCAGCATCAGCGGGATCGACAGCTGCACGTCGACGAGGCGCATCAGGATGCGGTCGACCCAGCCCTTGTAGAAGCCGGCGAACAGCCCGACGGCAACCCCGATGACGCCGCCGAGGCCGACGGCGAGCGCGCCGATCATGAGGCTGACCCGGCCGCCGTAGACGATGCGGCTGAAAAGATCGCGCCCGAGATGGTCACCGCCGAGCGGATAGCTCGCGAGATCGAGGAAGTTGAAGGACGGCGGCGCGAAACGGCCACGCAAGTTGTTGCGGACGGGATCCGGCAGGCCGAAGAACGGCGCGAGCAACACGATCAGGATGACCGCCGCCAGCAGCACGAGGCCGATCCACCCGCTGTGAGTACCAGCAATTGCGCGGACTTTGCGGAGCGCGACGATCATCGCGACACCCGGATGCGTGGATCAAGGAGCGGGTAGATCAGGTCGATGAGCAAATTCGTGCCCACGAAAATGACGGCGATGAGGAACACGCCGGCCTGAATGATCGGGAAATCCTTGTTCTCGATGGCTTGCAGCAGAAGCCGGCCGACCCCCGGCCAGGAGAACACGGTCTCGGTGACGGCTGAACCGCCGAGGAGTTCCGCGGTGAGGATCGCCACCATGGTCACGACGGGAATGAGGGCGTTGCGCCCGGCATGGCGGGTGTAGACCGTTCCCGGCGGAAGCCCCTTGGCGCGTGCCGTGCGGACATAATCCTCCGACAGGGCGTCGAGCATGCTGGAGCGGAACAGCCGTGAGACGGTGGCGGCGACGAAGATCGAGAGCGTCAGCACGGGCAGGACGAGGGAGGCCAGGCTGTCCCAGCCGCCGGTCGGCAGCCAGCCGAGATTCACGCCGAAATAGAGGATCAGCATGATGCCGAGCCAGAACACCGGTGTCGCCTGCCCCAGGAGCGCAACCGTCATGGCCAGGAACTCGAGGATCGAGCCGCGCCTGACGGCGGCGACGAAGCCCGCAAGCGAACCGATGATCACACCGAGCACGATGGATGTGCCGGCGAGGATCGCAGTCGCCGGCAGCCGCTCCAGCACGAGATCCATGGCCGGCCGGAAGAACTGGTAGGACAGGCCGAAATCGCCCTGCACGGCCCGGACGAGAAAGTCCAGATACTGGATGATCATGGGGCGCTCCAGGCCAAGTTCGGCCCGGAGCGCCGCCACCTGGGCCTCCGGCGTCCCGAGGGGGAGGAGAAGGACGGCCGGATCACCCAGCATGCGTGTCACGACGAAGACGATGGTCACGATGCCCCACACCGCAACGAGCGCCTCGCCGATACGCTCTATGATGTAGCGGGACATCGCGCAGGCCTTACTTCGTCACCACGTCGGTCGCGCGCACCCAGTCGTCGCCGCGCGCCTTCCAAGTCCCCTTTTTCGACGTGCCGTAGGTGAAGGGCTGCGCGAAGAGGAAGATCACTGGCGCTTCCTCGCACATCCGCGCCGTCGCGGTCTTGTAGGCCTCCAGGCGCTTGGCGGGATCGGTCGTGCCACGACCGGCCTTGAGGGCTTCGTCGAAGGGCTTATCGTCGAAATAGGCGGTCGGGTTGGCCGCGGCGTAGAGGCCTAGCATGCCGTCGGCATCGAGCGTCGGCCAGGCCTGGCCCAGCAGCGCCATCTGGCCCATGTCCCGGCCCGCGTAGGTCTTGACCCAGGCGCCGAAATCCATCTCCTTGATGGTCGCCTCGATGCCCACTTCCTGCAGCTGCCCGGCAACGATCTGTCCGATTTCGCTCGCCATGAAATAACGGCCGAGCGGCACCTCCAGATCTATCTTCAGCGGTGTCGTTATGCCGGCTTCCTTGATGAGTTGCTTGGCTTTGGCAGGATCATAGGGATAGGGCTTCAGATCCTGGTTGAAGCCGAAATAAGCCGGAGTGAGGATCTGGCATTGGCTGACGGTGCCGAGCCCGCCCAGCAGCGCCTCGACCATGCCTTCCTTGTCGACAGCATAGTTGAGCGCCTGCCGCAGCTTGGTATTGCCGGCGAGCGGCGCCTTCAGGGTATTCATCCGCACGACCATCGAGCGGCTGCTCGGCACCCAGCCTGCGTCCGCGCGACCGCTCTTCTTGATCCGCTCGACGTCTTCCAGCGGCAGGTCGAAGGCAAGGTCGACCTCGCCGGCGAGGAGGCCGGCGACGCGTGCCGAGGCCTCCGGAATGACCCGCATGGAGACTTCGTCAAAAGTCGGCTTCTCAAGAACCGCTTTGTCGTTCGGCTCGAGGATCAACCGGTCGCCGGCGACGAACTGCTTCAGCTTGTACGGGCCCGTGCCATAGGCCTCGGTGGCCGGATTATGCGTCTTCATCCACTCCGGCGAGAGGAAGAAGATCATCGACAGCTGATCCGGGAGCGTCGGGTATGGGCCCTTGGTCTTTATGCGAACCTGCGTCGGGCTCACGACCTCGACCTCCGAGACCGGATCGAACCAGGAGCGGTTGCGTGACTTCGTCTCGGGATTGCGGATGCGGTCGATATTCCATTTGACCGCCTCTGCATCCAGCGGCTCGCCGCCGGGGAAGGTGACGCCGGGCTTCAGATTGAACAGCCAGGCGGAATCCCCCTCCGGCTGCCAGCTCTCGGCAAGCACGCCATAAAGCTTGCCGTCCGGGCCGCGCGCGACGAGGGGGGAATAGAGATGCGTCGCGACGCTGACATCCGTGCCGACGACTTGTGCCTGGGTGGGGTCCAGGGTGTTCACAGTCGATGAAAGCGCGATGGTCAGCGTCTCCGCCGAAGCGCTGGAGGCGAGAGCCCCGGCGAGCGACGCACCAAGCAAGGCCGCGACAGTCAGGGATCGCAGCGATCCCGGCGCTGCACCGGCCAAACTCGAAATCTTTGTCACCATGATCACCTCCCGAAAGGACGATCCGCCCGCTACGCCCGGGCCAGCGATGTTCCCTTGGTCCCATTAGTAGTCAGAGACTGAATATTCTATCAAGGGAAAAATGTGCTCAGGCGCGCCAAATGCCGGCGATCGCATTGTGGCGTTATGGCGCCGTGATGGTGACGAGCGTCTTCCGGCGAAGCACGTTCCGCTGATTGGGGCTGATCTTTATTGTCTCGAAAGCGCGCCCAGGCACAGCACCAGCATAAGTGTCCGCGCAAACGGCCTTAGCCGGTCTTGGCCTTTCGCTTGCGCGGCTCTGGCTTCGGCACGCGCTTGGCGGGGGAAAAATCCTCCCGGTCCGGCTCGAAAGCGGGTTCGTAGGACAGCCGGCTGCGCACGAAGGATCGAATTTCCTCGCCGAGCGGAATCATGCCGAAGGACTGGCGCAGCTTGTAGAGCGCCGGGCCGAAGGTCTCTTCCACCTCCGTCTCGAAGCGCATCATGATCTCGGCAAGATACAACTCGTGTCGCAGAAAGACCCCCGCGAGGTAGACAAAGGAGCGATTCTCCGAAAAGGCCCCCTCCTGCCGGTCCTGCGAATGGATGAGAGCACTGCTGAAGTCAGCGCAGATCGTGAAGAAGTCAGGGCCGAGGCTTGCACCGTTGCCCTCATGCGGCCACAGCCTGACATGGGGCAGATCCGGCAGATCGGGCTTTTCGCCGTAGTACACGAACAGGCATTCGACGTTGCGGTCCACAGCCTTGCGCAGTTCTTCCCAGACGGCTGGCGCGAGGACCGAGGGGCTGCGCAGCACGAGCTGGCGAGTCGAGCCGGCGATCAGGGCGATCAACCGGCGTTCGATGGTGGCCCATCCCTCGAGCATTTCCACATAGTCCGCATTGGCGGGCGCGCTCAGGGTCGACAGGCGGCTGACCAGCGCGTCGCATCGCTTCTGTGTCTCGCTGGCGAGGGTGCCGAAGAACTGATCCGGTGGAACAGCGACGTAGCGTGCCGGGCGCGCGGAGATCTGGGTTGTCGCGGCCCGTTTCATGAGGCCACGGATGACATTGTAGGTATTGGGAACCGGCAGGCCGGCCTGGCGTGCGAGTTCGTAAGCAGTCGCCGGGCCAATGGCGACGAGAGCGACATAGACCTTGGCTTCGTGATCGGAGAAGCCTATCGCGACCAGATCACGTTGAACGTCCTGCAGGCCGCGTTCCAACGCCATATCCCGTCCTCGCCTTATCGTTTGCCGTTTGTCGTCCCTGGCCTGCCCTAGCACGGCTCGAGCGTGGCCACCAAGGCCGCGAATAGTATTATTCAATTATTGACTATTATGAAGGTGGTAGCTACGAAGCAAGGACTGTCCAGAATGGGAATGGAGCGATCCGGCGATGAGCACGAGCGAAGTGCAGGCCATTGTGGCGATGATCGATGCCGAAACGGCCGCGATCATGAAGCAGGAGCCCGAGGAGACAAAAAAGCTGCGCGAAGGTCGGCTCGACGACAAGGCCGGCGCCTACGGACAGTATTTCGGGACCTGGGACATCGCGGCAGGGATGCTGCGCGATTGTTCCATGTACGCTCTCTATCCACTGCTGCGCCTCGCGCGGCAGAAGCGCAGCGATCTCAATATCTCCGTCATGGTCGATGAGATGCTGCCGCCCTACACGAATTACCTCGGCTACAGCGGCTTCCCGACGCTGGAGCGGCTGGGCGATTTGATGCGACCCGTTCTGAGAGAGGCGAACCAAGAGGACACCGACGCGCTTCTCTCAGCTTACCTGCGTTATGCCAACCGGCTTTACTGCTGGGTCTATCACTACTTTCCCTGGAATCTGGGCGAACACTATCGCTATCCCGATGACGCGGAAGGCCGAGCGGCCGACGCGCAAGCGGCGCGCGATGCTGCCGCGATCGTCGACGGCTTCACGCCGAGCGACACCTTCATCAGGCTGACTTGGCAGCCCCTCTGCGTCAGCGTCCGCGCCTGGCTTGCGGTCGATCAAAATCCGGAGCTGTGCCGTGATCTCCTCAATGCCCTGCCCTTCACGGTGCTGCAGGAACATCCGATGGTCACAGGCGAATCGATGTTTGCCTGGACGCCGCTGACGACGACCGCGCCTGTTCATGTCACCGAGGAGATCCGCTTTGCGCCGATAGGCCGTCTGCGCTTTTCCCAGCGCACCGGCCAGAAGCTTGTGGTTCAATACGGCGCGACCAAGGAAACGATCCGCGCGCCGCTTCTCGGCGCGGTCGCCGCCGAGGACAAGGCGAAGCTTCCGGCTATCGGTCGAGCGGTCTGGGACGCGACTTATGCCTCGAAGGAACTGATCTGGCTCACCGTCGAGCGCGCCTGATCGGCTTCAGGCTGCAACGCGGCGCTCTTCGCGGGCGTCGCGCAGCATCGCGAGAAAGGCGCGCATCACGAAAGCGTGGTCATGCCAGGTTCGGCCGCTGACCAGGTTGCCATCTACGACATAAGGCTCGTCCACGAAGATGCCGCCACAGACCTCCAGGTCGAAGCGGCATTTGCGCACGCAGGACATGCGCCGCCCCCGCACCCTGTCGGCGCGTGCGGGGATCTCGACGCCATGACAGACGCTGGCTATCGGCTTGCCCGCATCAAAGAAATGCTGAGTGATGCGGATGAGATCCTCATCATCACGAATGTACTCGGGGGCCCGTCCACCACTGAAGAAAATGCCGGCATAGGCTGCGGGATCAATATCGCGGAAGGCGACGTTCGCCTCGATCTGGTAGCCTTCCCATTCCCGAGTGATGGTCCACCCCGGGCGGACCTCGTGCAGAACCATCTGGAACAGGCGCTTCTGCGGCCCGGCGACCACGGGCAGGAAATCATCCTCCTGCAAGCGCAAGAGCGGATAAAGCGTATCAAGCGTCTCTGACGCATCCCCGACAATAATAAGAACCTTATCCTGCTGCTGCATGTTCCGTACTCCGGAAATATTGCGCGCGTGACTTACATCAATCTTGTTGAATGGGCTTGGAGAAAAACGTCACCCCGCCCGATCGAAAAAGATGAATTGATCATTACGCCACGAGGGATGGCCTGTGCTCATCGAACACACCGCGTTCGAGAAAGATGCGTGTAATCTTGTTGACGAGATCCGCGAAGCGCGGGTCGACGCGCGCCCCAAGCCCGCGCGGTCGCGGTAGATCGACCTTGAAGACACTGTCGATCGTGCCGGGACGCGGGCTCATGACAATCACCCTGTCGGCGAGCAGCACCGCCTCGTCGATAGAATGGGTAATGAAGAACACCGTCATGCGGTCACGGGTCCACAAAGTCTCGAGATCAAGCCGCATCTGCTCACGGGTCAGAGCATCAAGCGCGCCGAAGGGCTCGTCCATCAGGAGGATGGTCGGCTGGTGGATGAGGCCGCGCGCGATGGCCGCGCGCTGCTGCATGCCACCCGACAACTCGAAGGGATAGCGATCCATGAACTGGCCGAGGCCCACCGCATCGAGAAGGCTCTCGGCGCGGGTGCGATAAGCCTTCACATTCAGTCCGCGCAGCTGGATCTGCAGCAGTACGTTGCCAAGAATATCCCGCCAGTCCACCAGCGTCGCTCGCTGGAAGACGATGCCGGTATCAGAGCGGGGACCGCTGACGACTTCCCCTGCGACGCGCACCACCCCCTCCGTCGCAGGTGTCAGCCCCGTCACGAGCCTCAGGAGCGTGCTCTTGCCGCAACCGGAGGGACCGACCACGGCTACAAACTCTCCCTCGCGAATTTCGAGGTCGACGTTTTGCAGCGCGACGGTCTGCTGAAGGCCGCGGATGAAGGTCTTGCCCACATCCGCGAGCGCAATATGTGCAGGCGCCATGGCCGTGTTATTCGACGAAGGTGTTTGTGAAGAAGGCACTTGCGGGTTTGTCGGTCTCGACGCCCTGGTAAGTCTTCAGCAGCTTGAGCGTATTGGCCCAGTCAGCCTCGGATCCAACGCCGATCGGCTTGCCCTTCGTATTGGGTGATTCCATCTTCGCAAGCGAGACATCCATCTGCTGGCGCAGGATCTTGGCATCGAGGACCGGCTTGCTCTTGAGAGCGGCGGCGACGACACCTTCCGGGTCCTTGGCAGCCTCAGTGAAAGTCTTCTGCGTCGCGCGGGCAAAGCGCTTCACAAGGTCTGGCGATTTCGCGGCCGTCTGGTCATTTGTGACGAGCGTGAGGCCAACCAGCTGGACGCCCAAATCGTCGAAGGAGAGCACGGAGGCCGGCACGCCTTGTGCCTCCATCACGAAGGACTGGGCATCGACACTGCCGAGCGTCGCGTCAGCGCGCTTTTCCAGCACAGCCACGACTTTCGCCGCGGCATCGACATTAACCAGCTTGATCTTGCTGGCATCTAGTTTATTGGCCGCCACGACGGCGGGAAACAGAGCAGTCAGAGCGTCGCCCGCGGTGATGGAAATCGTCCTGCCCTCAAGATCCTTCGCCGTCTGAATATTGGCATCCTTGCGGGCGACGACGGCGAAGATGCCGCTGTTCATCAGCGACATGACGGTCTTGATCGGAATACCTTTCGATACGCTCACGATGACGGTGCCGGCGTCAACAATACCAAAGGTGTCGCTGTTGGCGCCGAGAGCTTGCGCGGTCGCTGCACCACCGCGCCCTTCGTTGATGGTAAGATCGATACCCTCGTCGCGGTAGAAACCCTTCTCCACGCCATAGTAAAACGGGGCGTGAAATCCAAGAAGCTGCCAATTAAGCCTGAGGCTCGCCTTGTCAGCGGCCGAGGCGCTTCCAAGCCCGATCACAACTGATGCTGCCAAACCTGCAGCAATGCCTATGATACGCTTCATCGTCATGCCAAATCCTCCCCACTTGAAGCTCGCTTTCGAGCTATCGACGTCTTCTTATGGTATATGCGTCTATGTGCCGTGGCTCAGTCTTGCGACGTGCCAAGGAAGAACAATCTTTTCAAGTATCTCGATGAGATAGTAAAATGCGAGACCGATGACGCCAAGAACAAGGATCGTCGCGAAGACCATCGCCGTCATCAACTGGCCGTTGTAAGTAATGATGAGATAGCCAAGTCCGTTGTCGGACGAGACGAATTCCGCGACGACCGCCGCCGTCGAGGCTAGCGCGGCAGCGACCTTGAGGCCTGTGAAGATGGAAGGCAGCGCGCTCGGAAACTGGATCCGCATGAAGGTTCGCAGGCCCCTGGCGCCAGTGGCGCGCGCGAATTCCATGATGCCGGGATCGACCGTCTTGAAGCCCACAACCGCATTCACGATGATCGGAAAGAACGTCAGCAGAAAGACCAGCAGCAGTTTCGGCATCGTCCCGAAGCCGAACCAGATGATAAACAAAGGCGCAATCGCAATCTTCGGCACGATCTGCAGAAAGACCACGATCGGATAGACGGCGCGCTCGAACAGGGCGGAATAGGCGAGCGCCATGGCAAGCGGAACGCCGACGGCCGCACTCAAAAGGAATCCACCGACCATGTTGACGGTTGTCGGGATCGCATTGTCAGCAACATGCGCCCAATTGGTCACCATACTTCTGATGATCAAGCTGGGAGACGGCAGGAGATAGGCGGGAACGTCGAGCGCCCGGACGCCCCCTTCCCACACCAGGACAAGACCAACGGCGGTCATAATGGCGAGGGTGGGGAATTTCCGGTTTGCCATTATCCCGCCGCCCTTGATGTCCGTGTGTTGGCTTCAGCGATACGGCGGCAGAAGGGAGCGATGGCCGCTTTGCCGGCAATCGCCGCCGCCGCTTCGTTCAAGGGTGGGGCCAGTTCACTGAGCTTGGCCTTGGTCCACCGGACGGTCGGGCCGACGATGGCGATGCTGCCGAGAAACACATGCGTCTTCGGATCGAGGATCGGCACGGCAATGGCCGCGGCGCCAAGGTCGCCTTCGTCGTAGGCAAGGGCATAGCCCTGGCGTTCCACGCGGGACAGTTCAAGTGCGAGCTCGTCCTCGGACTGGATGGCGTTGGGGCCTGTATCCGGGCTGCCCATCAGCCCCTGCTTGCGCACGAGACGCAGCGCCTCCGCGCGAGGTTGCGAAGCCAGGAAAACCTTGCCGGCCGCCATTGTGTGCAGCACCACAGGGCGGCCGAGATTGGCGTCGAAACGTAAGCCCGGTTTCGCGCCTTGCGCTTCGCTCAGAATGACGAGACGATCGTCGTCACGCCAGGCGAGCCGCACCAGTTCGCCCGAGAGCGCCGCCAGTTCGTCGAGCGTCGGCTGGCAAATGTCGAGGAAGCCGAGTTCGCCCAGTTGCTTGAAGGCAATAAGTGCCAGCTCCAACGTCAAGGCGTAGTTGCCGCTTGCCTTGTCTTGGCGGACGACGCCGCGGCCGATCAGGTCGGTCAGAAGCCGATGGGCCGTCGGCTTGGACAAATGCGCTGCTTGCGCCGCCTCCTGCAGCGATACGCCGGCGGCCCGCTCCGTGAGAGCGCCCAAGAGATCAAAGATTCGATCGACAGCAGTGCGCATGAAAAAACCGGAATTACGTTCCGGTAATTTTTTGCCCCAAGCGGGCCGGACCGTCAAGGGCCATCAAGCGCCTATGAGCAGCTTCCCCCGCAGGGTGATCATCGAAACGGCTCAGATCGCCTCTTGACTTGTATTGAATTTGTATCTTTTATGCTTGAAATAATTCAGAGGGCCGTCTGTTGATCCGCTATCAGGAAATCGCGCATGATCTGCGAGGAAGCCTCGAGGCGACCGGCGACGTGACGCGCGCCATAGCGTCGGAGAATGAACTCTGTCAGCGTTATGGCGCGAGCCGCACCACGATCCGCGCCGCTCTGAAGCAACTGGAGAACGAGGGGCTTATCGAGCGCCGGCAAGGCAAAGGCACCTTCTACAGACCCCCCCACATCGCCAAGAATCTTGGCAGCATCGTCGACTTTCACACCGAGGCGCGCCTCGCGGGCCGCATTCCCACCACCCATGTCGTTGCCATGGAAACGCGCGCCGCGACCCCTGCGGATACGGTGCTGTTCGGTTTCCCCATGACCCGAGCCGGCGTCGTTGAACTCACCCGTCTGCGCAAGCTGGATGGGCAGCCCGCCGTCTTGCAGCGCTCCCTGCTCGACCGGTCCGTCGTCAAGGGCATCACGGCGGGGATGCTGGAGAACGCCTCTCTCTATGGACTTCTTGCGGAACACAACGGCATCCGCGTCGCGACAATCGAGGAAACCCTGGAGCCTTGCCAGATCGGGGCACAGGACGCCGATCTTCTCGACATCCCCGTAGGCAGTGCGGTGTTCCGCTCGCATCGCGTGGCCCGCGATCGCGAGGGAGCGGTTATTGAAGTCAGCGACAACCTCGTTCGAGGTGATATCTACCGCTTCACCATTCGTCGACAGGTAGATACCGACATGCAGGACACCCTACGAGGGACGATATGAGCGTCGTCCTCGCCTTTGATCTTGGCGGCACGAGCTTCCGCGCCGCTCTCATCGATGCGAAGGGCACAACCCACGCCGAGAGCGCGATTTTCGGGCCGACGATCATCGACCGCCTCGGCTGGTCGGAGATCGACGCGAACGATTGGTGGCAGACCCTGACCGAGGCCTGCCGTCAGCTGGCCGATGAGGAGCCGCTCCTGTTCGCGAGAGTCGCCGGCATTGCCATCTGCGGCGTCACGCGCACGCAGGTCTTCCTGGGGCGAGACGGCCGCCAGCTGCGGCAGGCGATGACCTGGAAGGACACACGGGCTGATGCAACAGCCAAACGCCTGCAGGGCTCTCTCCCGGGCGCTCATCCCGAGACGGCCAAGATCAACGCCTTCCATCCGCTTGCTCGCCTCGCCTGGCTGCGCGAGCAGGAGGAAGCGACCTTCCGTAGCCTCGCCCGTGTTCTTGAGCCCAAGGACTACCTCAACTTTCGCCTCACCGGCGTGCAGGCGGGGGATCCGGTGTCCATGGCTAGGCTCATGGCCTCTGCCGAAGCTATTGATGGCGCGGATCTCTTGTCCGCGATTGGCGCGCCCACAACCCTTTTGCCGCGCGCGATCGAGCCATGCGATACGGTCGGTCGCGTTCTCGATGGCCTCCCGTCACCGCTTGATCAGATTGCCGGGGTCCCGGTGTTCTGCTGCTCCAGCGACACCTGGGCGGCCGCGGCCGGGCTCGGCGCGCTGCGCCCAGGCTATGCCTACAACATTTCCGGCACCACAGAGGTGCTGGGGCTCATCAGCGAGACGCCAGCCGAGGCGGAAGGTCTCCTGACGGTCGATTGGCGCGGCCTTCACCAGCTTGGCGGCCCGAGTCAGAATGGCGCCGACACGGTGGCCTGGCTGCTCTCGCTGCTTGGGCGGATCGACGGTGATTATTCCGGTGTCGGCAAGGCGATGGACGTCTTGCTGGCCGGGCGGCGGCATCCGCAGCCGCTTGTTTTTCTGCCCTATCTGCAGGGCGAGCGCGTGCCCTATTGGGACCCGACCTTGCGCGGCGCGCTGGTCGGCCTCAATCGCCAGCACGGTGCCACCGACGTCGCCTGGGCCGTGCTGGAGGGCATCGCATTTCTCAATCGCATCGTGCTCGAAAGAGCGGAGCGGGCAGCCGGCCTCAAGGTCCGGGAAATCCGCTTCGGCGGCGGAGCGGCTGCGAACCCAGCGTGGCGGCAAATCAAAGCGGATGTCTGTGGCCGCCCGGTCGTCGTCGGCACATCCAAGGAACCTGGCCTGCTTGGCGCCGCGATCGTGGCCTGGACCGGTCTCGGCCGCTTCGCGTCCCTGGCCGAAGCGCAGGACGCTCTCGTCTCCGTCGCGAGCCGTCACGAGCCGGTTTCGGCCCGCACAGCGATCTATAGTCGGTTGTTCGCCCTGTTCAGGCAAAGCGAGCAGGCGCTTGCCCCCATTTCGCGTGACCTCGCAGCCCTCTCTCGTCAGTCCGAGACGCTGCCGGGCGTTCATGCATCACCTCTGACTGATACTAAGGATCCATCCCCATGAAGACCCTCGTTCGCGACGAATATGGCCTCGATCACCTGCTGATCGGCTGCGTCCATACCCTCGCCTTGCCCGGTACGCCGCTTTACGATCGCTCCGGCGGCATGCGCAAGATCGTGGCCCAGGCCCGTGAGGAAGCAAAGATCCTCGAGGACGCCGGCTTCAGTGCGCTTCTTTACACGAACGAATCCGACATGCCTTACGAGGCGAACATGCCGATCGAGGTCATCACGGCGATGACCGACGTGATCGCGGAATGCCAAGCGCAGACGAAGCTGCCGCATGGCGTCAACATGCTGATCGATCCGCCGGCCTCGATCGCGGTGGCGCACGCCACGGGTGGGCGTTTCGTGCGTGCCTTCCTCACCGGCTCGCTCGTCGGGGACATCGGAACGATGACCCCCGATGGTGCCCGTGCGCTGAGGCTGCGCGCTAATCTGGACGCCGAGAACATCCGCATCATCTGCAACGTCACGCCGGGCTTCTCAATCAATGTCGATACCCGCCCCGTCGAGCAGCAGGCATCGGGTGCCGTTTTCATCGGCCTCGCCGATGTGGTCTGCGTCAGCGGCCCAGCCGCGGGCAAGGAGGCTGATGTCTCGCTCATTGAGCGCGTCGCGCGACAGGTCCCTGACACGCCCGTGGCCGTCGGTACCGGCGTCGCGGAAGAGAATATCGCACGGCTCGCCGAGGTGGCCGACATCTTCATCGTCGGCACGTCGATCAAGAAGGACCGGCAGACGCTCAACGCTGTCGAGCCGGCGCGAGCACAGGCTTTCGTGCGCGCCTATGAGAACAGGAAGGCGGACTGATCATGACCGCTCCCGTCACGCTCATCACCGGAGCCGCCGGCGGCATCGGCAGCACCCTCGCCCATCTGCTCGCCCGTGCGGGTCACAGGGTCGTCCTCTCCGACCGCGACGGCGATGGCCTTGAGGCGCTGGCGCGGAGCATCGATCAGGCGGGCGGCGAAGCCGTCTTTCTGGCCGGTGACGTGCAGGACCGGGAGTGGCCCGCCGCACTCGTCACCTTCGCTGTGGAACGCCTCGGGCGGATTGACAATCTTGTGACAGGCGCAGGCGCCTCGCGCGCCGTGCCGATGGTCGAGATGGACGATGATGAGTGGGACAAACTCGTTGACATCAACCTCTCGGCGGTATTTCGCATCTCGAAAGCCGTCACCCGGCAGATCGTCGCCCAAGGCGACGGCGGCGCGATCGTTCATATCTCGTCGATCGCCCACTCCAACGGCGGCGCCAACCTGGCGTATGGCTCGGCGAAGGGCGGGGTCGCCACATTGACGCGAGGCATGGCTCAGCAACTCGGTCCGCAGGGAATTCGTGTCAACGCGGTGGCGCCTGGCATTATCGACACGCCAATGGTGCGCAATGGCTTCGCCGCCCAGTTCAATGGCCTTGTCGCGGGCGCGGCGGTTCGCACCCCGCTCGGCCGTCTCGGGCGGCCGGAAGATGTAGCCGAAGTCATTGCTTTCCTGTTATCGCCGGCAGCAGCCTTCGTGACAGGCGCGCTGATCCCTATTACAGGCGGCATAGAGATTCTTTCGCCGATTTCGACGATCGCCCGTGGAGAGTGACGACAATGAGCGTGACGACCGTGCAGTCGCCCCAAAGCCGCCGGGCCATCTTGAGTGAAGTCGTCGGCCGCTATGGCACGGCGATCGCCGGGGTCATCCTGATCGCCTTCTTCGTGATCTTCGCGCCGAATTTCGCGACACCGGTCAATATCGTCAACGTCATCAAGGACACGAGCTTTCTCGCGATCTTGGCGCTCGGCTTCACGCTCGCCTTCACAGTGGCGGAACTCGATCTGTCAATCGCCGAAATGGCGAGCCTGTCTGCGGTGGTGGCGGGCTGGCTCGTGCAGGCTCAGTATCCGCCGCTCGCCGCTGTCGCGGCCGCCCTTGCGTGCGGCGCGCTGCTTGGCGCCATCAACGGCTTCGGTGTGACGCGGCTGCGCGTTCCATCCCTGATCATGACGCTCGGAACGGCGGCGGTCGCCAAGGGACTCGCTTTCATGATCACCCAGGGCGTTGCCTTCGTCGGTCGCTGGCCTGTCGGCTTCACAGGTCTCGCACGGGGGACGACCTTCGGCCTGCCCAATCTGGTGCTGTGGCTTGCGGGCGTTTCGCTGTTCGCCTACGGCCTCATCAAGTGGACCAAGACGGGCGCTCACATGGTGGCGACCGGCGAGGCTGACGAGGCCGCGCGCCTGGCAGGCATCGCGACCGCACGCATGAAACGCATCGGTCTGCTGCTGTCTGGCCTCTTTGCCGGCATCACGGCCGTGCTCCTTGCATCCAACCTGTCGTCGGCGGCCCCGAACATGGCCGGTGATTATCTTCTCTACGCCATTGCGGCCGTCCTCCTTGGTATGACGATGTTCGAGCCCGGCAAGCCCAATATTGGTGGCACCGTCTTTGCCGCCATCGTGCTCAAGGTACTCGGCAACGGGCTCGTCCTTCTGGGCGCTCCCTATTACGTCCAGGACATCGTGCTCGGTATCATCATCATCGGCTCTGTCGCTTTCTCGGCGAGTGCCATGAAGAAGGCCGCATTCAAAGTCTGAATACACAACTCAGTTGAGTAGAAAAGTGACAACAAGGTAAGAGTGAGGGGACCACAGATGTTTGGATTGAAGAAACTCGTTATATCCGCTGCTGCACTGCTGGTGCTCGGGCAGGCCGCCCAGGCCTTTGAGCTTGGGATCATAGGCTTCCAGTTCACCTCGGAAACACATGCCCGCGTCGCCAATGCCGCGGCCGCGGCCGCCAAGGAAAAGGGCTGGAACGTCACGCTGCTCAATTCCGAGGGCGCGCTTCCGAAACACGCCGAGCAGTTCGACGCGCTCATCGCGAAGAAAGTCGATGCCATCATCGTGGCCATGGGCAAGCCGGTCGAGGCGGATGCGCAGTTCAAGGCCGCCAAGGACGCCGGCATCCCTGTCATCACAGTGCAGTCCGGCGTCAGTCCCCATGCACTGTTCGATATTCAGAGCAATGAGTACAAGATCGGGGCCGAGGCGGCGCTTTACCTGCTCGGCCAGCTCGGTTTCCAGGGCAACATCGTGACAGCCCGTTTCGACCTGAACATCGCGTCGCGCATCCGTGGCAAGATCCTCGACGTCGTCCTTTCCGAGAACCAGGGCGTGAAGGAACTCGGCAAGTTTTCCATGGCGCGCACGCAGAGCTGGCGGGATGACGTACGCGCCGGCATGCAGGCTCTGCTGCTGCAGAACCAGGGCAAGATCAATGGCATCTGGGCCTCGTTCGACGGACAGGCCTATATCATCGACGATCTCCTGCAGGCGCAGGGCGTCAAGAAGGGCGAAATTCCGCTGATCTCCGTCGACGGCGGCAAGGAGACCTACGAACGCATCGCCGATCCGCAGTCGACGCTCGTCGCCAGCGTGTCAATTCCCTTCGAAGAGATGGGCAAGCAGGCGGTCGACGCTGTGCAGGCGATCGTCGTTGACAAGAAGCCGAAGGAGACCGTGACGAACGGCCCGTATCTCTTCGTCGACGCAGTTCTCGTCGACAAGAACAACGTGAAGCAGTTCTTGAAGTAACAAGGTGCTGCGCCACCCGCGTCACAAGGCGACGCGGGTGGCCGAACCGCCGAACTTCCTTATCACGATCTCTTCAATTCCCCCTGGTCCGAGAGCAAGACGATGACCGATGCTGCGGCAAACGCCTCTCCTCTCCTGTCCCTCCGCGGCATTGGCAAAAGCTATGGCCCGGTGGTGGCCGTGCGCGATGTCGATCTCGATATCCACGCGGGTGAGGTTGTCGCCATCTGCGGCGATAATGGCGCCGGCAAGTCGAGCCTTATCAAGGTGATCTCGGGAGCCGAGGAGCCAACATCCGGCACGATGGCCATACGCGGCAAGGAAGTTCGCTTCGCCTCGCCCCATGATGCCTTGGAGCACGGGCTGGCGACGATCTATCAGGACCTCGCGCTGGCGCCCCGCCTGTCGATCGCCCAGAACGTATTTATGGGCTCGGAACTCACACGCCCGTTCGTCCTGCCTTTTCTGCGCGTCCTCGACAAGGCCAAGATGATCGAGGAATCGCGCCGGTACCTCTCGCGTCTCTCCGTCGCCATTCAGGACATGACACGCCCCGTGGAGCGCCTCTCCGGCGGTCAACGGCAGGCCGTCGCCATCTCGCGTGCCCTGCGCTGGAATGCCGACATCATCATCATGGACGAACCAACGGCGGCGCTGGGCGTGAAGGAAACCGCGCTCGTGCTCGACCTCATCCGCACGCTGAAGGCGGGCGGTCACACCGTCATCCTCATCAGCCACAATATGCGCGACGTCGTCGCGCTCGCCGACCGCGTGGTCATCATGGGGGCGGGCCGGAAATTCGTCGATCGTCCGCTCGGGGACCTGACAGCGGACGACCTCACCCATCTCATCATGAGCGGCAACGCGCGCGCCGCCTGAGGCCATTCCCGCCCCTGCAACGAGACGCGAGCCGTGACCGAAACCATCATCATCGATACAGACCCCGGGCAGGATGACGCTGTCGCCATCCTGCTCGCCGTGGCCGCCGGCAAGCGGCTGGCGCTCGACTGTATCACGACGGTCGCGGGCAATGTGCCGGTGGCGCAGACGACGGCGAATGCCTTGCGGGTGCTGGATCTCGCCGGCCGCCCCGACATTCCGGTCTATCGCGGGGCCGAACGGCCGCTTATCGTCGCGCTCGAGACCGCCGAATTTGTCTGCGGGCCGGATGGCCTCGATGGGTCGGGGCTACCGCCACCGTCTCGCGAAGCGGACGCGGGGCACGCAGTGGACGCTATCATCGGGCGTCTGCGCGCCGCGCCCGATGGGCTGACGCTGTGTCCACTCGGCCCCCTCACCAATCTTGCCCTGGCCTTTCGGCTGGCCCCCGACGTTCTACCGAAGATCCGCCGGATCGTACTGATGGGCGGCGCCATCGGCCTCGGCAACATCACGCCCGCGGCCGAATTCAACATGCATGTCGATCCCCATGCGGCCGCGATCGTGTTTGACTGCGGGCGGCCGATCGTCATGATGGGGCTTGGCGTCACCCTGAAGGCGATCGCGACCCATGAGCAGATCGCGGGCTTCGCGATGCTCGGGACGGCTGCCGGCCGTTCCATTCACGGCATGCTGACCCGCCCACGCCCCGGCAGCCTGGGCACGGTCGGCCACCCCATGCATGACCCCTGCGTCATTGCCTATCTGCTCTGGCCTGAACTGTTCTCCGGCCGCGATTGCCATGTGGCGATCGCCACGGAGGACGGACCCATGCGCGGGCGCACCACCATCGATTGGAACGGGCGCCTGAAGCGCCCCGCCAACGCGCATGTCATCGCCGAAGTGGAGGCGCACGAGCTGTTTGAGCGGATGACGCGGCTCATCGCGACCTTGCCCTGAGACATCCCGCATAGCATTGAGGACGGACAATACCATGGCGCATCTTGTCGAGGACCTTCAGCGCGAAGCCAGTGCGGCGATCGTTTCGATGCAGGAGGCGGCACTTACCGCCCGCCATGCCCACGCCCGTGCTGAACTGATGCGCCATATGCTGACCACCGCGCGCAAAGTGAAGGACAAGCCGAAAGCGGAGGCTGTCGAGACGGTGGTGACCGAATGGATGGACGCCTGGCATCTGGCCCGCGCCGAATGGCCCCATATCGCGCGGGAGATGGAAGCGTTCACGGAAGCGTTCTACGATTATGCAAACGCGGAGACCGACGTCCACGATGCGCGTCTCAGGCAGGCAGTGGACGCCCTGGATGCGGCGCTAGCGCGGGAAGGCACCACGATTTCCGACCAGATGGCCTGGCGGTCACAATGCGCCCATGGCTGGTGGGACTGGGTGCTCCCGACACCTTCCGACCTGCCCGGCCGCAAGGAGCGCCCGAGCGTGCCGCAACTGTCGGCAGGTGAGCCATTCTGGCAGGCTGGCTGCGCCGAATTCTGCAAATGAGCAAGGCTCGCGTCCGCGCGAGCCTTGAGAACCGGGCCAAGTCTACGCCGCTCAGACCTGGCGCGGATCGAGCCCAATATGCACCAGGGTCTCACCGGTCGCCATCACTGGCCCGGGGTGAATTGCGAGCACGATCCCTGGTTGCGGGCTCGTTGCCTCGCCTTTGCCGTTGCCCCACGCATCATAGTATCGGCCAAGAACCGTACCGACCTCGATCCGATCGCCGCACGAAACCGCTTTCTCGAACAGGCCGCCGCGCGTGGCCGTCACCCAGGCGAAGTTCGAGAAATAATTGAGCTGGCCGTGGTCCCGCGCTGTTCCCTCAAGCATGCCGAGAGCGATCATCACATTCTTGAGTCTTGCGACGGAATCTGTGACGGATTCGTCCGTAAATCCACGCATCTTGCCACCGCATTCGACGATGTAGCTTGCGATGCCATCCTTGGCGGCGGTCATCATCGCGGAGCCGTTCAGGATCGTCGGGGGAGCGGGCAAGGTGTCACGCAGACCGAAGGCGCGTGCGACCTTTTCCGATAGCGCCTCGACCTCGCCGCCAACCTTCGGATATAAGGCCCAGCTTACATCAGGCGTCATCGCCGTGTGGAAATCCACCAGAACGTCGGCATATCTTTTTAATGGCTCGTAGATTTTTGCAGCCATCTGCTGCGTATGCGTGCCGTTGGGATCCCCGGGGAACTGCCGGTTCATGTCACCGCCGTGATAGAGCTCAAACGGGCTCGTCCGTTGACGGGCCTGGAAGGCCGGAAGGTTGAGGATCGGCAAAGCCACCACTGTTCCGGCGAGCTGCGCGGGGTCGAGCGCGCCAAGCAACTCGTGGATGATGTAGGTGCCACAATATTCATTGCCATGCACGCACCCGTGGAGCCACAGGACCTTGCCTGGTTTGGCTCCTTGGACGATCACGACGGGAATTTCGACCGGCGATCCGTCTGGCGCATCACCGATATGCAGCCGGCCCGTCACCCTGCCAGGCTCCGAGGAGCGCGCCGAGCCAATGATGATTTCCTGCGTCATGACTGCCCTCATGCCTGTCTGGGATCAAGACCGATGTGAATGAGCACATCACCCTGTGGAATGATCGGTCCGGGGTTATGCGCGAGGACGATGCCGCTAGCCGGGGCATGGACATCGCCATTCGGCTCCCCGAACTGGTCGGTATAGCTGCCGACCACATCGCCCTTGGTGATCGGATCGCCGCAATTGACCTTCGGCCGGAACAGCCCGCCACGCGGAGCCGTCGCCCAGTGGAAGTTCGAGAACAGCGTGAGCGGGCCATAGTCCGTCACCGGGCCGTCGAGCAGCCCGATCGCGCGGCCGAGATTGCGCAGCCTCTCCGCAACGTCGTTAAGCTGATCGCGCGTAAAAGCCGGCCCGAGGCCCCCGGCCTCGACGATGAAGCTCGGGATGCCATCGGCTCCGGCCGTCATCATCGCGGAGCCGACAAGCGTGCCCGACGGTGTCGGCAAGGTGTGCTCATAACCAAAGGCTTTCGCCATCTCATGGCCGACGCGGCCGACCTCGCCGTCGAGATCGGCGTAGAGCGCCCAGCGTGTCGTCGCGGTGAAAGCCGTGTGGAAGTCAACGAGATGCGTCGCGTGCTCCTTGAGCGGCGCATAGATGGCGGCCGCGGCCTGCTCGGTGAAGCCTCCGCCCGGATTGCCGGGAAAGCACCGGTTCATATCCCCGTTGTTGAAGCCCTCGAAAGGGCTTACCCGCCGCAAGCTGCGAAACGCGGAGAGATTGAGGATGGGCAAAGCGACAACCGCGCCTTTGAGCGCATCGGGCGAAAGCGAGTTGAGAAAAGTGTGAATGGCAAATGTCCCGCAATATTCATTGCCGTGAACACAACCATGCAGCCATAGAACCGGGCCGTCGCTCGTGCCGCGTATGACCACGACTGGTATATCGACGGCCGCTCCGTCGGGCATCATACCTGTCGTAAGTGTTCCCTCATAGCGCCCTGGCGCGTCGGCTGTTATGGAGCCGATCTTGATGGTTTTCATGCGGGTTGCATCCTTCTTCTGTGATGGGGACGGTAGCTAGAGGCGCATCGCCGTCCTCAGCCCGACCAGCCGTTCGACAAAAAGGCCGAACAGCACGATGAGAACGATCTGCAGTGTGGTAATCGCGGCGATGACGGGTGAGCTTTCCCATTGAATATAAGAAAAAATCTCAACAGGAAGCGTCGTGACCCCGGGACCTGACAGGAACAGCGCAATATAGACGTCGCCGAATGATATGATGAACGCAAAGATCAATGCCGAGAGCACACCAGGAGCGATAAGCGGCAGGGTGACCTCAACCATGACGCGCCATCGCGGCGCACCCAGTGTCCAGGCAGCAGCCTCCAGATCAGGATCGACACCTTCCAGACTTGCGATGATGCCGGCGATCGTAAAGGGCAGGCAGATCAGCACATGCCCGATGATCAGCGCGGACAGTTCCATGAGCGGCAACACCGTCAGCAGCAACAGGAGCGACAGGCTGATCAGGATATGGGGCACCATCATCGGCAGCATGACGAGGGACTGGGCCAGATTCCGGCCGCGTCCGGTGAACCGGACGATGCCATAAGCCGTGATGAAGCCGATAATCGTCGCCAGAACCGCGGCAACAAGCGCGAGCCACAGACTGAACTGGAAAGCTGACGTAAAATTGTTGCTGGCGAAAAACTCCCTGTACCAATGCAGCGAGGCGTTGGACAACGCGTAGGTATTGCGTTGATCGGGGCTGAACGAGGCGAAGACTATGATCAGGATCGGCAGCAGCAGAAAGATGTACAGGAGCGTGATCAGGACGCTGTAGGCCCGCCTCCCAAGCGGCAAGAGGTCTATCTTCGGCTCGACCGGAAGCTGACCGACCGCCTGCGGCGCGACCGGTTCTCTTCTCAGTGGCGATGTCTCAATATCAGTGTGCACCGCGTGTTTTCCGGAAATAGAGAGAAATGACCAGGAACTGGGTGAGAACGAGCAGCGCGGCAACCGCCGCGCCTAGCGGCCAATTGAAGGTCGACAGAACGAGATTGTAGATCGTCTGTCCCATCATGGTGACGTCGCGCCCGCCCAGGAGTTGCGGCGTGACAACTGAGCCCGCCGTCAGGGTGAACACCAGGGCCGAGCCCATTACGATACCGGAGCGGCTGAGCGGCAAGGTGACTTCGAGAAAGGCACGGAGGGGGCGAGCGCCCAACGTGCTCGCCGCCGGCACCAGATGGCGATCCTGGCTCGTCAGCGAGGAGAATATCGGAAACACCATATAGGGCAGCATGATGTGAACGAGTGCGACAATAACCGTTCCCTCGCGGTGCAGGAGCTCCACCGGAGCCGCGATGAGGCCGACGAGCATCATCAGGCGGTTGATCAATCCGTCGCTGCCGAGCAGCACGATCCAGCCATAAGTGCGCACGATGATGCCGGTCATCAGCGGGGCGACGATCAAGAACATCAGCAGGCTGCGCCAGCCGCTTGTCATGCGGGCCAGGAAATAGGCGAGCGCGTAGGCGAAGACGAGCGAGATGACCGTGACCACCGCGGCGATACGGAACGTCGAGTAGATGACATTGCGGTAATAGCTGTCGAAGAGAAGACGACTGTAGTTTTCCGTCGTGAACCCCGGAATGAACAGCTCGGCGGGAGAATATTTGAAGAAGCTGACGGCGAGAAAATAGCTTATCGGCGCGAGCAGAAAGAGCAGATACAATACGGTGATTGGGCTCAGCAGGATGCTCGCGAAGGCACCGGTCCTGGCCTCGGGATCGCGGATCATGTCAGGCTCCGTGTCATGTCTGGCTCGGATTCATGTCACGCTCGGGATCATGGCGCGTCGACCGGGATGGCGCGGCATTCGTTCAGGTTCGCATGCACGGGAACGCCCGTTTCGATCGTGCGAAAGCGCTCGAGGTTGGGAGCGGAGCAATGGAGCGACTGCCCCTGACCGGTGCGCAGATCAAACAGGATGCGGTCCCCCTGGAACACGCGCTTCGCAACCCGCAGCGCAATTGTGCCCGGCGTGTCCGGCTCAGCAAGTTCGACCCGCTCTGGACGGATCATCAGTACCGCTCTGCCGCCCCGCTTAAGGCCAGGCCGCACGGCTCTGGCAGCGACATGCAATTCATCGACCGCGACCACGACCTGGTCACCATCAATGCCGGCCACTTCGCCTTCCATGAGGCTCGCCTCGCCGATGAACTCGGCCGCGAAACGTGTAGACGGCGCGTCATAAAGGTCCTCAGGTGATCCAACCTGTTCGATGCCGCCCGCATTCATCAGGATGACGCGATCCGACATTTCAAAGGCTTCGTCCTGGTCGTGGGTCACGAACACCGTCGTCATACCGAGACGCTGCTGGATATCGCGGAGTTCGAGGCGCATCCGCTTTCGTAAAAGAGCGTCGAGATTGGACAGCGGCTCATCGAGAAGCAGGATCGGCGGCTCGATCACCAGGGCGCGGGCCAACGCGACGCGCTGACGCTGACCGCCGGATAGTTGATGAGGATAACGGTCTTCGACATTCGGCAAGCCGACCACGTCGAGCATCGTGCGCACCCGCCGCGTGATGTCGGCTTTCGGTACTTTACGCATGCGCAGCCCGAAGGCGATGTTCTCCGCGATCGTCCTGTGCGGGAACAGTGCATAGTTCTGGAAAACGAGCCCGATATCGCGGTAGGGCGGCGCGAGACGCGTGATATCGCGCCCGCCCAGTAGAAGGCGCCCCTCGGTCGGCTGGGTCAGCCCTGCGATGATATGGAGCGTCGTCGTCTTGCCACAGCCGGACGGCCCAAGCAGCGTGAGGAGTTCACCTTTGTGCACCTCGACATCGACGGGCCCAAGCGCGGTGACGGAGCCGTAGCATTTGATGATACTCTCGAGCTGGAGGACAGGCATATGGCGGTGTCTCCGGGCAATATTCGCCCATCGCGGCGCCGCTGATACGGCGGCCCACAGGCAGATCGGAAAAGGTCTGCGCAGACTTCGCGCAGCCAGGTCGGCAAATGCGGCTATGCCGCTTGTAGCACTTCCTTGTTCCAGCGCTCGACGTATTGGTCACGGAAGGCAAACATCGCCATGTAGTCAGTATTGCGCTGCAGCTTTCCAAGAAGCTCCACGTCGCTTTCGCTGAGCTCGAGTTTTTTGAGATCCGGGGGTAGATTCCGCATCGCTTCCATGTTCGTCGGCGGGTAGCCGGTCAGCCGCGCAAACGCGATTTGCGCTTCCGCTTCGAGCGTCGTGTTCATGAATGCGTCGGCAAGCTCGAGGCTATCCTTCGGGCGGTTGGCGACAAGCGCCATGTTCCAGATCCAGGACAGCCCGCCCTCTTTCGGGATCACGAATTCGACCGGTGCGCCTGCCGCCGCCGCTTGTTCGGTCCGCGCGCCGAAGTATGGAGCGATCCAAATTTCGTCCGCCGTCAATAACTGCTTGGTGTGCTCGACATTATTGATGATCTTGCACTGGTTGTCTTTGAACAGTGTCTTGAACTTGGCAATGCCCGGTTCGATATTCTCGACGGAGCCGCCAAGGGCGATGTTGATGGCATGGAACACTTCCTCGCCCTGCCAATTCCAAGCGGGAAAAGCCACCTTCCCCTTGAAGGCGGGATCCCACATGTCGAGCCAGGAATCGATAGGCCTCGTAATTCTCTTGGTATTGACGCAAAGCCCGTAGGGCGTGTGGCACTTGCCGACGAGCTGCTCATAGCGGAACGAAGGATGCACTTTCTCGATATTGGGGATACGGTCCGCCGTCCACGGGCGGTAGAGACCCATGGCCACCAGTTGGCCGGCTTTGGTCTGGCTGGAATGGCTGAGATCCCATTGAGGCCGAACGCGCTGGGCCATGACGATCGGCTCCTGGCCTATCCCATGTTTCCACACGAACTCGATGCCCCTCGCTTTCGCGAAGGGATCGGCGAAGGTCTTGTTGACCCACTCGCCCCATGTGCCGCCAGCCATGAGCACGCGGAGGTCTTTTGCGGCGCTGGCTGGCGTCGTTCCGAACCCACCGATCGTGCCAGCAGCCGCAAAAGCGCCCGCGCCCTGAAGAACACCACGCCGTGAAAACTTGCTGTTTGTCATGGTATCAATCCCCTCTCATTCGGCTCCCGCGAGGGTCCGGACTTCGCCGGATTGCTCCTCTGCCAAGCGCACTGCCCGGCTGAAATCCGGCGGGCCTGCGCTTTGCCTCACCCACAATGGGTCCCCGTAACTGCGCCCGAGGGCCTGGGCCTCTTCCCAGACCCGGCGCGCCATCTCCAGCCGCATGGCCTCATTGGTCGCTGCGATCGGATAGGAGATGGAGAAAGCAAACATCTCCCCTTGGTTTGCATGGCTGACTGCGGCGGCGGTCGCAGCGACCCCTGGCGTCCCGGTGCTGATTGCAAGGCTCACTCCGCGTTCGCGGATTTCGGCAAGAATCCGGCGGACCTCGTCGGAGCGCCCCATCCACACAGGGTCTGCCGCAACCAGTTCAAGCGCCCTTGCCTCTGGTAGGTGGGCAAGTAGTGCACGGCCGCTGGCGGTCTGGAACGCGGGCGCATGCTGCCCCACATCGCGAATGAGCCGCAACGGATAGCTGCCATGCTTGCGGCGGACTATGAATAACCCATCTTTTTCAAGCTTGCTGATGTAGCCGACAAAGCCGAATTCATCTGTCAGCTTGTCGGACACGCGCTCCATTACGGCCAAGAGGCCATGCTGCGCCAGATAAAGCTCCCCCAGCACGAGCGCCCGAGGGCCAGCGATATAGCCAAAGCTTCCGCTTTCCCGCTCCAGCAGTCCGCTCTCACCCATCGCCTTGAGAAGCCGTGAGACGGAAGTCTTGGGCAGGCCAACCTGCCGGGCGACCTCCCCCACTCTCAGAACAGGGCTCTGGGCATTCAGTAGCGAGAGAATGCGTAACGCGTTGTCCAGTGAACTCATCGACCCCTCGGTTCGAAGTGTTCCATATACAGCAACGGTATTGACAAATATGCTGCACGCAATGTTGGTTAGTCGTCAAGTGCAGGATTTGGCATGCCCAACTTTGAGGCATGCCGTGACTAGCCAAATGGCGAGAGTGGACGAATGCTGAGAATTGGCGTCGATATTGGTGGCACGTTTACCGATTTTGCCATCTGGAAGGATGAGGGGGACGGATATGTCGATATCGGCAGCCATAAGGCTCCAACGTCCCGCCCGAATTTCGCCGACGCGGTGAAGCAGGGTGTCCAGGATCTCGTTGCGCGATATGGCGTGGCCTATGACAGTCCGATCCTCGTGGTTCACGGCACGACCGTCAGTACGAATGCTGTCATCGAGCGGTCAGAGCCGCCGATCGCGCTCATAACGACGAAGGGCTATCGGGATCTGCTGGGCATTGCGCGCCTGCGGCTCGACAAGCCCGTCGATCTGTTCAATCGGCGCACAACTCCGCTTGTCCCTCGGGAGAATGTATTTGCGATATCGGAACGAATACTTTCCGATGGATCCGAAGACGCGCCGCTGGACGAGATGGAACTCATCACGGCCGTGGAGACGGCTGTCTCGCGCGGCCTCAACACCATGGGGGTGTGCTTCCTGCATGCCCACCGCAACCCCGCCCATGAAAAGCAAGCCCTCGAGCTGATCCGCGACCGCTTTCCGGATGTCGAGGTCATGGCCTCACACGAGGTCTGGCCACAGCAATCCGAATATGAACGGGCGATGCTCACGCTGCTCAATGTCTATGTGAAGCGCCTCATGGAGGGATATCTCAAGGATATTGACGATTTTCTTGGGGAAAACTATCCAAACGCTAAGCTTTACATTACGAAGTCCAACGGCGGCATCATGTCAGCAGCGGAGGCGCGCGAGCTGCCGATCCATACGCTCCTGTCAGGCCCTGCGGCCGGCGTAACGGCCGCGCAAACGCTCGGGCGGTACCTCGGAGTCGATCGCATCCTGACATTCGACATGGGGGGCACCTCGGCGGATGTCTCTCTGGTAGACGGCGGGCGGCCCATGATCACGGCGCAGGCTGAGGTCGGGGACTTCCCGCTGATGATGCCGGTCACCGCCGTCGAGGCGATCGGCGCCGGCGGTGGCTCCATCGTATGGCTGGACGGCGGCGTGCTGAAGGTGGGGCCCCGCAGCGCCGGCTCCATGCCAGGGCCAGCCTGCTACGGTCTCGGCGGCACAGCGCCCACGTTGTCGGACGCTTATCTCATCACCAATTACCTCTCGCCGAAGGGACTCCTCGGCGGCCGCGTAGCGCTTGACCGCGCCTTGGCGGAGAAGGCTTTCGCACCGGTCGCGGAGGCGCTTGGCACCGATGTGGTGTCGGCAGCTGAAAGCGCGATCGATGTCGCAACCTCGAACATGCTCGCGAAGATCTCTCCATTCCTCGCCCGGCTGGGTGTCGGCGCTTCAGACTTGACGTTGATGATCTTCGGAGGTGCCGGTGGAGTACACGGGCCAATCCTCGCCAGCGAGATCAATATCGGCCGGATGGTGGTCCCGCGCCTGCCTTCCGTATTCTGTGCCTTCGGCGGCCTCGTGTCGGATCTCGTGCATGATGCGGTGCGTGCCGTACAGGGCCAGCCGCTCACACGCGCCGATGTCTTCAGCATTTTCGCAGTGCTGGCCGAGGAAGGGCGCGACTGGCTGAAGCGTCAAAGCCACGAGGGGCAGGTCAAGGAAACGGAATTCATGCATCTCGCCGATATGCGCTATACGGCGCAGTCTTTCACATTGTCGATCGACCTGTCGGCGGTCGTGTCGGCCGGGGATGGGCTTGACGCCATTGTCGCGGCATTCCACGCCGAACACGAGCGTCTGTTCGGCCATGCCAATCCTGAGGCACCTGTGAGCATCGATACGTTGCGCGTACGCACCGTTGGGCGACAGGCCAAGCCGGGGGCGGCCGTGCTGGCGGGCGCGGGGACGGAACCGCAGGCCGTCGAGCGTCGGCGCGTCAGATCGGGAGGGCGCTGGCTTGAGGATGTGCCGGTCTACGCCTGGAGTGACCTGTCACCCCACTGGGCGGGGGCTGGGCCCGCGATCATCCAGCAGGATCTCGCCACCATCCTCGTCCCTCCTGGCTACGCCGCCCAAGTCGGCGCGCTTGGCGACCTCGAACTCGTGAAGGACTGACCCCATGGATCCCGTCCAGACGGAAATCATGAAGAACCGTTTCACGGCGATCGCGGAGGAAGCTGCCACGGTTGCCTATCGCACGGCACACACGACCTTCGTGAAGCAGACGCAAGACTTCCAGGTTGCGGTAGCCCGCATCTCAGGCGAATTCTTTGCCTATCCCATGTTGACAGGCGTGGTTTCCGGAAGCGGTCAGACGATTTCCGGGCTGACACAGCACTTCCCCGAGGAAGAGCTTGCGCCGGGTGACGTGCTCATCTCGAACGACCCCTTCAGTACCTGGGGCCTCGTCACGCATATGATGGATATCCATCTCGCGCGGCCGATCTTTGTGAACGGCAAGCTTGCCTGTTTTGCCTGGTCTTTCGTGCACGCGTCCGATATCGGCGGCGCTGTTCCTGGAAGTATTTCTCCTGATCTCTTCGAATGTTTTCAGGAAGGCTTGCGTCTTCGGCCAACGAAGCTGGTCAAGGCCGGTGTTATCAACCAGGATGTCGTTAATATCCTGAAGGATAATTCGCGCATCGGGGATGCCGTCTGGGGCGATCTCGAAGCGCTGATGGCGGCCATGCGCCTTCTCGATCTCCGCATCAACGAGCTCTGCGACAAAGTCGGCATTGAGGCGTTCCATCGCGGCGTCGAAGATGTGATGACTCATACGGAAATAAAAGCGCGACGGGTTATCAGCGCCTTGAAGGATGGCACCTACACCTTCACGGACTATATCGAAGGGGACGACTCGGGGGCGGCTGTTCACATCCACTGCCGTCTCACCGTCCGGGGCGATGAGGCGGAGGTGGACTATTCCGGCTCGTCGCCACAAGTGCATGCCGCCTTCAATTTTGCGACTGGCAGCCGCACGCATCCGTTCCTTTGCCTCGGTCTCACCAACTACATCCAGACGGTGGAGCCTGATATCCCGATCAACGGCGGCATCATGCGACCGATCAAGGCTTACGCTCCCCCGGGAACGGTGATGAACGCCGAATATCCGGCTGCCATGGGCAACCGCTTCGTCGCTGTCATGCGAACCTATGACGCGCTGATCGGTTGTCTCAACCAAGCCTTGCCGAACGGCATCGCGGCTTGCGGTGCCGGGCAGGCCGGCATCATTTCGTCCGCATGGGTCGATCCGGCATCCGGGCGCAACCGGGTTGCCGTCGTAGAGCCTTTTTCCGGTGGCTCGGGCGGGCGCGTTCGAGCAGATGGCGTCGATGCGAACGACACAATGATCGGCTATCTCAAGAGCACGCCTATCGAACATGTCGAGGTAGAGACGCCCCTCATCGTGCGCCGTCATGAACTCGTGCCCTCGAGCTTCGGCCACGGTTGTTATCGGGGCGGCGCGGCTGTCGCAATTGAGCTGGAAAGCCGGGCTCCGGAAGTTACCATCACAGTGCGTGGACTTGACCGCTTCCGCTTTCAGCCCTGGGGCGTTTTCGGCGGCACCGCAGGCGGCAACAGCGTCACGACCCTCAATCCCGAGACGGCTCCCGAGCGGATCGGCCGCATCAAGGTCCTCCGTCTTCGTGAGAAGGACCTTCTGCAGATGATTTCGTCGTCGGGCGGCGGCTTCGGGCCGCCGATCGACCGGACGCCAGACGCGGTGTTGCGCGATGTGCTGGACGAAATGCTGACTGCGGAGGAGGCCGAAGCAATCTATGGAGTCGTCATCGCCGGCCGGCAGATCGACCGGGAGCGGACAGCGGCGCTCCGTGCCGGGATCGAACGCGGATCGTCGCGTTTCAGTGTGCAGCATGGCCCGAGCCGCCGCGCCTTCGAAGCGGAATGGCCTGTCGATGCCAGCGTAGCCCTCGCAAACGCAGCGCTGGCGACGCCGCCGGGCCTGCGACGCTTTATCATGGGCAAGAGCCGCGCTGCGCTTGAAGACGCGCCAAAACCGATTACGCCGGCCATAGTCATGGAAGCCGTCAAACGTGCTGCCGGACCGCTGGACTGAAGGCATCCGTCGCGTGAGGCGCGTTGCGCCTCACGTCCCCGGCTGACCGCTTTCAATGATGCCCGTGGGGGCCGCCGATTGATGACGAGGTCGAGCACCCCGGGCCTGGCATAGTGGCCTGCCGCGTCGACCAGCACCTTGGCGCGCGCGATGGCGTCGAGGTCAATCTCCGCGATGAGGAGGGTCTCTTCGCTTCCCTTGTGAGGACCTGCAACGATTTCGCCGTTTGGTGCGTAGATCGCGGAATATCCCCCGCCGACACCAAGTACCTGCTGGGGGCCGAGAGCAGTCTCCATGGCCTCGAGATATTGGGCGGTGACGGGGTTTTGCGCAACGATGACGAAGCATTGACCCGTGATCGCATGGGCACGCATGATGGTTTCCACCGTCACATCATAGGCCGAGCCGCGCCCGGCACTGCTTGCGAAGGTGGGCCAGCTCGCACAGTGCAGCTCGATGCCTTGCGCGATCAACGCTTGCCGGGCGAGATTCATCATGTGCTCGTAGCAGATCAGGCCCCCGACCCGTCCCGCAGGCGTGTCGAACACCGAGAGCGTGGAGCCATCGCCTTGACCCCAAAGCATGCGCTCCGCGAATGTCGGCTGCAGCTTGCGATGCTTGCCGAGTAGCTGCCCCCCCGTGCCGATGAACACCTGCGCGTTGTACATGGTGCCGCCGGCCCGCTCGCTGATGCCGAGCACCACCGTGACCTTTGCGCGCGCCGCTGCGTCACGAACTGGGTCGAGATCCCCGGCTGAGAGATCCACGGACTGTTTGAGATAGTCGACGTGGACGCCGTACTGCTGGCCAGGCGGATAGAGATTGATCCAGTAGGGAAAGCCCGGGATGAAGGTCTCAGGGAAGCAGAGCAGCTCGACGCCGCGGCGACCCGCCTCCTCGATGAGGGCACAGGCCTTCGCGATACAAGCCGCACGATCGAGCAGGATGGACGACGCATGCGCCGCCGCCACTACATGCCGTGTCATGATCCCTGCCTGCTCCCTCGTCGATTGAACCCTCTGAAAGTCCTATCGCTAGAACAAAGTGTCAATCAGACAATCGCGCTGGCCGGACGACCGCAGCCACGGCTGTAGCCCACCTGTTCGGAACCCCGGAATCTGGTTTGGGGTTCAGGCCGACAGCCTCGACACTTGTCGGATGTCACACCGTCGCGCAGGCTTTATCGAAAGGCAGACGTGGCAGGCGCTCCATGGTGCCCGATGGGTCGGCATAGCCGAGATTGACCATGAAATTGGCTTTCCAGCCGTTTTCCGCGAAGAACTCGGCCTCGACCTTGGCCGCGTCGAAGCCGCTCATCGGCCCACAATCAAGGCCCAGCGAGCGCGCCGCCATAATCAGGTAGGCGCCCTGCAGGCTACCATTGCGGAACGCGGTTTCATGGGCGACCTGCGGAGCGGCGAACCAGGGCCGCGCGTCCTGATGGGGGAACAGGAACGGCAACTCATCGGCGAAACGAGGATCATAAGCAACGATGACATTGACGGGCGCAGCCATGGTCTTGTCGTGATTGCCGGATGACATGGCCGGGCTCAAGCGCTTCTTGCCTTCGGGCGTGTGGACGAAGAGAAAGCGCGCTGGGCTACAATTGGCTGAAGTCGGTCCGAACTTCAGGAGATCGTAGAGAGCGTGGATGACGTCCTCCCCAACTGGCTTGTCCTGCCATTTGTTCGCCGTGCGCGCGGTAAGGAACAGTTGGTCGAGAGCATCGTCATTCAAGCGCGGCATTTTGAGCCTTCCTGGGACTGAGTTTTACACATCACTGCATCGCGGACATCAGCTCATGTGTTTTGCCATGCATTATCGCTGCAGCACCTCGCCGTCGAGGCTTTGATAGACGACCTCCGCAATCGGCAGCAATTCGCTTCTGTTGGAGTTCGCAGTTACCGCAAAGCCGTAGCCCTGGTCGAGCCATGCGAAAGTCGCGGCGTCTCCGTCCTGCCGGAAACGAAACGCGGTCTCGACGCCCGGGGTCGCCTGCACATACACCGTCAACCTGCGTCCGCCGCTCGTCTCATACATCAGCTGGGCGGCGGCGCCGGCGTCGGCGGACAAGAGCCTTCCCCCCATCAAATGAAAGCCGAACCGGCTCAGATCCGGGGCCTTCAGCGGGCGGCCAAGGCGTTTCGAGAGCCAGCGGATGAGATGGGCTTCCTGAGCGGCACCCACCTCCACCGGATGCGCGACCTCGACGACGAAGGTGCGATAGGCAGCGACAGCGTCGCGCGTGACGGCGGTGGTGCCAGGCGCGAGGGCCGTGCTCTGTCCTCGCGCGAGCCAGCCCCCGACACCACCGACGGCTAACAAGACAAGAGCAGCTGCCGCGCCGGCCGCTCGCCGCTGCCAAAGCTGGCGCCGCGCTGTGCGGATAGCAGCGACGCGCAGCCTTGCCGGGACGGGTTCGGCAAATTTTGCCTGCAAGGCGCCACGCAGGACATTTCGGTGCTGCTGTTCCAGGAACACGCGCGCCCTGATATCCGGATTGGCTTCCAGATAGTCTTCGACAACCGCCCGCCTCTCACCGCCGAGGCGCCCGTCGACAAACGACTGCAGGTCGTCCTCTCCAATGGGCGCTTGCGAGCCGCTCATTTCACCCTCCGGAGCCACGTCCCACCACCTCTGTCCATCAATGCGCGCAGGTTTTGACGCGCCCTTGCCAGGCGCGACATCACCGTGCCGCGCGGGATGCCAAGAACAACCGCGGTCTCCTCATAGGAAAGATCTTCGACGCCGACGAGCAGCAGTATCGCCCTGTGCTCCTCCGGGAGCCGGTCGAGCGCTGTCAGCACATCCTGTGTCTCAAGGCCTGCGTCCTGGGCGGGATGGACGCTCAGCGCGACATCATCGATGTCAACTTCGGTGCCACGTCTGCGCCTCTGGCGGAAATCGCTGATGTAAAGATTGCGCAGGATCGTAAACAGCCAGGCTTTCAGGTCACCATCGCGGCGGCGCAGATACCAGCGTGCGACAGCCCGTTCCAGGCAGTCCTGAACGAGATCGTCCGCAAGGTCGTGATTGCGCACAAGCGCGTAGGCGTAGCGGCGCAAGGCCGGTATCTGGGGTTCCAGGAGAGCGGCAACGTCATCCAAGGTGGGTCACCACGGGGCTTGCGCCCCTCGGGAAAAGTCAGTCGGGCGAATGCACCTATGTGACAACAACAGGAGGCGGAGCACCAGCGGCGTGTTGACGAGGCGCTCCGCTTGTCGTTCGCACGTGATCGTCAGGGCGCCGCGACATGCCAGGTGTTGTTGGCAGCACCTTCACCGGTTACGTCGCCGGGCTTGGTATCCTTGACCCAGGTATAAAGGGGCTTCGACTTATAGGCCCACTGCTTGGAGCCATCGTCGCGCGTCACGATGGACCAGTCACCGCTGGCGGTGGCGCCAGCGGCAACCATCAGGGGTGGCCAGTTGGTGGCGCAAGTGCCGTTACAGGCGGATTTTCCAGCCGAATCCTTGTCGAATATGTAGAGGGTCATGCCCTTCGCATCGACGAGAGTCTTACCCTTCGACGTCTCAGCCACCTTGGCGGGCGCGGCCGCCTGAGCCAGCGCGCCACCAGCCACGGCAAGGGCTCCAATCATCAGGGCTGCGCGAATGATCGGTGTCAGCATTGTTTTCATCTCCCACGGTCGAACTGACCGCTCATGAAAGACGCCTCGCGAGGCGGCTTATTCCATTGCTGCGAAAATTTATTCCGTGGCTGAGGTGGCTACCCCGCGACACCCGGGCAACGCGCCGTCACATGGATTGCGGCCAAGCTCATGTATGTTGTGAGCCGATTAACAGAGTCGAGTCGGCAGAATCGATGCAGTTCATAGAGACATTCAACCTGACAGCGTTGCTCGACACATTCATAAGTCTGCTCGGTGCGTTCATTCTCGGCACGCTGATCGGCGTCGAGCGGCAATATCGGCAACGCAGCGCCGGGCTGCGCACCAACGTTCTTGTCGCCGTGGGTGCTGCAGCCTTCGTGGATCTCGCACTTCTTATTGCGGGGACGGAGGGGGCTGCCCGTGTCATCTCCTATGTGGTGTCGGGCGTGGGCTTCCTCGGCGCGGGCGTCATCATGAAAGAGGGAGGCAATGTCCGCGGATTAAACACAGCGGCAACGCTATGGGCCTCGGCGGCCGTCGGAGCCTGCGCCGGAGCGGACAGGCTCGCGGAGGCCGGCCTCGTCACGCTGTTCATCCTCGCTGGCAACACATTGCTGCATCCACTTGTCAATGCAATCAACCGGCTCCCTATCGACGAGGGCAGCTCAGAAGCCAACTACGAGGTGCGGGTGCTCGCGGAGACACATCTCGCGCCGGATATCCGGGAACGCATTACAGAGGTGTTGAAGAAGGCGAAGTATCCGGTGGCCGACATCGAGATGGAGCCGAGCACCGATGACCGTACACAGATCGTCGCGACGCTGGTGAGCACCACGGTCGACGCCCAGGAACTCAATACCGCCGTCAGCTCGATACGACGGCTTGCAGGCGTGCGGCGTGTCAGCTGGGAGGTCAGCACACTCGACGTCTGACCTTGCGTTGCGGGTTGTAGCTGCCTCCGCCGCCGATTGAGCGGTGACGTAGGAGCCAGCACCTCCGGTCCAGAATACAGGCCCTTGTTTGCTGTCCCACGCGTGCGGCTCCGAATTATGGGTTTGAGCCTACGGAAACGGAAAATCCGTCGTTTCACGTGCGATCAGATCCGGCTCGATCAGGATGCCGTGCTGGGTGTTGCGTTCTTCGATCCTGTCCAGGAGCATTCGCATCGCAAGTTCGCCAAGGTCCTGCTTGGCGACACGCAAGGTCGTGAGTGCCGGAGACACGAGAGCTGCCACCGGAATATCGTCACATCCGGTCACCGCGATTTCCTCGGGCACGGCGATGCCTGTGCCCTTCATCACGGACATTGCGCCTATCGCAATCAGATCGTTGTAGCAGATCAACGCGTCGATAGCGCCGCGATAGGGCAGCAAGGCGCGGCCGACCTCGGTGCCGCCCGCGAGATCCGGGGAGCTCGAGACCTCCGTCACGAGCGTCAGGTTGTGCCGGGCCAGGGCTCGGTCGAGGCCGCCACGGCGCTTCTGGCCGCCATAGGATGTCGAGAGCCCCGACGCGAACGCAAACCGGCTGCGCCCTTGGGCAACCAGCTTTTCGACCAGTGTCTCGACGCCGGAGGCATAGTCGATCTCGATCGTGCCGGCAATTCGCCGTGGCACAACCCTGTTGATGAGAACAACGGCGCGGTGGCCCTCTATGGCGCGGAGCAGGCGCTTCTCCTCGAGACGCGCGCTGCAGAGGATGATGCCGTCGACCCGACGTTCAAGAAGCGTGCCGATGACCTCTTCCTCCCGCGCTGGATCCTCCACGACATTCGACGTGAGCAACGTGTATCCCGCCGGCCGCGCCGCGAGCTCGGCACCGCGGATGATTTCAGGGAAGAAGGGATTAGCGATATCGGGAACAACGATGCCAACGACCTTTGAGCGATCGATACGCAAATTTTTGGCGAAGCTGTTCGGCCGATAATTGAGTGCCCCTGCGATCTCGAGAACGCGGGCGCGGGTTTCGGCACTCGCGCCGCCCCTGCTGTTGAGAACGCGCGAGACCGTCATCGGGGAGACACCGGCGGCTGATGCGACATCGGTGATTGTCGCGGGCCGCCCGGCCGGCGGCTCGGGGGCTTCAGCGGATTGCGCGGAGGACCGCGGCGGGCTCTTGGCATCCATCATAGCTTAACGATAGCGTTATCGTTCCCCGTCCATCGCCGCACAGGCGTTCACAGTCTCTACGGCGTTGTTAGCATAGGGATTCCTGGTTATCCATCGCCTTCCTCATAAAGTCGCGAGAAATTCCCGGCCGGTTCTTGACGCAATCATAACGATAACGATAACGTAGTTCCAACGCCCCGACATTGATCGAGAAGGCGCATATGGGAGGGTCGCTCATGTTGACGAGCCAACGCGCGCTCGGACGCGCGATATTGTACCTGTCCATCGGCTGCGGTGTTCTTGGTATCTCGGACCTGAACGTGCGCACCGCATTGGCCGCCGATTACAAAGAGGCGCCAAGCCTCGCCAAAGAGGTCGCGGCAGGCAAGCTTCCGCCTGTCGCGCAACGTCTCCCCGAGACACCCCTGGTCGTCAAGCCCGTGAATTCTATCGGCAGCTATGGCGGTACTTGGCGGCAGGCGCTCGTGGGGGCCTCCGACGGACTGCTGGAACGCACGATAGGCTACACACGCCTTGTGCGTTGGGACCCGCAGTGGACCGGCGTCGTCCCAGATGTCGCCGAGAGCTATTCGGTCAACAGCGACGGCACCGTGTATACCTTCAAGCTTCGCAAGGGCATCAAGTGGTCGGACGGAACACCGTTTACCGCCGATGACATCCTGTTCTGGTACAACGACATCTTGATGAACAAGGAGATCACGCCGGCTGTTCCACGCTGGCTGAGATCCGGGAACGACCCGGTTGTCGTCTCGAAATTGGACGATTCAACGATCCAGTTCAGCTTCAAAACACCAAACGGTATGCTGCTATACTATCTCGCCAGCAATCTCGGTTCAGATATCCTGGCGGGATCGCCGGCGCATTACCTCAAGAAGTTCCACAAAGCTCATAATCCCGACGTCGATCAACTGGTGAAGGCGGCCGGTGCTCCAAGCTGGGTCGCGCTCATCCAGGCCAAGGTCGGCAACTGGCAGTCGCCGGACCGCTGGAGGGACGCCGCGCGCCCCGTTCTCGATCCATGGAAACTGACGGTGCCCTATACCGGCACAACGCAGGTGGTTGCGGAGCGTAATCCCTATTATTTCAAGGTTGACCCCGAGGGGAACCAGCTGCCCTACATCGATCGGGTCACCTACGACGTCATGGGCGATGTCCAGTCCGTCATTCTGAAGGCCACCAATGGCGGCCTCGACATGCAGGCGCAGCGGCTCAATTCGCTGGAAACGGGCATGGTCTTGGCCGCGCATCGTGAACAGGGCGGCTACAAGCTGTTCAAGGTTCAGCCTGCCTGGTCGAATGGCATGCTCATCTGCCTCAACCAGACCGTCAAGAATCCGGTTCTGCGGCAAGTATTCCAGAACAAGGATTTCCGTATAGGATTGTCGCTGGCGATCAACCGCGATGAGATCAACGACATCCTCTACGCGGGACAGTCGCGCCCCTATCAGGCTGTGCCGCGGCCGGGAACGGCGCTTTACGACGAGAAGCTCGCTACTCAATATACGAAGTTCGATGTGAAAGCGGCGAACGAGGCGATCGATCGCTCAGGCTTCACCAAGCGTGACGACCAGGGCTATCGCATTGGGCCCGATGGCAAACGCATTGCGTTCTCCATCGATGTTCAGACCGCGCGAAAAGATCACATCGACGCTCTCGAGCTCATCCGCAAGTATTGGAAAGCCGTGGGTGTCGACATGCAGCCCAAGCCGATCGAATCGTCATTCGCCGTGGCGCGCATGTTGGCCAACGACCAGGAAGGCCTCGTATGGATCGGCGGTGGCGGATATGACTTCCTGGGGCTTCTCGACCCCAAATGGTACTTCCCCTACGAAAACCAGTCAGCCTTTGGCTCGGCTTGGGGCATTTACTACCAGAATCCGAAGGATCCGAACGCCGAGGAGCCGCCAGCCTGGGCCAAGAAGCAGCAGGATCTTTACACTGAACTGCTGAAGACCGTCAGTGACGAAGGCAAGCTCGCGCTGATGCGACAGATCCTGGCGATCACCGGCGAGGAATTCCCTGTGATCGGCACGGATATGGATCCTGACAACTACGGCGTCGTGAAGACCAATTTTCACAACGTCCCCGAGATCATGCCAGATACGGCCTTCTATGTGACGCCCGGTCCCACAAACCCCGAGCAATACTACATGAAGTGAGACAAAGAGAGGCGCGTTGATTGTCGCGCCTCCCAACGCTGACAGCCATCGCTGACGTCAGGTCATCAAATCCGCGAGGCGATTGAGAGACCGTGCCGTGGACCTCGCGGCGAAGGAGTGATCATGTGGCGCTTCATTGCACAACGTGTCTTCTATACGGCGTTGACGCTGGCAGCGGTCTCAGTCGTCTCGTTCCTCATCATCCAATTGCCGCCGGGAGACTTCCTGACTTCGCTCGCAGGCAAGATGGCGGAACAGGGCGGGGATCTCGACAGCGCCTCCCTCGCCGGCCTCAAGGCCCGCTATGGTCTGGATCAGCCCTGGTACATCCAGTATTGGCGCTGGATTACAGGCATTCTCCTGCATGGGGACTTCGGCCAGTCCTTTGAGTGGAACAAACCGGTCTCCGAGTTGCTCTGGGACCGCATGGGAATGACCTTGCTCCTGTCCCTGGTGACACTTGTCGTGACCTGGATGCTGGCCCTGCCGATCGGGATCTACAGCGCGGTCCGCCGCTATTCCGTGCTGGATTACGTGGTAACGTTCCTGGGCTTCATCGGCCTCGCCATCCCGAGCTTCCTCCTGTCGCTCGCACTCATGTATATCCTCTCGCGCTATGCAGGGATGAGCGTCGGCGGACTGTTTTCTCCGGCTTACGTCAATGCGCCATGGAGCTGGGCCAAACTTCTCGACCTCGCAGCGCATCTGTGGCTGCCCGTGCTGATCCTGTCGACCTCCGGCACAGCCGCGCTGATAAGGATCATGCGCGCCAATCTGATCGACGAGTTGCACAAACCCTATGTGCAGACCGCCCGCGCAAACGGCCTCGGTGAAATGGAGCTCCTGTTCAAGTATCCCGTGCGCGTCGCGCTCAATCCTTTTGTCTCCACAATCGGTTGGGTGCTGCCGCATCTGTTCTCGGGCGCGGTGATCGTTTCCGTCGTCTTGAGCCTGCCAACAGCCGGTCCACTCCTACTCAGCGCGCTGCTCGCGCAGGATATGTATCTCGCCGGCAGCTTCATTCTCATCCTGTCTGCCCTGACAGTCATCGGCACCCTGTTATCGGATCTGCTGCTCGCCTGGCTCGACCCGCGCGTGCGCTACCAGTGAGGTCTCCGCAATGACCGACGCGACTGCCACCGGTGGCTTGGCTCCACCACGCCGAAAGCTCGTCGAGCTCGGCCAATGGGGCCTCATCTATCGGCGTTTTCGCAAGCATAAGCTCGCTTACTGGAGCGGGTTTATTGTCCTCGTGATCTACGCGGTGGCGCTATTTGCGGAATTCGTAGCGCCCTACTCCTCGGATCGCTACAACCCCCGCTATATCTATTCACCGCCGCAAGTTCTCAAGATGTTCGGCCGGGATCAAAATGGTGATCTCGCGCTGCTTTACGTGAACGGATACAAGGTCGAGCTTGACCCTGTCGCCTTGCAGCGGCGCTTTGTCATCGACGAGAACCGCGTTTATCCCGTCGGCTTCTTTGTAAAGGGTGAGCCGTATCACCTGTTCGGCCTGATCCCGGCCGAGCGCCATCTGATTGGTCCGGTGGACCCCAGTGCACCGATGTATCTATGGGGAACGGATCGCCTGGGTCGGGATCTTCTGAGCCGGACCATCCACGGCACCCGCATCTCGATGTCGATCGGCCTTGTCGGTGTCACGATCAGTCTCATCCTCGGCATTCTGCTCGGCGGCATCTCGGGCTACTACGGCGGCTGGGCGGACCAGGCGGTGCAGAGGACGATCGACTTCCTCAAGTCGATCCCCACCATCCCTCTGTGGATGGGCCTCGCAGCCGCTATTCCGGATCGGATGGACCCCCTCCTCGTCTATTTCTGGATCACCGTGATCCTGTCCCTGATCGGGTGGACGGATCTGGCGCGCGTCGTTCGCGGCCGTTTTCTCTCTCTCAAGACGGAGGACTTCGTCATGGCGGCGCGTCTGGACGGCTGCAGCCGCCAGCGCGTGATCTGGCATCACATGGTGCCGTCCTTCACCAGCCATATCGTCGCCTCGGTGACGCTCGCGATCCCGGCGATGATCCTCGCGGAAACCGCCCTGTCCTTCCTCGGCATTGGCCTGAAACCACCAGTGGTGAGCTGGGGTGTCCTCCTGAAGGACGCGCAAAGCCTTCTCGCGCTCACCCAGGCGCCCTGGCTGTTTCTGCCGGGCATCCCTGTCGTTGTTGCCGTCCTTGCCCTCAATTTCCTTGGAGATGGGATCCGTGATGCGGCTGACCCCTATTCGTGATGCGGACGCGAGCCAGCCGCGTGCGCTAAGACCGGCGGCCGAACCACAAGACCTTCTCTTCGAGGTTGAGAACCTGAAGGTGCATTTCGCGACGGACGATGGGCTTGTTCGTGCGGTCGACGGTGTCACCTTCGGAATCCCCCGCGCGAAAACCGTCTGCATCGTCGGTGAATCCGGCTCCGGCAAGAGCATCACGGGGCGCTCGCTGATGAACCTGCTCCCGCATACGGCGCGCATCGTCGATGGTCGGGTGCTCTATCATCCGGAACCGGGGCGGACGATCGACATCGGCAAGCTCGACCCGCGTGGCAAACCCATCCGCGCCCTGCGTGGCAAGGATGTCTCCTTCATCTCGCAAGAGCCTATGGCCGCGCTCTCTCCTGTGCACACCATCGGCCAGCAGATGGTCCCCGTCATTCGCCGTCATCTCAATCTCGGGCGCCGGGAAGCGACGGAGCGAGCGGCTGCCATGCTGGCGCGCGTTGGAATTCCGAAGCCGATGGAACGGCTTGGCAGCTACCCCTTCGAGTTTTCAGGCGGCATGCGCCAGAGGGTATGCATCGCGCTCGCTCTCTCCTGCAGGCCGAAGCTGGTGATCGCCGATGAGCCGACCACGGCGCTTGATGTCACGACCCAGGCCAATATCATCGATCTGCTTGTCGAGTTGCAGGAAGAATCCGGCCTATCGATCCTCTTCATCACGCACGATCTGGGTGTCGTCGCTGAGGTCGCGAGCAAAGTCGTCGTCATGTATCTCGGCAAGGTCGTTGAGCGCGGCAGCGTCGAGGAAATCTTCTACGATCCCCGCCATCCCTATACGCGCGCTCTGCTCAAGTCCGTGCCACGGCTTGGCGCAGGACGTGATACGCGGTTGGCCGCAATACGCGGAATGGTGCCCTCCCCCTTCGACAGGCCGAGGGGCTGTGATTTCCATCCCCGGTGTGACTTTGCAATCGCTGGCATCTGTGACGTGTCCGTGCCGCAGGACGTGGCGCTCGGCGGCAGTCGTTCCGTACGTTGCGTCTTGCCGGACGCGGTTTCTCCGGACGCGCGGGTGACGCAGGCCCCGCCGAGCCAGACACAGAGGACCCTTCGCCATGGCTGAAGCACTTGCCGGTGAAGCACTTGCGGGTCAAGCCCGTGCGGGTGCGACGGACGGGCAGACCCTGCTGGAATTGCGCAACGTTGCCAAGGTGTTCGCGCCCCGCACGACCCTTTTCGGGCGTGGCAAGAGCCGGCCCGTGCGGGCCGTCGATGGCGTCTCCTTCGATATCATGGCCGGTGAGACGCTCGGGGTAGTCGGGGAATCCGGATGCGGAAAGTCCACGGTCACCCGCTGCATACTCGGCATTCACGAGGTCTCGTCCGGCACGATCCGCTATCGCGACCGTGATGATCGGATGATTGACCTGACGGCATTGAGCGAGAATGAGCGGCTTGCCTATTGCACCGACCTCAGGATCGTCTTTCAGGATCCTCAGGCCTCTCTCAATCCGCGCCTGCCTGTCATCGACATCGTCGGCGAGGTGCTCAAGGTCAACCATCTCCTGCCGCGCTCCGAGATCGAGGGGCGGGTCCGCGAGCTATTGCAGCGCGTGGGGCTCCGGCCGGAATACGCGCGTCGCTATCCGCATGCTTTTTCGGGCGGAGAGCGGCAACGCGTCGGCATTGCCCGTGCCTTGGCGACCAATCCGCGCCTCGTCATACTCGACGAGGCCGTGTCAGCGCTCGACGTCAGCGTCCGCGCGCAAACGCTTAATCTCCTGAAGGATCTGCAGCAGGAATTCGGGCTCACATACCTGTTCGTCAGCCATGATCTCAGTGTCATCGAGTATATCTGTGACCGCGTCGTGGTGATGTATGTCGGTCAGATCGTAGAGATCGCGAGCTCGGCGGAGCTCTTCGCGCGTCCGATGCACCCCTATACCGAGGCGCTTCTTTCGGCCTTGCCCGTGCCGGATCCCGGCTTCAAGCGCCGCGGGCGCCGCATTCATCTGGCCGGAGAGGTGGCCGATCCCGCCAATCGCCCGGCCGGCTGCAGCTTCCACCCGCGATGCCGTTTCGCGACAGAGCGCTGCAAGGCGGAGATGCCGCCCCTGCGCAAGGTCGAAGGCCGCACCGTCGCTTGTCATCACGCCGAAGACCTTGCATTGCAAGGCGTGGATATGGGTTCAAGCCCAGAGGTTCAACATGCCTAAGCTTATCCGCCAACACGACAGCACTGACCGCGCCATCCTCGTCGAGGACGCCGTGCTCGATCGTGTCTACTTCAACTGTATCCGGCTCTCCCCCGGGGAGACGTTTGAGTTGCGGCTGCCGCGCCATGAATGCGTTATCGTTCTTATGTCCGGCACGGCCGACATCTTCGTCGATGGTGAGCGTTTCGCCACGGTCGGTGGGCGCCCGGACGTGTGGTCAGGCGTCGCGGATTCCGTCTACGCGCCGCTCGGCGCAAGTATAAGGATCGAGGCTCTGGCCGGCCCTGTCGAGGTCGCGATCGCCGGCGGACTGACGGACGAAAGCCACCGTGCCTTCCGCATTCGGCCCGATGAGGTGGAAACGGTGGAGGTGGGATCGCCGGGGACCCATAGCCGCCGGCGTATCCTGCACATTCTCGGTCAGAACGGCCACGGCCGTACCGGCCATCTCCTCGTCAGCGAGCTTTATGCGGACGACGGCTGCTGGTCCGGCTATCCGCCCCACAAACATGATACCGACCGCGGCGAGGGCGAGACCGATCATCAGGAGCTCTATCACTATCGCTTCCTGCCGCCCTCTGGTTTCGGCGTGCAGGTGACCTATGACGGCCAGAAGGAAACTTGCTTCATGACGCGCGACCGCGACACAGTGCTCGTAGACAGCGGCTATCACCCCACTGTGACATCACCTGGTCATCGATCATACATCTTCACAATACTCGTGGGAAAATCGCATAGGGGACTGGTCCAATATTTTGACCCCGCCCATCTTCATCTCACGGAGACGATCCCGGGTATCCAAGCCATGCGGGATAAATTCAAATAATGATGGATGGCTCGCGTCTTCAGGCGGGGCTCCCGCAAGGTCCCGGAGGCGAACATTCAGGATGAGCATCCATGATTGAGAGACTTTGACATGTCCGGCACCACTGCAATCCGCATCGACCTCAAGAGCGAGGCCACGCCTTTCCGCCGGTTCTGGCGGTCCACGGGGTTCTCTCCGGCCGAACTCCTGCTTGAGCCGGAAATGCAGCAGACGCTCGCCTATGTCGGCGGCGTTCCGCGCCGTGGCATCGAGTATCTGCGCGTGCATTACATGCTCGACCTCGTCACGGCTGAACGCTTCGGACGGTATGACTGGTCAAGGCTCGATCGGGCGCTCGATGTCGTCCTAGAATACCGCCTCAAGCCATTTTTTGAGTTGATGGGCAACCCCTCCTATCTTTTCACTGATCTCACCGCGCGCGATCAGGCCCATTATTGGCGCGACTTCATGACCGAGCTCGCGCAGCGGTATCGTGCGCGTTTTGGCGCCGAGGAACTGCGCAGCTGGTATTTCGAGACCTGGAACGAGCCGGATATCTGGTGGAAGCTTGGCGGAGAGACTGGATTCAATAACTATTATGACGCCTGCCATGAGGGCTTGCGCGCCGTCGAGCCAGACATCACGCTCGGAGGCCCTGGTGTCGCCCGTCGTATTCCGCCGATTTTCAGATCCTTTCTGGCCCATTGCGATACTGGCGAGAATTTCTTCACCGGAGAGCGCGGCGTTCGCCTTGATTTTATTTCCGTGCACGAGAAAGGTGCACGCAAACATGCCGAGGATCTCACGCCAAACTCGCTAGCCATCTGCCAGCATGAGATGATGGCCGTCGATTATGTCCGACAGCATCATCCCCGCTTCGCTCATCTTCCTTTCATCAATAACGAATGCGATCCCCAGATCGGGTGGCACATTCACCATACGTGGCACGGCCTGCCCTATTTCGCCGGGCTCGCGGCAAAGATCATCGATCAGCATCAGCGCCTCCTCATCGAGGGCGAAGGGGTGGACTATCCCGTGCTGAGCAACGACAACGGCTTCCTTGGCCGCTGGGGCCACCGCACTCATCTCGCTTATTTCGGCGAGAGAGACATCAAGGCGGCGCAGAGCGAACATCTCACGGATATCGCCGCTCTCGAAAAGCGCATCGTCGAACCCGAGCCGTTCGAGCTGATAAAGAAGCCGGCGCTTTCAGTGATGGAACTACTCGCATGGCTGGGTGAGGAGCGCCTCGCCATCGGCGGTGATCCGCTCGATCCAGATCGCGACGGACTCGGCGTAATCGCCACGCGGCTGAGCGGGGGAGATCCTGCAGTCCTCCTCTATAACAGCGTCGATTCCTTCCGGCGATCCGGCGAGCGCTCCGTTCGCCTCACCTTCGATAATGTGACGCCGGGCGCGTATGCCCTGGCGCTGTTTCGCATCGAGGAAGGTCGGGGAGATCCCTATTCAGTCTGGGAGACGCTTGATGATCTCGACAGACCGAGCGGAGAAGCACTTGCCGCCATGCGCGCGGCCCAGGAGCCGGCACTCACGATCGATCAGATCCATGTGTCAGGCGCCAACCAGCAGGCAACCATCGCGCTGGATATCGCCCTGCCGGGCGTCGTTCTCGCAGTGCTCGTCCGTCGCGACGACAAGAGCCCCAGCGCACCGCGAAACCTGAAGCTCACCTCCTATGCGGGCCTCAACGGCGCGGTCAACACTGTGCTGTTCTGGCAGACCGGCGGACCGGACAGCCTTGAACTGTTCGATGTTCTCTGGAGCGCGAGCGAGAACGGGCCTTTCCGCGTCGTCAATACCGCGGGCCTGTTGTCGACGGTCTATCTGCACACCGTTGGTCAGGAAGCCGGCTTCTATAAGGTCCAGGCGCGCGATGTCTTCGGGCGGGTGAGCCCGCCGTCACCAGCCATCCCCGGCATCACTGCAGTCCCTTCCGCCGCCTCATGAGGCCCGACCCATGCGACACGCATTTTTTACCAAGCCCTTTCGCGATGTTTCTGCCAGCGACATGGCCGGGGCTGTCCGGGGTATCGGCTTTGGCGCGATTGACCTGCTCATCCGGGATGGATGGCACGTGGCGCCAGCCACCATTAGTACTCTTGCCGATCTGGTCCGCATGTTGGGTGATCACGGCCTCTCGATCGCCATGGTGACAACCGATATCACGGATGCGGAGGATCCGGCCACACCCGCAATCCTTGACCACTGCGCGGCCGCCGGCATCGATCTCCTGAGGATCGGCTATTGGCGTTACGATCCTGCCCAGGGTTATGCGGCGATCTGCGAACGCGGCCGGCGTCAGTTGGCGGCGCTCTCGCGCCTTGCCCAGCGCGCAGGCGTCCGGCTGGCCTTGCAGATGCATGGAGGCACGATCCATAGTTCAAGCGCCCAGATGTTGGCCCTTCTCGATGGCTGCGATCCGCGCTTCATGACGGCCTTCGTTGATCCCGGCAATCAGGCTGTTCAGGAAGGCCGGGAAGACTGGCGAGTCACCTTCGATGCGCTGGCACCATGGATATCGGTCGTCGGAGCCAAGAACGGCGGCTGGTTTCCCGGTGAGATCGATGCGGAGGGGCAGCGGCGTTGGCATGCGGACTGGATGCCGCTCTCCGATGGAATGGTTCCGTGGAATGACATCTTCGATCATCTCAAAAGAACAGGCTTCGATGGCGTGCTCTCCCAGCAGAGCCACTATCGCATGCCGTACCAGCAGCTCATCGACATCAGCCGTGCCGATCATGGCTTCGTCGCACGCCGTCTGGCGCAACAGCCACTCGATGCTTCTTTCGAAATTACCGGCAGGACCCTACCATGAGCTTTGCCATTCATACGTCTGCGGCGCATGCGGCCAGCAACCACCCCCTCGTCACCATCCTCCTTCCGCCGGAAGCCCGCAGCCTCGTTCTTAGCCAAGCCGCGGAGGAGAAGCTGCGGGGCTTCGCGCGGGTGCGGACAACCGACGAGCCAGCGCTGACTGAGCCGTTGATGGCGCAATTGCTGGATGGAGCCGCGGTCTGCATCACCGGGTGGGGCACTCCGCCGCTTGAGCCCTATCTCTCCGCCTGTCCCCAGCTTGGATTGGTCGCACATTGCGCAGGCAGCATCCGCCGCCTCGTCCCGGCGGCAGCGGTTGCGGACGGGTTGCGCGTGACGCATGCGGCGGCGGCCATCGGTGACTCCGTCGCCGAATTTACGATTGCCCAGATCCTGATGGCGCTTCGCCATGGTGATGCATTCGACAGCGGATTGAAGGCGGGCGCGGGCTGGGAGATGCGGAGCCGTTATCCCGGCCGGCTCCTAGGCGCGCTCACCGTTGGCATCGTGGGCGGGGGCTACGTTGGCCGCTCCGTGATGCGGCTCATCCGCCCCTTTGGCGCCCGCATCCTCGTCACCGATCCGGTGATGAGCGACGCGGCGGCGCGCGAACTCGGCGTCGAACTGGTATCGCTCGATGCGTTGATCGCGCAGTGTGACGTGGTCTCATTACACGCTCCCCTCCTGCCTGAAACCACCGGCATGTTCGGGCCAGCCGAACTAGCCCGGCTCAAGGATGGGGCCCTCCTCGTCAACATGGCGCGCTCTCCGCTGGTTGACGAAGGGGCGCTGCTGGCGGAATTGCGCAGCGGTCGGATCCGCGCGGCGCTCGACGTGTTCAATGTCGAGCCACTGCCAATGACGAGCCCATTCCGGGATCTTGGAGGGCATGTGCATCTGTCCCCCCATGCGGCGGGCCACACCCAGGACGGACACTGGCGTCAGGGCGACCTCATCGTCGCGGAGGTTGAGCGGTTTACGCGTGGGGAGCCGCTGCGACATGAAATCACCGCCGCGAGCTACGACCGTATGGCCTGAGCTGCGGCTATCGTGTGCGCAAAGAAGACGCGGGCGAGAACATTCGCCGCGCCGATGTTCCATCCTTATCCGATGCGCGCGAGCGAAGTTATCGCGATGTCGCCAAGCAGCGGCTTACCGGCGATGTAGCGCTCGATGTCGTTGATGATGGTTGTCAGCATGCGTCTGCGCTCCGTTCCTTGCGGGCCAGCGATATGGGGCGTCAGGAAAACGTTGGGGAGATCGAACAAGGGCGAATCCGGCGGAAGCGGCTCGGGATAGGTCACGTCGAGATTCGCCGAAATGCGGCCGGAGACGAGTTCTCGCACGAGCGCTGCATGATCGATCAACACACCCCTCGCGGTATTGATCAAGGTCGCGCCGTTCTTAAGCAAAGCGAGGCGTCGCGCATCGAGAATATTGATGGTCTCATCCGTGATCGGCGCGTGGACCGACAGAATATCGCAACGTCCAATCATATCGTCGAGGTTGTCGATCTTCTCCGCGCAGAGTGCGATGGCATGCTCGCGGGAAAGGAAGGGATCATAGACAAGAACCTCCATGTCGTAATCCCGCAAGCGCTCGATGACGCGCAGGCCGACACGGGATGCGCCGAGAATGCCAACGGTCTTGCCCAAGAGCCCACAATCGTGGGTCGCACGGCCGCCATAACTGATCTCGCGATGCCGCCGATACTGTTGAGATTGAGCAAAGGCGCGCTTTGCGGCGAAGACGATTGAAGCCAGCGTGAATTCAACGACGGGCAGCGCGACGGCGTTGACCGCAGCCGTGACGCTTATGCCGCGATGCCACACATCCTCTGAGAGAAATTGCTTCACCGTCGCGGCGAGATGGGCCACGAGCTTGAGGCGGGGTGCCATCTCGAGAGCGGCCGCGTCCAAGAGAGGCGCCCTCCATCCCGTCACCAGGATATCGGCTTGGGCGAGGAGCCGTGCGGCGCGTGCGTCGTGATAGGTCTGTATCGGCTCGTCATCGAGGACATCGGCAATGCTGGCGAGGCGCGCGAGGTCCCGGCTGTCGAGCGCGCCCGCGTATCGCTCCGGATCGAAGGCAAAGGCGAGAGTTGGGCGGATGGCGATTGGGCTATGCATGGATACGGTCGCTTTTGAAGAGATAAGGGGATGGGACCGAAGGTCGACCGGATGGAGCGACATATCGGTATTCCAGGGGGTAAGGCGGCTACGTCCTGGTTGCAGGATGGAATGCGAGCGCCCTCCAGGTCAGGCTGCGAGCAATGAACGGAAGTCTGGCAACACTGACTCCAAGGGCGCGAGTGCGGGGTGCCACAGGCGCTCCCACTCCAGGCTGACAACTCCCGAGAACCGCGAATGCCGGAGGACGTCCTGGAGATCCGACAAGGGAAACTCGCCCGAACCGAGCGGGACATAGCGGTAACCGTGGCGCGTATCCGGCGCCGCTACGCTGTCCTTCACGTGCATGTGGACGACCGCCTCACCTACGCGCGCCCAGGTGCGGGATGGAAGTTCTCCGCTTCTTCTCCACGTGTGATGGGTGTCCCAAAGGAGTTTGCAGCGGGGATATCGCGCGAGAAAGACTTCAAGCGCGGCTGGTTCAGCCAAGCTGTCATGCGTCTCGACGATGATGTCGACCGGCGGATCAAGTGCGGCGCTTTCCTCCATCCACCAGGAAAGCGTCTCACCCGCCTGCTCAAGCTCTTCCTCATCCCCTGTCCGCCCCCCGTCGAACACACGCAGGTAAGGCGCGCCAAGGGCCTGCGCCCACGGGATATACGTGCGGAAGCCGATGAGATCGCTCTCTGTGTTGCCGATCAACCGTAGGGAGGTGCCCAGCGCGGCCACTGGGACACCGAAGTCCGCCGCGGCGACGCGCAACTCTCCCGGCGTGCCGAAGCGGGCGGAAAAATAGGCTGGCAGATCGGTCCCGCCGCCGAGCGCGCGCAGCTCGATCATTGTAATCCCGTATCGCCTTGCAAGAGCGGAAACTGCGTCGATCTCCAACTCGGGGCAACCGAGCGAGGAAAAAGCCGTGGTATAAGAAGCGCTGGCAAAGCGAGGACTTGAACAGGAAGAGCTTGAATCGGTGAAGTTCGGCATGTCGTTTCGCTAGATGAAGGGACGACGGTCGAGAACGAGCTTCAGCGGACGATCGGTTACGATCAACCCGGGCAAGGCCTGTTGTACTTCCGCGAAGGCGCAGAGATTGCCGAATAGGGCATGCAGGTCATTGAGGCCCTCGTCCGTGGCGGGATCCAGCGACGATACGAAATCGCCGAGGCGTCGTGCCAACTTCTCCATCGCGCTCCGGGCTTCCCCAAAACGATGGTCACAGGCGCGCAGCGCACGGTTCATGCAGTAGAACCAGTCGATCTCGGCAAATCCGATGCGCTCGCCCAGCGGAAACTGCCGCTCGGCCTCCATCTCCAAACAGCTATCGATCAATCGCTCCGGATAGCGCAGGGGTCGTCGCGCGTATTGCATGTTGAACAGATAATGAAACGTTCCCGCCATATGCGGCACCATCGTCGTCGTGCCGCTATGGGTTATGCGGGGCAGGTCACGACCGGCAAGAAGGCCTGTGACGGGATCGGTGTTTTCCCAGAGCCAAGCGAAATAAGCGTCTTGCCAAGCGAGGTCGACCTCATCGGCGAGCACCAGCGCGGCATAAAGACCTGCTCCGCGATGGGACTCCCGCCACGGATTCCCGCGCCAGTCCAGGGAGGCGATGAAGTCCCGCACGCCCTCGGCTGTGGTGTAGGGGTGCAACGCGGTGAGCTGATACGAAGGCCCGGCATCGAACAGCTCGAGCGCGGCGATGCAATGCGCGGTGGTGTGGATGGGATGGTGCGTCGGCTCCTCGAACAGCCCGCTTTCGGGTGACTGCAACCCTTGCAACGCCCCGATCCAGGCGGCGCGCTCCTTCGGCTCGCGCGGGAAACGTCCGATGGTATAGAGAATATTGGCCGCATCAGCGCATCCGTAGGGATTGATGCCAAGGTCGCGCGAACCGTCATCCGCCTGCGTGTTCCAGCGACGGTAGACACCTGGCTCAAGAGCGTGATTGGTGACAATGGCCTCGGCATGTGTGATGAACCGGCGCAGATCGATCGTCATGGCTTCCGTCCCTGGTCTTCTTGTGAGCGCCCTGAACGGCGGCGCTCCGTGATCTTTCGAGATGGTCTGGCAGCCACCAATAGCGGGAATTGGCGAGCTTGCGCGAATTTGCGCATTTTCGCAAATCGCCCGCCTATGTCCCTGATCGTACCATTGCGGGGGCGCGGCCGATGGTTCACAGCTGACGAGATGCGCGAATGTCGATCCCCAACTCAGCATGAAAAGGAAATTTGCGCAACTTTTCGTTGACAGGAAAATTTGCGTAACAATGATCAGAGCGAGATGAAGGCCCGCGACAAGCAGGCTGCCGCCAACAAGGGAGATCGCCATGAGGGGTATTGTGCGTCTGATTATTGCGGGTGCGGCCGGGGGCGTGGTTCTCTCCGCCGGCGCTAGCGCCCAGGACATCATGATCTGGCACGACAAGGGAGAAGATGGGCTGCGCATGATTGAGCAGATGAGCGAGCTCTATAAGAAAGAGCACCCGAACGTCACAATCAAATCACTGTCCATGCCCACGGATCAATGGTTCAGCCGCACCATTGCCGCGTTGAATACGAACACCGCGCCGGATATCATCTTCAACGACAATCCACGGATCGTGCAGATACAGCAGACCACGCGCAAGCTATCGGACCTGAAACCGCAGCTTGACCAATTATCGGCTGACGATCGCAAAGCAATATCGCCAGCGGACGTTGCCGCTTCCACCTATCAGGATCGTGTGCTGCAGATCCCGTTCCAACGCACGATGACCGGCCTCGGTGTGCGCAAGAGCTGGCTGGCTAAGGTGGGTGAGCCCTATCCGCAGACGTGGGATGATGTCCTGCGCGTCGCGAAGAAATTCCAGGATGACGATCCCGATGGGAATGGGCGAAAAGATACCTTCGGAATTGCCATGCAAGCGGGCGACCCCGCGTCGATGATCAACGGCGGCATCAGCCTCCTCGTCTACGGCAACAGTCTTCCCCATCCTTTCGTCAATGATAAGGGCGACGTGATCATCGATCAACCGGAAGTCGCCAAGGCGACGATCGAGTATCTGAAGCTCTTTACCGACTATAAGCTCGTGTCGCCGGAAACCGTGAACCACACCTTTACCGATATGTACCAGCTCATCGAAGGCGGCCGTGTCGGCATGTTCCGCGTCGGCAACTGGAATGTCGGCAAGTGGGACAAGTCGCCGCCGGCCGGCGACTACATCGTCGGCGGTTATCCCACATTCGGTCCTGGCCCCGGCGCCATGGTCGTGGGATCGGTTCGCGGCATGGCAGTTCCAGAGAATGCGAAGAACAAGGAAGCCGCGAAGGAATTCGTCAAGTTCATCGTCTCGAAGGGAGCCCAGCAGATATCGCTCAACAACATGGGCGGAAGTGTGCGCGGGGATTTGGATACGAGCAGCCTCACCCCGGGCCTCAAGCCTTTCGTCGAAAGCAACAAGCTGCAGATGGACGATTTCGCCGCCGCGAAGTTTCCCTGGTATCTCAAGCTCCAGGAGGCCTATTACAAGCATCTCATCAATGCCGTGAACAACCCTCCTGCCGATTGGAACACCTGGATCAAGACGACGGCTGATGTGCTGCGTAAGGAGCAGGCAAACCTTCAGAAGAAGGGCTAGCGCTTCGGCGACGAGTTGGGCGTTTTCCCGCATTCTTATAATTTCCGCGAAGCCGTCACGATCAGATTGCCGGGATTGTTGAGCCCCGGCATCCAGCATCCCTGACAATATTGCGTCCGGCATAAGGGAACCCTATGTCATCTGTCGCGCTTCATCGCGTTCCCGCAGAGCGGCGTATCTTGAAGAACAATGCCGCTTGGCAATACGCCACGCTGTATCTTTTCCTGGCGCCATTCGCGGTCATGACCATCCTGTTCGGTCTTTGGCCAATTGCCGACAGCATCCGTATCGCCTTTACAGAGTCGAGTACGGCTCTGAGTGACGCCCCTGTCTATGTCGGGCTTGAAAATTTCCACTCCGTGCTAGCGGACAGCACATTTCAATCATCACTGTGGCGCACCCTGCTCTATACGGTGCTCGCCGTCACCATAAACGTCTCGGCGGCCATCGGCCTCGCCGTGCTGCTTGCGCATCCGGCGCTACGGCGTGGCAGAACGCTCTTCAAGCTCGCCATATTTCTTCCCGTCATCACCCCCGATGTCGCGAGCTTCATCGTCTGGAAGTGGATGTTCAACCAGAACTTCGGCATCGTGAACCACACCTTAATGAGCCTTGGTCTGCCTCCCTTTCCCGGCGTCACCCAACCGGCCAGCGCCTTCGCGACCTTGCTGATCGTCGAGGCGTGGCAGCATGTGGGCCTCTACACCCTCATTTTCCTAACGAACCTTCAACTGCTCGACAGAACGTTGGATGAATCCGCACAGATCGATGGAGCTAACGGCTGGCAGCGCTTGATCTTCGTCACGATACCGCAGCTGCGGCCCGCGATAACCATCAATACGGTCTATGCACTCATCGAATTTCTGAAGACATTTACCGTCATCTTCGTGATAACAAAGGGCGGCCCGAATTTCTCCACGAATTTCATCTCGTACTATGCCTATACAAAGTTCACGGGCGCTCAGTACGGCGAAGCGACGGCGATCGCGACCATATTGTTCGTCATCGTCTTTGGATTGGCGGCCAGCGCGTATGCCTATCTGGACCGGAGTGCGAACAGATGAATGACGCCGAATTCACTGCAGCACCGACATCACGTTCCGTCGCCATCATCCTTTATTGTATCGCGACTGTGATTGCCGCGATCTTCATTTACCCCTTCCTCTGGATGGTGGTCAGCTCATTTCGCACGCAGGAGGCGATCCTTTCGGCTCCCATGCGCTTATTGCCGGAAAGCTTTGACACCGCCGCCTTCCGCAGTCTTGCGACAATTGGCGGAACGGCGCTGTCGTCCTTCGCGTGGAATTCCTTGCTGATAACGGTACTTGCGACGGCTGTCGGCGTCTGTGTGATGGGGCTCGGCGCCTATGCGCTCTATCGCAATCCCAGGCTCCCCCTGTTTACGAGCGTGCGTTACGGCTTTCTGCTGACCATCATGTACCCGAACATGCTCCTGGTCATTCCGCTATACTTCGTCTCCTACAAGCTCGGGCTGCTTGGCACCACCTTGGGTATCGTGCTGGTCATGAGCCTTGTGCCTCTGGTCTTTTTCATTTTCGTGCAGTTCTTCAGGACCATTCCGCATGAAATGATCGAAGCTGCGCGCATTGATGGCGCGAGCGAGTGGCAAATTCTGACCCTCATCATTCTGCCGATTGCACGCCCGGTCATCCTGACCGCCGTTCTCATCGCGTTTCTGATGAACTGGAAACAGTGGTTTCCCATCATGGTTCTGTCGACAAGCCCGGATACATACACCCTACCCGTCGCGCTCGCCGCCCTGAATAGCGAATATGGCGTCGACTTCCAGGCGACGATGGCGCTGGCGACGATCACAGTGGTCCCTGTGGTCGTGCTGTTCCTCGTGACACAGCGCCGCGTCATGGGAAGCTTCATGGCGGGCGCGGTCAAGGGATAGCTTTGAAGCGCTGTCGTTGTATCCAGCGCGCGCCGACGGCTTGGCCGAGCTAGTGACCTGGCCGAGCCAACTGATTTCCTTGGCTCGGGATCTGGACAGGTGTCGTCCGGCGACGACGGCGCTCTATCCGATCTCGCCATCCTTGCGATCGCGGTATCTACGGATCCCGAACACGCTTCCCCGGTCCCTCAGCGACCGTGCTGACCGTCTGCCCTTTCACCGGCACGACCGCAACCTCGATCTGCAGTCTGATGGCGTCAGGGTCTGTGAAACGCCGTGCCATCAGTTGAACCGCCTGCCGGCCGATATCCCGTAGCCCAACCCGGAGCGTGGAGAGCCTTGGTGTCACGTGTTCGGCGAAAGGCAAGTCATCAAATCCAAGGACAGAGACGTCTCCCGGCACGTCGAAGCCACGGGCATGCAATGCCTGCATCAAGCTGACGGCATACAGATCATTGATGCAGAATATCGCTGTGGGTCGCGAGGGTCCCTCCTCGACCGCATCGACCACGCGTTCCACCTCCTCCCGTGTCGGTGCGGGAAGGGTCACGACCGATAGACGCACCCCGGGCACGTCGGCCACCGCCGTCTTGAACCCACGCAATCTCTGCAGCGTGGTCCAGCGCAGATGCCCGGAGACGTAGAGCAGCGAACTATGCCCTTGCTGCATCAGCATCTGCGCTGCCATCTGAGCACCATAAAAATTGGCGGGCGTGACACAGTCGAAGCGCATCTCTGGATCTGCGCCGTTCACGAGGACGGTCGGGATCCGCCTTTCCAGCAGCAATTGCGCCAACTCGGCAGGGGGATCGATGCCCACCAGGAAAACCGCCTCAGTACGCCTCGTCGTGACATCGTCAATGATACGCCTGATGTCTTCGGTACGGTCGGCAGCAAGGCGCACCTCAATGGTCATGGATGAGGCGCGTGCTTCAGCGATCATCCATTTGACGATTCCGTCGTAAAATCCTGTCAGGCCGTCGGTTGTCCGGTCAAGGGTCACATAGGCATGGACATGGCGGGATGTGCCGCCTTTGGCACCCCGCGCCTCGTAGCCCATGTCGCGCGCCAGCCGGCGAACACGCTCGCGGAGATCCTCGCTGATGCCTGGCGCATCTGCGAGAGCCCGGGATATGGTGCTGACTGACACACCAAGCGCCTTGGCAAGATCATTCTGGTTTTTCCGTTGGGTCACATCAGCCTGCACTTCGCAAATCGTCGTGCAAGTCTACGCAAATATCCTCTTGTCGCAATCTTTCCGATCGGCCGAAGGCTCGCCGCGCGCACCTTTCAGCTCGATTCCAAGCCTCTGAAAGAAAGTCCGCTACCGGTGGATGTGCTCACATTCAAACAGAGAGCAGTTCCACGGTCGGTGCGTGTTCGACGCCACCGAAGAAGACGTCGATTGCGTGCCTAAACGGGGAGCATGCGTCGGCACTCGCACGGGAGAACACGGTCATTGAGGCGTGAAACTTCATGTCGTCGGGCGTGCTGAAAATGGCATAGGCCGTGAGATGGGGATGCGCAAGCACTGCTTGCGTCGCCGAAATGAGACGCTGCGCCAAAAGAGGATGCGCGAGATAGGCCTTCGCTTCGTCTAACGACGCGAGCTCATAGAACTGGGCGCGCATAGAGCGACCGAGGCCGCCCTGCTGCGGAAACACGAACCACATCCAGTGGCTCATCTTGCAGCCGGCATGGAGTTCCGCCAGCGCGATGTCGAAAACGCCGTCCTGAGCTGTCACGAAGCGCTCTAGATCAAAGGGATCTTTGCTCGTCATGTCGATCCTCCAAAAAGGCCAGCGAAAGATCGCAAGCGAACGGGACTGAAAATTCGAGCGCATCAGCGGTGATGCGTTAGTGTCAGCACTTCGCCACCCTCAGACCGCCGCGCGACGATCGTACGCTTGGCGGGCGTCCAGCACCCGTTGATGGTTGGCCGCAGCCCAATCCCCGAGCGCACGCAAGGGGCTGGATAGCTCATGCCCGAAACTTGTCAGTTCATATTCTACGCGCGGCGGAATCGTCGGAAACACGCGGCGCGTCACATAGCCGTCCCGCTCCAACCCGCGCAACGTCGTCGTCAGCATCTTGCGTGAGATGCCATCGACAGAGCGTTCGATCTCGCTGAAACGCTGCTTGCCGGTCGCGAGCAACATGACGATATGCACCGTCCATTTGTCACCGATCAACGCTATGACCTCATTGGCCTTGTGGCATTTCCCCGGTAGATGGGCGGCGGTCGGTTTCATGAAGGTGCCTTGGTAACGATAAAGTGCCGTCTTGCGAGCGTGTGGCCAGTCTCTATTATAAACTGAGTATCCAAATTATACAGAGTCTGCCATGCACAATGTTGCCGTCATCGTTGGCTCCCTGCGCCGGGAATCCATCAACCGCAAATTCGCCGAGAGCATTGGCAAGCTGGCGAGCGATCGTCTCAATTTCAACTTTGTGCAGATTGGTGATCTGCCGCTCTACAACGACGATCTCTGGCAGTCGCCCCCGGAGAGCGTCCTCCGCCTGAAAGCCGAGGTCGAGGCCGCCGACGCTGTCCTCTTTGTGACGCCAGAATACAACAGGACGTTCTCGCCAGCTATCAAGAATGCGATCGACTGGGGTACTCGGCCTTGGGGCAAGAACTCCTGGGCAGGCAAACCTGCGGCGATCATCGGGGCGTCGCCGGGGGTCATTGGAGCGGCGGTGGCCCAAAATGAGCTCAAAGGCCTCGTCACAGTCTGCGGGATGGCACTGCTGGGTCAGCCAGAAGTCTACTTCTGCTACAAGCCGGAGCTTTTCGACAGTGCCAATGAGGTGGCCGATGAGAGCACGAAGGCCTTTCTGAATACGTTCATCGACCGTTTCGCGGCCTGGATCGCCAAGGCGAAATAGAACCCCTCCCCGGCCGGCCCGGCGGCGAGTCGGCCTCAAACGTGACGGTGGCAGAGCCGGCGGTGACCAGTCGGCCTGCTTCGGTCCTTTTGGCGGGCATTAAAGTTCAGATTTCGCTAGAGAGCCTGACCGCATCAATCTGCAGCCGCACAGATCCGGGAAGAGGACTAAACCTGCATGGCGGCGGTATTCGCCTTGAATATCCGCGCGAGATAGGCACCCGCCAGCGCGATGCCATCCGGGCTGACGAAATGTCCAACGTCGGGCAGCGTCTCGAAACTGACATCAGCGCCGGCTGCGTGCAAACGACTAAACGCCTCTTCGCTCTCTGCTGCCGGAATGACCGTGTCGGCAGCGCCATGAACCAGCAGTATGCGCGCACCCGCTGGTGAGAGTGGCGGTGGAGAAGCGAGCCGTCCTGCGAAGGCGACGGTTGCAGCAACCCGCCAGCGGCCTGAGGCGGCTGCATCCAGCGCCATGATCGCACCTTGCGAAAAGCCGACAAAAGCAACCCGATCGAGCCGGTTCTTAAGGCCTTGAACATCGACGATGTCATTGATGATGGCGTCGAAGCCAGCGCGAGCGGCGGCGACCCGTTGCGGCCGATTCACCACGGTCACGCCCGTCGTACTGAACCACTGCCGGAGCGGCTTGCCTCGATCAAAGGGGTCAGGCGCGTCGGGCGCGACGAATTGCGTGTTCGGAAGATGCGCACGCAAGGCATCGCGAAGGGGGTCAAGATCGGTGCCGCGCGCACCGACACCATGCAGGAGAATAACAAGCGAATCTGTCATGAAGTCCTTGTGCCTCGTTCGCCGTCTTGCCAATCGAAATGCAGGGTCTCGCGAAAGGCAAAACGGACGATATGCTCCTGCACGACTTCTTTAAAGCGCTGCACGTCTGTGCCTGCTTCCGGGTAAAGGCTGACCGACAGCTTGACGCTGTCCGCGTCAAGGACGCAGCGGCCTAATTGCAATACGATCTCACCATGACTGGGAGTGAATGTCACAACGAACTTGTGGCTCCAGTGCTTGCAGAGCTGCTGTAGATAGCGGCTCGCTGCGGAGGTCGGCACATTGGCGTGGATCGCACTCATGACGGCTTTCCCCCTTTCATCAACGTAACACCAAGCACCCTCGTTCTGCTTGGCATCACCCGCTTGGGTCAACGTGCGAGCAATGTAATCGATGTGCCCCAGGGGTCCCGGAGGTTGAGGCGCTCGGGCGTTGCCTCACCGGCGCTCTCGACGAGGTCACTGACCGCCGCAAGGCGCGAGGGCGCCACACTGATTTCAACGTCCGCCAGGCCAGTCGACGGGTAGGAGCGTTCAGGGGCGCCCCGGCTGTTCCAGATATTGGTCGCGATATGATGATGATAGCCATCCGCGGCGTAGAACGTTGCGCCCCGATAGTGACATGTGACGTCGAGCCCCAGCGTCTCGCTATAGAAGGCCTCTGCAGGTGGGAGCGCGCCCACCTGCAGATGGACGTGGCCGATCTTCGATCCCTCCGGGAAACTGTCCCATGGGTGGTCACCAGCGGAGCCTAGCAGGTCTTCCATGTCGAGCGGCTTCGTCGACATGGTCACCACGCCATCCCGCCAGAGCCAGCTGTGGGACGGGCGATCGGCGTAGATTTCGACGCCGTTCCCCTCCGGGTCCGAGAGATAGATCGCCTCGCTGACATCATGATCGGATGCACCGACGATTGGTGTCCGGATATTCAATGCGTTGCGGGTCCAGCGCCCGAGATCGGCGCGTGTGGGCAACAGGAAGGCGGTATGGAACAACCCGGCCTCGCGCGGCGCACGGCGGCGCGCTGCCTTGTCCCCGCGCAGTTCCAGCAGGACCGTGTCCCCGACACCCAGCTCCGCATGTTCGCTGTCGCGACGCAGGAGATGAAGGCCGATAGCGCGTTCATAGAACGCCCCGACACTGTCGATATCGTTGACGGTCAAAGCGACACGCCCCATGGCGAGCGTTGATGGCGTTGTCATGACGCGGCTCCTCTTGGCACGTTTACACTGCTCTACGCGTCGGCAATGTCCGGACGAGGGCCAAGGCGTCGCGCCGGAAGCGTTCGAACGAAGCGAAAGCCATTTTTGCGCAGAGAACGTGCAATAAAACAAAGACCCAAGAGCATTTTGACGATCAGCGAACCGAGGGAACGCTCTCGTGATGCAGGCTCAGGCAGCCGACCGGGAGTTGGTCGGCCTCAGGGCAAAGGCGCCATCGCCGATCAGCGCGAGGGCCGCGAGGCCGGCGATCCAAAGGCCGAGGAATTCCCACCCGCCCTTTGGATTGGTGAAAAAGAAACCGGCAGGCCCATGAACAGTAACGATCGCGCCGACCAGAACGGGAATCATGGCAAGGGCGACCAGCCGAGGCCAAAGGCCGAGGATCAGCGCGATGGCACCGACCAGTTCCCAGGCGATGGTGACGTAGGCAAACCATCCCGGCAGGCCAAGAGAGCCGAAAAAGGCGGCTGTTCCCGCGGGTGTGAAGACAAAGAGCTTAAGCCCCGCATGCGCGAGAAACAGCACACCGAGCACGAGCCGCAGAACAAGAGCGGCGTAGGGAGCGGTACGAGAGTCGGACATGGCCTATTCCTTTGGCAAGGCGCTGTATTGCTAGCGAAAGAATGCACCCGCTCATCTGGAATGATTAGCCTGCCAGGACGGCGCGCTTTCCTTCCATTCTGGAAGCAATCCCGCCCGTATAATCTACCATCCCTCATCCCAGGCTGGCTTGCCGCGAAAACATGTGGCGAGGTAATCGACAAGTGCGCGCACCTTGAGCGCGAGGTGCCGTCCGGGAGGATAGAGCGCGAACAGGCCATGCGGCTGCATTTCCATGGCGGGCAGGAGCGGCTGCACCCGGCCGGCGCGAAGGCTGGGCCCCGCGATGAAGCTTGGCACATAGGCGATACCAAAGCCTGCCTCCGCCGCGGCAAGGCACGCCTCGCCATTGGAGAAACGCAGCCGCCCCGTGACCGGCACGAGCAATGCGGAACCATCTCCTTGACGGAACGGCCAGGAGAAGGGATCGCGAAAATTGGCGTCGATGATGCATTCATGTGTCGCGAGATCATCGGGATGCAGCGGCGCGCCGTGATCCGCAATGTAGGACTGTGAGGCTACAAGGACCACCCGGACATCGCACAGCCGACGCGCGATGAGGCTGCTGTCGCCGGGCTTTCCAATGCGGATCGCAGCGTCGAATCCCTCATCGACCAGATTGACGACACGATCCGAAAAACTCACATCGAGTTGTATCTCGGGGAAGCCCCGCGCGAAGTCGAGCAGCACCGGTACAAGCTGCGTGGCGCCGAAGGACAGCGGCGCCGTTAGCCGCAACCGTCCCGCCGGCGCACCCGAGGCGTTGCGGACCGAAGCGTCCAACGCGTCGAACTCATCGAGCAACGACTTGATGCGCTCGTAATAAGCCTGGCCGACTTCCGTCGGCGAGAGGGCCCGCGTCGTTCGCTTGAGGAGTTGCACACCCAGGTCGCTTTCAAGCTTCGAAATGAGCTTCGAAGCATGCCCACTGCTGGTACCGAGCCGCCGCGCTGCAGCGGCAAAACTGCCGGCATCGAGCACCGCCACGAACATGCGGTCACAGTCGAGACGCTCCATAATCGGTTCCGATATAGACATGAACGGCGCATTCTAACGCCCATTCCATCCATTTCCGAAATGGCGCCCCGCCGGGCCTAACCGCCAGCCTGACCATGCCCGGCCGCGCTGTCATCTCCCGCGTCGATGCGATCCTCGTCCGCAGGACGGATGGATCCACCTGCTGCGGGATATACGGGCAGGAGCTTGTGTAAGCCGCCGGGCTCCTCGCCGTTGATGGCACGGACGAGCATTTGTGCGGCCTCGAGACCAATCTCATAAGCCGGTGAGGTCACGCTGCTGAGCACCGGTGTAGAAAATTTGCGAAACCAGAAGGCGTTGAAACCCGTAACCATGATGTCACCCGGCACCTCGAACCCGCAGCGGGTCGCGGCCTGAATCGCGGCGAGGCCGAGTTGATCGTTGCCGCCCATGATGGCGTCGGGGACAGGGCCGTTGCTAAGCTGCTCCACTATCTCCTCGACCGATGTTTCAAAATCCTCCTCATGGGACGTGAAATAGTCCACCGTGAGCTGCCCCGCGGCAATCCGGGCGCGCGTGGCCTCCGCAATCCCCGCAGCGCGCTGCTCCGTTCCAGGCCAGATCTGGCGCGGCATGACGCACAAAAGCCGGCTGACATTGCGGCGCAGCAGATCCTCCGCCAGCGCCGCAGCCCCACCCCTGTCATCCTGGCGCACGGAACTCGCTGTCGTCATATCGTCCGGTGGCAGGTCCTGCACGATCAGCATCGGCAAGTTGAGCTGCGCGAGTGTTCGATAGGTGGCGACGCGTTCGCCACGTTCACCGGAGACCATGACGGCAAACCCGTCGTAGCCCGTGCTGCGGCCGACAAACGCGGCCAGGGCCTCCTGATCCTGCAGACCATTGACCATGAGGCCGTAGCCGACCGTCGCCAGATAGTTACTCATGCCCGCGGCGACCTGCGTGATATAGGGGTCGTCGAGGAAGCGCCGGTCCGGATGCATGACTGTCAGCCCCAGCGCGAACTCGCGCTGCAGACGCAAGCTTCGGCCACTGCGCTGCGGCCGGTAGCCCAGTTCATCAATCGCGGCGCGCACGCGCTCTGCGACCTCCTTGCCGACGCGTGCCATGCGTCCGTTGATAACGTTCGACACCGTCATCACGGACACGTTCGCACGCTCGGCCACATGGCGTAGGCTCGGCTGTGTCTGGCGCGCAGCAGCGGGCTTCTTGCTCATCAAATTCATCTACAATGCTTTGCTACGCCCTCGCCATCCCTATTCGGTACAGCCGCTTCAAGCCATCTTGATTTAACGATAAATCATATTTAGAAATCTTGGAAGCTACCGTTCCAAGAACGAGACCTTCCGCAACGAGGCTTCCATGTCGGGATCACGAAAACGCCTGCGCTCCGCCGAATGGTTTGGCGGGCATGAGAAGGGTGCATTCATCCATCGGAGCTGGATGAAGAACCAGGGCTTCGCGCCGCATCTTTTCGATGGCCGCCCGGTCATCGGCATCTGCAACACCTGGTCCGAGCTCACCCCTTGCAACGGCCAGCTGCGCGATCTCGCGGAGCAGGTGAAGCGCGGCGTCTACGAGGCCGGCGGCTTTCCGGTGGAATTCCCGGTGATGTCGCTCGGCGAATCCAACATGCGGCCGACGGCCATGATGTTCCGCAATCTCGCGGCGATCGAGGTCGAGGAAGGTATCCGCGCCAATCCGGTCGACGGCGTCGTGCTGCTCGTCGGCTGCGACAAGACCACCCCAGCGCTTCTGATGGGGGCGGCAAGCTGCGATCTGCCGGCCATTCTCGTATCTGCTGGCCCCATGCTGAGCGGCAGCTTCATGGGCCGCATGCTCGGCTCCGGCACCGACGTCTGGCGGCTCAGCGAAGAGATGCGCGCCGGTGCCATCACCGATGAGGAGTTCACGGCCGCCGAAAGCGCCATGAGCCGTTCCCCCGGCACCTGCAACACCATGGGCACCGCCTCGACCATGGCGAGCCTCTCCGAGACCATGGGCATGACGCTGCCGGGCAACGCGGCAATCCCTTCGGTCGACGCGCGGCGGCGCGTGCTCGCCTTCATGAGCGGTCGCCGCATCGTGGAGATGGTCAACGACGATTTTCGCATGTCGAAAATTCTCACGCGCAAGGCGTTCGAGAACGCCATCCGGGTGAATGCTGCCATTGGCGGCTCGACCAACGCGGTCATCCATCTGCAGGCTCTCGCGGGGCGTGTCGGGGTGGAGTTCAGCCTTGACGACTGGGACAGACTCGGTCGGGACGTGCCGACGATTGTCGATCTCATGCCGTCCGGCCGCTTCCTGATGGAGGATTTCTTCAATGCCGGCGGCATGCCGGCCGTGTTGCGGCGGCTCCTCGACGCCGGTCTCCTGCACGGCGATGCGTTGACCGTCAACGGCCGCACCATCGCGGAGAACAACGGCAACGCCAGGATTGAAAGCAGTGAGGTCATCCGCCCGCTGGATAACGCACTGACTGACAATGGCGGCATCATGGTTCTGCGCGGCAATCTCGCGCCGAATGGCGCCATCCTCAAGCCCTCAGCAGCAACGCCGGCCCTGCTCACCCATCGCGGCCGGGCGGTCGTCTTCGAGGACATCGATGACTATCATGCGCGCATCGATGATCCCGATCTCGATGTGGACGAGACCTGCATCCTCGTCCTGAAGAACTGCGGCCCGCGCGGCTATCCCGGCATGCCGGAGGTTGGCAACATGGGCCTCCCGCGCAAGGTGCTGCAACGTGGGGTCACCGACATGGTGCGCATTTCGGACGCTCGCATGAGTGGCACGGCTTACGGCACCGTCGTGCTGCACGTCGCGCCGGAAGCTGCGATCGGCGGGGCATTAGCCCTCGTGCGCAATGGCGACATGATCGAGCTCGATGCGCCCAACAATCGGCTGCACCTCGACATCACCGAGGAGGAACTGGCCGCGCGTCGCGCGAAGTGGGTCGCACCGGAGCCGCCGGACAGCGGCTACCAGCGGCTTTTCATCGACCAGATCCTGCAGGCGGACCAGGGCTGCGATTTCAATTTCTTGGCTGGCTGTCGCGGCGCGCCCGTCGCGCGTGACTACGTGTGAGAAGCGGAGAACGACATGCTGAAAATAGGAGTCGGGCGCCAGGACATGACGCCCCCCGTGGGCATCCCCCATACATTATGGGGCGCCCGCACGCGTGAGACGGCCGATCGCATTCACATTCCCCTCAATGCGACTGCGCTATGCCTTGATAACGACGGCACGCGGGTGCTGATCGTCGAGATCGATGTGACCGGCCTGCCAACGGCAGTGTCTAACGAAATCCGTGGCGAACTCAGCAAGGCGACTGGCATTCCCGTCTCCCATATCAGCCTCGGCTTTACGCACACCCATAGCGCTCCTGTCTGGAATGCGGAAACGACCAATGGCGCCTCGGCCGATTTGCCGGGCATGGAACTGATGCCCCCCTGGCGTGAAAAAACCGTCGGCGCCATTCTTGCCGCGGCCAAGACAGCTTGTGACACCCTCCAGCCGGCCCGGTTCGCCTCGGGCTATGGACAGAGTGAAGTCACGGTGCACCGGCGGTTCCGCACGCCGGAGGGACGCGTCGTTGTCAGTCCCAATCCCGGCGGTGAACGCGATACGACCGTCACCGTGCTGCGCTTCGATGATCTCGATGGCAACACCATCGCGAGCGTCGTCGGCTATAGCACCCACCCGATCGTCCTGGCGCACCAGAATTCGGCCATCAGCGCCGAGTGGCCGGGCGCCATGAAGCGCTCTGTGGAGACCTTGCTCGGCGGCACCTGCATCTTCCTGCAGGGCTGCGCGGGCGACCAAATCCCGTATGAAGCGCTGACCGGCGACGTGCGCGTCGCCGAGCGCATAGGCAACCGTATAGCAGCCGATGCCGCGAGTGCGCTCACGGCGCTGTCCCCCTTGAACCACCGTGATGTTTTCAGCCACGTGGTCGAGTCCGGGGCGCCGCTCGGCATGAAGACGCGCGAGGTCCTACCCGACAGCCCGACAGAACTCGCCGTGGCGGCAGTGACTGTCGACCTGCCTGTCCGCACCTTCGAGCCGATCGAAACCCTTGAGCAGCGCGCGGCGGAGACGCGAGCGGTATTTCTGGGGCTTGACCGGGAGACGGCCGATCACGCTGATATCGCCGATGTTCATTTCCGCGCCCGGCGTGCCGATATCATGTTGACGATGGCGAAGCGCGCCTTCGGGATGACGACGGTGCCGATTGAGATCCGCGCGATCCGCATCGGCGAGACCGTCCTGGTCTCCGCACCGCTCGAGTTGTTCGCGGCCACGGGGATGGCGATCCGCGAGGCCTCGCCTTTCACCACGACGTTCACGGGCGGCTACACCAACGGGACCGAGGGCTATCTCCCCCTCGCCCGTTCCTACGACGAGGGGGGCTACGAGACGGAGCTTGCCTGCTTCGTGGGACCGGCGGCAGAGGGAATTTTCCGCGAGGCCGCCATCAAGCTGGTGCGCGATCTGCGAGGGTGATCGTGCAGCGGGGCGACATCGCCCCGCTACCCGCCCCAAAAAGAAAGAAAGGGCCGCGTGGTGATCATCACGCGGCCCTTTGCTATGGTGTCCTCGCCTGACGCGCAGCTATTCAGTCGTGGAGCTTGACGCGCGGGTCGAGCACGTCACGCAGGCCATCGCCGAGCAGATTGAGGCCGAGAACCGTCACAGCGATCGCGACGCCCGGAAAGATCGTCAGCCACGCAGCCTCGCGGATGTAGCTGCGCCCCTCGGCAATCATCATGCCCCAGCTCGGCACGGATGGCGCGGAACCAAGGCCGAGAAAACTGAGGACCGCCTCGGAGAGCACCGCATAGGCGAAGACGAAGCTGAGCTGCACGATCAGCGGTGCCATGCAGTTCGGCAGGATGTGTCGGCCAATGATCTGGAGATCGTTGGCGCCGGCGCCGATCGCCGCCTGTACATATTCCATCTCCTTCACCACCAGCACTGACGAGCGCAGGATACGGGCGGTGCGCGGGATATAAACGACCGCGAGCGAAATCACCGCAGTCATTGCGGACGGCCCCATCGCCGCAGCAATGCCGATGGCAAGAAGAACCGACGGGAAAGCCATCAGGGCATCCGAGACACGCATCAGAATGCCATCCAGCCGTCGGTAATAGCCGGCCAGCGCGCCTAGCAGGACGCCGAAGACCGCATTCAATACCACCACGCCCAGTCCGATCGCGAGACTGAAGCGCGCGCCCCACGCGATGCGGCTGAAAATGTCCCGCCCGAGATTGTCCGTGCCGAGCCAGTATGTCGCGGACGGCAACTGGAAGCGATTCCGGATCGACATTCGCGCTGGATCGAAGGGCGAGATCACCGGCGCGAGCACCGCCAGAACCGTCACCAGAAGGCAGAGGATCACCCCGATCATGAACGAGCGATGGCGAAGGAGCCTGCGCACCGTGCGGCTTTTCCAGAATGAACGATGTTCAACGATAGCTGTGGCGCCTGCCATGTCAGTCACCAGTGTCATTGGAGGCGCACCCGCGGATCAAGCCATGCGTAAACAAGATCGACTGCAATGTTCAGGAGAAGTAGCGCAGAAGCGACAAAGAGAAGGCCGCCCTGAATCATCGGATAATCACGCGCGAGAATCGCATTTCCCAAGAGCGCCCCAATGCCCGGCACCGCGAAGATGGTTTCTACGATGACCGATCCAGATAAAAGGACGGACAGGATCATGCCGATGACCGTGACGATCGGCATGAGCACGTTGGACATGGCATGCCGCACGATAATCGTGGTCTCGCGCAGCCCTTTCGCGCGGGCGGTGCGAATATAGTCCTGTCCAAGGATTTCCAGCATCGTGGAACGTGTGAGGCGCGCGAGCAGACCAATCTGCATCAAGGCCATGGAGATCGCCGGCATCGTCGCACTGCGCAGCCATGCGATCGGATCTTCGGTGAAAGGTACGTAGCCGCCGGTCGGGAGCCACCCGAGCTGCACCGAGAACAGCACGATCATGACGAGGCCAAGCCAGAAATTGGGCACCGATACGCCGAGAAGGGCGATCACCATGGCGACCTGGTCGAGAATGCGATTGTGGCGCATCGCGGCCACCATGCCGATCGAAATGCCGAACAACACTGTCAGCACGAGCGAGTAGATCGCCAGCGATATGCTGATGGGCGAGCGCTCGATGACGGTCTCCAGCACAGGCTGGCCGAGGATCAGCGAATGACCGAGATCACCGTGAAAGAGATTCGAATAGAAAATGCCGAGCTGAACGAGGAAGGACCTATCCAGCCCGAGGTTCTGTCGCAATTGCGCCAGTTCAGCTGGCGTCGCGTTGGGACCGGCCAGCATCGCCGCCGGGTCGCCCGGCACCAGTTGCATGATGCCGAAGGAGATGAGGCTGACAAGGAACAGGATCGGCACAGCCTGAGCAATGCGCCTCAGAGCATAAGCTAGCATGGGAACTCCGCTTGATTGCCGATCCTTATCCGCATCGGGCGTTACGCCTTTATTGCTTCAGCCAGACATTGGAGACACGCGTGTTGAAGAAGGGCACATACCCCTCGACATTCGCTCGTGTTGCTTGAATCTTCGGAATGGCACCGAAGGGGATGGCCATGACCTGATCGAACACACGGGCTTGTGCCTTGGCAAAGGCCTCCTTGCGTTTTTCGAGATCCGGGCTCGACGACAGAATATTGAACTGCTTCATGAATTCTTCGTCAGACTTGTTGCCGACGGGCTTATGCACATTGGACGGATCAGCAAGATTGCGTAAGGACTGGGCCCCGCCCTGGGCAGTCACGGTGATCCAGGTCGTGAAGAAGAAATTCCAGCCCTTGTTCTCGTTGACGCTCATGCCAAGCGCCGTCGGCCAGTCGAGCACCAGAAGCTCGGCATTGATGCCAGCCGCCTTCATCTGCTCGGACATGACGAGCGCGGTCGTATAAGCACGTGGAATATCACGCGTCGTCAGCAGCACGACCTTCTCGCCCTTATACCCCGCTTCCTTCAGAAGGGCCTTGGCCTTTTCCGGGTTGTTTTGATTGTAAAGCTCGCTGCCTGCCTCGCTGTAATAAGTCTGTCCAGGAAACTGGAACGACGGATTAAGGCTGAAAGCCCCATCGCTAGCCGCATCCATAATGTCTTCCATGTTCAGAGAGGCCAAAATCGCCTGGCGCACCTTGAGATTGTCGGTCGGCGCCTGGGAAAGATTGGGATAAGTCAGGTTCAGGCCAGCATAGTCGAGCTGAACGACCTTGATGTCCTTGTTTTTTGTCAGCCTCTCACGCGATAGCGTCGGCACGTCTTCGACAATCTGGACCTCGCCGGTTTCCAGCGCCGCCGTTCGTGCGCCGGGTTCAGCGAGCGTGCGGAACGTGACAGTATCGAGGCAGGCTTCCTTCTGCCCGGCGAAGCCCGAAATGCCCTTGAGCGTCTTGTTCGGCACATAGCCGTCGAAGCGCTTCACCTTGACGTGACTGTCAGCAACGAACTCCACCAGCTCGAACGGCCCGGTGCCGATGGGCTTTAACTGAGTCGGCTCGGCATTCGATTGGTCGGCTGGCACGATCACGATCGGCACTGTCGACGCCGAGATGCTTTCCAAGAACGTCGCGCGCGGCTCCTTCAGGATAATGCGGAAGGTCGCGTCATCGGGCGTCTCCCAACGGTCGACCGCGTCCAGCGCCGATCGGTCGATACCAACGCGCTTGTAGCGCGCGAAGGATCCTGCGACATCGGCAGATGTCAGCGGCTTCCCATTGTGGAACTTCACTCCGGGGCGCAGCTTGAACGTATAGGTCTTCCCATCGTCGCTGACATCAAGCGACTCCGCGAGGTCGAGAACGGGAGCCATGTTCTCGTCGCGCGTCATCAATGTCTCGAAGATGTTCATCGCGACATTGCGTGTTGCGTTCGCAGCGTTCACGTGCTGGTCGAGCGTGCTGAGCTTGGCTTCCATGCCGAAAACGAGATCGCCCCCCTTTCGGCCGCAGATCTCAGCCTGTGCCGCGGCCGTCCCCCAGCTCAGAAGGCCAGCCGCCACAGCAGTGCAGGCCAGAAGTCGTGCCTTGATAAGTGCCATCTTCATCCCCTTTGTTGCGTTTAAAGCGACGTGCCGTTCGGCATCTTTCGTGCGGCGCAGCCTTCGCCGGTATGGAGAACGAACCGGTCAGAGAATGCCGAACTTGGCGAAGACATTCGCCAGCGTCTCGCCCGCCGCGAGCTCTGCCAAGGTGTTGCGTTCGCCCTTGAGGCGCTCTGAAGCCCGCCGCAGGACGTCAGCCTCGACAGCTCTTGGCACAACGACGACCCCGTCCACGTCGCCAAAGACAAGGTCGCCGCTCGCGACCTTTACCCCTGCGCATTCAATTCCGACATCGAGCGCGACGATCTTCCCCCGTCCCTTGGAATCGATCGGGGCAATGCCGCCATGGAAGACGGGGTAACCGATGGAGCGGATCTCACGCGTGTCGCGGACGCAGCCGTCCATGAGGGCGCCAGCGGAGCCACGGAAATTGGCGGCGGTGCTGAGAAGTCCGCCCCAGGGCGCGATCCGTCCGGACATGCCACAGGCGAAGACCGGAATCTCGTCGCGCTTGAGGCTGTCGACAAGCGCGATTTCCAGCTCGTAGGGATTTTCGCCAGGCTGCGGCCGCTCGTAGACCTCAAGATAGAGCGCGGTGCGCGCACGCCCCACCATCACACTCGTCTCATCGAGTGGCCGGATGGTGTGGGGCATCGCCTGGTTCACGTAGCCCAGATCATCCAGCACATCGGACAAGAGGGCGCTGAAGTAGTGCTCTCGCATGTCACGCAACGACGGGTAAGCATCAATTATGGTCTCGGCCATCACACACTCGGTCAATGGTGGGCTGCCTGGAAGCGGGCCGCCTCGGTTTTGATTTATCGTTAAACTATGGCCGGGCGGACAGTGAGTCAACTGGCTTTTCACGCCTCTCCAGCCCCTCTTGCAGAGGGGCCGAGGACTCCGCGACAGGACCGGCACGCCGCGACAAATAGCGGATTTTGATCCTTTACGTTGCGAACAAAACGAGAATTTGGAAACGTGGATGCTGATGACTTCAGGATGATTCGCAGGACAACTCGCTCGTGTCGGTAGCAGCAGCCTATCTCGAAACCTTGAATGCGGAGCAAAGGCAGGCTGTTGAGCATGGCGTCGTGGATGCGAAGGCAACCATCGCACCGCCACTCCTCATCATCGCAGGCGCTGGATCGGGCAAGACGAACACGCTTGCCCATCGCGTCGCCCATCTCATCGTCGCTGGCGCCGATCCCCGGCGCATCCTGCTGATGACTTTCTCGCGGCGGGCCGCCGCCGAAATGGCGCGCCGGGTGGAGCGCATCTGCAACCGCGTGCTGCCAGCCCACGCCCGGCCACTGGCCGATGCGCTGACATGGGCGGGGACGTTCCACGGCATCGGCGCGCGCATCCTGCGGGACTGCGCCGATGAAATCGGCCTTGATCCGGCCTTCACGATTCACGATCGCGAGGACTCCGCCGACCTGATGAACCTTGTCCGCCACGAGCTTGGATTCTCGCGGACCGAGACGCGTTTTCCGGCCAAGGGTACCTGCCTTGCAATCTACTCGCGTGTCGTCAACGCCGAGATCCCGCTCGCGGATGTGCTCGGTCGCCATTTTCCCTGGTGCGCCAGCTGGGCCGACCAGCTCCGGGAGCTCTTCGCCGGTTATGTCGCAGCCAAGCAGGCGCAGAACGTGCTCGATTACGACGATCTCCTGCTCTACTGGGCGCGGGCCGCGGCTCATCCGGTGCTGGCCGAGGATATCGGCGGACGCTTCGACCATGTGATGGTCGATGAGTATCAGGACACCAACCGCCTCCAGGCCTCCATCCTGATGGCCCTGAAGCCTCGGGGCGAGGGGCTCACGGTCGTCGGAGACGACGCGCAGGCCATCTATTCGTTCCGCGCGGCCACCGTTAGAAATATCCTCGAGTTCCCCAGGCGTTTCACGCCGGCGGCCAAGATCATCACGCTGGACCGAAATTATCGCTCCACGGAGCCCATTCTGGCGGCCGCCAACGGCGTCATCGACCTCGCGAGCGAACGCTTCACCAAGAATCTCTGGACGGAGCGCCGCTCCGCGGAGAAGCCGCGCCTCGTCACCGTGCGCGACGAGGCGGAACAGGCGCGCTATATCGCGGAGAGCGTGCTCGCCAACCGGGAAGCCGGTGCCAGGCTGAAGCAGCAGGCGGTGCTGTTTCGCGCGACCCATCACAGCCGGCCGCTCGAAATCGAGCTCGCGCGCCGCAATATCCCCTTTGTGAAATTCGGCGGGCTGAAGTTCCTGGACGCGGCCCATGTCAAGGACATCCTGGCGATCCTGCGTTTCGTGCAGAACCCCCGTGACCGCGTGGCGGGCTTCCGCGCCATGCAATTGCTACCGGGTGTGGGGCCAGGCACCGCGCAACGTGTGCTCGATGCCCTGGCGAACGCGAACGAGCCGCTGGCCCTGCTCCCCACTTTGCCCACACCGCCGCGCGCGGGCGACGACTGGACATCCTTCGTCGCGATGCTGACCGCCATCGGCCGCGGCGACACCACCTGGCCGGCCGACATCGAACAGGCCCGCCGCTGGTACGAGCCGCATCTGGAGCGTCTCCACGAGGAGGCCGCGGTGCGCAGCGCCGATCTTCTGCAGCTGGAGCAGATCGCGGCCGGCTATGCCTCCCGCGAACGCTTCCTCACCGAGCTGACGCTCGATCCTCCCGATGCGACCAGCGACGAGCCCGGCGTGCCACATCTCGACGAGGATTATCTCATCCTGTCGACGATCCATTCCGCCAAGGGCCAGGAATGGTCATCGGTCTTCGTGCTCAACACCGTCGACGGCTGTATCCCGATCGATCTCGCGGTTGGCACGAAGGAGGAGGTCGAGGAGGAACGGCGGCTGCTCTACGTGGCGATGACACGCGCGAAGGACAGCCTGCATCTCGTTGTCCCGCAACGGTTTTTTACATACGGGCAGAACCCGCAGGGTGACCGGCACGTCTATGCGTCGCGCACGCGCTTCATCCCCTCGAGCCTGCTCGCGCGTTTCGAGGTCTCGACCTGGCCTCGTGTCAGGGAAGAAGGGGCCACACGCTCCGATGCACGCAACATCCGTATCGACATCGGCGCACAGATGCGCGGCATGTGGCGTTAGGCTGAATCGCCATTTCGGGACTATCCCGCGCCGGTCATCCTGGGGCGAGCGGTAGCTCGGGCCCGGGCTTCATGAACACGACGGGAAACCAATAAAGGGCCGGCCAAACGCAGCGTGCTCTAGCGGTAGGCGCTTTCCGCCGTCAGCAACGCGCCATCGAGCGCTTTTCCGTCCTCATCCATGAGCGCCGCCTGTTTGAGGCGCCGCAACCAGGCGGCGCCGTCCGGCTTGGCGGTGAGCATGGGAACGGCTGCAAGAACCCGATCGAACTTGGATTGGCCGCGCGCGTGGGTGTCGGAATAGCCCTTGACCAGGCGCCGACAGGCGATCGCCTCGACAGCCAGATCATAATCCTGGGGCAAGGCTTTGGTCGCGACGTCCAGCCAGTGCGCGACGTGAGCCATCTCCCGCTCGTGCCGCAGGGTACGCGTGCGGATCGGCTTGAGACTCGCGACGACATAGAGGCTGAGGAACCAGCCGATGGTGCCGGTCCGTACCCGGCGGCCCCGGTTGACCAGACGGTCGAGCTGATGGAACAGCTTCGGTCGAGCTTCGAGGAAATGGCCGATGCCGGCCGGCAGCGTGCCAGCCACCTCTTCCATGCGCGGATGCATGTATTCGGTCGTATAGACGATCTGGTCTCCCTTGGCGCCGACCTCGCGCCGCACCCGGTCGAAGCGGCTGGCGCGCGTCTTGAGATCGGCAACGCGAATCACATCGTCATAGGCCATGGCGACCGCGAGATATTTGGCGGCGGCAGTGGTGAAGGCAAAGCCCTTGGGCGCGCCGTCATGGGCGGCATCGAGCGCGGTCAATGACGCGAGCCGGTCGAGATAGGCGCCGGCATAGGCGATGTCCTGATAGTCGACGAGGCGCTTGACGCCGGCGAAGGCGATTGCATGCGTCTCTGCGGGCAATTCCTTGCGGATGCGTGCGATGAGCCCGTCGAGCGCCGCGTGTCCGACAGTGTCCGGCAACGGCGGCAGGGCCTTCTCGGGCTCGGCGCTCACCGTATCTCGCGGCTTCTCGCGGGTGCGGTCATAGGCGGCCGAGAAGGCGCGCAGGCTCGCCTCGACACCCTTGCCGCCGGCCTTGACGGCATCCTCGAAGGCCGAGCGTGGGAAGGGCAACACCTCGGCGGCAGCCAGCGCACCGAACATCGCTGCTGAAATGACGCTGCCGTTCTTCTCGGCGAGCGTCTGCATGTCAAAGGCGATGATGCGCTTGGCCGCGATGCCGGCCGCCTCCACCACGACGAGCGGATCGCCGATGCCGTTACCCGGTTTTTCCTTCTCGCCCACGGCGAAGGAGCGATGGCTGGAGGTGATCAGCGTCGTGCGCTCGGGCGTGACCAGGCCACGCATCATGGAGCGGCCGGCCTCCATGAACTCCGCAGCCATGACCACATCGACATCCCCGGGGGTCGGCATCAGCGACAGGATCGGGTCATGCCCGTCCTGGGCCTGCAGCATTTCCACGTAGTAGATCGTCGCGCCGGTGCGCTGCGCGACGCCGGGCACCGAGGTGGATTGCGCCACCCAGCCCTGCGCCTCGGCGAGCGCGACGACCCAGTCCGACAGGACACCACCGCCCTGCCCGCCCATGGCGAGGATTGCAACGGAAATGGGGCGCGCGGTCGCCAGGCGCGCCGCCGGGAAGGTTTCATGGCGTGTCATCGCGCCCTCGTTCACGCCGGGAAGACCACGCGCCGGCTGTCGCGCCGGCGCTGCAGGAAGCCGATCACCGCGCCGCGAACTTTCGCAAGGACGCGGTCCAGGCCGGTCGGGTTATGGATGATGTCCGCCCGATAGAAGGAGGGGCAGAGGACGGCGGCCTCGGAGACCTCGCCGCAATTGCCGCAGCCCACGCAGGAATTGTCGATGGCCGCGACCGGGTCATCCTTCAGGGGATCGTCGGTGTGCTTCACCGACAGCGAGGGGCAGCCCGAGAGCCGGATGCAGGCATGATCGCCGGTGCAGACATCCTCGTCGACCCCGAAGCGCTCGCGCACCATGCGCTGCCCTGCCTTGACCGCCTTGTTGAACTGCGGCTTCACGCGCCGTTGCTTGTTCAACATGCATTCCGACGAGGCGACAATGACCTTGGGCCCACGTTCCGCCGTCGTCAGCGCTTCCTTCAGGGTATCGCGCATCCTGGCGACGTCATAGGTCCGGTCGATCTGGCGCACCCATTGGACGCCGATGCCCTTCACCGCATCAACGATCGGATGCTTCGTCGAGCGTTCAGGATTATCGGCGCGCGAAGACAAAATATCCTGCCCACCGGTGGCGGCGGCATAATGATTGTCGACGATCAGGATCACGCCGTCCTGCTTGTTGTAGACGGCGTTGCCGACGCTGGTGGAGAGGCCGTTGTGCCAGAAGCCGCCGTCGCCCATCACGGCGATCGGGCGCTTGTTCGCCTTCACGTTGAAGGCGGACGCAGAGGCCGGCCCCAGGCCGTAGCCCATGGTCGTCGCGCCGATATTGAAGGGCGGCAGGATGGAGAAGAGATGGCAGCCGATGTCGGCCGAGACGTGATGCTGGCCGAGTTCCTTCTCGACCAGCTTCATCGCCGCGAAGATCGGCCGTTCGGGACAGCCGGTGCAGAAGCCGGCCGGCCGCTGCGGCACGACATCGGCCAAGGCCTTGATCTTCGGATCGGCGAGGATCGGGGTCGCATCCGGCAGCGGCGGTCGGTTGCCGAGCAGCACGCGGGCGTGGGTCTCGAAGAAGGCGGTGAGGCCCTTGATCAGCACGGGCGCCGTCATCTCGCCGCCGAGCGGCAGGAGATCCTTGCCGCTGACTTTGGTATTGATGTCGCGGCGGCGCAGCAGGGTATGCAGACTCTGCTCGATATACTCGGGCTGCCCCTCCTCCACCATGATGACGGCCTTCTTACCGAGGCAGAATTCCACCATTTCGTCGTCGATCATCGGATAGGCGACGTTGAGGACATAGAGCGGAACGGCGGAATTGCCGTAGACATCTGCGAGCCCCATGAGCTGCAAGGCACGCATGACGCTGTTATACATACCGCCTTGCAGGATGACGCCGACGTCACCTTGCTCTGGCCCGAAAAATTCGTTGAGCTTGCGTTCTTTGATGAAGGCAACAGCCGCCGGCCAGCGTTTCTCCAGCTTTTCCCTTTCATGAATATACGCCGCAGGCGGCAGGACGATGCGGTTGACGTCGCGCTTCGGCTGCTCGACAGCCTGCCTCAAAGTGAACTCAGGCTTCTTGTTATCCTTCGCCACGAACTGGCCGTGGACGTGGCAGGTACGGATACGAACGCCGAGCATCACCGGCGTATTGGACGCTTCCGACAACGCAAAGCCATCTTCAACTGCCTTGACGATGGATTCCAGATTGGGGCGCGGATCGAGCAGCCACATCTGCGATTTCATGGCGAAGGCATGGGAGCGCTCCTGCATGATGGAGGAGCCTTCGCCGTAGTCTTCGCCGATGATGACCAGGGCGCCTCCTGTCACACCGCCGGATGACAGATTCGATAGCGCATCCGATGCCACATTGGTACCGGCCGTCGATTTCCACGTGACAGCGCCGCGCACCGGATACATCACCGAGGCCGAGAGCATCGCAGCAGCCGCAGCCTCTGAGGCGGAGGATTCGAAATGAACACCAAGGTCATCAAGCACGTCCTTGGCGTCGGCAAGCACATCCATGAGATGGGAAATAGGCGAGCCTTGATAGCCGCCTACATAAGACACGCCGGACTGCAACAATGCCTTGGTGATGGCGAGAATACCTTCACCCCGGAAGATCTCACCTTCACCCAGCTTGAGATCCTGCACCTCGCGCGCGAACGAACGTTCAGCCATGCGACTGGCCTCCCATCATGATCACCGGGACGGCAAGCTCACGATGTCCATCACCGGTCTCTGTCACCGCCTGTCGGCCAACCCTCGATATCTGAAAATCCATATTCCTTGGGCCTGGCCGGCTTGTTCCCGTCTCTTTGAATAAGAATAGGGAAAGGCTGCGCCAAGGCAAGATCGAATATGGCTCGCGAGCCTCCCAAATTGAATGCATATGCATATTTATCGACCATGAGAGCGTGGCAGCTCGGCCTAGCCAACGCCCAAAAGCTGTCCACTTGACGGGGGCGAACAACGCCGCTGTTGCATTTCGGACGTGTCGGCATAGAATAGTTTGAACTTGAAATAATTGGGCGCAACGCTCGAATCTCGTAATTGAGCGGCACGCGGCCGCGCGGAGAGGGAAAATCCATCGGCCTCCAGCCAGACGACCGACTAGAATGGCGTGTCGCGGGGGCAAACTCCGGCAGGCATTCTTGGAAGATGCGAATGCATTGATTCTGACCCTTGCGAGCGGGCCCGCACGATGCCGGATCGATATTCGACCGGATGACAATCCTGTGGAGTGACTATTGTGGCAATACCGGCAGATCTCGCGCCGCTACTCGGCATTCGCCCCTCCATGGCCAGTATTCCCATGGAGAATATTGCGCGGCTCGCCGTGGAGGCGCAGGGCATCGAGGGCGTCATTCCGCTCTGGTATGGCGAGGGCGACATGGTCACGCCCGCCTTCATCCGCGATGCCGCGAAGGCGGCGCTCGATCAGGGCATGACCTTCTACGTCCCGGACATGCGCGGCCTGCCCGCGCTTTCCGAGGCCCTGTCGGCCTACCAGACCGCGCTGCACGGGCGGCCGATCTCGCGGGCCCGCTCCACCGTCACGCCGGGCGGCATGCAGGCCGTTTATCTCGCGCTGTCGCTGATCGTCGATGCGGGCGACGAAGTCGTCTATATCGAGCCGCAATGGCCCAATATTCGCGCCGCCATCCATATGCATGACGGCGTCCCGGTGCCCTTCCCGCTCGAGTTCCGGGATGGCGACTGGCGGCTCGATCTCGACCGGTTGTTCGCCTCCTGTACCGCGAAGACGCGGGCGATCTTCCTGCCCACGCCGTCCAATCCGGGCGGCTGGGTGGCGACGGCTGGAGAACTCGAAGCCATTCTCGCCTTCAGCCGGCGCACCGGCGTGTGGATCCTCAGCGACGAAGTCTATGGCCGCATCTATTTCGACGGCCCGGTTGCGCCGTCGATGCTCCAGATCGCCGATGACGAGGACCGCGTCATGGCGGTCAACAGCTTCTCCAAGGCCTGGGCCATGACCGGCTGGCGCGTGGGCTGGCTCAACCATCCCGCCTCGCTGTCGCCCACCATCGGGGCGATGACCCAGTACCTCAACAGCGGCACGGCGGGCTTCGTCCAGGCAGCGGCTGCCGCGGCCTTGATCCACGGCGAGCCGGTGGTCGACGAGGTGCGCGAACGCTGCCGCACCGGCCGCGATATCGCGTACGAGCATCTGGCCGGCATCAACCAACTCGAGTTCGGTGCCAAGCCGCGGGGCGGCCTCTACGTGTTCTTCGCCCTGAAGGGCGAGGACGACGCGATGGTTGCCTGCAGCAGGATCCTGCACGAGGCGCGCGTCGGGCTCGCGCCCGGCCATCTCTTCGGCGGCGTTGCCAGGCGCTTCATGCGCATGTGCGTATTGCGTGACGCGCGCCAGATCGAGCAGGCCTGCTCACGCATCGCCGAGGCGCTCAGATAATCCCGCATAGGGAAAAGGATGCCATGTCAACGCTATCTGCCAAAGCCGCGCTCGGCCATCTCATCGGCTTTCCGACCGTGAGCGCGGCGACCAATCTCGATCTGCTGCAGTGGGTGGAGACTGCATTGGCGTCGCTCGGGGCCCGGTTCCGGCGCTTCCCGCATGCGGACGGCACCAAGGCCAATCTCCTCGTCAGCATCGGCCCGGAGGTGCCCGGCGGCCTCGTTCTGTCCGGCCATACGGATGTCGTGCCGACGACCGGACAGGCCTGGACGGGCGATCCCTTCCTGATGCGGGCGGAGAACGGCCGGCTCATCGGCCGCGGCGCGACCGACATGAAGGGCTTTCTCGCCTCCAGCATCGCGGCGGCGCAGGATGTCGCCCGGCTGCCGCTTGCCAGGCCGCTCCATCTGGCTTTCTCCTATGACGAGGAGGTCGGCTGCACCGGGGTCTGGTCGATGGCCGAGTGGCTTGGCCGGTCAGGACTGGCGCCGCAACTGGCCGTCATCGGCGAGCCCTCGTCGCTCAAGGTGATCGATGCCCACAAGGGCGGGCTCATCGGCTGGGCCACGGTCACCGGCAAGCCCGGCCATTCCTCGCAGCCCGATCGCTATGTTAATGCGGTGATGGTCGCGGGCGAGCTGATCGCCTTCATCAACGGCCTGCGGCGGGAATTTGTGGAGGGCGCGCGCCACGACGGCCTCGATCCGCCCTACAGCACCATCCAGGTCAATATCATCAACGGCGGCTTGCACGGCAATATTGTCGCCGAAAACTGCCGCCTCTTCTGGGAAATGCGCGTCATTCCCGGCGTCGATGACCGCGCCGTGCTCGCGCGCATCGAGCACTTCGCGCGTGAGACCCTCGAACCGGCGATGAAGGCGATCGATCCGGCCTGTGGCATCGCCTTTGAGGTTCAGGCCCATATCCCGCCGCTCGGCCCCAATGCCGACCGGACGGCCGAGACGCTCCTCATGGACCTCGTCGGCCAGACGGCCGCCCTGAAGGTTCCCTACGGCACCGAGGCGGGCATATTCCAGCGTTTCGGCACCCCGGCCGTCGTCTGCGGCCCCGGCGATATCGCGCAGGCCCACCAGCCCGACGAGTTCATCGAAGAGGCCGAGCTCGAACGTTGCGTTGCGCTGATCAGGCGCTTGGCAGAACAGCGTCTTTGTTGATGTGCACTAAACGGCGAAGCGCTCGGCGCGATAGGCCTGCGGCGCGATGAAGGGCGCCTCGCCGCTCATCATCTCCGCCAGTAGGCGCCCGGTCGTCGGGCCCAATGTCAGGCCATAGTGGCTGTGCCCGAAGGCGAACCACAGCCCGACATGGCGCGGCGCGGGGCCGATCACCGGCAGCATGTCCGGCAGGCAGGGCCGCGCGCCAAGCCAGGGCTCGTGCTCCACGGGCTCGCCAAGCGTGACCACGCGACGCGCCTTTGCCTCGATATGTCGAAGCTGGACGGGGCTCGGCGGCGCATCGCGCGGGGCGAGCTCGACGCCCGAGAGCAGGCGAATGCCGCGCGTCACCGGGACCATCAGGCAGGCTTCGTCACGGATGTAGACGGCTTGCTTCAGCCGCCCGCCGTCAGCATAGGCGAAGTGCCGGTGATAGCCGCGCTTGACGGCCAGCGGGAAGCGATAGCCGAAGCGCGCGGCGAGATCTCCCGCCCACGGCCCGAGGGCGACGATGGCATGGTCGGCGGAGATCGTTTCCCCGCTCCCGGACCGGATCTGCCAGGCGCCGGCCGCGCCGGTGAGCGTGAGGGCATCGGCCCGCAGGATTTTGCCCTCTTTTGCCGTGAAGAGCTGCGCATAGGCCTCGACCAGCCCGCCGGGATCGATGATCCGGCAGGTGTCGCGCCAGACGATGGCGCCGCTGATGCCGGGTCGCAGCGCGGGCTCCAGCGCATAAAGGGCCTTCGCACCGATGCGTTCCGCCGTCACCCCGTGGCCGCGGGCGAACTCCGCCTCGCGGTCGGCTTCTTCCAGTTGCCGCGGGGAACGGCAGAGCTCCAGCCAGCCGTCGCGGCTGAGCAGCGCCGTTGCCCCGGCCTCGGCCATCAGCGCCTCGTGCTCGGCGAGCGCGGTGCCGATCAATGCGCGGAAGGCAGGCCCGATATGGGCCAGAGCGCTGTCCTGCGAGGCGCGCCAGTAGGCCAGGAGCCAGGGCGCGATGCGCGGCAGGAAGCGCGGATCGTAGCGCACACCGTCCGAGCGGTTCATCGCCAGCCGTAGCAGCGTCGATAAACCACGCGGAAAGGGATGCGGCAGCACCGACGAGCATTCGATGAAACCCGCGTTGCCGTAGCTCGTCTCGCGCCCCGGATCCTTGCGGTCGACAATGGCAACGGACCAACCGCGCTGCTGAAGATGCAACGCGATCGAGACGCCGACAATGCCCGCGCCGAGCACCAGCGCCCGGCGACCGGAGGGAGGGCTGTCAGTTGCCATTCTGATCGCTGTAGGGATCCATTACGTGGCGCAGACGATCGCCGACGAGATTGATGGCAAGGACCAGGAGCAGAAGAGCGAAGCCGGGAAAGGTCGAGATCCAGTATTTGCCGGAGAGCAGATAGCCATAGCCGTTGGCGATGAGCATGCCGAGCGAGGGTTCCGTCACGGGCACGCCGACGCCGAGGAAGGAGAGCGTTGCCTCAAGCGAGATCGCATGAGCGATCTGCACCGTGGCGACCACGATGAGCGGCGGCAGGCAGTTCGGCAGGAGATGCCGGAACATGATGCGCCATCGCGGCGCCCCGAAGGACACGGCGGCCGCGATATAGTCCTTCTCGCGCTCGACGAGTGCCGAGCCGCGCACCGTGCGCGCATAATAAGCCCATTGCACGATGACGAGGGCGAGGATGACCTTGTCGATGCCGCGCCCGAAGACCGACAGCAGCACCAGCGCCACGAGAATCGAAGGAAAAGAGAGCTGCAGGTCGACGATGCGCATGGCGATGCTGTCGACGCGGCCACCGATATAGGCGCAGCCGATGCCGACGACGGCACCGATCGCGCTGGCGATCAAGACTGACGTGACGCCCACGCCGATCGAAATGCGCAGGCCGTGCAGGATGGCGGACAGCATGTCCCGGCCCTGGTCATCGGTGCCGAGCCATGCGGTGGCGCCGTTGCCCAGCGTCGAGCCCGGCGCCAGCATGTTGTCCATGATGTCGAGGGTGTCGAGATCATAGGGGTTCTGCGGCGAGATCTGGGGGGCGAAGACCGCCAGGATCAGGAACAGCAGGAACAGGGCCAGCCCGAAGACCGCGCCCGGCGCGCGCAGGAAGGCCTTGATGCGCTTGCGGGTGATGCTCTGGCGGGGCTCCTCGGCCTCGGTCGTGCCAGGCCCGGTCGGAATATGCGCTGCAACCATGGCTCAAGCCTTCGATGCGCTGAGGCGCACGCGCGGATCGAGGACGGCATAAAGCCCGTCCACGATCAGATTGACGGTGACGAATATCAGGCAGGTTACCATGAGATAGGCGACGATCACCGGCCGGTCGATGCGGTTGATGGAGTCGATCAGGAGCTTGCCCATGCCGGGATAGGAGAACACCGTCTCCACCGCCACCGCAAAGGCGATCATGGCGCCGAACTCGAGCCCCATGACGGTGATGACGGGGATGATGACATTCTTGAGGAGGTGGACGGTCACGATGCGGACCGGCGGCACGCCGCGCGCCCCCGCCGTGCGGATGTAATCCTGCCGGTTGACGTTGCGTGTTCCTGTCTCGCAGATGCGGATAATCAGCGAAGTCTTGTAAAGCGCAAGCGTAAACGCCGGCAATATGAGGTACTTCAGTCCTTCCAGGGACAAGATGGACAGTGGAATGCCGAAAACGTCCACGGTCGGACCGCGGCCGCCCGAGGGCAGCCACTTGAGCTGCACCGCGAAGATCGAGATGAGCATCAGGCCGATCCAGAAATTCGGCAGCGAGAAGCCGAGAATCGAGCCGGACATGATGGTCTTACCACTGAAGCTCGCAGGTTTCAGGCCAGCGATGAGACCGAGCGGAATGCCGATAGCGAGCGCGATCGCCATGGCGACGACGGCGAGCTCTAACGTCACCGGCAAGCGTTCCAGAATGACCGTTGTCGCGGGCTTTCCGTAGACGAAGGAATTGCCGAGATCGCCCCTCACGGCATTCCACAGGAAACTCGCATATTGCTCCAGAATAGGTCGATCCAGCCCAAGGCGCGCGATAGCGGCCGCGCGTTCCGTCTGGTCGGCATCCGGGCTCACCATGACATCGACGTGATTCCCCAGTGCGAAAACCGCAAAGAACACCAGCGTCGCGGTAACGAAGAGTACGAGCAGCCCGCCGAAAAGGCGGCGCGTCAGGAATACAAGCATCCTCTTACAGCTCCTGTCTGCCGCACTTCATCACCGGTCTGTTGCATCACCAACTTGACGGTCACCATCGCGCCGCAATCACCAGACGGTCCGCCGTTTGATGCGAGATCATTGGGTCAGTGATCACCCAACGAGTGATCACATCGCCGCTGATCATTTGCCAGGCGCGAACATGAGCGCGGAGGTGCGCTCATCCATGCGCGGGGTGATCGTGATGCCGGGCTTGGCCGCCCACGTATTCGCCTGGAAATAGAGCGGCACGATGGCCACGTCGTCATGGACAATTTGGCTGGCGTCTTGAAGCAGCTTTGCGCGTGCCGCGTCGTCCATCGTATTGAGCGCCTTGGCAGTAACAGCATCAAGATCTGGGTTGCAGTAATTGCCCCAATTGACTGGTCCCCAACCCTTTTCCTTGTTCGTGCAGGCGATCATCGCGCGGATCGGCGACGATGCTTCGGCTGTCTGCGCTCCCCAACCCATCATCACGGAGGAAAATTCGCCCTTGTTGCCGCGCGTGTTGATCACCGCGAAGGGGACCGCGTCGACGGAGGTGCGGATACCGACGCGGGTCAGCATCTGCGCGACGGCCTGCGCAACCTTGGCGTCGTTGATCAGGCGATTGTTCGGGGACGCCAGGACAAGGCGGAAGCCTTTGTCATAGCCGGCTTCGGCGAGGAGCTTCTTCGCCTGTTCGGGATCATAGGCGGGTTTGATGCCGGGAACATAACCCTGCATGGTTTCGGTCACGATATTATTCGTAGGAAAGGCAAGCCCCTGCATCAGACGGCTGGCGATAGCCTCGCGATCGATGGCCAGGTTGACCGCTTTGCGCACGCGCACATCTTTGAATGGATTGGCTTTCAGAGGGCTGCCGTCGGCGGCCGATACACCGGGCGTCTCGTTACGCCCGCTATCGAGGAACAGAAAGATGAGCCGATGCGACATCTTCTCCCCGACCACGAGGTTCTTGTTGTTTTTTACCGCTTCGAGATCAGGCGTCGGGATATTCTCGATGGCGTCCACCTCCCCTGACAAAAGCGCGCTGAGGCGGGAGCTGTCATTTGGCAGGAAGCGAATCTCGACCGTCTCCCATGCAGGCTTGTCGCCCCAGTAGTTCTCGTTCGCAGTCATGATGACGCGATCGTCGGGTGTATACGATTTGAACTTGTACGGGCCGCTGCCGAGCACCCCCTGCCCCGTCACGAATTTGTCGGAGGTCAGGCCCTCGGTCGCCTTTTTGCTGACGATGAAGACATTGGTCAGGTCAGCGAGGAGCAGCGGATAAGGAGCAGCCGTCTTCAGCTGAATCGTGTGCTCATCAATGATCTTCTTCTCGACAATCGGGCGGGTATAGATAGTGAAGCTCGAGGGGCTGTTCGGGATGGTCGCAGGTCTATCCAGGGACCAAACCACGTCTTCCGCAGTCACAGGCGAGCCATCGCTGAACTTCGCGGGCCGCAGCTTGAATTCCCAGGTGGTGTCGTCAACGAGGCGCCACGACTCGGCCAGTGCCGGGACAATGTGGCTGTCCGGATCCATCTGGACCAGTGTGTCGAACATGTTGCGTGAGACAGCAATGTTCTGGCTCGCGTTGTGAAACTGGGGATCCAGGGTTGTCGCTGGCGCGCTGAAGCCGATTTTCAGATCGGCCGCCCAGCCTGGCGCGGGAAGAGAGGCGAGAACCGCGAAGGCCGTGGCCTGCAACACAGTCGAGATGCCTGTCATTCTCATTGAGAGACCCCTCTTGGCACGTTTGGTCATTTGATCAAGACCGTTTTGATAGGCAATGAGTGTAAACATAGATTGCCGGCACGTAAATGCTTCAAGCTTGAAATTGGTCTTGCAGTTCTGACGCCAGTGTCTAGGCTCCTAGCGCAAGTATCACAGGCAGGAAGACGGCAGCATCGCTCGCCGGAACAGCGCTGAGGTGATGGTGCGCATAAGTGGGGAACGACACTGTTCATGGTCAAGGCATGGGTTCCCAGGCGGCGCCAGCAACGCGGCACTCTGTGATCGACGAGCAATATCGGCATACCAACATGCGGCTCGCAGGCCGCAACTCTGAAGGCAGGAACAGCTCATGCAGCCTTGTGATCTCCCGGCGATCGAGGCCCGCCGCCTTATCGGTGCACGACGACTTTCCCCCGTGGAGCTGTTAGAAAGTTGTATCACGCGCATCGAAGCTGTTGACCATGCCGTCAACGCCATGGTCACCCGGGATTTCGAGCGCGCACGCGAGGCAGCGCGCGCGGCAGAGGCCGCCGTTACGCGGGGGGAACGCCTCGGACCGCTGCACGGCCTGCCGATCGGAATCAAGGACACGTCCGAGACCGGCGGGCTGCGCACGACGTTCGGCAGCCCTATTTTCAAGGACCACGTACCCGATGCCGACGAGCGCTTCGTCGCGCTCATCCGGCAGGCCGGCGGTATCGTGATCGGCAAGACGAACGTTCCGGAATGGGCGGCGGGCGGCAACACCCGCAACCCTGTCTTCGGCGCGACAGGCAACCCCTTCGATCCCACGCGTTCCGCAGCGGGCTCCTCCGGCGGCTCCGCGGTTGCTCTCGCCTGCGGCATGGTGCCGTTGGCCTCTGGGTCGGACACGGGCGGTTCGCTGCGCAACCCGGCCGCTTTCTGCGGTGTCGTTGGTTTCCGTCCCACCCCGGGGCTCATCCCCAGCGAGAAGCGCGGAGCGGCTTGGCTGCAGATCTCGACCCTGGGGCCCATGGCCCGGACCGTCAATGATGTGGCGATGCTGTTGTCCGTCATGATGGGCGAGGACAACCGGGATCCGCTGTCGGCCGTCGTTCCGGGCGAGACCCTGCGCAACCCGGCACATTATGCTGATCTCCCCGAAGTCGATCTGACGACATTACGTGTGGCAATCACACCGGACTTCGGCTTCGCTCCTACGGAGCATCAGGTCGCCGCGACACTTTCGCAAAAGACGGGTTTGTTTCGCTCCGTCTTCCGTGAGGCGGCTGATACGACGCCGGATTGCACGGGAGCGGACGACATCTTCGCGGTGCTGCGCGCGGTCGCGGCGCTCGCCATGTTCGGCCCGCTGGCCGCCAAGTACCCTGACCAGCTCGGGCCCAATATCAAGGATAACATCGCCGAGGGTGACGGCTACAGCGCGCGTGACGTGGCGGTTGCGATGAACGCCCAGACTGCGATGCACCGCCGCTGGCAGGCGTTCTACAAGAACTACGACGTCATACTCGCGCCGAGTGTCACCATCAGCCCGAGACCGTGGCGTGAGCTCTATCCCCGCGAGATCAATGGCAACCCCACGCGCAGCTATTACCATTGGTTGGCCTGCGCCTACGCGGCAACCCTGCCGGGTCACCCGGCAGTCTCCCTGCCCGTAGGGCTTGACGGAAACGGCATGCCGTTCGGCCTTCAGGTCATTGGCCCGCGCGGCGGCGATCGCTTCACACTCGGCGTTGCGGCAGCGCTCGAGCGGCACCTGTCGGGCGACAGCCGCACGGCACGACCCTTGCCCGACATCAAGGCTCTCGAAGCTGCCCCCGCCATCTGCGATGCAGACGGGTTTTATGCGTTCGATTGAGATCTGACCCGTTGAGAGCTTCGGGGCGTGGGCGGCGTGGCCTGCCATCTCGGCACGCCCGGCAAGGCGGAGCGTTCAATCCGGTTCGATAACAGCCTTTCACGCCGTAGACGGGAGGTTTACAGCCACGCGCCTACTCCGTTCCATCGTCACCCGATGCGCCATTTCATCTTTGCGATCATGCTTCTCCAGGCTTCGTCTCGCGCCGAAAGGCTGATTGAGCGCTCGCGAAGCCGCGGGAAACCACATCGATGTCGTTGGCGACCACCGTCATGTTGTAGCCTTGCCCGGCGCGCGCGGCGGCGACTTCGGCATGCGGCGTGAAGATTCCGCAGGCAATGCCGGCCTTTCGGCAGGCGGCCAAGACTGTGCTGCAGGCTTCCTCATGGCGTTGATCGGCTGCCGGGAACGTACCGAGCGAAATCGCCAGATCTCCCGTGCCGATGAGAACGAGATCAATCCCTTCTACCGCGGCAATCGCCTCGGCATTCGCAACGCCGGCCGCGGTCTCGATCATCACGCCCACCAGCGTATGCGAATTGGCTTGTGCATAGTAGGCCGCGAAGTCACCGGCAAGCGGCCGGACGCCGCCGCCGGAGCGCGCGCCGTGGGGGGGAAAGCGGGCCGCCTCCACCACGCGGAGCGCCTCCTCAGCCGTTTCGATCAAAGGGGCGATCACGCCGACAGCACCGGCGTCGAGCGCCGTGCTAATAGCGCCTTTGGTGGCATCCAGAGTGCGCACGAGAAGCGGAACCTTACCGCCGGTGGCCGCGACAGCATGCTCAAGGGACTGCCTGTCCCAGAGGCCGTGCTGCGCATCAATAACGATGGCGTCGGGGCCAGCTTGTGTCGCGAGTTCGACAAGCGTAGGGGAACCGAGCGAGAACCAGAACGCGCCAAACTGGCCGCCCCCAGTGAGATGCTGGCGCAGGCTGCGCCCATTGAAAACAAACATCAGATAGTCCTGCTTTCTTCCATTTTTCCAGCACCATCAAGCAGCGGGCTCATGATCCCCTCGGATGCACAGATTGGAATTGGCCATGGCCCTCTCCAGAAAGCGCCTCGCAGGCGCGGCATCATGCTGGTCATTGGCTTACAGCGTGAGAACCTTGCCCGTGTTGAGAATATCGCCTGGGTCGATCGCGGCTTTGATCCGTTTCATCAGCGCGAGCTCCCCCTCGGACCGGGTGAAATGGAGATACTTCTTTTTCAGAAGTCCGATGCCATGCTCGGCCGAGACTGTGCCACCGACAGCGCGCACGGCGCTCAGGACAAGATCCGTGATCTCATCGTGCGGCTGATGACCGCCAGCTTCCGGTACATTTGCGACAAGATGGAGGTTGCTGTCACCGATATGGCCATAGACCAGCAGGATCGCGCCCGGCCAACGCGCCTGATATTGCGCCTCGATCGTCGCGACCACCTCCGCCATCCGGCTCGCCGGCAGGCCAACGTCAAAGGCGGTGAGCGGCCCCATCAGCTTGCTGTATTCCGACACGCTGTCTCGAACGGCCCAGAGTTCGCGCGTCTCGCGCTCTGAGGAGGCGAGCACGGCATCCCCGACGATCCCCGTCTCCAGCATGTCCCCCATGAGCGCTTCCAACCGGCCGCGGTCGGATTCCGGATCGAATCCGCTCTGTTCGAGCAAAACATACATTCCATGGGGGCGGCCGAGGGGACGGCGCAGTTCGCTCAACTTGCCCGTCATGAAGTCGTAGAAGCTCGGCCACATGACCTCGAAGGCGGATAGGGCTGGGCCAAGGCGAGCTCGTGCGCCTCTCAGCAGTTCGAGAACCGCCGGAAAATCCCGGCAGCCGCAGAAGATCGTGTTCACCGTGAGGGGCTTGGCCTGGAGGCGCAGGACGACGCGCGTGATGATGCCCAGTGTGCCCTCGGAGCCGATGAATAACTGCTTGAGATCATAGCCGGCATTGTTCTTGATGAGCTTATTGAGCGATGTCACTACCGTGCCGTCAGGCAGCACCACCTCAAGGCCAAGCACATGCTCGCGCGCCATCCCGTAACGGATCACGCGGTTGCCACCGGCATTGGTCGCGAGATTGCCGCCGATCTGGCAGGAGCCCCGCGCGCCGAGGTCGAGGCCGAGGAAAAGACCTGCCTGTTCCGCAGCCTTCTGAGCAACCTCGAGTGGCGTGCCGGCCTTGACCGTCATGCTCGCCATCACCGGATCGATTTCCTCGATGCCGCTCATGCCGTCGAGGGACATGACAGCCCCGCCGGGGACAGGTTGCGCACCGCCGGCAAGCCCTGTGAGCCCCCCCTGCGGCACGATCGTTATACCATGGCGGCCGGCGATCTTGAGCGCCGCCGCTACTTCCTCGGTTTCGCGCGGTCGGATCAAGGCTATGGGACGAACGGACGGCAGACCGCTCCAATCAGTGTGAAACTGCGCCGGGATATCTTGACCCGTAATTACGACAGGACCGAGCGCAGCATGCAAATCCGCGATAAAAGCGGCTGCGGCGCTCTCAGTCATGAATTCTCCGTGATGAAAAAGCTGCGCGTGAACCACCGCTGAAATCGAGATGGATGCGTTTGCATAAATTACAGTTCACAAAGCCCACCTTGCATGTGACCAACGGCTTGAAACGCCGACGCTTGGTAACTCACTGCCACTCATAATAGCTTTATCATGCTGGCAATCTATCTCTAAACCTATTTGGCGACGTTTATAGAGAAGATTTCATCTGCCATTTCTTTAGCTCGTTCGCCTAGAGGCCGAAAATTGACGAGAATTCCTCGAGTACCGAGACACTGATCGTTACATGGCTATAGACACGCCCTCGAATTTGAATAGTTTAGACTTGAAATTATAACTCGTCAAACGACTTGAGCCGCCGTATTGATTGCAGCGGCTTTATCCGCTGGGAGGCCCTTCCGTGTTAAAGAAGCACCCGCTCAAGGGTCTCAACCGTTTCAAACTTGGCGTCTTTTCCGCCAATGCCGATGGCGGCTTGGCCATCTCCACGGTGCCGGAGCGTTGGCCTGCGCGTTGGACGGATAACGTAACCGCGGCTCAGATCGCTGACCGTGCGGGACTAGAATTCTTCCTTCCCATCGCGCGTTGGCGAGGCTATGGCGGCCAAAACCGTGTTCGGGAATGGTCATTCGAAACGTTCACATGGGCTGCGGGCTTGGCAGCAGCAACGGAACAGATCGCGCTATTCATGACCGTGCATGTACCGGTCGTGCATCCGATCTATGCCGCGAAAGCGCTCGCCACTGTCGATCATATCTCCGCCGGCCGCGCCGGTCTCAACATCGTCTGCGGTTGGAGCCCGGCCGAGTTCGGCATGTTCGGTATCTCGCTCCACGAGGATGGATATACACAGGCGGCCGAGTGGATGCATGTGATCGAGCGATGCTATGGCAATGATCAACCCTTTGACTTCGACGGCAAGTTCTACACGCTCAAGGACGTGGTCAGCCGGCCCGCTGCCCTGCAGACACCACGGCCCGTTACCATGAACGCGGCCTTCAGCCCCCACGGACGAGACTTCGCGGCAGCCCATTGCGATTTCCTTTTCACCACCTTCGGGACCATGGAGGACGCTGGCAGACATGCGGTTGATGTGCGCCAGCGGGCCGCAACGGCCGGCCGCGATCTCGGCCTTTATACGGTCTGCCACGTGGTCTGCCGGGAGACCCAGGCGGAGGCGGAGACCTATTACCACCACTATGCGGTAGAGATGGCCGATCAGTCGGCGCTGGAAAGCCGCATGTCAGGGAACCGTCATTTCGCGAATGATCTCGACAGAGCTGCTTTCGAGCAGGCGCAGAAGCGCTTCGCGGGTGGGGCGGGCAGCTATCCGCTCGTTGGCACGCCGGAGAAGATCGTGGACGAGCTCTTGGCCCTCTCTGAACAGGGTTATGAGGGTGCCGCGTTGTCCTTCGTCAATTATACCTATGAGCTGCCCTTCTTTACGGACAGGGTTCTTCCTTTGATGCGGGAAGCCGGCTTGAGGACTGCGTGACCGGAGTGCGCCGCCATGGACCTGCCCTCGACCGTGTCCGTCATGATCGCCGGCGCGGCGTTCATGGCCAACCTCCTCTTGCCTGAGATCCACGACAACCGTGGCGGCGCGGGCGGATGCGGCGCGCCCCGGAACGGCAGTTCATGGGTACTATCATTTTCGGTTTGCTCGGCTATAGGTGTGGTCGCTTGCTGCTGCACCTCGCTTGCACATTACCGAAGCGCTATCGCACCACCCTGTAGGTCGGAATGCCGCGTCCCATAGCTCTACAAGCTGACGAAGTACCGCGGAACTGTTGGAATACGCGTATTCCCATTCGCTTCAGCCATTGCGACCCGGCGGGCATTGTCTACACCCCGGTCTATTTCGATCTCTTCAATGGCGTCATCGAGGACTGGTTCGCGGATGCGCTGAAATTGCCGTACCGGCTCTTCATCCGTGACCGCCGGATCGGGCTCGGCTATGCGCATGCGGCGTGCGACTTCTTCCAGCCGAGCGAGATGGGTGATGCGCTGGACGTCGCAGTAGTCGTCGCCGAAGTGGGCCGCTCCTCCTATCGTTTGACCCTGCATGCGATGAAGGATGGCCGCGAAGCGGTACGCGGCCATTTCGTGACGGTCACCACGGATATGGAGCTACGCAAACCCTGCGCGATTCCGGCAGACCTGCGCGCCGCGCTGGTGGCTTACGAGACCGCGACCAGATGAGCCGCGGCCTTCTTTTCTAGGGCGACAGCAAGAGCGCGATTGCGGCGGTCCAGGAAAAACTGCCCCCGCCTAAGCCTTCGCCGGTCCTCGGATCGAAGTATTCCGCGAAGCCCTGGGTGCTGATGAGGTCGCGCGTATCGGCGCGGATCGCATCCGCCTCCTCGGTCAGTTCATAAGCGGCGAGCCCCTCGGCGATCATGTAATTGACGACGGCCCAGACAGGCCCGCGCCAGTAACGCTTCGGCTCGAAGCGCGGGTCAAACGGCGATGTGCTCGGCACCCCATGGGCGACCTTGCCACGCCAACGCACGATTTCCGCCGCCATGCGCCGGGCCTGGTTGGCGCTCGGCAGGCCAGCGAAGAGAGGGAGAAAACCCGCCGAGGTCGAGACGTCGATGCGTGTGCCGGTGATCAAGTCCATCGGCTGGTAGAGGCCCTTCTCCTCGTTCCAGAGCGTGTTCAAAGCCTTGGAGCGCTTTTCGATACGGGCGCTGATCTCGGTCCTCTCGGCCTCGCTCCCGACGCGCTCGGCGAGATGCGCCAGATCCTGCTCCGCGCGCTGCAGGATCCCGTTGATGGCGAGATCGGCGACCTTGAAGGGTGTTCTCTCCCAGAGGGCAGAGGCATCCCAGCCAGCCTCGCGGAAGGTGTCGACGAGGTAGATATAGCGCCGATAGTCATCGTCGTGAGGCCGCATCGCCGCGCCCACATGGGCCGTATCCCTGCGTCGGATTGCGGTCGTCGGCTCGGGCGGGACGCGGGCGAAGGCCTCGTCCCAAGCCGGGGAATTGTCCATTCCAGATTCCCAAGGGTGAAGAATAGCGACGAGCCCCGTTCCCTCAGGATCCCGCGCGGTGGCCCACCAGCGGTGTGAAGCCAAAGCGGCACGATACAGCCCCTCAGCGCGCTTTGAGGCGCCTGCCCCCTTGGCGCGATCGAAGACAAATTTGATGGCGCTCGCCAGCACCGGCGGCTGTGAAATACCTGATGTCGGCGGGCTGTGATGCGTTCCCCAGACATCCGGGCCGGGGAAATAGTCGTCGCTTGGCGCGTGAAAGACGATATGCGGCACCATCCCGTCCGCCCATTGCCCCTCCACCAGGCGCTCCAGCTCACGCCAGGCGCGTTCCTCATCGAAGGTCGCCCAACCCATGGCGACGAAGGCCGAGTCCCAGTTCCATTGGAACGGGTAGAGCCGTGAGGTCGGGACGGTGTAGCCGCCCCGGTCATTGGCGATGAGAACATCGCGCGCGGCTGCGGTATCAACGTGACGGGTCATACTGCTGTCTCTTGTACAAGCGCCTCACCAGAGGCGGCATCCATCCAAACGATGCGGTTGGGATCCGGCTTGAGGCCGAGCCTCGTGCCCGATGGGAACTGAGCATCCGGCGGGGCGACCACACGGAGCATTTGTCCACGCGACCTTCCCGTGAGGAGGGTATGCGAACCCAACGGCTCCGCGACCATAACCTCGAAGACAAGCCCCTCCTGGGCCTCGTTCAAGGTGAAGTCCTCAGCGCGGATGCCGGCCAGCAGATCTCCTTCCGGCCGCGGCGCGTGCAGGGATAAGCCATCGAGGAGGATCGCACCCGAAGTCGCGGTGACCGGGAGGAAGTTCATCGGCGGGCTTCCGACGAAACCGCCGACGAAGGTGGTGCGCGGCCTGCTGTAGACGGCTGAGGGCTTATCGATCTGGACGATCCGGCCGCCGTGCATCACTGCGATCCGGTCGGCGAGCCCCATGGCCTCGGTTTGATCATGGGTCACATAGATCGTCGTGGTCCCGGCCTCACGAAGCACGGCCTTGAGCTCCGCCCGCATCTCAAGACGCAGCAGCGCATCAAGGTTCGACAAGGGCTCGTCCATGAGCAGCACGGGCGGCTCTACCGCGAGGGCGCGTGCCACAGCGACCCGCTGTCGCTGGCCGCCGGAGAGCTTGGCGGGGTAGCGATCGAGATAAGGTTCGATGTGCAGAAGCTCCGCCGCTCGTGCCACCTGAGCCTTGACGCGCGCCTCTCCAGCCTTCTGCATCCGCAGCCCGAAGGCGACATTGTCATAGACGGTCATGTGGGGGAAGACCGCGTAGTTCTGGAACACCATCGCGAGGCCCCGCAGGCGCGTCGGTATATCGCTGATATCCCGTCCGCCGATGATGACACGGCCGGCGGATCGTGTTTCCAACCCGGCGATGATGCGCAGCAGCGTGGTCTTGCCGCAACCCGAAGGACCGAGCAGCGCGATGAACTCGCCGTCGGCGATATCGAGCGTGATCTCGTCGAGCGCGCGGGTCGCCCCGAAGGTCTTGGCGATCTTGTCGATCTTGATATCGGCCATGGCTGAACCTTGTTCCCTGGCGTCTCAGCGGTTGGCGATGCCCCACATCGCGAAGAGGTACTTCCTGACCGCGAAGATGAAGACGATGGATGGCACGATGAGAAGGAAACCGCCGGCGAAGCGGAAGTGCAGCGGCGATTCCGCGAGGACGGTGAGGAGATAAGCCGTCAAGGTGCGGTTGCGCACGGTGAGGACCGAAGCCGCGAAAACCTCGTTCCACGATATGACGAAAGCGAAGATCGCGGTGGCTGCGATACCCGGAAGGGCGAGCGGCAGCACGACCTTCGTGAAAGCCTGAAATCGCGTGCAGCCGAACACCCAGGCCGCCTCCTCCAGTTCGCGGGGAATTGCCTGGAAAAGGCTTGCCGAGACAAGAGCCGCGAAAGGCAAGGCCAGCGCGGTGTGGATCAGCGCGACACCAAAAGCCGTGTCATAGAGCCCGATGCGAATGAAGGCCACGGTCAGCGGCAGCGCGAGGATCGCAAGAGGAAAGGCGCGCGTCAGCAGGATCAGGAGGCGATAGGCGTTCTGGCCGGGAAAGGTGAAGCGCGCCAGCGCATAACCGGCCGGAGCACCGAGGGCAATCGACAGCGCCATCGTGATCGCCGCGGCGATAATGCTGTTGACCATCGCCTGGCCGACGCCTTCGACCTGCAGGAAGAGCTGCATCGCGGCGAGCGATGCGTCCCCTGGCCAGATCGATTTTGGCCAGCGGAACACGCCGATGCGTCCGCCGAAGGCGCCAAGTGCGATAAAATAGATCGGCACGAGCACCCAGGCACATAATGCAACGATTCCAGCGATATAGACAGTGCGGCGCAACACGTTCATGGCTGCTGCTCCGGCTTAGTCCTGAGCGCCCACAGGAACACGACTGTCGCTGCGAGCGATATGACTACGATCAGCATGGCATAGGCCGCAGCCACGCCCGTATTCTGGTAATTGCGCTGCCAGTTGTAGGCCTCGCCGACCAGCACGGGGAAATTGGTGCCGCCGATAGCATAGACCACCGCGAAGACCTCGAAGGCCAAAACAGTGCGGAGGATAAGCGCTGTTTGCAGGCTGGGCTTGAGCAACGGCAAGGTAATGTGCCTGAAGATCGTCCAGGGCCGCGCGCCAAAAACTTCGGCAGCTTCCTTATATTCCTTCGGGATCAGCTGCAGGCCGGCGACGAGGATGACAAGGACGATGGCGGTGGCGCGCCAGACCTCCGCAACGACCACGCCGACAAACAGCGCGACGGGCGTTTCATAGGTCAGCCAGGCTGTCGGTCCTTCGATGAGGCCGAGGCCATAGAGCGCGCTATTGAGATATCCCCGGTCCTGCAGGATGGCGAGCCATACGAGGCCGGCGGCGAGGTCGGAGATCCCGAGGGGAATCGTCCAGATCCAGAGAACGAGATCCCGCCCGCGCGGCAGTTTCTGCAGCATCATCGCCATGGCAAGCGCCATGACGATCTGGATCGGTACAACCGTCAGCACCAGAAGGAAGGTGTTGCGGACCGCCGGGCCGAAATTGATGTCGGATACCATCCGGCTGTAGTTCGCCAGCGATGGTGCACCCTCCTCCATAAAGGAGAGCGAGATGGTCTGTACCAGCGGCACGAGGAAAAGCGCCGCCAGAAATGCGACGGACGGGGCGAGCAGCAGATAGGGCAAAAGCCGGGATCGCAGCGTCATCATCTCTCAGGCTCGATTGCGATTGGCCTCGCGGCCACGTCCGGCAGGCGCGGCGGCAGGAAGGCCGGCCGCGCCGTGCCTTTGTCTTACTTGACCGGGCAGGCTCCTTGGCTCGGCGCGTCCGGAGACCAACAAGGTGCCTTGGTCGCCTCCATCAAGCCCTTGAGAACCCCGGCCTGCGAGGCCAGCACCGCCTTGATATCCTCGCCGCGCAGCACGATGCGCTGGAAGGTATCGGAATAGACCTTGTTGAACTCGCCGCCTTTGTCGCCGAGCCCGACCGGCAGCAGGGCTGGTAAGGCATCGGGCGCGTTCTGGGTCTTGGCGACGCCTTCCGCGATGAGCTTGATGCCGGGGGAGAGATCGGCAGGCAGCGTCGCCTTGACCACCGGGAAGAAGCCAACTTCAACCGCTGTCTTCACTTGGGTTTCCGGCTTGGAGATGAAGGCGATCAGTTCGGCGGCACCCGTTGGGTTCGGAGCATTCTTCGGCACGGCAAGGCCAGCAATGACCGGCATATAGCCACGACCCTTCGGACCGGCCGGCGCGGGAAAAGTCACGAACTCCTCCGGAGCCTGTGTCAACGCGTCCTTGACGCGCGCGACGTGATCGAACGCGACCCACACCTCCTCGGCGAGCAGCGGCTCCTGCATGAAGTCATAGCTTGTGGAGTTCGGATTGACGAACTGCCAGAGCCCCTTGAATTTCGCCCACATCGCTTCCGCTTCCGCCGACTGGAAGGGGGTGACCACGCCGCCCGTGAAGGAGGGGTAGAGATAGCCCTGGTAAAAGCGCGGCATCAGCCCCTTCGGGCCCGCCGGAAAGCCGATCAGGCGCTTGCCCGTCTTCTCCGTGAGCGCCTTGCCCCATGCCTCAAGCTGGTCATAGGTCAGCGCGTTGATGTCGGCCCCTGCCGGCAGATACGGCAGGGCCTTCTTGTTGGCTACCATGATGTAGGTGGCCTGCATCCACGGGATATACATCTGGTTAGCCGTACCGAGCTTCCCAAGCTCCATGAGATTCGCCGGGATGCCGCGGTCGGCAAGTTTCGTCGCGATATCGTCGATCGGGGTGAGGTCACCCGACACGACCAGCGGTTGCAACTCCCCATGCAGCGCGCCGGCGACACTGATCGTGCGCTTGCCGGCCTGCCCTTCGGCCTTCATGCGGACGTCAAAAGCCGGAGGTTCCTCAACAAGATACGTCACTTTCCCGGGAAAGTCCTTGAGAATGACGCTGCGCACTTTCTGCGCTTCCTCGATAGGCCGAAGCTGCGTCGACAGGAAAAGGATGTCCTGCTGTTGAGCGCTGGCTGGAGCTGCATGAGCCAGCAGCGCGCCTGTCACCAGCGCCGCGCCAACCAAACTGGCAGACTTACAAGTGGTCAGCCCGAAGGTGGTTCTAATGAAAGTCATGGGTTCCTCCTCTTGGTCTTCATCACGGCTGCCGGCTGAGGCATTGCTGCACCGATAGTCCCATCAGTCGCCTCCCTCGCCCGAGGAACTACGCGGCATCTGAACGAGACGGTGGATCTCAGTGAGATCGCGGACATCGGTTCCGCCAAGCCTGGCCAGAACCATGTGGGCAAGCCGCGCACCAATCAGCCGTGTCGGCAGTTCCATGGTGGTCAGGGATGGCTGGCAGTAAGAGGCGGCCGGAATATTGTCATGGCCGGTGATTGCGATATCGGAACCGACCGCCAACCCACGATCCGCTGCAGCACGAATGGCGCCAATCGCCATCCGGTCTGTCGAGCAGACGAGCGCCGTAGGGCGATCATCCCTTTCGAAAAATCGATGCGCCAGCGCGAAGCCGCCCTCCTCGGTTGGCTCCGCCTCTTCCGACATATCCGCGGATAGACCGGCCGCCTGGATGGCGCCACGCCAACCGGCGAGGCGCAGGCCCGCAAAGGTGAGATGCGCCGGCGCGGACAGAAAGGCTATGCGGCGGTGGCCGCGCGTGATGAGGCGCTTGGTCAGGCTGTTGAAGCCCTCCTCGCCATCACCGTCGATGAAGGCATAAGCTTCCGTGGTGTCCGTGCGCCCGTGGCACACGAACGGTACGCCCCTCTCGGTGAGATATGCGACGCGCTCATCCTGATGGCGTGTGCGCACGAGGATGAAGGCGTCCGCCCGCCGGCCCTCGACCAGGCGCCGGTAGACCGCCATTTCGTCCTTTCCGGGCCGGGCTGCGAGCAGCATCAGGTCGTGTTCATGGCGCGCGAGTTCTTCACCGACCGTCACGAGAAGCTCACTAAAGACG